>JAIKWU010000013.1 GCA_024684455.1 Bacteroidaceae bacterium | reverse complement strand
CCCGCATGGTCCTTGATGGTCACAGTCGTGCCGTTCTTGCCTTTCTTGCAGACGAGGGTGTAGAGCTCCTGACCGTCTCCTTGCTTCTTGAAAGTGACGAGCGGACGTATGTTGTCGGTTTCGCCGTAGCCCAGCACACAGAGTTGCCGGCCGTCCCACCAGTACTCGCTGTCCTCGTCGTTGAGCAGGTCTTTGATGGGCATCGTGCGCAGTGTTTCCTTTCGTGCATCCTTCAGCGAGATAAGGCGATTTTTGAGGATTTCGGCATTCTCGCGTTCGGCATTATGCCCTTGCCACCAGATGTTCAGGTCTTCTTGTGCATTCATGTTCATCGGGATGATTGCGGCAAGTATGATGGCGGTCAACACGCTTGCCAGTGTACGTTTGCTGTTCATAATGGTTAGGTGTTATGGGATTGATGGTGGCAAAGATAGTCATTTTAAGTTAAAAGTTAAAAGTTAACAGTTAAAAAATAGTGAAAGCCGCTCAAAAAGTGGTAACTTTGCACTTTGAAACATGGAAAGAGAGAAGGAACTGAACCCAATAAGTGTGGTGCGTCGCCTGCATCTGGACAGCATCGACAGTACCAATAGCCTTGTGCGGCGTATGCTGGACGAAGGTGAGGTGCTGCACGAACTGACGCTTGTCGATGCCGACGAACAGACGGCAGGACGCGGTCAGCGCACCAATGTGTGGGAGTCGGAGGCAGGGCGTAACGTGCAGTTCTCGCTCGTGTGCCATCCGCATTTTCTCGCTGTCACAGAGCAGTTTGCGCTCAGCGAAGCCATTGCCCTGGCGGTGGCCGAGACCGTGGGCGGCGAGGTGAAATGGCCGAACGACATCTACGTCGGCGACTGCAAAATCAGTGGGACACTCATCGAGTGCGATCTCAGCGGCAGCCGCATTGAGACGTGCATCATCGGCACAGGCATCAATGTCAACCAGAGGGAGTTCCGCAGCGATGCGCCCAACCCTGTCTCGCTCGCCCAGTTGACCGACCGTGAATACGACCGCGAGGAGATTCTGCAGGCCGTCGTCGAGCGTTTTGTCGCGTTGTATGAGTTGCTGCGCGAGGGTGGGGCAGAGACTGTGCACCGCATGTATTGCCAGAACCTCTATCGCCGCGAAGGATGGCATCGGTATGAGGACAGCGACGGACGCTTCGAGGCAGAGATCTTCGACGTCGAACCGACAGGCCACTTGCTGCTGCGTCGCCGTGACGGACAAGTGAGCCGCTATGCCTTCAAGGAAGTGACTTTTCTGACTGCTTAGAATAATCACGCCAAGTGCTTAGCGTAAACACGCCAAGTGCTTAGCGTAATTTCTCCAAGCGCTTAGCGTGAAAATTCCAAGCGCTTAGCGTGAAAATTCCAAGCGCTTGATGTGATACCTAAAATGTAATTGAACATGATCGATACAAAGCATATCCGCATTGCGGACTACAACTACCCGCTCGACGATGAACGCATCGCCAAATTTCCGCTGGCCGAACGCGACCAGAGCAAACTCCTAATCTATAACAAAGGAGTGGTGACCGAGGATGTCTTCACGTCGCTGCCGACCTATCTGCCCAAAGGGGCGCTCATGGTGTTCAACAACACTCGTGTGATTCAGGCACGCCTGCACTTCCGCAAGGAGACAGGCGCACAAATCGAGGTGTTCTGCATGGAACCCTTCGCTCCGAAGGACTACCAACTGAATTTCTCAGAACGAGGCAGCGTGGAGTGGCTCTGCATGATTGGCAATCTGAAGCGCTGGAAGAGTGGGGTGCTGACACGGAAATATCGGACCCACCCCCTGACCTTGCCATCGTCGCTTCGCTCCCCAGTTGCTTCGATTCCGCAACTGCCCTGTGAGGGAGGGGAGTATATAGAACTGACAGCTGAAAGACTCCCTTATGATAGTCCCAATAATGACGGAACAAAACATCGCATTCGTTTTTCTTGGAGGACAGTAACAACACCCCTCCCTCACAGGGCAGTTGCGGAATCGAAGCAACTGGGGAGCGAAGCGACGATGGCAAGGTCAGGGGGTGGGTCCGCTTTATCGTTTGCCGAGGTTCTTTCGGCCATCGGCGAACTGCCCATTCCGCCTTACCTGAACCGTGAGACACAAGAGAGCGACCTGCGCACGTATCAGACGGTGTATTCGAAGGTAAAAGGTTCGGTAGCGGCTCCGACGGCTGGGCTTCATTTCACGGAACGTGTGCTGCAGGCCATCGACGATGCTGGCATCGACCGCGAGGAAGTCACCCTACACGTCGGTGCGGGTACGTTCAAACCCGTGAAATCGGAAGAGATTGCCGACCACGAGATGCATGCCGAATACATTGTCGTGCGGCGTCAGACCATCGAGAAATTGCTGGCACACGGTTGCGAAGCCATTGCCGTGGGTACCACCTCGGTGCGCACCCTCGAGAGTCTGTATTATATCGGCAGAAAACTTGAGAAGACGCTCGACTTGGACGAGGACGAGTTGGTGGTCGAGCAATGGGAACCGTATGAGGATTCCCTCCAACTCCCTGTGCAAAAAGCCATTGAGAACATTTTGCGCTATCTCGACGCGCACCATCTCGATGCGCTGCACACGTCAACCCGCATCATCATAGCACCAGGGTATGAGTACAAGATTGTGCGCCGCATGGTGACGAACTTCCACCAGCCGCAATCCACACTGCTGCTGCTCGTCAGTGCCTTTGTACACGGCGATTGGCGGAAAATTTACGACTACGCGCTCGCCCACGACTTCCGCTTCCTCAGTTACGGCGACTCGTCGCTGCTGATGCCGTAGGCCAGAACTACTATTTTAGAGAAACAAGCGCCAAGAATCACCCTCTTGGCGCTTGTTCTGTTTTTCAACATTTAAGCGATGTTAAGAAAACGGAGAAAATTTGGAAGTGACGGGAAGATTGTATTACCTTTGCAGCGTTCAACAAAAAAATGTGTTGAGTTATGATTAAGTTAACCACCAAAGAAGAGGAAGTGATGGAGCACATCTGGAGCCTTGGCGAATGTACGCCGAAGGAGGTGCTGGCGCTGTACGACGAACCGCGTCCCATCATCACCAGTATTTCGAACACGTTCCAGTCGCTCGAGCGCAAGGGTTTTCTCACACACCGACCCGAAGGACGTGGCTACATCTACATTCCGAAGATTGAGAAGAAGGACTACGGACGCAGTCGTCTGGGCACGTTCGTCGATAAGTATTTCGGTTCGAACTATGCAGACGTGGTGTCGGAGTTTGTGCACCAGGAGAAGTTGAGCGAGCAACAACTTGTGGAGTTGCTCCAGTCATTGATTAATAACGGAAAGGAGTAAAGGCATGGCTGCGCTGGTCATCTACATCATCAAGTGGGCGCTGAGTCTGACGTTGCTCTACAGCCTCTACGGACTCTTTCTGCGTCGTGAGACCTTTCACAGTCTGAACCGCTTCGTGTTGCTTGGCATTATGGTCGTGAGCATGGTGCTGCCGCTGATGCACTTCACCACAAGTCGTCCGACGGTGGTCAACGAAAAGGTCGAAGGATTTACGCAAATGGTGAGCAAGGAAAGCCGGTCGGAGATGCTTGGAGCGTGGACTGCTACTTCCTCTCAGCCCAAGAAGGCTGAGCAGACAGGCGTTGCGAGCACAGAGACATGGACCCTCACACGCATACTCATTATAGTCTATGCTGTCGGAGCCGTCGCCTTTTGGCTGGCATACCTGTTCAGCATCGTGCGTTTTGCGCTATTGTTGCATCGTGCACGACGTGTGGAATGCGTCAATGTGCCGCGCTGGGTGCATGTGGTCGAAAGCCGTGAGGTGCAGAACTCCTGCTCATGGATGCGATGGGTGGTGCTGAGCCAGAATGATATGGGCAGCACGGAGATTATCAAGCATGAGTGTGCCCACCTGCGTCGCGGTCACTCATGGGACAAGGTGTTGTGCGAATTCACCTGCCGCACGCTTTGGTTCCTTCCGTTCGCCTGGATGCTGCGCCAAGACCTTGCCGACGTTCACGAATTTGAAGCCGATCGCGCTGTTCTGCGCAGCGGTGCCGATAAAGTAGAATACAACATGTTGTTAATAGAGAAAGCAGCGCGCACTGGACTGCAGCCGGTGACGAATGCATTCAATGAAAGTAAACTGAAAAAACGAATGATTATGATGTTCAAAAAGAAATCAACAAGACTGAGTGCCCTCAAAGCACTTTATGTCCTGCCTCTTGCCGCCTTTACCGTCGTCGCCTTTGCGAAGCCGGAGGTGATGGACGAGGTGGAAGAGGAAGTAAAAAGGACGCTCCCTGCAACTCCCATCCATAGAGAGATTGTTCCTGCCGACGAGTCTGTGCCCGAAACACCTAAAGACGAAACCAAAGTCGCCGTGGTAGACACCATGCAGTACGAAGCAACGCTGGAAGAGATTCGGGAAGAGTTTTCGCCAGAACTTCTGCTCGACTCCACGATGACAGCCATCGGAGCACAAAAGATTGGCGACGGTGTCTATGTAGGACGTTTTGAACCGAACTTCTCGAGCGACACCATCCGTGTGGCAACGGTCTGGCTCGACAATGAGCAGTCGGAACACACCCACGAGTACCGCTTCCGCGAGGCTGCGGAGGGTACGTACAACATCGACCTGCAATGGGAAGACCGTGAGCACCTGGGGCGTGGTTGGCACATCCGCTGGATGAAGCCTGCCGTCGAGTCCGATGCTCAGCGCCAGCAGTATCACCGCCAGCCTGTGTCGTACCATCGCCCCCTCTTTATGTTGCCGGGCGAAGTGCCGAACGCTGAGAAACTGCCCACGGAGAAGGGTTGGCTCGAAAGGACGGACAGCGAGACGCACTTCGTGTGTCCGATTCCTGCAAAGATTGTCAAACAGGGCAACTTCACCCTCCACACCAGACGCGCCTGCCTGCTTGACCCCGAAACGGGCGATAAATACATGTGCCGCGGCGTTCGCATCTACTCTGGCGATGGAGAGTATCTCGCCCAGGATGTCTCGCTTGAGACGGAGGTTGACGACAACATGCTTCTCATGGCCACTCTTGTCTTCCCGCCACTGGACAAGAACGTGAAGCGCATCGCACTCTACGACTACGAGACGAGCGAAATGTCTGGTTTCTACAACGTGGATGAAATCACGCGAAAGCCCATCAAGATTATTCCCTAACCCTCAACACTCCTGATTATGAAACAGTATATAATTATTGCTGCCACGCTGTTTATCTTTGTATCGTGCGGCACACAAAAAAAGGCCGTGTCGTCGCTTCCCCTCTACGACGAACGTCCGACGAACGAAATCCCCACCATCGAACGGCCGGCATGGCCCAACTACGACACGCAGAACGAAAACTCGTTCGCCGTCTTCTCCCACATCTATGAACCCCCTGTCCGTCAGGGACTCCCGCTGATGGGCAGCCAGGGTGACGGAAGCAACGCCACGTGGCGGCTCTATCGCTGCAAGGATGCCACCTACCTTACCTACGACTACGTGATTCCGCAGGACTGGTTCTTCTTCCGTTTCACTACGGGCTCGTGCCTCATCGATGCCGACACGGGCGACCGCTACCTGCTGCGCGAAGTTGAACACCTGCCGATGGACCAGTGCTTCTGGATTCACGGCATGACCGGCCGCGCCATCCGCCTCGTCCTCGTCTATGCCCCGCTGCCCGAAAGCGTGAAACGCATCTGCGTCTATGAGGCCGAAGGCGAATCGCGACAGTGGATGGACGGCGACGCATGGCTGAGCGAAGTACACGACGTCAACACCCTGCGCCAAGACATCGTATGGTCCGAATCCAGGGCCGGCCGCATCCACACCGACACGGGAGGCCGCATCATACGGTAATCATCTTCATGACACCGTTATTAAGTTAGTACATAGATAATGAGCCTATAGGCGCCCTGCATGGTCTGTGAAGATCGTGCAGGGCATTCCTTTTTTGGATTTTTTAGAAGTGCAGGCGCAGGTCGATGCCAGCCTGTGTGGGGTTGGCACGCTGTCCGAAGAACGTAGCCGTTTGGCCGTAACGGAAACCAAACGTGTTGTACTTCGTGTTGGTCAGGTTTCTGCCCCATAGACTGACTTGGAAGTCGCCGAAGAGCAAGTCGGCATGGGCACCCAGCGTGGCATATAGGTTCTGAGAATAGTCGTTGCTTACGTCCCAGTAGGTACGTCCCATGGCAGAGGCGTTGACACCCAGCACCAGTCCACTGAGAGCACAGTTCTGGAAGTCGAAGCGATAGTCGGCACTGCCGCTGAGGGTGTGCTGCGGGATGTAAGGCACGTACTTGTCCTTGTAACTCACTGCCACGCCATCCACCTCGTCGTCATATTCCTTGAAGACGGCACGTGTGTACCCGTATCCGAAACTGTAACTGAGGTGGTTGGCGAAGGCATGTCCGCGCAGAGCGAGTTCGAGGCCGCAACTGTAACTCTTGCCTGCGTTCACCATCGTGCGACCGTAACCATGGTTGCTGGCCATGATGGAGAGTTGCTGGTTGCGAATCTGTATATAATAGGTAGAAAAGTCGAGTTGCAAGGCACCGTTGGCCAGGTTGAGATGCGTGCCCAGTTCGTAGTTCCACGAAGTTTCAGGCTTGTAACTGATGGTCTGCATGATGTTGTCATAGTCGGCGGCTGTGTGCGGAATGTCGTAACTGCCCGTGTTGGCTTTGCTGCTGTTGGCCATCAGTTCGGTGTTGAAGATGTCGGAGAATCCCTGGAAGTTATATCCGCCGGCACGGTATCCCTTGCTGAAGACGGCATAGATGTTAGAACCTTCGTTGTCCACTTCGTAGGTCAGACCGACCTTCGGCAGCAGTTGGTGGAAGGTGTCGCTCCCTTTGTCTTGCAGGACGGACGAGAGCACGTTCGTGGCATCTGCCCCCATGACGTGTGCCGTGAGTGCCATGTCGGCACGTGTGCAGTAGTCGATGCTGACATGACTCATGTCGTAGCGCAAGCCCAGCGTGGCTGTCAGGTGGTCGGTGAGTTGCAGGCTGCTCTGATGGAACAGGCCGAAGTTGGTCTCAGGCAGTTTGAACGTGCCAGGCACGTGCAGGTCGGCAGGGTCCATCGTCACGCCGCCAGCCTTCTCTATAGCCGCAGCAGCCGCCTTGTTGGCAGCGGCCATGGCAGCGGCTTCAGGCATTCCTTTGGCAATCATTCCCGCTGCCATGCCCTTGGCCATACCTGCGAGGATGGCATTGTACATGGCTGTGTTGATGGGTGTGGAGATGGTCGTACCGAAGTCACGTCCGAAATCCACGGGAGCGGTGTTGGTCAGCCACTTGCGTGAGAAGAAAGCACCGGCCGTCCACTGCCAGCGTCCCTGCGTGTTGCGCTTGAAACTCAACTCTTCGGTCAGAGCGTTCATGTTCTGCCGCTGACGCATGGTGTTGAAGTCGCGTGGTGTGTAGTCGATGTCCATGAGCATGTTGTCGTGAAGGTGCTGGTACGACGTGGTCGAGGTGATGTCGAAGCCTTTGGCAGCATACTTCACCGTGAGGGCCGTGCTGAGCATATTGCGGCGGTAGTTGCCCTGCTGGTCGGTGGAGGGCGACTGTGCAGGGCCGTGAATCGTGGTGAGCAGTCCGTAGGGGAATCCGTTCTGGCGCGTGAACTGGTAGTCGCCGAGGAGGTCGAAGGTCAGGCGTTCGGTGGCCTGATAGACAAGGCGCAGCCGTCCGCCCGCCTCGTCTTGCTTGTCGGCACGTTCGCCGGTCGTCAGGTTGCGGAGAAATCCGTTCTGGCCTTCGTAGAATCCTGCGACGCTCAGGCCGAACTTGTCGGACAGCCGATGGTAGGTGGCTGCCTCGATGTTGCGGTAGCCGTGCGTACCGCTGCCCAGACGGATGTCCGTCCCCTCGTAGTTCATCGGACTGCGGCTGTACATGCGCACGAGTCCGCCTTCGCTGTTGATGCCGTAGAGCGTGGCCTGTGGTCCGCGCAGGATGTCGATGCGGTCGGTCTGATAGACGTGGAAGTTGTACTGGCTGCCCGACAGGAGCGGCATTCCATCGACATACATGCCTACGGGCGAACTGCCCAGACGCGACCCTATGCCGCGCACATAGATAGACGACGTGAAGCGGCTGCCGTAGTTGGGCATGGTCAGCGACGGAACGTACTGGCTGAGTTCGCGCAGGTCGCGTACCCCGAGACTGAACATGTCGGAGGCCGAGAACAGGCTGCTGCTCAGCGGTTGCTGGCGCAGACGCAGTTGTTCCTTGGGCTGAGCGACGACAACCACTGCGTCGAGGTCATAGACGCGGCTTGAGTCGCTTGGAACAATGTCTGGGGGCTGAATCCCTTCTGCATGTAGTGTTTGTGTTGTAGTGAGAGTTGCAAGAGCAACGAGGAGTAATGCTTTCTTAATCATCATAATGCTGGGTTGAAATTTTGGGTGCAAAGTTACGACAAATATACAGGACAGACAATCGTCATTTATGATGATTTTTTACAGTCGGCGTGAGCCGCCATACTCTCCTGTCCAAGTGCTTGGAAAAAACACGCCAAGTGCTTAGCGTGAAAATTCCAAGTGCTTAGCGTGAAAAATCCAAGCACTTGGCGTGTATTTTTTCTTGCGTTTGGTTTTGTCGCGAATAATTCTTATCTTTGCAACGGTATTCTGTATCATTGTAACCTTAATACGACACGACTATGAATTTACATCTGCCTGAAATCATCATCATCGCGCTGGTGGTGCTCCTGCTCTTCGGCGGCAAGAAAATCCCTGAACTGATGAAGGGGCTCGGCAAGGGAGTCAAGAGTTTCAAGGACGGCATGAACGGTAAGGAGGAGGACGACTCCCATCCAGCCTCCCCCAAGGGGGAGGAGTAGTTTCTACCCTCTTCCATGAGCGAAAAGACTAAATACGCCCCTCCCTTGGGAGGGGGTGGAGGTGAGTCTTCAATGACCTTCTGGGACCATCTTGACGTTTTGCGCGGCAGCCTGATTCGGATGCTGCTGGCGGCCGTAGTGGCGGGTGTCGCTGCGTTCTGTCTGAAGGAGTGGCTGTTCGACTTCGTCCTATGGCCGTCGCAGGCCGACTTTCCCATCTACCGCTGGACGGGCATCGAGGCTGAGACGCTGCGGCTGGTCAATACGGAACTGACCGAACAGTTTATGATCCACCTGCGCGTGTCGCTCATGATGGGGCTGATGGTGTCGCTTCCGTACATTCTCTATGTGCTCTACCGCTTCGTCGCTCCAGGCCTGTATGAACACGAACGTCGGGTGGGGGTGAGGCTCGTGGGGGCTGCCTACGTGATGTTCATGGTCGGCGTGGCTGTGAACTACCTGGTGGTGTTCCCCGTCAGTGTGCAGTTTCTGGCCAACTACAGCGTGAGCAGCGACGTGCAGAACCTGCTGACCATCACCTCCTATATCGACACACTGCTGATGCTCTCGCTCGTCTTCGGCATCGTGTTCGAACTGCCCGTGCTGGCATGGCTGCTCGCCAAGGCGGGTATGCTGCGTGCAGAATGGATGACACGCTATCGCCGACATGCCGTCGTCGCCATCCTCATCGTGGCAGCCGTCATCACACCGACCGGCGATGCGCTCACGCTCCTCATCGTCTCGCTGCCTATCTGGCTGCTCTACGAGGTCAGCGTTTGGGTAGTACGTTCAACACAAAAAGTTAAAAAGTTAAAAAGTTAACAATGAACAATTAACAATTAAAATCCTCATAATCCCATAATCCTGTTTTTTCAAAGTTAAAAGATAAAAGGTAATCATGCTTAGAACGATTCGTATCATCCTCGCCATTTTGGTTTTCGCAGCCATCACACTGCTGTTCATCGATCCGACCGGCACGCTGCATCCATGGTTGGGATGGCTTGCAAAGATTCAGTTCTTGCCTGCGGCCTTGGCACTGAACTTCGTCGTGGTAGTCGTCTTGCTGGTGCTCACACTCGTTCTCGGCCGCATGTACTGTTCTGTCATTTGTCCGTTGGGTGTGCTGCAGGACGTGATAGCGTGGATTCATGGCAAAGTGAAGAAGAACCGTTACACGTACAGCGGTGAAAAACGCTGGTTGCGCTATGGCGTGCTGATTGTGTTTATTTTGGCAATGGTGTTCGGTATCGGCTCCGTTGTGGCATTGCTCGCTCCGTACAGCAGTTATGGCCGTATGGTCGTGAATGCAGTCAACCCTGTGATGCCGACGGTTGTTGTGGCAGGAGTGACGTTCGTCGTCGTGGCACTGTTGGCATGGCTGGGCGGCCGCACGTATTGCAATACCGTCTGTCCTGTCGGCACCGTACTTTCGTTTGTGGCACGCTTCTCGTGGCTGAAGATTCGTTTCGACACAGAGAAATGCCGCAACTGCTCGATGTGTACCAAAAACTGCAAGGCCTCCTGCATCGACTTCAAGACGCACACGGTCGATTACAGCCGCTGTGTCGTTTGCGGCAACTGCATCGACAAGTGCAAGTTCGGCGCACTGACGTATCGTACACCCCAAACTGCCAGACACGAGTCGGCAGACGTTACAGATGCAGGCCGCCGCTCGTTCCTTTCCTCTGCCTTGTTGGCAGGAACCGCCCTGGCGATGGCTGGGGTGAAAAAGGAGGTTGACAAAGGTCTTTCGCTTGTTGAAGGGAAGAATGCTCCCGAACGCACGACACCGCTGACGCCTCCAGGGTCACTTTCAGCACAGAATTTCTTCCAACGTTGCACAGCCTGCCAACTTTGCGTGAGCAAATGTCCGAACGGTGTGCTCCGGCCGTCAACAGACCTCACCACGCTGATGCAGCCGACGCTGACGTTCGAGCAGGGATTCTGTGATCCCGACTGCGTGCGCTGCTCCGAGGTATGTCCCACAGGGGCTATCCAACAAATAGACAAGAAGGAAAAGTTGCTCACGCAGATAGGACACGCCGTCTGGGTGGAGAAGAACTGCCTTTGCATCACTGACGATGAGGACTGCGGCGAATGCGAGAACCACTGCCCGACGGGTGCCGTGCAATTGGTACCGCTCGACCCCACAGATGAATACTCGGTTTGGATTCCTGAAGTGGATGTCACACGTTGTATCGGTTGCGGCGATTGTGAATACCACTGTCCAGCACAGCCCTTCAAGGCCATCTATGTGGAAGGCCATCGACAGCATCGAACATTACAATCATCATAATCACATGAAACATCTCGTTCTGTTTCTCTATGCAGTCTCTTTATCAGGGCTGCTCTTCGCCCAGCAGAAGCCTTCTGCCCGCGAAGAACTGAAAGACAACCGCTACCTCTGCGGCAGTAACTATCTCGACTACGACCGTGCCTATGGCCACGATGCGCTGACACCTGCTCCGAAAGGCTACGAACCCTTCTACATGAGTCACTACGGACGTCATGGCTCGCGCTGGTTGCTGGCCGACGGCGACTACCTGTCGGCCATCCGTCCGCTGCGCAAAGCCCGTGAACAAGGCAAACTGACTGCCCAGGGACTTGAGGTGCTGGAACAGTTGGAGAAGTTCTTTCGTGGCACACGCGGCCGACTGGGCGACCTCACCACAGTGGGCGAGCGTCAGCACCACGGTATTGGTCGGCGCATGGCAGAACACTTTCCCGAAATTTTCCTGAAGAAGGGTATCAATATCGATGCACGCTCAACTGTGGTCATCCGCTGCATCCTGTCGATGACGGCAGAGTGTGAAGAACTTATGGCTGCCAATCCTTCGGCACGCATCCATAACGACGTGAGCGAGTCGCTGCAGTATTATCTCAATGCTCCTTGGCGCGGCCAAGTGCGTGAGCAGAGTGGAAAGGGACGCAAGGTGGAAGACGAGTACCGTGACCGCTGGACACACCCCGAACGCCTCTGTTCCGTGATGTTCACCGACCCTCAATGGGTGCGCGACAGCATCAACGCCGGCTCCTTCATGCGCCATTTCTTTGAAGTGGCTGCCAACATGCAGAGCCACGATGCCGAACTCGACGCTGCAGCCCACATCGACAGCCACGTCGGCGATGTGGGCGACCTGCTCACTTTCTTCACCGAAGAGGAAATCTACGACCAGTGGCGGCGCGTCAACCTTGGCTGGTACCAGAACTACGGACCGTCGCCTGCAACAGGTTCAGTCATGCCGTTCAGTCAACTGAACTTGCTGAAAAACATCATCGAGACAGCCGACACCGTCACCACTGTGCAGGCCACCCTGCGCTTCGGTCATGAGGTGTGTGTGATGCCGCTGGCCTGTCTGCTCGAATTGGGAAACTGCGGTTTTGCTTCCGACGACTGGGAACATCTCGACGACACATGGCGCAACTACGAAATCTTCCCCATGGCTTGCAACATCCAGTTGGTTTTCTATCGTCCTAAGAAGAACAAACCTGGCGACATCCTCGTCAAAGCGCTGCTCAACGAGCGTGAACAGACACTGCCCATCCCGACCGACAACTATCCTTACTATCGCTGGGCTGACCTGCGCCAATACTATCTTGACAAAATCGAGAAATTTGAGAAAAATGAGCAACCATAAAGAAGTAACTACTCCCCTCCTTCATAGGGAGGGGCAAGGGGGAGGGTCCGCCCTTAACTTTGAATGTGACTACAATAACGGCGCTCATCCCGCCGTGCTCCGTGCGCTCGTCGAGACTAATGACCAGACAAGTCTGACCTACGGCTTCGACGAATGGTCTGACCGAGCCAAAGACCGCATCCGTGCGGCCTGCCAGTGTCCCGATGCCGACGTCTTTTTCCTCGTAGGAGGCACGCAGACCAATGCCACTGTCATCGACGGCATGTTGCGCTCCTACGAAGGAGTCGTCTGTGTCGGAACGGCCCATATCAACGCCCATGAGTCGGGAGCAGTCGAGGCCAGCGGACACAAGGTCATCACGTTGCCCAGCCACCTCGGCAAGATGCACGCCGACGACCTGCGTCATTTCATGGAGGTGTTCACCCACGACGAGAGCCGCGACCACGTGGCACAGCCAGGCATGGTCTATATCACCATGCCCACCGAATTGGGAACCATTTATCAGAAGTCGGAAATAGAGGCCATTCGCCGCGTTTGCACCGACTACGACCTGCCGCTCTACATCGACGGCGCACGTCTGGGCTACGGACTGATGGCCGACGAGTGCGACTTCGACCTTGCATGGCTCTGCAGCCAGTGTGACGCCATCTACATCGGCGGCACGAAGGTTGGCACGCTGTGTGGCGAAGCTGTGGTTTTCACGCATGGCAATGCGCCCAAGTGCTTTTTCACCATCGTCAAGCGTCACGGAGCCCTGCTGGCCAAAGGCCGCTTGGCTGGCGTGCAGTTCGATGCGTTGTTTAGACCCACCCCCCAGCCCCTCCCTTGTAGGGATGGGCGTGGTCACTCTGAGCAGCAACTATCTCATAATGAAACAGTATCTACTCCCCTCTCTACAAGGGAGGGGCAGGGGGTGGGTCTTTTATACTTCCACATCGCCCGCCATGCCATCGAGATGGCACACCGCCTGCGCGACATCCTTGCTGAGGCAGGCTTCCGATTCTTCATCGATTCGCCCACCAATCAGCAGTTTGTCATCATGCCCAATGACCGTATGCACCGTCTGGAGTCGCATGTTCTCTTCACCCATTGGGAACCCTACGACGCCGACCACACTGTCTGCCGCTTCGTCACCTCATGGGCAACGACCGAGGAGGATTTGCTGCAACTTATCTCGTTGCTCCGTCAGTATTAGTGTGAGCAGCGATTTTTTTGTAAAACATCCTCGCTGATTTCCTTCCAAAAAACGTCAAAAAACGCACCGCAGTGCAATTGAATTTGCACTGCGGTGCGTTTTTTTCGTTATTTTTCTCTGTTGATGATGCGGAGATTCCGCATGTTTTTCCCTGTTTCTAAATGATTATTTCTTCACTGGTTTGATTTTGTAGCCAGCGTCGCGAAGCAATTGGAGGATGCCGTGAGGACCGACCAGATGTCCGGCCCCGAAGACAAACATCGTGGGCATTTCGCGCATGGCTGTCTGTATCTTGGGCAGCCATTTCTCGTTGCGCTCTCTGAAAACGGATGGTTGCTTCTGAACCTCTTCTAAACTGATGGCGTCAAAATGGTCGTAGTCACCCTTTTTCCAATCTTCAATGCCTTGTGCCGCGTACTCGATTCCCTTGACGGCACTCGTTCTGTGTTCGTCGATGTGATTGAGATAGGAAACGAGGGAATCCACTTGTGCATCTATATCCTGCACCCACTCATCGTGTAACTTGTCCAGTTTGTCTTGACTCGGCTTTTCGTCCAGTTGTCCCAGTGGCATACCACGTTCCTTTGCTCTTTCCATACAAACCCTATCCATCGGAGTGCCTGTCATTCTCAGTTGGGGATGTTGTAGTATTGCCATGGCTGGAAACAAAGTTTCAAAAAATTGGATGTGACCCTTGGGTACAATGGTCCAGAGGGGTCTCGCAGCCGAATCTGCCAGGTTGACATGCATAACCTCTTGGTAGGTGCGGCTTAACAACTCTGTCTGGTCCTCGCTCAAGATGTCGAAAATGGTTTTGCCATCGGGCATCGCCATAGCCTGCAGTCCTGTAGTCTGTAGTTCCTGTATTTGCTGCTTATTAGTGACATCGGTTTCAACATACATCTGCCGACATCGGGCTTCTGCTTTCAAATATGCAGGAATGCTGTCGAGCAGCGAGCCAGGCAGCAGGTGGATGGTTCCAAGGATGTACGAGGGTTTCTTCAGTCCATTACCGCTGACACGGTAGATGAACTGGGCATCGGTGGTGATGGCTGCCATGAAGAGCAGCGCTGTGACGAGTGATTTCATCATGATTAGCGTATGAAATTGGTGCGTGCGGGGTCTTCCTTTTCGGGCAGAGGACTGCCGTTCACATCGAGACGCTGAATCATCCACGCCATGTTGCGGCCAAGTTGGCGCATGGTCTGCATGCCTTCCTCGTCCTGAGCCACCTGACCGGGCGTCTGGCCATAGACCATGTTCCAATACTGCGAGGAGACAACGGGCATGTTGAGGATGGTGAAATACTTATTGAGACGGTCAAAGGCGGCACTGGCACCACCACGGCGGCAAACGACGACGCTGGCGGCAGGTCGGAACTGCATGTAGCGGCCGAGCGAATAGCACACGCGGTCCATCAGCGCACAGAGCGAACCGTTGGGGCCGCCGTAATAGACAGGCGAACCGATGACATAGCCGTCGATGCCCTCGCGCACAGCGTTGAGGATTTGCTCATAGACTTGGTCGTTGTAGGTGCAGCGCCCGTTACGGCCACACCATCCGCAGGCGATGCAGCCCTGCATGGCTTGCTTGCCGATATTGACAATCAGGGTTTCGACACCCTCGGCATTGAGTGTCTTGGCCACTTCTTCGAGTGCCATCCGCGTGTTGCCATGCTCGCGCGGACTTCCGTTGATAAGGAGAACTTTTGCCATTGTATTTGTGTTTTATGAGGCCATGCTCATGGGATCGTGCCAAAGGACGACCTGGCCTTGCTGAAGTGAGGCGGCCACGTCGATGATGCGCTGGTTGGTGCTGCCACGGAAGAGCAGGTCGGGGTCGCGAAGACGTTCGACATAAGGACCATCGACGAGCACGTCGCAGAGTTGTAAAAGACGACGTTGACGAGGCATCTGGAGCAGTGCCTCGAACGTGAAGCCGGTGTAGCACCAGATGTCCTTCGTGGTGCGGCTGCGGATGGTCTCCGCCAGTTCGCTGAAGGCTTCGGGTTGGAACATCGGGTCGCCACCGCTGAAGGTGACGTTGGCAAACGGGTCGGCCTCGATGACGGCCATGATTTCCTCGACCGACACCTCGTGGCCGCCTTGCATCTCCCACGACTGAGGATTGTGACAGCCAGGGCATCGATGGTCGCAGCCTGCGCAGTAGATGCTTGTGCGCAAGCCTGGACCATCGACCATGGTGTCCTCCACAATGTCCAGTAGTCTGATCATAGTCTTTCGTCTTGGAACAGAGGCAGTTGGTTGCCACTATCAACGTGGGTGACGCGGTCGTTCAGTTCGGCAAGTTTGCCCGCATTCCAGCGGTCGGTCGTACCCACGAGGTAGCCAGTGATGCGCTGCAGGCGGTCGATGTGCTTGCTGCCGCACTTCGGACACACCTTCATGGCGGGGTCGGCGTTCTCGTAGCCGCAGTCCATGCAGCGGTTGCGGTTGTGGTTGACAGAACCGTAGCCCATGTTCATCTGGTCCATCATATCGACGATGTTCATGATGACCTGCGGATTGTGCGTGGCATCACCGTCAATCTCGACATAGAAGATGTGGCCGGCGCGTGTGATTTCGTGGTACGGAGCCTCGACCTCAGCCTTGTGGCGTGCGCTGCACTTGTAATAGACGGGTACGTGGTTGGAGTTGGTGTAGTAGTCGCGGTCGGTGACGCCGGGGATGACGCCGAACTCCTTGCGGTCGCGCTTGGTGAAGCGGCCTGCGAGACCTTCGGCAGGCGTGGCCAGCACGGAGTAGTTGTGGTGGTAGCGCTCGCTGAAGTCGTTGGCGCGCTGACGCATGTATTCCACAATCTTCAGACCGAGTTCTTGTGCTTTCTGGCTTTCGCCGTGATGCTTACCGACGAGGGCCTTGAGACATTCTGCCAAGCCGATGAAGCCGATGCCTAGTGTGCCTTGGTTGATGACACTCTCGATGGTGTCATTCGGCCCGAGTTTTTCGGCACCGATCCAAAGGCTGCGCATGAGCAGCGGGAACTGCTTGGCATAGGCGGTCTTCTGGAACTGGAAGCGGTCTTCGAGTTGCTTGGCGGTGATTTCAAGCAGATTGTCAAGTTTGGAAAAGAAGAGGTTGATGCGTTCTTCCTTGTCCTTCACGTCCATGCACTCGATGGCGAGGCGCACTATGTTGATGGTGGAGAACGACAGATTGCCGCGGCCGATAGACGTTCTCGGTCCGAAGCGGTTCTCAAAGACGCGGGTACGGCAGCCCATCGTGGCGACTTCGTGCTCGTAGCGCAGCGGGTCGTCGGCACGCCAGTCGGGGTCTTGGTTGAACGTCGCGTCGAGGTTGAGGAAGTTGGGGAAGAAACGGCGTGCGCTGACTTTGCATGACAACAGGTAGAGGTCGTAGTTGCGGTCCTCGGGCAGGTAGTTCACACCACGCTTCTTTTTCCAGATTTGAATGGGGAAGATGGCTGTCTCGCCGTTGCCCACGCCTTCATACGTGCTCTTCAAGATTTCGCGCATGATGCAGCGACCCTCGGCACTCGTGTCCGTACCGTAGTTGATGCTGGAGAACACTACCTGGTTGCCACCGCGCGAGTGGATGGTGTTCATGTTGTGGATGAATGCCTCCATGGCCTGGTGAACACGACCGACGGTGCGGTTGATGGCATGTTGCAGCACGCGCTGCTTGCCTGTCAGGCCGTCGAGCGGACGCTCTTCATAGTCGTCGAACTGGGCATCGAGCAGGTCGGAGCAGTCTTCACCAGCCAGTGCGGCAGCAATTTTCACCTCCTCCTGGAACGACGCACGAACGAAAGGAGCGAGGTAGAAGTCGAACGCCGGAATGGCCTGTCCGCCGTGCATCTCGTTCTGAGCCGTCTCCATTGAGATGCACGCAATGATAGCAGCCGTCTCAATGCGCTTGGCAGGACGTGATGAGCCGTGGCCCGCAGCAAATCCTCCGTTGAGGATATGGTCGAGCGGATGCTGAACGCAGGTCAGCGACTTCGTCGGATAGTAGTCCTTGTCGTGGATGTGCAGGTAGTTGTGTACGACGGCATCGCGCACCTCTTCGCTCAGCAAATAGTCATCGACGAACGGCTTGGTGGCCTCGCTCGCGAACTTCATCATCATGCCAGCGGGCGTGTCGGCGTTCATGTTCGCATTCTCGCGTGTGATGTCGTTGTTCTTGATGTTGATGATTTCAAGGAACACATCGCGCGTCTTCGCCTTGCGGGCAATTGAGCGCTGATTGCGGTAGGCAATGTAGCGCTGTGCAACGTCCTTACGCGACGACTTCATCAGTTCCACCTCGACGGCGTCCTGAATCTCCTCGACCGTCATCTGTGTGTTTCCATGCACGGCGATGTGATCGGTAATCTTCTGGATGAGTTGTTCGTCCTCACCCTTGTCCGTGTGCATCATGGCCTTACGGATGGCAGCCATGATTTTCTGCTCGTTGAAGCCGACGGTGCGTCCGTCGCGCTTCAAAACTGTCTGAATCATAGTTCGTATAGATGTTAGATGTAATAAGCCTCTCTTTCGTGTCTGCCCCATGTTAAAATGCACCGCGTTTTCGTCATGGTCAGGAGGCAGACCCAAAACTTTTGCAAAGGTACAATAAAAAACAATACGCTGTACCTTTTGGAAAACTTTTTCTGTGTTAAAAAAAGTTATACATTTGATTTATAAGTGGTTGAAAAATGAAAACGGAAAACTTTTCCAAATTGAGGCTTTCCAAAGTTTCCCACTTTTGAAAGGTTTTGCCGTGTTCGGAGCCGCCTTTGACTCCATGAGTGGGAGAACCTTGTAGGGACGACCGTGGGGCGTCCCGATTGATTTTCTCCTCTCCAACATGGACACCCTAATTTTTACACGTCAATCTGCATGAATCTTGTCGTCAATCTGCTGAAATCATATTTATTTTGAGATTGAAGAAGATTGACGTGTAAAAAAGGTGTTTAAGGAAAACTCCGCCTTCATAGTTCTCCCTTTGAGGTCACCTTCCACATCCATCCCAAAACAAAAAAACAACGTACGGATGCGTACGTTGTTTCTCTCTGAGTTGCGGAGGCAGGATGTACGACGCGCTTTCGCCATTTTCCGCATCCTGATTTTCAGACATTTATCCCCTTTGTTTTTGGCATATCTCGTGTTGGCCGTCTATCATTTGTATATTATTTGTTAAGTATTTCGATATTGTTTTCACCGAACACTAGTTTCAGTATTTGGTCTGATTTGTCTTTTCTAAGCTTCAGTTGCAGAACAACCTCTGTATCATCGTTTTTTTCTGCTAAATTGCGAGGTACATAGACTTCCGGGTAAGTAATGATGTCTATTTCGCGCATTCCCAACCCAGATGCAAGATTTGAAAGTTGTTTGTAGCTGAGCGTGATTGTGAAGTTCAAAACTTTGCTCATTTGCGAGGAATGGATACCAGCGTAATTCGAAATGATTTCTTGCGTCAAACGCCTATCGCTCATTATCTTTCGAATATTGTTGATGATTGTTTCGTAAAACATAATATTAAGTATTTGGTATATACAAAGTTAATGAAAGAATTTGAAAGAAAGATAATAATAAATGAAAATTAAATGCAAAAAATTTATAAAAACATTTCAATAAATGAAAAATTGTTTTTAACTTTGCAGCGAAAAAATATTTATTACTTTCAAAATTATCAACTAATCTTCAATTATGGTCAGAAAGCAGTTCTCATTTGCTCAGGGGTTGGAACTTTTGCCTGTTGGCAAGGTAAAGGAATTTAATACAGAACTTCGTCAAATTCTTGGGCTCAGCACAGAATCAGGATTGTTTTATAAACGCAACAACGTTACGCGCATAGATGAGTATGAGGCTATTACTGCCTTGTTCGAGCAATACGGCATAGACGAGAGCCTGATTTGGACAGAAATAGAAGTAAAAGCATGAAGTGGAACGGTAACTGGACGGAAGACGAAAAGCGGTTCCTGATGGAGAACATGCGGTCATATACCATCAAACAGATGGCGGATGCGCTTGGGCGTTCGGAGAATGCGGTCAAGCTGTTCATGTACCGTCATCGTCTGCCCGTAGGCAGGCAGGTGAAAAGTCCTACTGTCGTTCATCTGCTTCGTATTAAATTTGGCGACCCAAAGTGGTTTACGCCGACAAGAGAGTTTTACGAGCAGGTGGGCATCGGACAAAAGCGGTGGACGTCCCTTGCGTTTGGCTATGCTAATCCGACGGAGGACGAACTTCGCAAGATTGCACGTGCTTTTAACTTTAGAGATGAAGAGTGGGTGAAACTCCTGGAGGCTTCACAGTTAGAATTATTTGATCATTATGAGCAAGATACCGCAGGAAATAGTTGATCGCATCAATGCGGACGTGAGCATCGTCGATGAAGTGAAAGAAGATGTGGCATTGCGCAAGGTCGGCATCAACTATGTAGGCTGCTGTCCGTTTCACGACGACCATCATCCCAGTTTTTGCGTCAATCCGGCAAAGAATATTTTCAAGTGCTTTGTATGTGGCGAGGGAGGCAACGTCGTCAGCTATCGGATGAAACACGATGGCCTGTCGTTTCCCGATGCTGTACGGCTGCTGGGCAAGCGGCATGGCATTGAAGTTCCTGATGTGGAACTGACGCCCGAGCAGCAGAAAGAGAACGATATCCGTGAGAGCATTCGCGTGGTACTAACACGTGCTGCTCAAGAGTTCCAGCGCAACTATGACAAGACGGCGGACGCACAGGCGTATGTGGCCGCACGTGGTATCAGTGCCGAAACGGTGGCTGCATACGGTATCGGTTTTGCGTTCGACTTCGACGGACTGACCAAAAACCTGCTGGCTGCCGGGTGCAAGGAAGAATACCTCGTGACTGCCGGCGTGTCCTGGAAGGACGAAGAGAAAGGACGCCTGCGCGACACGTTCTGGCAGCGCATCCTCTTCCCTTTCTTTGACAAACGCGGGCAGGTGGTCGGCTTTACGGGGCGGGCCATCAATGACCAGAAAGCGAAGTACAAGAATACGGGCGAGACACCAGTATTCACGAAGGGGAAGAATGTCTACGGACTCTACCAGGCGCGCAATGCCATCCAGAAAGCCGACAAGGTGTATATCGTCGAAGGTCAGTTCGATGTGCTGAGTTTCGCAGAGTGCGGTATCAAAAACGTCGTGGCAGGCAGCGGAACTGCCTTCACTGCCGACCAACGGCATTTGCTGAAGGGCTTTACGCAAAATGTGGTGTTCGTCTATGACGGCGACCGTGCCGGACAAGCAGCCGCGGTGAAGCACTTGCCGGAACTCGTCAGAGAAGGATTCCGAGTGCGGTGTATCGCCTTGCCGGACGGACAGGACCCTAACGACTTGATGAAGGCCATGCGTTCGCATATGTCCGACTTTATCTCTAAAGCGGAGATGGGTTATGTGGAATTTCTGACACGTGTGTTACTGACCGACGGTCAGGATGAATATGCCCGTCTCGAGGCTGTGAAGCAGATTGTGGGTGTCGTGGCGATGGAACGTGACACAGTCATCAGACAGCAGTTCCTCGCTAAACTTGCAGGCATCACGTCCCTTTCTGCCGAGCAGTTGGAGCAGATGGCTGAGAAAGTGAAGTTGCCGGAACAGCCTGAGGAATTCCAACCAGGCTTTTATGGCCTAGAAGAAGCCCACGAACTCCTTTTGGGTGACGACGATGCGGAACTGCACCTGACCTCTTCGTTTGATTCTTTCCTGGAACGTGTCGGCAAACGTATTCCCTGCGTGTTCTGGTATGGCCGTCCTGACGCGGATGCCATCACCAACCTGATGCGCGTTTCGAACAACTTCATCGTCCATAAGCCGAACTGGGAGGCTGACCGCCGCCATGAGTCGGACGATATGCTGTTGCTGAAGGAACTCTTTAAGCGGGGTTGTACCGTCGATACATGGTATGGGGACGAACCCAACAGCCTGGTCTATTGCTACCTGTATTTTTATCAGAACCTCATTGAGGAAACCAACCGCCCAGAGGAAGTCAACGAATACATCGGACGCTGTGCCGAATTGATGAGTTACGCCAATGAGGGCGTGCTGACCATCAATCTGCCGCGCTGGGCGGAAATACTGAAACTGAAGGCCTCGCAGTTGAAGGACATCCTGCGGCCTTACTTGAACGAGCGCAAGTCAGCCAAGCGTATGTCGCGCGAGCGGAGTTTCATCGACGAGGAACTGGTGGGTATCGACACCGAGCGCGTTCCGGATTATGTGGAGGATAGCGAAGAGTACATGAAGATGCTGAAACGCTACGGTTTCTTCCCTGTCATCCGCAAGAAGGACGGCACGCCCGTCTGCTACATGTTCAAGACGGACAACAATTCTTTCCGTCGAGTCGGTGACTTCTACATCGTGCCGCTCTTTCACGTCTATGCTCCGAACAAGGAAGACAACCGCCGTGTCATCAAACTCAACCGTATGTACGTCGATAAACCTACATACGTGGAATGGCCGTCGAGTGTGTTTGCCAAGCTTTCCACCTTCAGTGAGATGTTGATCAACGAAGGCGCCTACAACTTTGAGAACGGGACGGCCCAGGACTATGCCCGCATCTGGAACTGCATCTCCTACAACTTTCCCAAATGTACGGAACTGAAGGTGTTCGGGCAGCAGCCGGAAAACTGTTTCTGCTTTGCCAACGGCATCTACCACGAAGTCGGTGGCGAGTGGAAGTTCGAACTGGCAGACGAACTGGGCTTGATGCGCCATGGCGACGACATCTTCTACTCTCCAGCCTTCAGTGTGGTCAATGCCGGTGCACGCCAGGACAACGACCGCTATGAGCAGGACCGTTGGCTGGCGTACAAGGACACGCCACAAAACCGACGCATCACCTTCGAACGGTGGGCGCAGCTGATGAACGAGGTCTATGGCATCAACGACAACGGCAAGTGGGCCATCATCTACTCCATCATGTGTGCCTTCCGCTCGGACATCTGGCCTATCGCCCGTATCTTCACGTCGTTGTTCTTCCTCGGACCGACCATGTCGGGTAAGACACAGATTGCACTTTCCATCCGTTCACTCTTCATTTCGCCTCTTGCTCCATCGTTCAACCTGAACAGCGGTACTGATGCTGCGTTCTTCTCGGTGCTCGAACGCTTCCGTGACGTGCCGCAGATAATGGAAGAGTATAACGATGACATGATCAGCGACCGCAAGTTCCAGGGTCTGAAGTCCGTCGTCTATGACGGTGAAGGAGCGCAAAAGCGAAAGTCCGCCAGTACCAACGACATCGAGGTGTCGAAGGTACACGCCCCTGTCATCTTGCTGGGCCAGGAGTCGCCGCAGAAAGACGACAACGCCCTGACCAACCGCGTCGTGCTGTGCGAGGTGCCGAAGTCGGAGCGCATCAACACCGAGCACGCTCAGCAGATATTCCGTGAGTTAAAATCGGCCGAGGAAGCCGGACTTTCTTACCTGCTGCTCGAAGTGCTGAAGTTGCGTCCTGTCGTTCGACAATTCTTCCGCGACATCCAGCAGCAATGTGCACGCGAACTCCAAAGCAATGTCGAATCTACCAGCAGCCGATCCGGCGAACAGGCTCGACTCATTGCCACCATGTCGATGTTCCTGGCTATGTGCAAGCTCATCGAGCAGCACGCACCTCACTTGCCGCTGCCGTTTACCTACAACGAGTTTCTGCGCCTGGCTGTCGAGAAAGTACGCTCGCAGATTTCCATGCTCACCAGGACGGACAAACTGGCAGTTTTCTTTTCGACCGTCGATACACTCATTGACAGTGGACGCATTCGGCAGGGACGAGACTTCAAGATTGCTACGCCTGGTACTGTCACACTTACCGGGGGCGTGGCACATTCCCTGAAGCCTGCTGACACACAAGTACTCTATATGAACTTGAAGAGCATCCATCAGATGTATGCCTCTGCGGTTGCCAAGGACGGCAAGCCGCTGTCGCTTTCGACGCTGGAGATAAATCTTAAATCCCACCCTTCTTACATCGGACAGGTCAACAATACACGATTCAAGTGGCTGGAGGCCGTAGAGGTCCCCGTGCATCCCGAAGATGAAAAGGATGCATTTTCCGGCGTCATTGTCAAGGCTAACATGACAATGACGCGGATTATGCAGTCAAAGACAAAAGTTACCAGTGCTGTTGCACTCAATTACGACATTCTGCGTCGCTCCATGGACGTCGACTTTGAACGCTCGCCGATGGCGGGACCTGACACCCAGCAGCCGCCAGTGGTGGAGCCGGAACAGCCGCAAGTCCCCTTCTAACTTCCTATATAGATTCCTGTATTTTACTTTTGACTTTTTATCTATAATAAGCATGAAAATTAAAGACTTTGAGCGAGCGATGCCGGAACAGTTCTGCATCCTTGAAATGAAACTGCATCATGGCCGCGTGCGCCTCTGCGTGGCTGAAGAAGGCGAACATTTGTATATGTTCGACGAGTATGGGCGATGCTTCCTGATGGACCGCCAAGTCTATGAAACCACCGAAGTGATTGCAAGAGGCGAGCGAATGCCATTATTGGATTTGCGATTCAGCCAAAATTGTGATTTGCTCTCAAATTAGTATCTTGCTTGCAACATTTTGTAATTAGCCGGTGTCTGCCGCCTGGGAAGGTCGTGGACACATTTTTTAGAACTTTTTTGCAATTTACTACAAAAAAGTGTAGAAAAATTTGCATAATACGAAAAATTGTAGTAACTTTGCAGTGTCTTAATAAAACAAATGATTATGGAACAGAAAAAAGAAAAAATGGAAGTGACGCCCGAGGAACGGGACTTGATTGAATCTATCAGAAACTACAACAACTCCTTCCCCAATGGTTACCCGGAATTGCTCTGGTACGTTCAGGAACTCTTCGACAACATGCTCCGACAGCCTTACTCCTAACAGACAAGCCTCTCCCCTTCGGAGGAGGGGTAATCACTATCCTCTAACACACACAGAACAATGAAAACAGCAGTAATTGAACGCCCCACCATCATCGCTGACATGAAGAAGAAAGTCAGTGACGTGTTGATGGCCATTTCATGGCGAGACTTCGCCAACACCTACTTCCAGCGCTCCAGTTCGTGGTTCTACCACAAAATGGACGGCATTGACGGCAACGGCGGAAAGGGTGGGTTTACGCCCGCCGAAGCAGAACAGATGCGCTGCGCACTGTTTGACCTGGCAGCACGTATCCGTCAGGCAGCAGAAAACATATAGGCGAGGTTCATTTGACCTTATTAAGACAGAAGTCGCCCGACGCCTACGGGCGCACACTTCACAGAGGACACTCCGGCTGGTCGGTGTGTCCTCTGTTTTTTATTCATTCATTCTTTTGTTCCTTTTCTTTCAAATTGTCACTATTCCGGTATTCCCTTGTTTTCATCCCCCGAATACCCCCTTTTGAAAGAAAAGGAAATATCTGCAACATTGAAAAATAAAATTTCAAAAACATCGTCCTACAACCCTACAACCCTACAAACCACACGTTTTTCAAAATACATATACATACATATATATTTGTAAATAAGTGAGATAAGTGATAAATGTATGTTGTAGGGTGGTTGGGGTTTGTAGGGGTTTGTAGGACGAAACCTGTAGGATGCTGTAGGGTTGAGCGTGGTTTTCGACGTTTTTTACTTTCTTTTTGTAGGATTTGGAGATGAAATGTAATTTTGCTAAATTTGCACAATAGTTTCAATTTTATTACTTGTAGGGTGCTTAATCCTACACCTTTCAGAATGCTGGCAAAAGTGTTATTATTGATTATCAGCGAATTAAGTTTTACCTGTAGGGCTGTAGGGTTGTAGGATGCAAAAATGCAAAAAATGAAAGCAGGTGTGAAAGAAGTTAAAAAACGGGATACTTATGTCGTTTGGGTGAATGTGGCACCGTATGTCCGACAGTATCTTTTGCTGAATTTTCATGTGTCCGATTCGCAGTATAGCGACTTGGTGGACATCCGGCATGATGCACAGTTGAATTCATTGTTTACTGCGAAGCTGGCGAAACCCTCCTATCGGCGTGAGCGGGAACTGTCTGCTTCTTCAGCCAATTCTCGACGATCTAAACGGATTCCGTTTCTAATCAGCCGTGAACAATTCACGCGCTTTGGATGGGCTCTCACCCTGACGGACGAAGCGACGCTCAATAAGGTGCTGGAGATAAGGTGTAAGACTATTCTGATGACCAGCCTGACCAGCCTATATTATGTCTATGGCAACCTCGCCCAGTGTATCGAACTTTTCTATCGCCGCTTCCACTTTGACGACGAGACTTGGCCGACCGATACCATCAGAAAGATTTGGCTGCGTAAACATAATGGCGTCAAAAAAAGCATAAAAAATGACTTGTCTGCAAGAATTGATGAAATTGTATTGGCAAATTTGTCCAAAAATGGGACAATCTCGCAAAAAGGATTAAAAGTATATGAAAACTCTAGAATTTGACTTTGACAATGTAGGCGGAATAACTCGCCTCTATGCTGTGCAGACTAGTGCACTGCGCAGATTAGACACCAACCCCCTGACTGGACTGTCACGCTTGTCGCTTTATCCTGATGCCGAGGTTGTGGAGATACCTGTCTATAACAATGTTTTGTTTTCGGAAGTACAGTCGGAAGAGGATGGCGGCAGTGTGTTTGCCGTACAGATTACGGGCTTCATACCCCGCCAAGAGAATGTACTGTTGACATCAACACTGGAGCGTGGCGACTGGCTTGTTGTGCACCAGGACGCTAATGGTGATATACTGCTCAGTGGCACGACAGACATTCCACTCATGTTTGCCAGCAATAAGACGACAGGCTCAGACGGTGAGCGTAATGGAAACAACTTCACCTTCTCAGCGTCCCTGCCTACACCGTCGGTACACATCGACAACCGAGCCTTCTACATCTAAAAAATCATTTTTTTTATTTGTTTTTCAAAGGCTTTGTCCTCGTAAGGTATGTGCAGATACAATTATCTTTGCACATACCTTATTATATAATATATGGAAAAGCCAACATTCAAATTCTACTATTCCATTGATGCCTATGGCTGGGCAACTTATCTGCTTCAGCGGTTTCTTACTGAAAACAAAGGCAAGGAAGTCGTGATCGAGGTCAATTCTCCTGGAGGATCTGTTGACCAGGCCATCGTCATCCAGAAACTTCTTCAGGGACACGGAAACGTGACCGTTCGCTTTGTCGGAATGTGTGCCAGTGCCGTCACTTGGATGGCATTCGGTGCCAAGTGCATCGAAATCTATGACGATTCCTTCTGGATGTGTCACCGCTCCAGTATTACTGTCGATATTTATCGCTCCATGAAAGTGGATGACATCGACAGGATGATTCTTCAGTTGCAGAGCCAGAAAAAGACTGCCGAGGCAGTGGATTTGATGATCATTCAGAAATACTACCAGCGTAGTCAGGCAAAGAATAAGACGATTGAACAGGTCATCTCGCTCATGAACGAGGAACGTTTCATGTCTGCCGCCGAGGCGTTCGAATGGGGATTTGTAGATGTCGTCGTTCCTGCAACCAAGCAGTCGCACGTCAATGCCGTGTCGATGATTGTACAGAATTGCGCACAGCAGGGCTTGCCGCTGCCGCAAACTATTGACCTTGATGCCCTGAAGCGTGACCTCGAAGCAGAACATGACGACGGGCTACTGGCCAAGTTCTTGCGCAGCCTTACCGCTGCTTTCCGTCCGAAAGCCTCGAACCAGGAAGAAGTAAACACCGAAGATGCAACCGCGTCCGAGGACACTATTATTAACCCAAACCCAACAAACGAAATGAACATCAAATTTGTGCTCATCAATGCCCTGCTCGCCGTGGCAGGCTTTGAGGTCTCTGATGGCAAAGTTACGCTGACGGAAGACCAGATGCAGAAGCTGGAGGATGCTCTGGCAGACGCAAAAATTGTGAAGGATGCCCACGACGCTGCTGTGCAGACGCTCGACGGCATCAGTGAAAACGTGAAGTCCATCGAGGGACTGAATAACAAGGTTCTTGCTGTCAAGGCTGTGCTCGACCGCACACCTGCCTTCGCTCCTGCCGGTGCCGGCGTCACCGCTCCGCAGAAGTCGGAGCAGGAGAAGAAGCAGGAGGCGATTGACAATTCAGCCAAGGATCCTGTCAATGGCTATGCCCGCACCCTCTAATGTCTAACCCTTTAACCTAAACCCTAACTATGGTCAACAACAATGTAAACCGCAACGACGTAGTCACTACCATCGACTACGAGCAGCCGATTGACATCTCGGCTGTCATCGAGGCTGTCCGCGAACACCGCGACCTCCTCATCACGCTCGATGCCCTGTCGGCATTCGACATTCTGAAGCACTTCTCGCCCATGCCCGGCGTGAAGGACAGCATCACACTCGGCCGTACAGCCCTGGGCAAGACCGCCCACAAGTACACGGGCAAATTTACCGGCGTCGTGTCGAACGGAAAGATCGTTCCGCGCACGCTGAAGGTCTATCCGTTCGTCATGGAGATGGAAGACGAGCCGGAACGCTACCGTCGCACTTACATCGCAGATGTGGCCGGTGGTCTCGACCCCAACCGTCACCCCTTCGAAATTTGGCTCAACAACTACGGCGTGAAGTCGGCCATGGCAGAACTGCACGACGTGCTGCTCATTGCCAAGTTTGACCCAGATACGGAACTGACCGACCTCGCCACTTCGTTCGACGGCCTGCTGACCATCCTCGACGCCGAGAAGACTGCAGGCAACTTCTCGACCGCCCTGGGCAACCTCATCGAGACAGGTACGCTCACACGTGCCAACATCGGCACAAAGCTGAAAGAGATGTGGCGCAAGATGCCGCAGACATTCCGCCGCCAGAAGTCGAAGATGTTCATCAGCGTCGATCTCGGCGACATGTATGACGACTGGCTCGACGATCAGGGCACGCTCGTCACTGGCAGCGGTGCCGAAGTGGCAGAGGAACAGTATCTGCGCGGTACCAACAAGAAGGTGGAACTCGTGCGTCTCACGGGAATGCCCGAAGGTTCGCAGCTTGTCATCCTCACCCTGCAGGACAACATCAAGTGGGGATTCGACAAGACCAGCGACTACCAGGTACTGAAGCCTTTCGCATCGGGTAACCCCTATCTCTACACCGCAGCAGGCAAGGCCGTCATCGGTTTCCAACTTGTGTCGCTCGACAAGAGCATCATCGCCATCAACGATGCAACCATCATCCCGTCGGAAGACGACGATGATGACGACGACCAACAGGAACAGCAGGAACAGGTGGCAACACCCACGTTCTCACCTGCGGCCTGGGGTGAAGGAGCCACGCAGGACGTGACCATCGCCACGGAGACTGATGGTGCCTCTATCTACTACACCACTGACGGTAGCACACCTACCAGCGAATCGACTGCTTACAGCGAAGCCATTACGCTGAGTGAAACCACAACCATCAAGGCTATTGCCGTGAAGGAGGGTATGACTGCTTCCGAAGTGGCCACCAAGACCTACACAAAGGCCTAAACGGTGTTAACACAGAATGTTTAACTCTCAACAATTAATGATTATGCCTAAACAGAATTGTATTGCACTCGCCGACATCGACGAAGCCATCAGCTGTGCGGAACTTGACAACCTTGCAGGTGTCGTCCAGGAACTGCTCATTGGCTACTGGGACGATGTCGAGACATGGCCCGACCTGCCTGCTCCGTCTACGGCCAACGGACAGATGACCTTCGACGAAGCCGGCAAGTGGGCTGGCACTTTGTCGATGAAAGAAGACTGCTATATGCGCAAGTTTGTGATGACCGAGAACTCGGGCACCATCACCGTAACTGACCAGGGCGAACTTGGCGGCGAAAGCGTACGTTACCAGCTCGACCTCTCGCGTGCCAAGATGGGCAGTGTCATCTTCGGCTTCCTCAACGCAACGCGTGGCCGCCGTCTGGTCATCATCGCCACCGACAAAAACGGTGTGAAATATCTGATGGGTGACAAACTTAACGCTGCCCGTCGTGTGGCTGCCGATGCAGCGACGACTGGTGCGAATGGCGAAAGCGATGTCAACCGCGTGCCTATCCGCTTCCAGTACGACTGTCCGCGCAGCCTGGTTTATACCGGCAGCACCGACGGCCTTGTAGAGTCCGAGGTGGGCGACTAAACAGTCCTGAAATTTCTTTCATTTTGTGAGGTGACTGCTGAAACTGAAAGGTTTCGGCAGTCACTTTGTTTTTGTCTTACACTCCGCACCTTTTTCCGCACTATCTTTGCACTGAACTTTAATTTTATAGCAGTTATGAACAACAATCCACTTCTTCGCCGTGAAGCTGTGAAATGGCTGAATGGCGACCGTGCCTTTGAACGAGGCATTTCCATTCTTCAGCAGTCGGGTTTCAAGCCTGGTGTTGTTGCAAAACTGGCACGTGTCGGTGCCGACGGTCCTGAAGCTGCTGCTCGGCTACAGTATCTGATTCGTGAGTATATTTCCGTATTTGGTCAGGTAATGCCAGAAGATACAGACGCGGAACTCCATGTGTTCCATGGCAAAGAATCACCTGCCGACCAGCCCGTGACGAAATCGAAAGCCATTATGGCAGTGGCAGAACGTGTGGCTAAAAAAGACGAATCCGTTCCGAATAACATTGCTAAACTTGTCAACGAATATGCCTGTGCCTACAAACTGAGAGACCAGGCTTTCCGTGCCATGGGACAGGTGAATGAAGACAACAGCGAGAAGAGCATGGAAATGCGCCGTCGGCTTTCCGACACCATTGACGCAACCACCGAACGCATGGAGAAGATTTACCCGTACTACGACCGCTGGCTCAACGACCAGGCCGTGCCGACGGATGAAGAACTGGCAACCTTCAAGCAGCAGCCGAAGCCTGAGAAGACGGTGAAGACAAAGGCATCCGATGGTAAACTCATCGATATGCCTGCATCAGAACTACGGACACTGAAGAAGTCACTGAAGACGAAAATCCTTCGTGCACGTAATATGCTCGACTATCAGCAAGAAACCAAGGGTGCCCGACCCAACCCGATGCCAGAGGGTGCCCGACGCATCAAGTACGAGACGAAAATCAAGAACCTCAGCCAAAAGGTAGAGGATGTTGAAATGATTCTCGCACAGATAAGTTGATGCTGTTTACTGCCACGTCACTGCAACAAGAAGCACCTGCAGACACTACACAGAAAATCGGCTGCAGGGATATTCGCCAGTGCGAACAGTCAGAACTGGTGGCTGAGCAGTTGCTGTCACCCAGAGGACTGGGCAAACTCACCGATGGCCATGACAAGCATTTCTACAGCAACGGTGCATTTAACCTGGTGCAACTCGTGCTCTACATGCTACGACAGACAGGACCGGCACACGTTTTCATCAGTTCTTACTCCATTGCCGAACAGTCCTTGGCCATGTTGCGCAGGAAACTCGATAAGGGCGAACTGCTGAGCATCCGCTTTCTCATTGATAACCGCGTGCGAACCATTTCACCCAAGCCTTTCGACTATCTCGTTACTGCCTTTGCCGGCTGCTACCGATGCTGTGCGCTGCACGCAAAAGTGGCACTCGTCTGGAACGATACTCACCATTGGACGCTTGTAGGTAGCCAGAACGCCACCAACAATCCAAAGTTGGAACGTGGTATCATTCACACTCGCCGCGAAATTTTTGACTTTGACTACCAACACCTGACACATGAATTTGACCAAGGAACAGATTGAGCAAATTGAGCAGTTTGCATTTCGGCTGCTTTCACCTCAGGACATTGCCATCATCATCGAAGTCAATGTGCTCGACCTATGTGAGGCCATACACACGGAAGGTACGCCTGCTCACCAGGCTTTCTACCGTGGTTATCTTCGTCAGGTCGTCGAACAGCGCGACGCCATTATTCGTTCTGCTCAGAACGGCAGCAATCCGGCACAAGAAGAATTGCTGAAGCTGATGCGTGAACTGCAAAACCGTCTGCTTTATGGCTAAACGAGGACAAAAGGCTCTGGCAGAACAGGCGCACGACCTCATCCTTGCGCATATTCTCGATCCTGACAACTCACCGCTACCACCTGAGCAGCAGGAACAACTCGGACGGGTGACACAGGCTGCGCGGTTGCTTGACGAATACCCAGATGAGACACATATCGTTGCGCTGATGAAGACGAAGTACCACGTCACGACGGGGCAACTGCGACGTGATATTGCATTGGCACGTGAACTGTTCAAGACACGGCACACCTTTGACTGGGACTTCTGGCGAGCGTGGGAAATCAAAGACCAAGTGGAACTCATCAAGACATGCCAGCGACGCGGTGACCTCAAGAACTGGAATGCAGCCAAGAAAGTGCTGCATGAAATGCTGGGCGAACGCCCAGAGGTGACTGGTGATCCGCGTCGCATGGAAAAGAATACCTTCTACATCCAAGTCAATAATGGTACAGGGCAGCATCTCAATATCAATCTTGACCAGTTGCGGTCATTGAGCGACGAGGACAGAAAGGTCATCCTCTCGACACTATATACCCCTATCGAAGATGCCGATGCAGAGGAAATCTTCGACAGTTAACTCTCAACACTCAACTTTCAACAATGATTCCCATGGAACAGAAAAGACTGACCAACCAGGCGCTCGTCAAACATCTGATGAAGGCCAAAGGCATTGAAATGATTACGATTACTGACAAGCAGGTACTTGTGCAGGTGAAACCGAAGTTTACGCCTGCCGACGCTGACCGCCTTTGTCATGAAGTCGGGCAGGATGCTGCTCGCCGAGTGACTACAAAAGAAGGCCGGAACTTCATCCTCTTTGCCCGTCACTGACATGGAAGAAACCGTCTGGGAGGAAAACATAGAGGTCAATCCGGCGCAGTTCCTGCTCTACCTCATGCCGGCACGCCAGAAATACGTCATCTACAGTCGAGGTACGGGCAAGTCGTTCATCGTCGGTGCTGAGATAGACGAAAACGTGCGCACCATGCCGCGCGGCGTTACGACATTGGCACAGGCTACCTACGGACAGGCACTGACCAAGACGCTGCCTTCCAGTTTCAAGATGCTGGAGATGCTGGGCTACCAGCGTTATGATCCAAAGACACGGCAAGGCGACTATGTGGTGTGCCGTCGTCCACCCGACGGATGGTATCTGCCGTATGAGCATCTGCTTTCGTTCGAGCATTGCATCACCTTCAGCAATGGCCATTGCCTCTATATACTTACTCAGGACGGCAACAGCCGCGGACCGAATGCTGACTACAACATCACCGATGAAGCACTGACACTAGACAAAAAACAGTTCGACCAGGAAGTCGCTCCGACGAACCGAGGCAACGAACATGTTTTCGGTCGTTTGTCACCAAAGCCTGTGTATAAGCATCATGGTAACACGTTCCTCTCCAGTATGCCGTTTGAGCCAGAACAAAGGTGGTTGCTCGAGCCTGCCAAATACTACCAAGAGGAACGCGGCATCGAACTACTCGAAGAGTGGAACAAGATTGTCCGGCTGCAGATGCAACTCATTGATGCTAAACTGCAGAACGACAGAAGTCTGTTTCGTGAAATATGGAATGAATGTGTCAGGCTGCGTCAGCGCATCCAGCCATTCGTCAGTCGCGACGGTACGCTGTTCCTGCTCGCCAGCATCTTCGACAACATCGCCAACGTGGGGATGCAGTATGTGCTCAACCAGTACAAGGTCATGGACAGGCTGTCGTTCATGATTGAGATTCTCAATTATGCCGTCGATAAGATTGATAACTGTTACTACCAGATTGCTGACCGACACAAATACTATCGCGCGACGAATGACACGTTTATCCGCGACTTTGCCGAGAATGTGCAGTTCGACTGGAAGCAACTGGCGACGACGGACTGCCGTATGGATGCCGACTGCCTGGCGAACCGTCCGCTGGAGATGGCGATTGACTGGGGAAGTGCCGCCTCATTCATGGAGGTGGGACAGGAATCGAACTATGACTGGGCGACGGGTACGCTCCACCAGCAGCGCATCGTCGATAACACCATCAACGAGTTCTTCGTCAAGAACGATGAAGAGCAGGACACGATGGTCAACGCCATCATCGACAAGTTCTGCCACTACTACCGCTATCATGCCCACAAGACCGTGTTCTTCTTCCGCGATAGATACGGTGACGCCCGACGTGCCAACTCCAAGCGGACTTACAATCAGATAGCCATTGCAAGGCTGGAGCGTAACGGATGGACGGTCGAGCAGCGCACGCACCGCGGCATCGAACCACCACAGCACGACAAGTTCCTGCTGTGGTCGAGCATACTCGCCGAGAAGGACGAACGCTTTCCTATCAAACGCTTCAATGCGACGAAATGCCGCCACATCCTTACCTCTATGAATAATACGCGCGTACGTACTGTTGCCGGAAAGTTCGAGAAGGACAAACGCTCGGAGCGTAACGACAGTGTACTGCCCGAAGATGCAACGCACTTCGGCGATGCCGTCGATAAGCGCATCTGGACCAAGTATGGCGACTTGCTGCGCCAAGACTATTTTGTGTTGTGATACAATGATGATACGACTAGCCAATCAAAGCCGCAGAAACAGAATGTTCTTTGATAGCTTTATCAAAGAACTCGCCATCTGCATCAATACTGGAGCGTGCCGCGTTAACCGCGACATCGAACTTCCTTCCTATCGAGGAATACATGCTAGAATGTTGCCTGGTGTCATTGACTATGGCAGCAACCATGCGGCCGTTGGCTTCAATACACCAGGAACGATGCTGAACCCTAAAACTCTGAACGCACTGGACAATATGCTTTGTGCTGCCAAAGAGGAGGGACTGACACACTGCAACAGCAGGAAAAGGATTCAGGACTTCCTGCTCGCTCACACCGACTTCACTACTTGCCACCTCGGCGCACTCAACGAAATGCTTTCAATTCAATAGGACTGCTTCCAAAAACCTTGAAACTTCGCACTCGTTTCCGCACTGCTTGTCGGTGCGGATTTTTGTTTCTTGGCTCGCAGGACTGCGAAAAGGGGGAGGGGACTGCCTGTCATATATCCTATGTGAGTGCGGAAAAAGGTGCGCTGGAGTGTAGGGCGCGTCAGGCTAAACTAAGAAAAAACATCAAAAATTCAGGATTTGCCGCTCCTAAATTTTTGATATTCTAAAAGTTGAGAATTTATTAGTGTTTCTTAACATTTAATGATTTCTACGGAAATCGGTGCGAAAGTGTACTGTTTGCCCATCCTTTAGAAATAGATTTTGTATTTTCAAATCAATTTTCTATTATACTCCTATGTGGTCTTTTTGTACTGATTGTTGTATAAAACAATATCTTTTTTTCTAATTTTAACTAAAAATTTTTATTATATTCGTTATAAATCCATACCTTTGCACAAACAAATCGGGTTTGTCGCTCAGTATTTTCCATGAAATCCCTACAGAAACTCCCCCAAAAAATTAAATTTTGCCCCATTATAGATGCACTCATAGAGCTCCGCTTTGAGACAGAAATCGAGCGCAGTGCTGTCTATGGTATGATATATGGACTAATCTGCAAAGATTATCCAGGCAGTAGCGAGGCTCTTCCTATTGTACAGATTCCGGAACCTTTCAGAGTGTCAGATCCTTCATTGCGTTTCAAGCCTTACTACCGGCTGCGCACTAAAGATGTGATTTTTCAGATTGGGCCGGATGTCATTACTATCAGCTCTTCATTGCCCTATATCGGATGGGAAAGGTTCGCAGAACATATTATGCATGTTCTTGGGCTCGTACAGTCAGGCAATAATCCTATCATAAAGCGAGTGGTTCGGTTTGGACATCGCTACGTAAACTTCTTTGTCGGAGACATGAAGGATAATATTACCATGAAATTCTCCATGACGGAAGGGTACATCACACAGAGCCTGTCAATAAACACGCAAATCCGTGATTCTGGTTTCGATAATACAGTTCAATTCATTGACAGTGCTGAACTGACTATCCAACCAACAAACGAGAAAAAAATTGGCTCTATCATTGATATTGATACTGCAAAGAACTATCATGACGGGTATTTCCTGGAACACATAGCAGAGGAACTGAATGCGGCACATCAATGTGAAAAGGGGCTGTTCTTCTCTATATTAAAAGAGGACTTTTTAACGACACTTCACCCAGAATACTGATAGCATGAACGGTTATACTTTTATTCCCGTATGGGCGACCTTGTCATGCCTGACATTCCAGGCTGTGAGGAATGCAGATACAATGACGACATCCAGTGCGGAATCCATCTCAACTTTGGCGTGTGATGACATGAGAAGCGAGGATGTTGCTGATAGTGCCATACGTGTCACCATCTATAAGCAAGTGACCCGTCGTCGCGTCCACGTCAAAGGCTATACGGAGCAGGAATGGAATGACTATTTCGAGAATCTGCCTGAGCAGCATTTAGTAGATGCCGAAAACTCCGTCTATGCATCAGAGCAAGACTTTGTGCTTGCCAATGCTGGTAAACTTGCAGTAGAACATTAAACGCTATGATTCGAAGAGGTGAAATAGTAGAGGTGTCCTGCAAGTTGCCAAACGACAGTCCGAAGGTTCACATGGTTCTTGTCGTTTCAGACGAACAGCTGCAAACTGAAGATTCTGGCCTTTTCTATGGTGTGATGATTACGACGGAGAATTATCATTCGGAGTATAAAGTGGAAATTACGCCAGATATGCTCATCAAACCACTTACAAAAAAATCCTATTTTGCAACCCATCTTTTGGGCATGTTCTCTGAAGCGGAAGTGATGAAACATTGCCAGAACGCAATTAAACAAGAATACATCGACAATATTATTAATAAAGTAATTGAAAGTATTTTTGGTGAAGAATAGCATCACCCTACTTTCTTGTAGGGTATAGGCCGCTTTCGAGCGGCATTTTTTTGCACAATCTATAATTCTTGCAAGTTCTTCAGAAATCGGCAGAACAGCGTGTGTTTCTGCCGATTTTGATATGTAAAGAAATAGCGTTTTTTTTACATGTTCTTGGAGATTTGTTAAGAAATAGGGGAAATCTCCCCTTCTTTTCCATTCTTTTCTCTTATCTTTGCATATAAATTTAGACAGAATGAAAACATTTATCTTTTTCTTTATGGTGTGCCTCGCTGTAAGTTCACACGCTCAGGACCAATCCCAACAGGAAAACATACGTCTTTCAGTCAGGAATTATGCTCTAACAGGGCGTAATTATTTGGCTCCAGTCAGCCCAGCCGACAGTCTCTTGATGCAGTCGTGTCTCTACAAGGCTGGTGACCGACTTAAACAGAGTGCTAACTATCAATTTGCAGCAATGGGTAGTATTGCTGCTGGCGGCATTATGCTTGCCTGCTACGATGGCAAGAAGGATTCTAAGGAGATTCTGAAGGCTGGTGCTATCCTCTGTGGAGTCGCCGCATTTTTCTTTGAGTACAAGGCAATAGATTTGAAATTGAAGGCAGGTAGAGAGTTGCAGATTGGAGCAGGTTCCGTCGTCTATAAATTCTAATTTTTTTCTGTTTTTTAGATAATTATTGCACGTTTTTCAAAATAATTCCCGAAATCTTTTGCAGGTTTCGGGATTTTTCTCTACCTTTGCCATCGCAAAATCACGATGCGTGACTGCATCAACGAAGGGCGAGAAGAATGCTTCAAGCCCCGACCTTATTGACAGACGTGGGCTTATTTTTATGCCCATAGTGTACGCAGATGCGAACAGGCTTTCCGCCCTTCGTTGATGCGTGACAGATACGGCGGCCGCCTTCCGCGTGTTTTTTAGCCCTTCGGGTGCTGCGCACGTGATTTTGCAACGGGAAGAGCGACCGCTTTTTTCGTGCCATATGGCAAGACGCGCCTGGCGGTTCCAGGTAAAGGCAAAATCACGTGCAATATGCAAAACGCAATGCAACTCGGGCAGCAAGTTCGGCCCTCGGTTCTTTCCAGTGCGGAAAGAATTGTAAAGAACTTGAAAGTGTGGCTCAGTTCCACGAACAAAGTAGGTTCCTCAGTCATGGAGGAATGTGTGACCAACCGCCAGATGGCTGGTGCGACGATGATACCCGTCGCCCTCGTGCTGCTCCTGGCCAGTACCCAAACCCTTGTCCTCGCCTTGCCAGGCATTGCGCTGATGGCGGGCGGCAGCCGCATGATTCAGGCGGAGAAAGGAGGTGCAGCATGAAACTGTACGCTGTCCACGGTTTCTTCGAAAGTTCGAAGCATCCGAAGTCGCTGCAGCCGGTGTGCGACCTCATGCACAAGGCGCTTTACAAAGCATTCCTCAACCATAACGAACTCGAAATCTTTATGGTTGTCCTTCGCCGGCAACTCAAAGACTCTATGCCCGAGAAAGGCTCTGCCAAACTGGAACTCTTCGAGTCTGCAGACAAGAACGACAGCAGTATCCATCTCTATGCCCACGCCTACGACCAGGACGCTGTATGTCGTCTGTACATATCGACCATCACTGCCGTACTGGAGTACAACGACGAAGCAAGGGATTTCTTCGACGTGAGTGAACAACTTATGAAGAAAGGAGGTGCGTCATGAATGATCCTCGTATTCCAATCATGGGTCCGGATGTGAATCCGGGGACTTACTGGTTCTCCGTCAACGGGACGGCAGTGAATGATGTGACTCCTCGCCAACTCTTTGCCCTCGTCACGCTGTTTGTAAACAAACTGGACGAGTTGGGCTATGGCCAGGAAGACAGTTGTAAACCCTCAAACGTAACTGATTTATGAATGCAAAAGATGAAAGACTCCAGGATCCGTCGAATTGGACGGCTGCAGAACTGTTTGCCCAGTGTCTTGGCAAGGTCTATCGTTCGACTCCTTGTCCGGGCTTCGATGAAGTGACGTACAAAACTACTGCTGACCTCGTCGTGGAATTCGAACCGATGTGTTCGGTCGAACTCCTCGATGCGGCACGTGTCATTCAGGAAGGCGGCTACGAAGTGGCCGAAATGAGTGGCAGCGTGTACTGGAAGATGTGGCGACGCACACAGGACGAACTATAAATTTCAATACACCATTTTCTGATTTCGATTAAATTATCTATCTTTGCACTATGAAAAAGATTCTTTTCACCCTTGGTCTGCTATTGGTTGTAATGACAGCCAATTCTCAGTCATTGTCTGATGACCATGAACGCCGTCCCTGGATCTGCTTGAACTCATCGTTCGGCATCGGTGCTGGTGTGAGCCGCTTGTATGGCGACTTCGGCCTGAACGACGGTGGCGGTCGCATTCCGCTCGTCGTTCCGGAACTGGAGTTCAACGTATGGTATGCCTACGTGGCCATCGGTGCAATTCGTCACAAGGTAGCCAGTCCCTATCCTGGAGTGGATGAGAAGGTCGGCACTTCGCTTTGGAAACTCGGTCCGCTTCTTCGTGTGGGTGCTCCGAACCACTGTGTGACACTGGCTCCCTACATCGGCGGTATGGGCTGCTCCTCGTCATGGGACGTAGGAACTGAAACCATTGCTGCACGTTCTCACCGTGACAGTCGTTTCCTGTTCGGTGTGCGTGTGGGTCTGACTCGCAAGTGCTTCGAGTGTGCTGTGCATGTGAGTAACAGCGAGTGTGGATTAAGTCTTATGCTGAAGATAGACGAAGACGAATAAGAATCTTTAATACATAAAAGGAAAAATGCCGGTGCGCAACGTGCGTGTCGGCATTTTTTTGTCCTATAGACAAATAGTATGTATAGACTATCTTTGCATTGCGTTCAGCAGGGTGAGCCTCGCAGTGAGAAACCTCTTATGCTCAGGAATGATAGCCGGAAAGACGGCAGGGAGGGCATCGTGATGCTCTGAGATCTACCACATGATCTGTCAAACCCCACGGTGCCCTCCCACTTTATTAACCTAAACAAAAAAAATGATGACAGCGCATACGAAAGACATGATTCAGTACGGTACGGCGGTGATGATGCTTATGAGCGGCGTGGTCCTGACGTTCTGTTCTTTCTTTATGAAAGGTGCAGTGGAGGAGGGTGTGTTGTGGTATTCGGGTCAGACGATGATCTATGCTGGCAGCATCTTCGGTGTGACGATGTATGTGCGCTCAAAGAGTGGTGAACTGAAAAACTATATAGATTCCAGACTCCATGACCAGACGGAACCATAATCGTTTTCTGTGGGCCTTCATAATATGTGGGCTGCTGCTTTTGTTGTGCTGTTCGTGCCGTTCTTCACGAATTATTCAGTATGAACAGACGGATTCGCTGCGTGTGGTGTCGCAAACGGCTCAACGTCATGCGAGCCGTGTTGCGGATTCCGTTTCGGTGCGTGACACGGTGAAGACGGCGGTCGAGCAGCGCGGCGATACGGTGACGGTGACGAATACCATCATCCGTTGGCGCGACCGCGTCGTTACTCGCACGGACACGGTACATGAGGCGCGTGTCGATACGGTCGTTGAGTATCGAGAACGTCAACACAGTGAGATGAAAACCCTGCCACAGGGTTCGGATCGTCGTTTTGAGGGCCTGATTCTGTGTGTGCTGGTGTTTTCTTCAGTTCTCTCCTTTATACTTTATATAGCCTTGCGCTATAAAATAAAAACGTGATGATTTCCACTTCGTTCGATACTTCGTATTTTGCACTCGACGTTCCGGATCTTTCCTTGGTTGTCACTGTGGAGAAACGTGTAACAATCACTTTCAGCCATGGTGGAGAGGAACTGGGAACGATTGAGGAAATATACTATCCTGACGAGGATGGGAACATCGTCATTCGGGGCTTGGGCGAACTGGCAATGAGTTACCTTAAACCAATGCCGGCCGAACTGTTCAGCGACAGTCGGCATGTGAAGGGATGGGACGCTGGAGTGGTCTCTCTGAGCATCTTGGTTGAAAATGCAGAAGCGGATTCTACATCTGTCTTGTCTGAGCCTCCTGTTCGCTTTTCGACCGAAGTATATTATTGCAGCACACGCTGCAACATCACTCCTGCCAGTTTCGAAGGTTTTCTGAACCGATACAGCCAGCGAACTATTTCACCGCTTCAACCTCTGATGCTGACTCATAAACAATTTTCACAGACATCTGTACGCTGGATTGTGCGCTATGAGAATAACGGTAGCATTGGTGAAGGACAACGCGTGGATCTCATATCTAGAACGGTGGGGTCCCTTTATCTCGAGCAGTTTCAGGTTCATGAATTGTCCGCAGGAAAGGTGTTAGAGGTCGTGGTCGAATGTATGGACGATCAACAGGTCATCGACCGTATCATCTACAAGATTGACCACGGGCACCAGCGGCAACAGACTGCATTTGCTTTCACCAACTGTTTCGGAGCCTGGGAAACAGAGGCTCTGACTGGTGCCGACGAACGAAAGGACGAACTGGAGGGAACATTCGGCATCATTGAAAGCCGGTACCGCAAAGTGCATACGGAACTGACCGAGGAACATAGGGTATGCAGCGGCTTCATCAGTGCCGAGCAATACCAGTCGTTGCTCGATATGGCTCGTTCGGAACATGTCTATCTCTTGAACGACGACGGCACGCTGGGCGAGGAAGTAACCATCACTGGGATCGAGTTCTCGGAAAAGAAACCTCATACCACACCAAATGCCGTATATCTGACCTATAGGGTTTCGAACATGCATCAGGAAGTCTTTGAACGGAAACAGCCACAGACTGGCAGAATCTTCGACGACACGTTTGATACTACATTCGAATAAGTGAACAAAGTGATAAAAAAATGAATATGGAGAAAGTTAATACCATCACACGCTCTCAGATGCTGGATGAACTGGACATACGCACCCGTCCTGACGGCCGTCCGCGTGTGTTCAGCATTAAGTTCGTGACACAGGAAGGACGCCTGGTGTTCTTTCCGCAGGCGTATGCTTGCGGTGCAGGACGCATGAACAACAAGGTCTATCGTGTCCGCGGTATTCAGGCGTGCGACTGTCTGGGCAACCCAGAGCCTGGCATCCATGTCTATCCCGTCCGCATCTACAACATACTCCAGTATAACGGCCAAAAGGTGACAAAGTAACAAAACGATGGATATACTTTTCAATCAAGAGGGCACGCCGCTCATGATGAGTTCGACAGAGGTGTTCGGCGAAAGCATCGGTCAGCCAGCCGACTACGATGTGAAGAAGCGCAACATCCTTGCGCCTTTCGAGCAGTATGAGTTGGATGTGTTCACCTACAAAGACTACAAGGTGAAGGGCTGGGGCAAGGACAACCGCTTTCCGCAGGAGGCAGCGAAGGTCATCTCGACGACGTCGGTGCTCAATACAGGACTGAAATTTCTCCAGAACTTAACGTGTGGCCAGGGCCTTTTCGCCTGCCGAGTGACGGGCTATGACGAACAGGGCAACGAACAACTCGAGCCGGTGAACGACCCTGTGCTGCGCGGCATCATCAGCAGCCGCATGGTACGCCGCTATCTGGAGAAAGCCAGCCGTGACTACTTCAAGTTCGGCTGCTCACCCGTCGAGATGATTCCCGACGTGAGCGGTGCGTGCATTGCAGGACTCAACTGCATCAATCCGCTCTTTACGCGCTTTACCGTGCCCGACGAAATGGGTGGTCATCTCTGCATCGTAAGCGGTGCGTGGCCGAATATGCCTGGCACGGGCGAAGAAGACCGTGTGACGGTGTTGCCGGTACTGATGGACTATGATCCTGACTGGCAGATGGAGGCGATGCAGTTGAAGGGAAAACTGACAAAGCCGTTCATCTTCGCTGTTCGTGATTCGTGGAGCAACGAAGACACGTACAGCGAACCTGTGTGGCTTCCTGCCTACGTGCTGGGATGGGTGGACATCGCCCACATGGTGCCGGAGTTCCTGAAGAAAGCATACAAGAACCAGGTAACGTGGAAGTGGCATGTGCAGATTCCGTACAGTTACTGGGACCGCAAGTTTCCGGCAAGTAATTACACCGATGTTAATGCTCGTAAGCATGACATCCTGAACTATATGAACAAGGTTGAACGCGACTTGTGCGGTGTGGAGAACGCCGAAAAGCCACTGTTTACGAACTACGCGGTCAACGAAGCCAACGGGCGCATCGAAGAGGAGTGGAAGATCCAGGCACTCGACAACAAATACAAAGGTGGCGAGAACTTGGTAACGTCGGCTGCTGCCAACTCCGAAATCCTCTTCACGCTGGGTGTCAATCCCAACGTGTTCGGTGCTGGTATGCCAGGCGGTACGTATGCTGGCAATCAGGGAGGCTCGAACATTCGTGAGGCCTTCCTCGTGAACATCGCCAACGCATGGATTAACCGCCAGAACCTGCTTGACCCTCTGTACATGATGCTGCGTTCGCGTGGCTATAAGGATATTGAACTCCGATTCCGTAACACCATCCTCACTACGCTCGACACGGGTGCAGGAACCAAGAAAACACTTTCGTAACTATGTTTTTCAGAGAAGAAAACTGGGATACAGAGGAAATCTGTAAGGTTATACCCGCCTCTTCGGCACTTTCGTTTGAAAAGGTGGAGAGCAGTTTGCAGGCAGCGGACGACCTCTTCCTCACGCCACTGCTGGGTGGAGGTGTCATGCAACGTGCTCACGGATTCATGCAGGAAAACCCTGTGGTTGCTGAACATGAGTTGTTGCTTTCCTATTTACGTCGTGCGGAGGCCAATTTGGCACTTTGGTATAATTTTGATGAGTTGCAACTGCGCCTGACTGATCAGGGCTGGCAGCGGCAGACGACGGAAAATTTTGCAGGACCTTATAAGTACCAGGAAGACCAACTGCGAAATGGCTTCAAAAACAAGGGTATGAATGCCCTCGATATGGTGCTTGATTACTTGGAGAAGCATACGGAAGCCTTTCCAGAATACAAGGAATCTCCAGCCTATCAAGATGTGTCGCGGCGGTGGGTGCGTTCCACACGGGAAGTTGACGATGTGTGGTTTATCAATGGTTCGCGCCTGGTGTTCCTGCGCCTACTTCCGGTAATGCGAGAATTGGAAACGGTGTCGCTGCCTTCCGTGCTTGGTCAGCATCTCTACGACCATGTCGTGGAGGTGTTCGGAAGCAGCACACCTGTTACCACCATCGGTGATACGACCATTGAGGAACTGCGCTTGCGTTGCGTGCGTTTCATCGTGACCAAGAGTGTTGCCCAACTGGTGCGACAGACGGGCAGCCTGACCGACCGAGGCCTCTATTTCGAAAACGTCGAAAAAGCCGGTGAGTCGGGTGACTCCATGACTGCCGCTGGACAGCAGCGGGCAGCAGCGTTGGCTGCACAGGCTGAGACATCGGCCGTACAGTATATGACGCAGTTGCAGAACTTCATCGCCCTTCATATTGCCGATATGTTCGGCGGACGTGAAAGCGATGTGCTTAAACGTGACAACGAACACAAACACTCTGTTTGGCTATGAAAGAGGTTGAATTTCAGTTGTCGAGCCGACGCGTGCTGAAGCGCGACATGCCAGAGCACTACTGCGAACTGTCGCCCCGTCAGTATCTGGCAGTGGCTGGATTGTCGAAAGGATGGGTCAAGGAAGACGAATTCTTCTGCCAGTTCTTCGACATCACTTCGGACGTGCTTGCTCGTATCGACACTTTTCAACTATATGTGCTGACGGATGGCTTGGATTTTCTGAAGCAGTCGGAACCGATGGAGGGTGTCATCATCGACCACATCTTTGCTCATACGGAGCGTGGAACGGTCAGGCTGGAAGCACCTGGCGACAGATTGAACGGCATGACGTTCTTTCAGTTTATGACTGTTGACCAACTTTTCAACTGGTATCAATATACGGAGAAGAAGGACTTTCTGTACGGCATGATTGCCTCGCTTTATTTGGGCGTGGGCGAGCAGCTGGAAACGGTGGAACGGAGTGAACGCGTCGATGCTATCCGCAAGGTGCCAGGCAACAGCGACGAAGTGCTCGACGCCCTGGCTATGCAATGGGCCTTGGTGAAACTGTGGCTGGCGAAGGGTTATCCCTTTCTCTTTGGTGGTGGAAGTTTCCATCATGTTATTGATGCCAATAAAAAGGAAAAGCCGCAGTCGTGGCTGGCCGTGTTCGATGCCCTCGTCGGGGATGACCTGACACGCATTGAGTCTTACAAGAACCTTGCGGCTATGGACGTGCTTCGCATCGTCAATCGTCGCATCAAAGAACAGCAGAAAAGGAAGAAATGAAATACCAACTCTATATTGACTATTTCGAGCATTTGGCGGAACAGCACAAGGCTATTCGTCACAATGAGGATGGCAAGTGTCACTTCTCGTCGCTTCCAGAGGATGCACAGAACAAGTTTGCTCGCAAAATGTATTACCCCTGCGTGACGCTGGCACTTGGCGATGAGCAGTGGAACGACGTGGGCGAACTGCGGCAACGGACAGAAGTGTCGCTGTTCTTCGTGGACCATGTACGCGACACGGGTGACTATGCCCTCGTGCAGCAGACGCTCAATGCGATGGGACGTGTCATGCACGACTTTGCGCGTCGTATGCTCCGAGACCATGGGCGCGGTACTGAAGCCGTGAAACGTCTTGGCATGGACAACGCCCAAGCCGTGCAGGTCTATATGGCGGACGCAGCGCTCTATGGATGGGTGCTAACGTTCGACCTGACAGGTAACTTTCCGACAATTGATTGTTACGACTCTTTTTTAGATCATCAATAAAACAGATACATTATGGCAACAACATCTATTTCCGAACTTATTGCTTTAGCGGAGCAAATCCGCACAAATAGTACGAGTGGCAGCAACACGAACGAACTGGTGGGCTCGACACTTAAGGCAGCGATTGAGACTTTAGCCAGTTTCGTTGGTATGACAGTAAATGAAATCAAGGGCTATACGGTCATTGAAAGTACGAGTGAGTTGCCTGAGGACCCGACCGACGAGGAGCAGATGATAGGCTATCTGCTGGACACGATGCTGTACGTGTATGTCGGTACCGGCGGTGACACGCTTGACGGTAAATACAAGGGTGTTGACCTGAAGGGTGAGCAGGGCGTGCAGGGTGTCCCTGGTCAGGACGGCGTGAGCCTTGGCGAGGTGCCTATCGACGATGTGCCTACGGCGGGTAGTGACAATCCCGTGAAGAGCGGCGGTGTGGTCAAGGCTCTCACTGCTTCCCTGAACGTGGATTTGGCTTCTTCGGCACCGTCCACGGGCTATTACACGGGCGATGTGGGTGAGACGGCCGCTCTGACGTCGAGCGGAGGGTATTACGGCATTGTCAGCATTGAGGGTGACAAGGATTACTCGTACACATGGAACAATGCAAAATCGTCGTCCGCGACGATTCCTTACTACCTTCTGTTCACTGACGACGATTTGAAGGTGGTTGCGCAAGCCGCGCCCAAAGATACTTCGTTAAACGGGGAGAAGACTGTCATTGCCCATGCTCCTGCGACTGCGACGAAGGCTATCGTCATGTCGAGCGGAAACTCAAGCACTTCGACCGCCAGACTCTTTTTGGTAAAAGAGTATCAAGTGACGGATGAGGTGGAGAGACTCATTCCCGAGACAAGGCTTGAAATCATTGACGTGAAATATAATCCTAACGGTTCAACTTATATTCGCCAGTTAGTCGGCACATACTGCATCAAGGTGTATGAGCATGACAAGATACAGGTTGAAAATCTGACGGATTATTCGTGGAGCGTGTTTTTTGCTGGCACGAAGCCTGCATTGAGTGGCGGTTATGACATGATTGGCACGGTACAGAGCATCAGAAATACGGGTATTATAGTTGACGTGCCTGCGGCATGTGACGGGAAATATCTCATTGTTTCAGGTTATGCAAGGCAGATAACAGATGACGTAAGAATCACGCTGAACGGGCAGAACCTGTCAAGTGTCGGGGTTGACGAATACCCAGTCATCAAGGACAAGGTTGTGGAGTCGTTGCAGAGTTTCACGATTTCCGCGACCGTCGAGCAGGGTGGTCTGGGTTCGGCATCCGACACGACGTCTGCGCGTCTGCGCTATCCGATATATGGTCGTTGCATTGTGTCGGTCGATGATGACTATTACATTGATTCTGTCTATGTGTACCCGTTGAATTCATCATCACGTTCAAAAGCACACAGTGTGAACGTGTCGGGACTAAATTCGTCTGTAATGACGTTCAATTACGATGCGCAGATAAGGCTTGATTTCAGGAGAAAGGACGGTGCAGTCATCAGTGCGTCCGAATACGCAGGTATCATCACAGGTATCACGCCAGCGCAAGGCGAACGACCGACCTCTCACGAAAGTTCTGTCGTCTTTCCCTTGTGTGCGCCCGACGTGACGTATTTCATTGAGAACGTAACCTACACGAATGATTACACTGACAGTTATGTTGCCACGGCGTTGAACAACGGCACTTTCAACACGCTTCCGTTTGAGCGTTGTCTGCCTGTGAGACTGGACTGGACTCCGCTGCCTGACACGAAGAATTATATCATCATTCTTGACACGCAGAGCGGCGGTGGTGTGACGCCGAGCAATACGCCTTATTTCTCGAAGGAGAATCACATCGACATCTATAACCTGCTGCCTTCAACGAATTACAATTATGCGGTGTTTGCGGTGTTGTACGACGGTACGACCAGGCTTATCTGTTATGAAAAATTCAGCACGGGAACATTGCCTCTGCGCATTATCAACCTGTCCAACACGACGAATGTGCGTGACTTGGGTGGTTGGTCTGCCGCTAACAACAAGAAGGTCAAGTATGGTCGTCTGTTCCGTGGCGCTGCCATGTCGAGACGCGAGGGCTACGTGATTGATTCGGAAGGTATCGAGCAAGCGTGTCGGTTCTTGCACATTGCCAAGGAAATCGGCCTTGGCGTGGGCTATCCTGCCAGTCCTATAACGGGAACGACGCAGTTTGTGGACATATCTGTAAGTGCTTACTATCGAGGGGCAACGGAGAGCGGTGCCAACTATGTTCGTGTGTTTGGCGAGATAATGGCCACCTTGTCTGCGAACACGACTGATTCCGTGTTATACCACTGTGCTGGCGGCGCTGACAGAACGGGTACGCTGTCGTGGCTGCTGCTGGGATTGCTGGGTGTGTCGGAAAGTGACATGAGCAAGGACTATGAACTCACTTCTTACACGAAGTCTGCCAACAGGCGCGTGAGGAATTCGAGCGATTTTGTCGGTCTTGTGGATTACATCAACACGTTCGCGGGCTCAACAATCAACGAGAAGATAGAGGCGTGGTGGCTGGCGAATGGTGCCACGGCTGCCCAGATAACGAGTTTCAGGAATTTAATGCTGGAGTGATTCATTACTCATTACATCAGCAATAAGGATCTAAGTACTTTCTTTAGGTGCTTGTGGACTTAATGAATTTTGTGTTCCTTTGTGCCAGAAATTAAATATTATAATTATGGCAAAAAGGAAATACGGTCCAACTTTGAGTCTGGATAACATTTGGAGTGAAAAGGAGATTGACGAGTTTTATGGTAGTGAGACGTGCTCTGTGCATTCGACATCATACTTGACGAAGATACTGAGGTGTTCACATCTCTGGCGTAAACTAGTTGATCTGTTGAGTTTCATTGCCTCGTTAATAACAATTGGAGGTGCAATTTTATCTTTGTGGTAAAAAAGTCTGTTATGATAGTTCTGATTGACAATGGACATGGTTCTAACACTCCGGGGAAATGCAGTCCTGACGGACGATTGAGGGAGTGGAAGTACTGCCGTGAGATAGCTGCTGCTGTCGAATTGGAGTTGGCGGTGCATGGTATAGAGTCGTTCCGTATAGTGCCCGAAAGTTCGGATGTGCCGCTGAAGACCCGTTGTCAAAGGGTCAATGCCATCTGTGCGGAAGTTGGCTCGTCGAATGTGCTGCTGGTGAGTATTCATGTCAATGCTGCCAGTAACGGAGGGTGGAAGAATGCCCGTGGGTGGACAGGTTGGGTATATACGAAATGCAGGGAGCGTAGCCGGCTGCTGGCTCAGTGTCTGTATGCTGCGGCAGAGAAACGCGGGCTGAAGGGGAACCGCTATGTTCCCGCCTGCAAGTACTGGACAGCCAACTACTACATCACCAAGCATACGAACTGCCCTGCTGTTCTGACGGAGAACCTCTTTCAGGACAACAGGGAAGACGTCGATTTCCTGCTGAGTGCCAGCGGAAAGAAAGCCATCGTCGATTTGCATGTTGAAGGCATCCTCAATTATATCCATCAAGTAAAATGAGTGACGAGAAGTTGATGACAGTGCAGGAGTTTAACCTGCAAGTGACGAAGTGGGCGATGAAAGTCAGGGCCGAGGCAAGGGCCACGCTCGGTCAGAACACGCACGCTTCTGGAAGACTGGCTACCATGCTGTCGCAGTTCGTGGACAAAATGGGTGCAGACGAACCTGCTTATAAAATAAAATTTTCATTCGAACGATATGGCGTTTATCGTGCCTATGGCGTAGGGCGTGGCTACGTGATGGTAAACGGTATCCTGACACGGGGCTTTCGTGCACGCAGTGATAGGGAAATCCGTAACCGTCAGTGGAACATCTATACGACAGATTTGACGAATAAAGGGTACACCGTTTCGCAGATCAATCGTGCCAAGTACACTCCGCAAGGGGTGGTCTTGGGTAAGGGCAAGGAGCGCACACCGCTCGACTGGATTGACCAACATATCAACAGCAGTATCGCCGTACTTGCGGATTATGTCCAGAAATACTATGGGGATGTTGCTCTTCAGCAGATGCTGGATAATTTTGGTAAAATGCGTATTGTAAAGAAAGGGTAATGATAGATTTTATCTATTTTATTTCTCTTTTTTTGAAAAGATATTTAACTTTGCAGCAAACAAAAGACCATGTCACTCTCAACACTCCTATTGATTATTGCCGGTCTGATATTCCTTCTTGGTGGCAAAAACACAAATAGCGAATGATGATTTTGTCCTATATCTGACAGGATGAAATGCCTTATTTTTGCAGTGTAGAATAATAAGGCAGACATGGCAAAAGGAAATAAAGACGTGCGACGTGGCATTGTTCTCTACCTCGACGGCAAGGAGGTGAAGAACAATGCCACTGCTATTCAGGCGGAAATCAAGAAAGTACGCAAGGAAATCGATCAGGCTACACTCGGATCAGAAGAATACAAGCGAGCCGTAGAGAAGTGGAAGACTCTGCAGGGAGCACTTGCGGAACACAGAAATCAATTGAAATTGGTAGAACAATCGCACGTGTCATTGCTGGCGCGTGTCAATCAGATGTTCTCGAAGTATTCGATTGTCATCAGTTCTTTCATTGCTTCGCTCACCGGAGTGGCCATGAAACTCAACCAGTTCCGCAGGCAAGCAGCCGAGAAAGAGGATAGCGCAGCTAACTTGAAAGCATTGACGGGACTGGATGACCAAAGTGTGCAGTGGCTCACACAGCAGGCCGAAACGCTTTCGACGACGATGGAAAAGAACGGTCTGCGCATCCGACAGTCTTCAAAGGAAATCCTCGAAGCCTATATGCTGGTCGGTTCTGCAAAACCAGAACTCCTGAAGGACAAAGAAGCCTTGAATGCCGTGACCATTGAAGCCTTACGTCTGGCTACGGCTGCAAAGATGGAACTGAACGATGCTGTCAACGCTGTCACTACCGCACTCAATCAGTTCAGTGCCGGAAGTGACCAGGCTGCTCGATATGTGAATGTGCTGGCTGCAGGGTCGAAGTTTGGCGCAGCCAATGTGGCGGACCAGGCAGCAGCCATCGTCAAGGCGGGCGTGGCTGCCAGCAGCGCAAACGTAAGCGTCGAGCAGCTGGTGGGCATGATTGAGATGCTCGGTGAGAAAGGCATCAAGGCCGAGGAAGCCGGCACAGCCCTCAAACGCTTCCTGCTCAAACTTCAGACAGACGCCGACGACACCAATCCTGCCATCGTCGGACTGGAAACGGCACTCGACAATCTGGCGAAGAAGAACCTCTCCATGGGCGACCTACAGAAGATGTTTGGTGATCGTGCCATCAATGTGGCGAAAATCCTCATTGACAACACGGAGAAGGTTAAAGAGTATACTGCCGCTGTGACTGATACCAATGTTGCTACTGAGCAAGCAGCTATCAATAGCGAAACGACGGCCGCGAAAATGGCACAGTTGAGAAACCAACTCAACGAAACAGGAATGGCGCTTGCCAAAGATTTGGCACCTATCTTCAGCAAAACTATCAACTGGACATCTAAGTTTGTCCAGATGCTTCCTCCTGTTGTGAGTTTTCTAAAAGAATATGGTGTTGAGTTGCTTATTCTAGTCGGTGCATATAATGTGCTTACCATTAAGACTGCACTGGCTACGGCTGCGCAGAAAGTGTGGACTCTTGCAGTGACGGCAGGACATGCTATCGCAGGGGTTTATCGTGCCACACTCCTGCTGCTCCATGCGGGTTGGCTTCTTGTGACAGAGGGGACACAAGCTGCGACCGTGGCTATGCGTGCCTTTAATATTGCATGTAAGGGCAACGGACTTGGCGTGATCATCGCTGGCGTTACAACTGTTGCTATCGGCATATACGAACTGGTACGTTTGACCAAAGAAGCCACTTCCGCCTCACGTGTTCTTGAGAAAGTTAACAAAACTGCTTCCGATGAGTTCGCCCGTGAGGCTGGCAAAGTTGACATGCTTAATAAAATCATTCATGACAATACGGCTAAGCTCGCTGACCGAAAGGCAGCACTCGACGAACTTCACAAAATTGTGCCTGACTATCTTGGAGAACTCGATGAAGAAGGCCGCTTGGTTCGTGACAACAAACAGGCTATTGACGACTACCTCGTTTCGCTCGAAAAACAAATCAAACTGAAGGCTGCGCAGGAGGAACTGGAAGAGCAGTACCGTAATAAGCGCAAGCAGGAAAAAGCTGTGCGAGACGCGGAAGAAGCCCGATCTAATGCAAGTCGTGCTGCAGCAGCTGCACAATTCTCTGCCATGTCACAGAGTTCAGGATTGTCCACCTCTGGAACACGAGCACTTAATACGGGGTTAAATGTGAGTGTTCAAAATGCAGAAAGCCGACTCAGACAAGCAGAGGAAGTTCTTGCAGAGGCAAATGATGAGCTTGCTAAAACTCTTGGCAATATCTCCGCCCTCGAAGATGAACTCAGACACTCTGACGTTGCCATCACACCAGCAACTCCTACGGCCCCAACAAATCCAACAGCCCCTACTACCCCAACAAAAACCGGCAAAAATGACCCTGTTAAGAAAGAACTGGAGGCCATCGAGGCGAAATATGCTGAACGTCTGAATGCGCTAAAAGAAAAATATCGTCAGGGCGACATCAAATCGGAACAAGAATACAACCAACTTGTCGAAGATCTGGAACTCGAACGTCTTGAGGAATCTCTAAAGATTGCCGGACTCGAACCTAAGCAGCGTGCAGAACTGCAGGCTAAGGTGCTTGATAACTACCTGCAGACGAAGAAAAAACTTGATGCTGTCCTAAATAATAATGAAACGGCTAATTTAAGTTCCTACAAGAAACAATTAAAGGAACTTGAAATAAAAGAAAAAGAGGAACGTGCAACAGTCGGCCGCGCTCATTCCTTGGGCTTGCTCAATGAAGAAGTCTATCAAAAAACACTAGCAGACATTCAGCAGAAATATCAGAAGCAAAGGGAAAAGGCTCTCGAAAACTCAGAGGAACACAAACGCTGGATGGAAATCTTGAAAAAAAACATCCTTAGTGCTGAAGCGTTCCAGAAGGAACACAACGGCGAGATGTTCAGTTTCTTCTTCAGACTGCGCAAGGAAATCAACGATGCGGAAATGAAGAAACTGGAACTCGACAAAAACAGCGAGGCCTACAAGCAGAACGAAGAATATCTCGACGCTCTTATAAAACTCTACAACGATAAGGGAAAAGTCATCACGGATCTGGCGCTCAGTATCGGCGAGTCCCTCGGAAATGCATTGGCAGACGGTATAAACGGTGAATGGAAGGACGTACAGAGTGCCTTCAAGTCGATGCTCGTCATGGTTCTCGATGCCATCGAAAAAATGATAGAGGCTTCCATGCTTGTGCCTACACTTCAGATGTTGACGGGTGTTGGTGCCGGAAAGGCATGGGCTTCGCTGGCCAAACTTGCAGCCGTGAAGATTGCATTCGCCGCGCTTAAACAAAGTGTGCAGTATTATGACACAGGCGGTTTCACCGGTGACGGCCGTTGGGACGAGCCGCGTGGAATCGTCCATGCAGGTGAGTTCGTGGCGAACCGCTACGCCGTGGCCAACGCAGCCGTCCGACCCGTACTCGACCTGCTGGACCAGGCACAACGTGCCGGAACCATCCGCAACCTCACAGCAGAAGATATCGCAGCCGTAGCCGGACACGGCAGCAATCCTTCTGCATCCTCTACTTCGCGTAAGTCTGCCGCCATGTCGCCCATTAGTGCGACCGACCCAGAGACGAAGCGGCTGCTCCGTGAATGCATCGTCACGATGCGTCGCGTCAAAGAGCGCTTCGATCTGCCTATCATTGCCGAGACTTACGCAACGGGACGAGGTGGCGTGAACGAAGCGCAGGAACTGGTGAAAAAAATGAATAATAATGCTTCTCGTAAAAGAAAATAACCATGATTAGTTTGTTTATCAATCGACAACAGGTTGTGCTTGATCAAGACATCGAGATTGATTACTATGTTTATAATCCATTTTTCGAAAGAAAGGGTGATTTTACTTATGACATAGACATTGATCTTCGTGTTCCGCAAAACGCTCAAATATATGGTCATATAATAAGACACAACAATCAAGTCGTCCAACAAAAGCGGCGGGCGGAACTATTTTGCGGCGGACAATGTTTGATAAGTGGCACAGAAGTGATTTTATCAATAGAAGAAGGCAAGGCTAAAATTCAGATTGTCTCGAGCAATTCCGAACTTAATTATCTCGCTGCTTCCGACGATGCAACCATCCAGTCCCTCGACATGGGCAGTATCGCGGCACTGGATTACACCGTCGCAATGAACTCGCTGTACGGCACGTCCGACACATTCGACTTCGTCTGCACGCCCGTCGGAAAGACGTTTGAATACTTCCCCAGCGAGGGAGGTGGCAATAATTGGGCGTCGAACCTGTTTAATGCTCTTTATCGTCCAGACGCTAATCGTAGTGGCGATTTCAGTCTCCATTTTGTCGAAGACACGCCACTGCGGGCACAGCCATACCTCGTGACGGTCGTCGAACGTGTCTGCCAGGCGCTTGGCTATACCGTCACGGCCAATGTCCTGCGCACCGTCGCCCGGTGGAAGAATGTCGCCATCGTGAACACGACGGACACGCTCGACTTCAACAAAATGGTCCCGGACTGGAAGGTGAACGACTTCCTTACCGCCGTAGAGGAATGGTGCAACGTAGTATTCCTGAATGACAGAATAAAAAAGGAAGTCAAGATTGTCAGCGTTCATGATTTCTACCAAAATTATTCTGTCGATACGTTTATCAAATCGGACTGCGTTATTGATGGAACAGATAAAGTATTTAATTTGGATGCAGTCCAAAATGTGTCATACGATAATGTGTCGTATGATTTGCCAGGCTACGACTGGTATCGGTATGCTTGTTTTGATGAGAAGTTGATAGCGTCCTGCCAAAAATTGCACTATTCGTCATATCAAGCTTTGACTGGAGCCGGAATAGATATGGCTACTGAATTTGACAAAAAGAACATCTTTGTTGCAGATGATACAGGTGTTCATTATGTCATCCGTCGGCGCATTTTTCATGATGGCTCTGGCAATGAAGGCTATAACTATTTTTTCTATCCTGTTATGACCTTGCAGGCCGTCGTAGATGAGCACTCTGAGGAATCGACAAAATTCAGTATTGTCCCTGCAATCTGCGTCATGCTTTATGTGGGAGGCGTGATTTATAATATAGATGCGGGTAGAACACAGGAAATTCAGATGTCTGCCAGCATCCCGATTTCTCTAGAAGAAACTTCTTCAGACAAAGAGATTGAAATAAAAGGTCTAAACGATTACATTACTGGAGGCATGAAGGAAGCCACCGTTTCTAGTGTCATGGCTGTATTTCAATATTTGGGCGTACAATCTTGCTTTCCGTTGGGCAGCTATACAGCAGAACACTATCCTCAAACTCTTGCTGCCAGCGTGTGGCCGCAAGTCGGAGTTGTTCCTTACATGGAAAATTGTTATATATATAATTACTACGAAGGACGGTTCCAGTACTCCATGCATCAGATTATGCCCGAAAATCGTTCGCTTGCACCCAAGGCGTTATATGATGCGGTCTATTCACTGAATCAGAAAATAGACACTTCTCGGACTTACAAGATAAACTTTTTAACATCTACGATTTACGACGCTAAAAACTATTTCTTTATCCGCAATTTGAAGCTGTACTGCAACTTCCTTCATTATAGAATAAACATCCACGGTCTTCGGAAAACCGTCGAAGGTGAATTCTATCCTGTCAAATAACCGCTCAGGCTTTCCACGTTCCACCGCGCGCAGTCTTCTTAGGCTGCGCGTTTTTGTTTTTCTTCGCTGACAGCGGCATGAGAAAGAGGTGGTCGGCTGCTGTTTCCTTTCTCTTTGCCATCACAGAGAATACGGCAGCATGTCTTATGGATGCGGTCAGATGCTTGCGCTTTGGCACGCTTAATTTGTGGGGTGCGTGGCTTTGGTAGGTTGCTGCTCGATTTTTCCCTGCCCTTGTAGTCTGGATTGTCTCACACGCTGGATGTTGCTTGTTTCTTGGATTTGCGTTCTTTTGTTCACAAATCATTTTTTTTAGTGTCATCAGGTCGATGTACTCTCGTAAGTTCTTGTCCCCCTTGGTGTGCTGAGCATCTCCTCATTTCCTTTGTGCTGGCATCGGCTGACTTCGTTCTGTATTCTGGACTCCTCTTCTGTGATGGGCAACACGAATGGCACGGATAGCTGGTGTTGCTCTTCCCTGGCTTGGAGTGGTTGTCCTGGCATGTCTTCTTTTGTTTTTCCCGACATCTCTTTTGTCATGCCGTATAGACGCTCTCCGATACTTTTTACTTTGCAAAGTTAGTTTGCGTTCTCCTTCAGCAAGGATGCTGCGCACGGTGCTCGCTTGGTTCTGCAATATTTTTCACAAAATTGTTTGCCTTCGCTACGTTGCAGCCTGCACAATTTTGCCCGCCTGAAGGTGAAAAATAACAGACAGGTCTTTTGCCGAATCCTTGCAAACCGTCATCCTGCGTCACTTACCTAAGCACGTAAAAATTACAAAGAGCGCCTCGGTGCAAAATCAATGTCTAACAAAAAAACTTACAAGAATTATGACACACTCAGTTCAAACATCACTCTTCACCACAGGAAAGCTTCACACTCGCCGCTATTATCCGGCAAACTTTTACAAAGTTGTCGTCAATACAGAAGAAGGCGAATCCTATGAATACGAAGTCGAAGCCGAAAACTTTTCACAGGCTACGGAAATTGCCGAGGATATGGCTAGCTCACTTCTGGAGGACATCACCTATGTCGAGGTTTACGACCTGAATTATTTCGACACTTCAATTTAATAAATACTTTGTTCAACTCATTAAAACTACAAAATCATGGAAACAAGAATCATCACATCCAGCGTGAAATCTAATCGCAGTAACAACAATGTATGGGCAGTGTCAATCACTGGCGAATCGCAACCCAAAGCCTACTGTAAGTCCCCCTACAAAGCCATGCGCTTTGCCTTCCTACTCAAGCAACAGACCGGCATCTACATCTCCGACGACTGCCTTCAGCGTCTCTTGTTCGAGATGGCAAAAGAGAAGCAGAAACCTGCACAGGAACCTACTCCCGTGACTCAGCCAGTTAGCGAAGAAAAACCGGTAAAAAAACGCGTAGCACGTGCTAAGAAGTCTGACACAGCAGCCGTCCTCGATTGAGGATGGCTGTTCTTTTCTTCTATGACAGTTATGTTGAAATTTGCCCTTTTCGACTATTTCCCGCAGCGGTACTGCCGCCGTGAGTCTTTCGAGCAGAGAGAACTCGACAGACGCATCCTTGATTTCAAGGATGGCCGAAAATACGCTACAGCGTGGGCTGTTGATGCTGTGGCGCAAACACTTTCATTGATGGATTTGTCATCAACTGTTATTGCTTTCATTCCTGCAAGTTGTCAACGCACAACCATTTGTAGATACCGTCGGTTTTCTGCCGCACTCTGCAAACGCGTCGGTGCCATTAATGGTTTCGACTACATTACTGTCAATGGCCATCGCAGGAAGAAACACCGTGATTCCTCACTGCGTTCGGGAAATATGCTCTGTTATGCACATATCGACGAGGATTTCTTTCGCGGAAAGCAAGTCCTCGTCTTTGATGATATATGCACAACAGGCAAATCTTCTCAGGCTTTCATCTGCCGCCTGGAAGATATCGGTGCTTCTGTCCGAATGGCACTCTTTTTGGCCAAAACCAAAAGGTTTTGACCGTTGTTATGCCCACCCCAGGCCCCGAATCGGATTTCTTTCGCCGCCCAGGAAGTTGGCAGAGGACATACATACACAGTGTTATTTCCGTCTAAAAGGGCTTAAGTCTCCGACACAAGCCTGGTACTTTTAGCCGAACACTGAGAATGTATGTCCTCTGCCAACTTCCTTACACGGCTACAGAAAGCCCGTTCGCCTGATTACAACTTTCCGTGGAAAGTCGTGGTTTCTTGATGGATGGCCATCGCGTCTCCTTTCAGATAGTGGTTGGTCGTCGATATGTCTGCATGACGAGCTTGGTCGCGAGCGATGACAATGCCCTCTGCGTTGGCAAGGTCACGGATACCGGAGTCTTTCAGGCTGTAGAACTGGATGCTGTCCGGCCACTTAAACTTCTTTCGAAGTATAGCGAATTTCTCTCTGAAAATTCTACCCGTCGTCTTCTCGGCCGCCGGAGTGAAGTGACGACCGAACAGGTAATAATGTGAGGGGAACTTGAAAATTTCAAGGTCCACCATCATTTTTATCAGTTCTGTATTGAGCCCGACGGCTTCGTCCTTTCGGTTCTTGGACCATTCACCATGCACGACTATCTTTTGCTCCTTCACACGAATGTCGCCGATGGTCAGACAGGTCAGTTCCTCTGGACGTATGAAGGCATAATACTCCATCATACATGCCAACAGATAGTGTCGGTCGTTGTCAAGCAGATATGACCTGAGTTGCTGTAACTGCTCAGCAGAGAGCGCGTCACGCTTCTTCGGCTCCTCTTTGATGGTCTTGATGCTCGCAGCAGGATTCTCTGTCATATAGCCACGGTCTATCAGCCAACCGCCAAACATATACAGCCACGTCTTATAATTATTACGCGTGCGCGCGGACGATTCTCGGTCGTAGTAAATGTATTCCAGAAAATCGACCAGTACTGTTTTGTTGAGCTGATAGACATAGACAAGCCGGATAGGGCAGGACTCACACCACTCTCGGAATCTTGCGAGCATGGAGTGGTAGGAGTGATAAGTTTTCTGGCGCATCGCACCCGTGTCGCGCTGTCTTTGGATGCAGCGCACGAAAAGGTCAAAGATGTTGGAGAGGGATGCAAACTGCCTGGTGCTGCTTACCTCTGCCCACGGGTTCCAGCCCTGGTGGAGTCGATACAATAATTTGGAAACAAGTTCTGCGCCGTGACGTTTGCGGTCTGAAATCTTCTTGATGCCGTCGAGGTGGTATTTCTTCCGGCGCATTGTTTCTGTTACGGGATCGTAGCAGAGGAAGTCAACAAACCACTTTTTCCCCTGGTGCAACTTGGGTGGAGTGAAAGCAAGGATGTCCGTCACGCGAGCACCTGTTTTTCGTTCAGATAAAGGCATTTTTTTCTTCTCCGTTTTGTATGGCCACACGCCTAAAACGAAGGAGAAGTTTGTCTGTTATTTGTCTATGTGATTTTCTTTTTAACGAATTAACGCACTGGTTTGCAGTGCGTTAATGTCGAAAAAGTTGCGGAGGCAGGACTCGAACATGCGACCTCCAGGTTATGAGCCTGGCGAGCTACCAACTGCTCCACTCCGCGATGTATTTTTGTTTTGCGGGTGCAAAGGTACGAATAAGTAAGCGAAATACAAAATATTTTTCAAAAAAAATGTTTTTTATTTCCGAACAAGAGTACCTTCGAGCGAGGTTCAGAGGTAGGAGTTTTTTTTGAACTGACCAAATAATTGCGCAATAAAATGCCTTTTATGGGGCCGTTTGTGTGCAAAAACGAAAAAACAGCCTGCGCGCAGAGCGGCAGGCTGGTCGTTTTACGTTTGTTTGAAACGGTTGGTTTAGAGGTCGGGAATGTCGAACTCTTCCTGAAGTTGCTTCTGGAACTCTTCGTCGTTGCTAACCTGCTTACCGATTTCAGTTGCTTCAGCCACGGTGGTGAACTCGTCCATCTGAGCGGTCAGGTCTTTGTACTTTTCCTCCATACCCTGAGCCATTTCCACAGCCTTGGTGGGATCGGTCTGAAGAAGAGCCTCCATTTCCTTCATCTCGTCAAACATGGGCTTGCAGTTGATGATGACGTTGCGAAAAGCGTCCTTCCACTGGTCAGCGGTCCAAGTAGCACCGTCAGCCTTTGCCGAAGCAATCAGGTCTGCCATCGAGGGAGCAGCGGGAGTAGCCTCTTCTTCAACAGCCACTTCTTCAGTAGGCTCGGTTGTTTCAGCAGGAGCTTTGGTGTCTTTACAAGAGTTGAAAGTGAACATCATGGCAAGAGCCATCATTCCAAACAGAATTTTCTTCATTTTTTTGGTTTTATAAGTGAAACAATAGATGTTATCGTGACAAAGGTATGCTTTTTTCTTGATAACTGCAAGGAAATCAGAGAATTTGTGAAGAAAAGTGTGTCACATCGTCGAAAAGACAAAGAAAAAAGGTCTGTGCCATTGACACAGACCTTTCATTCGTTGAATGGACTCGATTACATGTCCAGGTCGGGTATTCCGAGTTCGTCCATCATTTGTTTTTCGAACTCTTTGTCTTCTGCTACCTTCTTGCCGTTCTCTGTACCCTCAGCGATGGTGGTGAATTCATCCATCAGTTTCTCAACGTCGCCGTACTTCTTCTGAGCAGCCTCAACCATTTCCATGGCCTTGGTGGGGTCAGTGTCAACGAGCTTCATGGCTTCCTGCATCTCAAGCATCATGGGCTTGACATTGATGGCCATGTTACGATAAGCGTCCTTCCACTGGTCAACGGTCCAGTTAGCGCCGTCAGCCTTGGCAGATGCTACGATTTCCTCCATTGAGGGAGTGCTTGAGCAGGCAGTGAAGCCAACGGCCATCACGAGAGCCAGCATACCAATCAGTACTTTCTTCATAATTCTCTCAGGGTTTTTAAGTGTGAAACAATAAATGGTTGTCGCTGCGAAGTTACGCTTTTTATCTGATACCCCCAAACAATTCCGTTAAAATTTTTACATTTTTTTAACTTTCTCTTAAAAAAGTGTAAAAACAAACAGCGTGCGGCATTCGAAACAAACGAATGCCGCACGCCTCACTTTATTAACTAACTTTGATTTACTTCACGTAGAACTTCTTTCCATTGCGGATGTAGATGCCTGGATATTTAGCGTCGGTGACACGACGACCGCTGAGGTCGTAGATGAAACCGTCGTCGGTCTTCACAATCTCTGCACCTTCGATGGCTGTAGCACCTTCCAGACTGTACTCATAGCGTACAGGGTTGATTTCCACTTCCTCCGGCGTGGTGAGCACGGTGTTGTCAATGACAATCTTTCCGCCAGCAAACGTTGCGTCAGCCACGAGTGTGACGGTGATGATGCCGCCGCTTGTTCCGTCAATCGGGGTGTTGCTGTCCGACTTGAGCAGGAAGGTGTAGTAGCCGTCGTTGAGGTTGGCATCGAGCGAGTGCTTGCGCCATGACGTGCGGCCTGCCATGTCGATGTCGTAGTCACCGCCCACGGTCTTGACGCTCAGTCCCTTCGGAAGCGTGAGGTCGAACTGGACAAGTGTCAGTACGTCGTCAGGATTGTTCAGGTCAATCGTCATCGTCGCCTCGCTGCCAGCCGTGATGTCAAACGGCTCAATGAAGAGACAAGTTCCCTCAGGCACAGGCGTCGGTTCGTTACCGCCCAGACTGTACTCATAGCGTGCAGGATTGATTTCCACCTCCTCGGGAGTCGTCAGCACGGTGTTGTCAATGACAATCTTGCCGCCGTCGAACGTTGCGTCGGCTACGAGCGTGACGGTAATGATGCCGCCTTCCGTTCCGCTAATCGGTGTATTGCTGTCCGACTTGAGCAGGAACGTGTAGTAGCCGTCGTTGAGGTTCGCATCGAGTGAGTGCTTGCGCCATGACGTACGGCCTGCCATGTCGATGTCGTAGTCACCGCCCACGGTCTTGATGCTCAGTCCCTTCGGTAGTGTGAGGTCGAACTGTACGAGCGTCAGTTCATCGTCAGGATTATTGAGGTCAATAGTCATCGTCGCCTCGCTGCCAGCCGTGATGTTGAACGGCTCGATGGAGAGCGTCGCCGAGCCGCTTTCGGTCACGGCAGGAGCTTTGCGAACGGGAGCAGAAGCACGTCCGAGGACGATGTTTGCAACTACCACGATGTCCGTGCCGTTCACCTTGCCGTCCTGGTTGGCATCGGCAGCCGCATTCTTGTCCTTGCGCCCGAGCACCATGTTGGCAATCACTACGATGTCCGTACCGTTCACCTTGTTGTCACCGTTAGCGTCGCCTGGGATGTAGTCGGGAACATTTATATATTGGAACTTGCCCCAAACCTCATGCTGACGATAGGCATCCTCTGAGCCTTCGGGAACATTAAGGTAGATGCGGAAATAGGCAGAAGCATCAAAACAAGATTCTTTGATGGAAGGAGGAACTACTGCTAAGACATTTACAGAATGAAGGTTGTCGCATCCTTTGAAAGCAAAAGCCCGAATGTCGGACACACTTTCGGGTAAGACAATTGAAGATAGATTATTACAATCTCTAAATGCTTGCTTCCCAATAATCGTGATATAGTCTGGTATCTGAAAATTATTCAGACTATGACATTCCCTAAACATTGATCCGGCAATAGCTTTCTCATTCTCACAGTCGTATTCGGGTGCACCCATCAGAATAGCTGTTTCAGGAATAATTACAGTCTCTAAAAGCTCACATCCATAAAATAAATCGTCTGCATAAATCAGAGATACACTTTCTGATATGGTTACGTTTTTCAACTGCTTACAGTTCTCAAACACACCTCCTTTTATAAAATTTACGCCATAAGGAATACGACAGTCCTTGATGTCGCGGTTTAAGAAAGCTTGTGCATCAATGGTTTCAACAGAGGAGGGAATTGTTGTGTTTTCGCATCCTTCCAAAAGCGTATTAGTTTCTGTTTCAATAATAGCATTACAATTGTCACGAGAATCATATATTGGATTGTCTGATGCAATGACAATCTTTTTCAATCCTTTGCATCCAGATAAAAGACGATAACCATTAATCCCATTATGAAAAGCGTTACTTGGTATTCTAAAAGTGCTTGGCAAATGGATGGATTCGACATACGTGCTATCAAACGCACTAGAACCTGCTGGAGATAAGTAAGTAACACCTTCTGAGAGCGTAAGAGAATTTAGTGTGCATCTTTTGAATGCATTACTATATATACCAATAACCCGATATTCTATTCCATCATGTGACACTTTATCGGGTATTACAATATCGCCAGTATATTCATTTTGAACTCCATCTTTTAGAAAGGTTCCTGCTGTAGAAGTAACCCATGCGCAATGTTCTTCGATTTCATTAAAGTTAATTACATAATGAATTCCATTACTCTCAAATTCGTCTCTTGCAGACAAACTTGGACAACACATCAAAAATGCTGTTGTCAACAAAAATAACATTTTTATTTTCATCTTTGTGTCGTTTTTTAATAATTAATGATAAAAAGTTATTAACTATAAATTTCTGTATTCATTCTCCTAGCATGATTTACATCAGGCAAAGGAAATCTTCAACTTCAATAGGTGTGAGTTTCTTGAAGGCTGGTTCAAGTTTTACAAAATCGGCATATTTCATTCGATAGGGGTGAGGCAAGTGTGAAATGCCAAAAATATGGCGAACATTTTTACACAAATGTCGGTGATAGTACACATATTCTTTCGGCTCAACTTTGGGGCTCATTATACTGCCAACTCGGAGAGCACAGTCATAAACCGTACAGTTACTGATGCCCGTTTTTCCTGTTCCAATCAATTTAAGAAGGTCATCGTATAGTTCTTCAAAATTGGTATATTTCCTCGAAAGAATGCCTGCAGTATTGATTTTGCTTACAGCCGTTTTCACTGCTACGTTGCTTAAAAGCTGTTGGTGCCGTTTTCTGTTGCAAACACATCGTTTAATAAGATTTTTGGAAGGTGTTTTGGAAACTTCCTCCAAGTCCCCCCAGAGACTGACATAATGGTTTAACGAAGGGTCTTTTTTGTATGTCAAACTCACTTTCAAATAATTGTTAATTTTCTGTGCTAACGTCATTGCCTTTGTCTTAGAGGCGCTTGTTACGATACATGCCATGGCTACTTAATTATTAGTTTGAGTTATTGTTAGTGATAATAATAGTGTATCATACGTACGCACGAAGTGTGAGCCTTCCGACATTCCCTGTCAGTAGGTTCTGGTAATACCCGTATAATGGAGAATGAAAAGGAACGGCTCACACCTGTTGCTGGACAGTTATATACCCACAACAGGAGGAACGCCTTTCAGTCTCGGTCCTATTATACAGTGAAATTTACCAGATTTACTGACGGACGGAGCGCTTGGTGCTTCCTCATGTCGAATGCCACTCGCATTCGTTACGATGGCAAAGATAAGGAATTTCCACGAAAGTTGTTCACTTGTGAGCCGTTTTTTTGCTTTTATCTTATTTTTTCGTATGCAAAGTTAGGGTTTTCCGTGCGATATGGTGTGATGGCAACTGGTTCATTTGCTGGTTCAAATTGGTTCACGCGGGAATTTGGGGCGTTTTTTATCACTGGAACACGGATGTCGCGGATGAAACGGATTTTTTTATCACGTCAATCGTTATAAATACCAGCACAATCTCCGTCAATTATCTTAGAACATCGTCCTTCGGGCCGATTAACCGAATGAAACAAATTCTTTTTCGTTAAATTCGTTTAATTATTGCGCAGCAATATGTTAATTCCACGCAGAGGCGCAGAGAGCGCAGAGATGTTTTTAGTCATTCTTACGATTTTACGTTCCGCAGAGACGCACCTGACGGTGCGAGGCCGCAGAGTACAACAACTTACATCCTGTCCGTGTTAACAGTTCTCTGCGTCCTCGCGCACGGACCCGTGCGCTTCTCTGTGCAGGTTTTTACTTACTTAGTTGATTATATCTCTGCGCTCTCTGCGTGAAACATCCAACATCGCCCTACGGACAGATTGAACGAATGAAACAAATTGATTCGTTCCATTCGTTCAATGATTGCGCAGCAATATGAGTAAAAAATATGTTACGTGGAATCCGTGTTTCAAATAGATGTCCGTGTTAGTTGCGGAGTTGCCTGAGGTCTCCGAGGCGGGTGAGGTCGCAGTCGTCGGCAACGCGCTCATAGACGATGTGGGTGGTGTTGCTTTCGGAGAGTGATAAGCGATAGACGCCGAGGAAGACGAAGCCGGAGTCGGTGAGGTTCTGCATGAAGGTGATGCGTATGTCGTTCATGCGAAGGGCGAAGAAGTAGCCCGTGTTGTTCATGTGCTGGAGGATTTGCTGCGACTTAGGGTCCTCTTTCAGGCTGTCGGGTTCCCAGTATTCGGTGATGGTGGGGAACAGCAGGGCTGAATCGCCTTCGTTGTGCCAGTTGGGGTTCTGATACTGAGGTGTCCACACGAAGAGACCGTCGTTGTGGGGCACGGACTGGTACCAGGGAGCGTCGTCGCGTACCTGAATGCCGAAGAGGCGGTGGATGTCGTCGTAGTGGGCGAAGGTCTGCCCTTTGTGGATGATGTGGTCTCTCTCCGTCTCCCCCCGATAGGTAGAGTGGAAGAACCAAAGTCCGAGAAGGATGAGTGTCAGTGGAAGGAGTAACAACAGAAAAACTCGGAATTTCTCGGAAAAACTCGGTAATTTCTGTGTGTTTCCGTTTTTTTCTGTGTATTTCTGTTGTTCCGCTGTTTCAGCGGTTTCTGTGTCTTTTGTGGTGTAGTCTTCCCAATCCTTGGAGCCGACGAACTGTGCGAGGATGTCGAGGGTGGAGAGGCGTGGTGTCGCATCCGACGCGACATAGTTCCACACTCGCTTGAGTGTAGAGATGCTAATGGTTTGGTGCAAACGATCAGCGATGCAGGCGGAGAGAAAGTCAAAGTCCTTCGGTGTGCGGATTTTGCGTCCTACCTCTGCTTCGATATCACTGCGCAGGCGGGCTATGTACGGGTCGGGTGTGTTCATAAAAAAACCTCCCCTTGATGTTGACAGGGGGAGGGTTTATGCTGTTTTCTTGGTTTTACTTGCGGCTGGCAGTCTGTTCGCCGTAGGCGCGTGTGGTGGTGAAGAAGTCGCCTGTGACGTCCTGATGCTCGAAGTCGAACATGAGGGCTGGGTTGATGGGCTGTCCGCACAGACGGGTCTCGAAGTGGAGGTGTGAACCTGTGGAGCGTCCTGTGTTACCGCCGAGTCCGATGGGCTGTCCGGCACGGACGATCTGGTCGGGCTTGACGAGTTGCTTCGACATGTGTCCGTAGAGGGTTTCGAGGCCGTTGGGGTGACGGATGACGACATAGTAGCCGTAGCCGTTTGCGTTATAGTCAACGACGCGCACTTTGCCGTCGAAGGCTGCGCAGATGGTGTCGCCGATATATACCTTGATGTCCAGTCCTTCGTGGGTACGTCCCCAGCGCGGACCGAAAGGTGAGTTGATTTTGCGTGAAGGGGTTGGCATGGCAAAGCCGCGGAGGTCGATGCGTGTGCCAGCGGCTGCATAGCCAGGGGCGTTCTTATGTCCTTTGTTCACCCAAGTGGTGTAGATGTTGGCTGCAGGGTCGTTGAGGTCGGCGTTGGCGAAAGATGTTCCGAGTGATACGTTGCTGACGTCTTTCATACGACGGTCGATAGGTGCCTGACGTGCGATGAGGTCCTGCGCGGTTGCGCTTACTGTGAGGGTTGTGAGGAGCAGTGCTCCAAGTGTCTTCTTGATGTTTCTGAGTGTCATATATCTTTCTTTTGGGCTGCAACGATGTTGCAGCATAGATGGGGCTATTTAGTATTCGTCGTTGGCGTAGAGGAACTGGAAGGGGGCTTGGTTGTAGTCGAAGATTTCTTCTGGACGGAAGAAGCGGTTCAACTCTACGACTGCATTTTCGGGGGAGTCACTGGTGTGGATGATGTTTTCCTGGAACGACATACCGAAGTCGCCTCGGATGGTGCCTGGGGCTGCCTTGCGTGCATTGGTCGAGCCTGTCATGGACCGTACGGTCTCGACGGCATCGACGCCTTCATAACAGCAGCAGATGACGGGAGCCGCCATCATGGAGTTCTTGATTCGCTGAAAGAAGGGCTTGTTAGCAAGGTGGGCGTAGTGCTCGTTGAGGAGTTCGTCGGTCAGTTGCATCATCTTCATGCCTGCAAGACGAAGTCCTTTGCGCTCAAAACGAGCGGTGACTTGTCCGACGATGGCGCGCTGTACAGCGCAGGGTTTCAGAATGACGAGCGTCTTCTCCATGTATAGGAAATGCAGTGATTTTGACGTTGTTACACAAATTCGGCTGCAAAGTTACGAAAAAAATACGACCTGACCAACTGTGTTAAAGTCTTTTAGGTTTCTTTTAGTTTTCTTTCACATTTGGCTCATCGTTGTCGTCGAGGATTTTCTTGACTTCGTTGTCGATGGTGGTGAGGCGTTGGCGGCAGAGCGCAACGAGTTGTTTAGCCTCCTTGAGTTGTGTGGTCAGGGCATCGACGTCCATCTCTCCGCTCTCAATTTGGCGGACGATGGATTCAAGACGTGCCATGGCTTCGGTGTAGGTGGATGTAGTGTTCATGGGGATGAGGGTGTGACTGTGGATGTGAGGGTGCCGTGGGCAAGGGTCGTCGTGAGGGTGTCGCCCTGCTGAACTTGAGAGGAAGCGGTGAGGGCGTGTCCGTTCAAGCGTGTGATGCTGAAGCCGAGACGCAGGATTTGCTCAGGGTTGGCACTTTTGAGTTTTGTCTCAGCCAGTGCGAGCCGGTGTTGCTGTTGGGTGAGACGGGTGGATATGGCATGAGTGGCGCGTTGCCAGATTAGTTGCAGTTGCTGCTCCTCTTGACTTTTTCTGAGGGTGAAGAGCGAGGGGAGTTGCTGGGCGATGCGCTGTAGTCGCAACTGCTCTGTACGGAGCCGTTCGCTGGTGCAGCGTGTGATGCGGTCTGCAAGGCTGTTCAGCAGGGTGAGTTCTTCAAGTTGGTGCTGAATGAGAAACTCTGCTGCTGCCGTCGGTGTCTTCACACGGGTGTGGCTGATGAGGTCGATGACCGTGTCGTCGCGTTCGTGGCCGATGCCTGTGATGACGGGTAAGGGGAACTGCGCCACGTTCTCTGCCAGAGCAAGTGTGTCGAAGCCGTTTAGGTCGGCTGCCGCACCGCCTCCGCGAATGATGACTACGCAGTCCCATGTGTCGAGTTGGTCTGCAATGTCATTCAGTGCGCTGATGATGCTGCTCTCGACTGCATCGCCTTGCATGACAGCAGGGAAGAGTTGTGTGCAAAAGGCGAGGCCGTAAGCGTTTTGTTCCAGTTGGTTGCAGAAGTCCTGATAGCCTGCTGCCGATGCTGAGGAAATGACGGCGATGTGTTGCAGCAGTCGGGGCAGCGGCAGTTCCTTGTTCATGTTGAGCACCCCTTCTTCTTCCAGTTTGTTGAGAATTTCCTGCCGCCTTTTGGCAATATCGCCAAGGGTGTAGGTGGGGTCTATGTCAACGATGGTGAGGCTGTAGCCGTAGATTTCGTGGAAGGTGACACGTACTTCGACAAGCACTTTCATGCCTGCCACAAGCCGTTGACCTGTGGTCTTTTCGAAGTGAGGGCGCAGGAAGTTCCATGTGTTGGCCCATACCTGACCGCGAGCCCGAGCGACGATGTTGTTGCCGTCGTCGGCTTTTTGAATGAATTCGAGGTAACAGTGACCGCGGCTCTCACGCACCTCGGCAAGTTCAGCACGCAGCCACAGCGTGTCGTCGAAGTGGCTTTCGACGACACGCCGGACGTAGGTGTTGAGTTCGTAGAGGGTGAGACTTTGCATGGTTTTACTTGCTGAAGTCGGGTGTGCCGAAGCCGAAGACGTTGTCGGGGTGTTCGACGTTGTCGCCGAGCGCACGCACAGCCTTCACCACTTCAAGGGCGGTGAGGGTGGGATGGGCCTGCCAGTAGCAAGTGACCATGCCGCACATGATGGGCGAGGCGAACGAGGTGCCGCTGGCGGTCGTGAGGGTACCTCGGGTGGAGAGGACTGTGCACGCCTGTCCCATGGCCATCACATCGGGCTTGATGCGGCCGTCGGCCGTGTTTCCGAGCGAGGAGAATTGGGTGTTGTTGCCTTCGGAAGTGAGGGCACCGACGGTCAGCACGTCGTCGGCATCGGCAGGCACGCTGATGAGTTTCCACTGGTTGTCACCTTCATTGCCGGCGCTGTTGCAGAGCACCATGCCCTTCGATGCCATCATTGAAGCGCTGTTGGAGGCAAGGCAGGTGTGGCCGTCCATTTCGTAGTATTTAATTTTGTCGGCGGGATCGTCGTATTTCGAGTAGCCGAGCGAGGTGTTGACCACGTCGGCACCGACGCTGTCGGCAAATTCGACAGCGGCTGCCCAGTTGTCTTCCTCCACTGGCTGTTCCGAATCGCCGTCTTCGCTGCGCAGGAGCCAAAACGAGGCTTCGGGAGCGGTGCCGACGAACTTGCCAGGTGTGTTGGTGGCGATGCAGGAGAGCACCATCATGCCGTGGCTCTCTTCGCCATAGACATCGTTGCCAGGCTCGACGAAGTCACGTGTGCCGAGGATGGTGGTCTGGCTGAGCATGGGAATGATGTCGGCGTTGTAGAAACCGCCGTCGATGATGGCAATGGTCATGCCACGTCCACGGAAACCGCGTTCGTGCAGGGCCTGTCCATGCAGTTGCTCAATCTGGCGGGTGGCTTGGCCGTAGTAGTTGAAAGGCTTCTCTTCGGCAGCAGCAGCCTCGTCGTCTTCCTCATCGTCGTCCATGCGCATGTTCGACATGAATGTGTCGGCAAAGAAGCGGACGGCAATCTCAATGCTGTCGGCCGAGGCATTGGGGTGTGTCTGTTTGAACATTTCGCGCACGGCTTCAGTGCGGTCATCCTTGGTGTTTCCTTCAGCGGGGCTTGGCAGAGGTTCTTCTGGTTTGATGAGTGCGTGGCGGTCGGCCGTGTTCTTCTTGCGAGGACGGCTGTAGGTGGCAACCTTGCGGACACCGCTGACGAAGGGCAGCGCCTCAATACGAGGGATGAGCAGGGTGTCGCTGGTCTCGACGAGCACGGTGTTGTTCCACTTCGAGGTGGAGCAGATGGCGACGCCTTGCGCCTTGATTTGCTCGACGTATTGCGGTGTGACGGGCAGGTCGGTCTTGTTCACCTTGAGATGCTGACGCTGGCGTCGGGCGATGGATTTCTGCGAGAGAAACTCGGCAGGGCGCTTCAGGCTGTAAGGGTTGTGCTTCTTGTCCTTCAGTTGAATGCGGTACTTGTAGGTGGGCTTGAAGTCCGTTGTTTCCTGGGCTGTAGCGGTGAGTGTGCACAGCAGGGTTGCCAGGAGGAATGCAAATGTTTTCATAATGGTTGTTGTAATAAATGTGATTACCTATATTTAACTATCGCAAGTTGAGTTATAAACAGGATTAATAGGATTAAAAGAATTCCAACTTGAAAGGAAGTTATAACAACGTAGTTCCGTCATGGACACCCCACGGGTCGTCCCTACAATAGGAAGTAATGTCTCCATAAATTCATGTAAACGGAAGTTCAAAGTAAAAATCCTCAAAATCCCAATAATCATGTTTTTTATAACCGCAGATTTTTCATTGTTAATTGTTAATTGAACATATTAAATCCTTATAATCATGGTTCTATCATTTGCGAAACTTCAATTACTTGTACTTATATATATAATACGCGCGCATAACGATTTTGTGACATTGGGAGCGGTTAAATTTTGGGTCGCTTGCCGTCGAGAACGTAGCAGAAGCGTTCGTAGTTGCGGTCGAGGAAGGAGAGTTCGTAGGGCTCGATACGGAGCGAGAGTTGTTCCTTTGCTTCGTGCAACCCGAAGTAGGTGCGCAGGATGGAGGCCATGTTGTAGGCGCGGTCGTTCTGTCGCCGCAAGATGAAGCGGTAGCAGCGGAGGGCGAGTGTCCGGTTGTCGGGAATGTGGCAGAGCGCACGGAACAGCATGTAGTAGGCGAGGGGGGTGTCAATGCGGATGAGCAGGGTGACACGTCGGTGTTCGTCGTCGATGTGGAACAGGCGGAACAGTCCCGTAATCTGGCTTTGGTTCTGCATGAGGGGCAGAGCCATGTCGATGACTTTGAGTGCTTGTGGCTGGTCGAGCGTGTCGGCCACCTGCTGTGCTGGTGGGGTGTCGAAGCGCAGGGTTCGTTCCTGTGCCAGACGGCCGACGGCGCGGATGCCCGACAGGAATGCCTGCCTCTTATATATAATAAGGTGCAGGTAGGCAGCCCAGAAGTCGTCGTTCGGCAATGTGGGCAACACCTCGTCGCGCAACATCCGTTCGGCTTTCCGAAATTCGGTGTTGGTCAGATGTGTCAGCAGGGTGTCGAGCGTGGCCCAGTCTTGCTGGTGCAAAGCCGCGCTGATACGTGTATTCTGTGGTGTTGCTGTCATGTCGGTGTGGTGTGTCGGCAAGGTCGATTGCAGAGTCTTTATCGGGTGAGTGAGAACTTCATCGAGACGCCGAAATCTGCAGTGATGGTGGGGTATGACGTGGCAGAGACGAGCGGCACGTTCTTCTGCCAGTCGAGGAATGCGCTGAGGGTCAGCATCCGCGAGAAGGTATAGTCGGCAGTGACCGAAACCTTGTAGGCGGTCGAACCGTTGGTGGCAGTCGTGATGAGCGTCTGTATGTTGCGGTTGAGCGCATTCTGCATACGGTACGAGAAGTCGGCACGGATGTTCAGGTCGTGGCTGATGCCGCTACGGTTGCGTGCGTTGCTGCTCGCACTGTTCTTGTTGGTCGTCTCCTCCTCGGCACCTTTCTTGCCCTTCTTGCTCTTTTTCTTGTTTTTGGCGCGCTCAGGGTTCTGGATGTTCTTGGCGCCGAAGAGGTTGAGGTCCTTGATTTTGTAGCCGAAGCCGAGGACGATGTCGTCGGAGAAGTTCTCCGTCAGCGCCACGCTCGTCATCGAGAGGTTCAGCACACGGGTCTTCCTAAACTCCGCCTTTGCCGTCAGTCCGCTGTTGAAGGTCATGTCCACACCGATGAGCGGCGAGAACTGCTCGTTGATGCTGACGGTCGAGACGTTGTACATCGACGAGGGTACAGGATGGCCCGACGTGACATCGGGGACAAAGCCCATGCCGCCGATGGAGGACATCCAGTTGGCGTAGGAGTTGTAGGCACCGATGGCGAATATCGACTTGTAAGCATGGTTGATGTTGAACGACTTGAAGTGGTCGGCAAAGAAGGGAAGTTTGGTCAGTCCGCTGTACGTAATCTTCCAGTTGGGCAGCATCCGGCTGAGTTTCGGGAAGATGTCGAGCGGATGCTTGATGGCATCGCCGCCACAATAGGCCGACAAGAAGGCTGGAATCATGACGTCGGCGGAATAGAGGCTCACACCACCATTTTCTGGGTTGTAGGGCTTGCCGGCAAAGGCTTCGCCTGCGGCAGCAGGATAGGTCGTGCCTGCATACTGCTGCTCCAGACGCTGCTGGATGACGGGAAGGCTCTGCACAAACTTGTCGAACGATGCCGAGTGATAGTTGTCGTTGATGTCACCGTTGCTGCCGAAGGCACTTGACAGCGAGATGGTCGTCATGTTGAAACTACCCGTCTCGGTGGTCGGCATACCGGCGTACATGAACTGGATGCTCTTTGCCTTGTTGACCGTGCGCGATGCGTTGAGGTCGATTTTCAGGTCGCGTATGGGTTCGAGTGTGACACGCAACTGGAGGTCTTCCATCGAACTGCTTGTGGCAGGAGTCGTGAGCGAGGCATCGTCCTGAAGAAGCCATCCGTTGTTGGCAGCCTTCTGCACATAGCCGTCGTCTATCATACCGAAGGCGAAGTCGAGGCCAGGCGACAGCATTCCGCCAATTTTTCTCTGACCGAAGAAGTCGCCGATTTCGGTCGAGAAACCAGGCAGAGTCAGCGCGTAGGTGTTGCGGTAGGATATGCTGGCATTGCGCACCATCATCAGTCCGCGTGCAGCCACTTGCGCAGCCTTGTACCAACCGGCGTCTTCGAGTTTGGGCTTCGCTGTCACGAATACCTCGATGGGGATGGTGTCCTTGTTCGTAATGCGGATGGTGTTTTCATCCACCTTCTTGAACTTAATCGGATAGGAACGGCCCTTCTCATTCTTAGCACGCACGATGATGCGGCGCGAGTTCTGTCCGTGCTTCACCTCGATGGCGGTCGAATCGTTCAGCGTCACCTTCTGTGAGAAACCTTTCTGCTTCTTGCCGTCGTCCTTGACGTTTGTCTTCTTGTTGTCGAGATTCTTGGCTGCATCGCCAGCCTTCTTTGTCGCATTGCGGGGATTGTTGCGGCTATTCTGGTTGCTTTGGCGCGATGTGCCAGAGAAGCGCTTGTTCGCCTCATCGAGGAACTTCCACTTCTTGTAGAGGTTCTCGAAGTTGAGTTTACCGTTGATGTTGAGGGTGCGCTGCGAGACTGCCGTATTGCCGTGCGACGTGCCGTCGGCCAGTTCCTGTCCGCGCGTCCATCCGTAGGTCGAGTTGTAGGTGGCATCGAGGTTGGTCCAGTCGAGGATAGGTATCTTGTTGAGCGGCACCTGATACGACGCATTGAAGGTGGAATTGTAGGTGAGCGGACGTCCGAACGAGAGCAGGCTGTGCTTCACTGAGTCCTTCCATGCTTCGTAGGCATCGGGGTAGAGGTCTTTGTTGATGGCGACGTTCTGACCCTCAAACTTCGGTTCCTCAATCTCGGCATGGGTGGCCGACGTCCACGAGAGTTTCAGCGACTTGAAGATGTCCCAGCGTATGGAGAGTTCACGGTTCCAAAGGAACTGGCTGGAATAGTGAACGGGCAATTTGGTGCCGGCGTCGATGTCGCGTTCCTGAAGTTCGTAGTAGGAGCGTAGGATGTCGGTGTTGAAGGCGAACGACTGCGGCAGGTAGTTCAGGTTCTGTGCCTTGATGAGGTCGAGCCACTTCGACTTGCCCTTCATGTTCTTGAACGGCTCCCACGTCTTGTACTTTGGTGTGTAGTTGTACGACATGTTGGCTTTCCACTGCTCGTCGTTCTCATAGACAATCACTTCGCCCTCCTTGTAGCGCTGGCTATGCGAGTAACTGAAGGAGAAGTTGGCAGGGTCGTAAGGCATCGGCTTGCGGCTGACGTAGTTGGACTTCCAGTTGGAGAGAGAGAAGTTCTTGTTTTTCGTCACGGTCTCAGTGAGCGAACGCAACGAGTCGCGTTCGGCCCCTTCCAGTTCGTCGAGCGCATCCTTGAGCAACATGTCGGTGTCGAAGGGATTGTACTTCGGCGAAATCTTCTGATAACTGTAGGAGTAGTAGAGCGGCAACTGCATCTTCCACTTCTCGGGGAAGAGTTTGCCGAGTTCGAACTGAGTTGTGATGCTCCATTCGTAGAGGTTGTCATCGCGACGCTCGTTCACGCCTTGCTCCAGACCACCGAAGCCGGCTGTCTCCAAATGACCTGTCAGGTTGATGTTGCCGAGGTCGGACAACTGCACGTTCAGGTTGCCTTGTGCAGCCCAGCCGCCTTCGTTGTTGTAATCCTGCATACGCAACTCGTTCACCCACACTTCGACCGAGCCTGTGCGACGGCTGTTGTTGCGCACACCAATCATCATGGTCTTGATCTCACCCAGCGACGGATTACCCATCACGCTGATCTTGTTCGACGGACGGTCGCCGTCGTAGATGCTGAACATCTGTGTGTAGGTGGCCTGTCCTCGGCTGCGGGCCTTGTTGCGCTCGTGCTTCACACTGGTGAAGACGCTGAAGTCGATGTCCAACATGTTTTCATTGGGCCATACTGCCTGACAGCCTTGAGCGGTGTAGGTGTCGTAGTGTCCTTCCGGAGTGAGTTTCAGAGGTATCTCATACTCGTAGTAGTTGCTCTTGTTGTCACTGCCCATGCGCAGGAACACGCTCATCTGGTCGTTCTGTAACTCTGTGTCGCCTTCAAGTGCATTGGCATGGATAAACATCTGCAAATGCTTGTAATGGCGCAGGTCGAGCGTCATGGTCTTATAGACGGCACGTGCATCGCCAGGAGCCAGGTTCTCGACGGTGAGCGAGAGTGCCTGCTCGTTTTCCTGGGTGAGTTGTGGCTGCGACGGGTCGGTCATTCGGCTGATGCCTGGTGGCAAGACGTAGTTGACGGGTCGCTTGTCGTTGTTCTCCTCGATGTTGACCGAAGCCGTGCGCAGCGTACCGCTCACACTGGGCTTGTCGCCCGTATAGAGTGTCTGTGAATAGTTGCGCCACTCGCCACGCACGAGGTCAAGACTGGCAAAGCGCAGGACAATGGGTTCGCTGCACTGTGTAAGGTACATACGCATGAAGCGGATGCTGGAGAAGTCGTCGATGCTGCCCACCTTTGTTTCGTATGCATCGACGGGGATGCGGAAGAGATACCATGATACTTCTTCTTCCTTACCGTTGCGCAGATGAGCATTGTAGCGACGCTCATCGACGATGTAGTTGCGTCCGATCTGCAGGTCGCTTGGGTGCAGCGAGATTCTGTACTGGAAGAAGTTCTCGTACTCATTCATCGTATAGTCCTGGTTGACGTCCTCCACGTCGGGGGTTGTCTTGTAGGCGGTTGAATAACTTTCACCGCTTTCGTCGGAGTTGGGCGAGTTGCCTTCCACTCCATTGATGCGCTTGTATCGGTCGAGAATGGTGGTCTGTGCAGCATCGAAGTCGGAGCCGCGGAAGTAGTGATAGTCGTCGCCAGAGGGGTCGTTGTAGAAGCGGTCAAAAACTTCGGGCGAGAGTTTACTGCGAATCTCGTTCAGGTAGTTGCTATAGACTGTGTAGGTGCGTTCATCCGTGTCAGCAAGTCCGTCCAGACCGATGTCCTGCTTCTGACGTGCGCCGCTTTCGTTGGAGAAGGAATAGACCACGCTCTTCTCGTTGGGCACACGTCCCCAGGCCGTTTCCGTATAGTTGGTGATGGAACTGACGGGCATACCGCTTTCGTAGAATTTCTTTCCGTCTTTCAGTACGTCTTCGCTGACGTCGCCGAGGTTGATGATAAAGTCACCTCCGTACTTCGGGTCGTCCTTTGTGTAGATGAAGGGGTCGAGCATCCAGAACTCGATGTACTGGACGTTGGATGTCTCGAAGTCGCTGTAGTCGAGTTTGCGCATCATGCCGCCCCAACGCTTGGCAGGGTCGTTCAGCAAACCTTCGGGTGTGAGGTCGGGGTCGAGGTTATAGGGGCCGCGCTCACTGGGATAGTACGCCATGTTGAGCACATTGAGCGTGTTGCTCTCGCCTTGGTTGGTGTCTTTGTTCGGATAGACCTCGCGGACATAGACCTCGCGGACGTAGTGGTTGGAGAGTTGGTCGAGGTCGCCCTTGATGTGTCCTGGCGTCAGGCTTGACGAGCGGCGGGTGAACAGCGGGTCGATGTAGTACCAGGCGAGCAACGAGCGGTTGTAGCCGTACTTCACATCGTTTGAAAGTGTTCCGTACTGCAGGTTTTTGGGCGTGGAGGCGAGCATCCATGCTTGCGGGTCGCTCACGCTGATGCGCTGCTTGGTCTGTTCAAAGTCGTCGATGTAGGAGGCGTTGCCTTGCACGTCTTTGGCATTGCCGGCGATGAGTTGTGCCACTTCGGCCGAGAGCGAGATGCTGGAAGGCTGGCTCACGTCGATGAGCGGAATCTTGTCAATCAGGTTAGTCAGCCATTGCGACTGTGTCTTCCAGTTCAGGTGCAAGCCCCAGATGGTGTTGTTGAGCGGTTCGCTGCCCATCGCCACTTTCGAGGTGAGCGATTTCTCCGTCAGTCGCATGAAGGTACCGCCCAACTGGAAGTTCTTTGTGAAGTCGTAACTCCAGTTGAGTCCGAGCATCGTCTTTCGTACCATGCCGTATTCCTCGTTACTTTCGAGGCTGACGTTGACGTTGGTGCCGGCGTCGAGAATGCTTTGGTTGATGATGGTGACCTTGCCCAGCGAGTAGTCCACCTTGTAATCGGTGCCTTCGGTCAGTTCGACGCCTCCGGCGGTGACGCGGACCGAGCCTTGCGGGATGTTCATCGAGCCGAGGTCGATTTCACTGCCTGACGAGCCTTTGTACTCGCCGATGAACGAGAACTTGTTGAATTCGGAAATCTGTCGGGCGATGACTTTGGTCGAGTCGTACAGGGCGTCGTAGCAGTACTTGTCGGCCACGGCGTCGTTGCCGATGACTTGGCGGAGCCAGTCGCCGAAGGGTTCAACGACGGGGAAGTAGATGCGTCCTGTCTGCGAATCGACGGTGTAGCCTTCGATGAAGTCGAACTTGCCGTTCGGACGGGGCTTGTCCGAGTCGTCCAGACGGTCGAGGTTCATCATCTTGAGCAGTGTGGTCTGTTTCCAGGCTTCTTCGGGGATATAACTGAGGTTGACGCCGGTGGTGTCGCTCAGGTACTTGATGTCCATCTTGAACTTTTCACGCTGTACGGTGGTCGTTCCGAGGGCATACACGTTTTTCATCATCAGGTCCCAGTTGCCCATCTTCGGTGAGTTGCTCGTGTTCTTGAGCAACTTGACGATGAGGGCCTTGTCGCCATCCTTCACGTCGGCACTGAACTCGCCGACCTGGAAGGTCTGTCCGCCGTAGGTGTATTCGTATGCAATGGCGAGCACTTGGTTGCTTTGCAGCGTCTGGCGCAGGGAGATGTAGCCGAGGTGGGAGTTGAGTTTGTATTCCGACGAGGTGAGCAGTCGCGCATTCTCCACTTTTTCGTAATCGACGCCGCCCGACAGGAATGCCAGTTCGCTGCTGGTTTCGCTCATGTTGCGTGCCGCAGGGTGTTTGGTGACGATGTCGGCATAGAGTGTGTTGGAACTGTTCTGCGGCTGGTCGGTCGTTCCTGGGTTCCACTGGGTCGGATTGCTAATTTTGTTTTTCTCCGCCAGATCGACAAAACCGATGATGTTGCGTGTGTTTTCTGTGTGTCCGCCTGTGTTGGTCACCCAGATTTCAACGCGCGTGATGGTCACGCCGCTGGTGACGGTGGGCAGGGTGGAGCAGGCCTTGTTATACTGGTCGCGGAAGAATTGTGCGAGGAAGAAGTGGCGGTTTTCGTCGTAGTCGTAGGCCTGAATGTCGAAGGGAGTGAGGCTGGTGCCGCCACGTGCGCTGACACTCTTCGACTGCGACTTCTTCTGGCTGACGACAGCAGCCAGACGGAGTTTGCCGAACTGGAGTTCGGTGCTGATGCCAAACAGGGTCGAGGCACCCTGCACGAGCGAGTTGTTCGAGGGGAACGAGATGTTACCAGCTTCGATTTTCTTGACGATTTCGTCCTCTTTGCCCTCGTATTGCAGTTTCAGGTTTTTGGAGTCAAATTCGAAGGTGGCGTCGGTGTTGTAGTTGATGTTGAAGTCCATCTTGTCGCCCACCTTGGCCGTGACGTTGAGGTTGATTTTCTCGTCGAAGTCGAAACTCGTCTGCTTGCGGTTACGCTCCGAAAGCGACGGGTTGTCGGTGAACTTGTAGGTGTAGCCCATCTTCACCTCGGCACTTCCCTGTGTCTTAATCTGCACGCCGCCAGGACCGAAGATTTTTTCGGCAGGACCGAGGTCGAACTTCATGTTGGAGAAGTCGAACTTCTCCTTGCCCTTGTGTACGAAGAGCGAGTCGTTGCGCTCCTTGAAGTAGCGGTCCATCTGCTGGCGCTCGGTCCATCGGCCGTACTCCTGCGGCGTCATCAGCCACGGAGCCGAGAGGAAGTTTTCGCCCAGTTTCGAACCGACCTTATACATGCCCGACTTCTCGTCATAATCGCCAGCCTCGGTCTTCAGGTTGTCGGGGTCGGCGAGGTCGTAGGAGTAGTTCTGCGGGCGGTCACCATGCGGATAGTCCGTCTTCTTCACCCGTCGGGGTAGCGTGTCGGGCGGAGCCACCTCCACCGGCACGGGAGCCGTCGGTGCGTACGACAACCACAGCCCGTTATCTGCAGTGGCAAGACCGCAAATCACGAACAGCAGAAGCAATATGTAGTATTTAGGGCGTCTCAAAACGGATTCTCTCAGTTACCTGCGCGTAGACCACTTACCTGCGCGTAGGCGCATACACTATCCTAAATAAAACGAATCTTTACTGTTTTTATTGCACAATTGCCCTTTTTCTTTGTTTCTGGGCGTACATGGCACAGTCGGACACGTGTCGCAGGGTGCTTGTTTGTGCGCCGAAGTGGAAAAACAGTTGTGCTGCAGTGGAAAAACAGACGTGCCGAACTACATACTCAGCCACACTGCAGTTGAAACTCAAAATTTAACTTAAATTTCCATAAATATAACTTAAATTTATGCAAATTTAACTTGAATTTGTATAAATATAACTTAAATTTTGAGTTTCAACTGCGGTTGAGATGAGTTTATTCTTCAGAAAGGGTATGTTTGTGCTGCAGGAGGGCGAGGTATTGACTGTGGAAAAAGGGCGTAAAAAGTTGACTATCTCGATTTTTTGTGCTAACTTCGCGCCCAGTTTTTTTTGACTGACGATGATTATCAACCGAACAACCCTTTCCAACGGCCTGCGCCTCGTCCACTGCCAACTGCGTACGACGCAGATGGTGGCGGTCAATGTGCTCTACCGTGTCGGTTCGCGCAACGAAACTCCTGAGCGTACAGGCTTTGCCCATCTGTTTGAGCACCTGATGTTCGGGGGTACGGAGCGTTATCCCGACTACGACGGTGTGCTTCAGCAGGCACAGGGCGATAACAATGCCTACACCACGCAGGACTATACCAACTACTACATCATGCTGCCTGCGAAAAACCTCCGTCTGGCACTCGACATCGAACTGGACCGCATGGCGGGACTTGCCTTCACACCCCATTCGCTGGAGGTGCAGCGCAAGGTGGTCATGGAGGAGTTCAAACAGACCTGCATCAACCAGCCCTACGGCGACGTGCAGCATCTCATGGCGCGTTTGTCCTTCGGCACGCCGACTCCCGACGGGCAGTCGTACGTATGCCGTCATCCCTACAGTTGGCCTGTCATTGGCTTGGAACTCAGCCACATCGCCGATGCTACCATGGAGCAGGTCAAGGACTTCTTCCACGAACACTACCGTCCCGACAACGCCATTCTGGTGGTGACGGGAAATGTGGAGTGGGAGGAACTGGAGAGTATTGTCTTCCAGACCCCTCCCCCTGCCCTCCCCAAGGGGAGGGAGTGGTCACACCATTCGGATTCTCATTTTACTCCCTCCCCTTGGGGAGGGCAGGGGGAGGGGTCTGGAATGTCTGGTCGTTTTCAGTCTGTCCATCGTCCCGTTCCTCAACCTCTCCTTCTCATGTCTTTCTACATTCCTCCGCGTAAAGACCCTGATTTTCAGGCGTGCGACATGTTGAGCGATGTGTTGGCGAACGGCAAATCGTCGCGGCTCTATCACCGCTTGGTCGAGGAGAAACGCCTGTTCCTGTCGGTCGATGCCAGCGTGGACGGACGATTGGGAACAGGGCAATTCTACATCGAAGCCATCCCTGCCGATGGCATCAGCATGGACGATGCCGAGGCGGCTGTCTGGCACGAACTGGAAGCACTGCAGAATGACCTCATTAGCGACAAGGAACTGCAAAAGCAGAAGAACAAATACGAAACCAACACTTCGCTCTATCGTTCAGACTATCAGCGTCTTGCTGAGCAACTGGCCTTCTTTGAAATGCTTGGTGATGCGCGTTGGATTCTCGACGACATACCATTGTATCAGGCAGTGACGGCTGAACACCTTCGCGACGTGGCACGTCGCATTTTCAGCCGCGAAAATGCCTGTGTTCTTCATTATCTGTGCGACGAAGATAGTTAAAGAATGTTGTATGTGCGCATTTGTCGCAAATTCTTCGTAACTTCGCAACTCGAATGGCAGATTTCTTCAGCACCGACGGATTCTTCAACACGTCGCTCACAGCGGTGAACGATGTGCTGTGGACCTATCTGCTCATCGGCGCACTCATTGCCTGCGGGCTGTGGTTCACCGTTCGCACCGGCTTCGTCCAGTTCCGCATGTTCGGCGAAATGATTCGCCTGCTGAAGGAAGAAGGCGCACAAATCGGCACTTCGACTAAACGACACATCTCGCCGTTCAAGGCCTTCTGCATCTCGCTGGCATCGCGTGTCGGCACGGGCAATCTGGCAGGTGTCGCCACCGCCATTGCCGTCGGCGGACCAGGGGCCGTGTTCTGGATGTGGGTGATAGCCCTTGTCGGTGCAGCCACGGCATTTGTCGAAAGTACGCTGGCACAACTGTTTAAGCAGCGTTCGACCGACAGTTTCATCGGTGGCCCTGCCTACTACATCCGCAAGGGACTCGGAAGCCGATGGATGGCTGCTGCCATTGCGGTGCTGATGACGATGAGTTTCGGCTTGGCGAACAATTCGGTGCAGGCCAATACCATCTGCGGTGCCATCAACGACATCAGTGGAGTGTCACCGATGGTCATGGGCAGCGTGCTTGCCGTGATGACGCTCTTCGTCGCCTTCGGAGGCGTACAGCGTGTGGCGCATGTCAGCAGCATCATCGTGCCCCTCATGGCGGTGGGCTATCTGATACTCGCCATCGTGGTGATTGCGATGAACTGGCGGCTTGTGCCCGATGTGATGACACTGATTGTCGAGAACGCCTTTGGTGTGAACCAAGCCATCGGCGGCACCATCGGTGCTGCGATTATGAACGGTGTGAAGCGCGGGCTCTTCTCGAACGAGGCTGGCGAAGGCAGTGCGCCCAACGCTGCGGCAACGGCGACGACCTCGCACCCAGTGAAGCAAGGGTTGATACAGAGCCTCGGCGTGTTCACCGACACCCTGGTCGTCTGCTCCTGTACCGCCTTCATCATCCTGCTGAGCGGCCTGTATAACTCGCCCGACCTGAACGGCATCAACCTCACGCAGGCAGCCCTGAGGCTGGAGATCGGCAGCATCGGCCCCGTGTTTGTGGCGATTGCCATCTTCCTCTTCGCCTTCAGCAGCATGGTCGGCAACTATTACTACGGCGAGGCAAACGTGCGCTATCTCACGCAAAGCAAAGCAGTGATGACCACCTACCGCATCCTGTCGGGCGGCGTGTTCGTCCTCTTTGGCGCCGCCGTCACACTCGAAGTGGTGTGGAACGTCATCGACCTCTTCATGGCACTGCTCACGGCGTGCAACCTCGCTGCCATCTGCGTGCTCGGCAAGTACGTCTTCCGACTCGTCGCCGACTATCGCCAGCAGCGTCGCAACGGCATCCGTAGCCCTGAATACCATCGCTCGACGATTCCCGAATTGCACGACGTCACCGAGTGTTGGCCAGATTAGAATCAAGAACCAGTTACAATGAATAATGAATAAATTTATGAAAACAAGACATTTGACACTCACACTCATCCTGCTGTTTGCCTGTGTGCTGACAGGAGGGGCACAGACGAAGCTCAACCGCTTCATTGTCATTTCGAAGAAGGACTTCACCCTGAAAGTCTATGAAGTGAAGGCGAAGGACACGCTCCTTGTGAAGTCCTATCCCTGCTGCGTCGCCAAGAATCCAGGACAGAAGGAGAAGCGCGGCGACATGAAGACACCGCACTGTACGATGAAGAACCCGTTCAAAATCACGCAGATACAGGATGCCAGCAACTGGACGCATGACTTCGGCGACGGGCGTGGCAGCATCCTCGCCTATGGAGCCTACTTCCTGCGTCTCGAAACCCCAGGTCACAGTGGCATCGGCATTCACGGCTCGACCAACAATCGTGAGAGTGTGCCTGGCCGCGGCAGCGAAGGCTGCATCCGCCTGCTCGACGAGGACATCATCGACCTGCGTAAAAACTACGCCTACGTCGGGATGAAGGTCGTCATCAAGGCCGAAGACGTCGGACTTCTTCCGTTTGAGAAAAAGACCCCTCCCCCAACCCTCCCCAAGGGGAAGGAGTAGTTACTTTCACAAGGTGCTGTTGTTATTACTTCAAGATATTAACCATTAAGTAGAATATCTCCCTCACAAATCATTCTACTTCCTCCCCGTGGGGAGGGTTGGGGGAGGGGTCTGTATGGCCTTAAATTACATTTGGATTGCTCTCTTTGCCATTGGCGTTCTCGTGGGCGTTATCAGGCTTTTCTTCGGCGATGCTGAGGCTTTGCCGGCAATGATGGACTCCACCTTCGAGATGTCCAAGACGGCGTTCGAGATGACGCTCGGTCTGACTGGTACGCTGACGCTTTGGATGGGCATTATGAAGATTGGCGAGGACAGCGGACTCGTCAACCGACTCGCGAAGTTCCTGAGTCCCGTGCTGACGAAACTCTTTCCCGAGATTCCTAAGAATCATCCCGCACTCGGTTCCATCTTTATGAACATCTCGGCTAACATGCTGGGACTCGACAATGCCGCCACGCCCGTAGGTCTGAAGGCCATGCAGGAACTTCAAAGCATCAACAAGGAAAAGGACACCGCTTCGAACTCCATGATCATGTTCCTCGTGCTCAACACCTCGGGACTGACCATCATCCCCGTCAGCATCATGGCGTACCGTGCACAGTTCAACGCAGCCGACCCTACAGACGTGTTCATACCTTTGTTGCTCACCACTTTGTGTTCGACGCTTGTCGGACTCATCACCGTCAGCCTCTATCAGAAAATCAACCTGTTCCAGCGTGCGTTCCTGATTATGTTTGCCGTGATTGCGGCACTCGTTTCGGCTCTCTTCGTCACGCTCATGGGCATGGACAGTGAAGGGATGCAGCACTTCTGCCGTCTGCTCACCGCCATCCTCATTCTCGGAGCCATCCTGACATTCATCTTCTCGGGTGTGTTCAAGAAACTGAATGTCTATAACTCCTTCATTGCCGGCGCCAAGGACGGTTTCAAAGTTGCCGTGAGTCTGATTCCCTACTGTGTCGCCATCCTCGCAGCCGTCGGTGTCTTCCGTGCCAGCGGCGCCCTCGATGCGGTGCAGGACGGCGTGAAGGCTGGTGTGGAATGGTGCGGATTCAACAGCGACTGGGTGAGCGCACTGCCAGTGGCTCTGCTGAAGCCCCTCAACGGGGCAGGTGCACGAGGCATGATGCTCGAGACGTTCATGTCGTTTGGTCCCGACTCCTTCGTCGGTCACCTCGCCAGCATCCTCCAGGGAAGCACCGACACGACGTTCTACATTCTCGCCATCTATTTCGGAAGTGTGGGTATCAAAAAGTACCGCTACAGCGTCACTTGTGGCCTGTTGGCCGACCTCGCCGGTATGATTGCCGCCGTGTTCTTCGCCTACTTCTTCTTCGGCTAAGTTTTATTCATTCTCTCATGAAGTCTTATCACGCCATCATTATTTTTGCCTTTTTGCTCGGCTGTACGGCCTTTTTCGGCATGGACCGCTACCGTCAGGCAGAGGATGCTGTGCTGGAGGAACTGAACCGTGCTCTGACCGAGACGTTGCAGGAGCATCGTTATACGACAGTCACACCCGACACGATTCGCGACTTCCGTCGGCACATCGTCACGCCGGAGTTACGCCAGACGGCGTATCTTTCCTTATGTCCTGTTCGCCAGGGCTATCAGATGCAGGCCCATGCAGGCTGCTCGTTTGCCATGCTTTTCGGCATGAGTGACCAACGGGGCACCTGGCTCCTGTTGACTGTGACATTGCTGTGGGGCATCGGTTCTGTGTTCTGGCTGAAAAGACACCGCCAGCCTTTGTCGATGATATTTCTCGGCAATTTGAGTTATGACCGGCAAGACCGCCGTTTCTACACGAAGCGGCATGAGGCGGTGCCACTCACGCCGATGCAGCGCGACCTGATGCAGTTGTTCTTCGACGCACCTGCGTACACGCTGGACAAGGCGACCATCTGCGACCAACTCTGGCCGAAAAAGCCCGATGCTTCAGAAACGCTTTATACCCTTGTCAGACGTCTGAAAAACGTGCTGCATGACCATACCAACCTCGATATTGACAACAACCGAGGGTTGTCCTACTCGTTGACAATCAGAGATGTAAGATAATGTCAGAGTAATGTCAGATAATTTCTGACGCAGAATTGAACCGTTCGTTTTACCTTTGCAAAGTTTTTCAAAAACAGGCAAAGATGAAACGAACGATTTTTCTTATGTTGAGTCTGTGCCTCGTGATATTGACGAGGGCGCAGGCAGTGAGTGACAGCGTGACGCTCGGCGAAGTGACCGTCGAGGGTGCGCGAGTGATGACAACGGTCGATGGGCTGCGTTATTATCCGAGGCAGATGCTGAAGGAGCACAGCAGCGATGCGTGGCAACTGTTGCAGGGACTCGCCCTGCCTGCGCTGTCGGTCGATGTGGTGCGCCATACAGTGAGCGGACCGCCGCTCCAGGGCGAGGTGCAGATCAGGGTGAACGACGTGGTGGCCAGCCATGACGATCTGTTGGCACTCAATCCGCGCGACATCGAGCGTGTGGAATACACCGACCACCCAGGCATCCGCTATGGGCAGGAAGTGGGCTACGTCGTCAACATCGTCACACGCCGTTCGACACAGGGCTACGAAGTCGGTGCCGAAGCGGGCGTGAGCACCATGCGCTGGATGGCAGACGGTTCGCTGTTCGGCAAGGTCAACCGAGGTGCGTCGGAGTGGCAGGTGAGCACGTCGGCCGACGTCAAGGAGTTTCGGCACCTCAGCCAGTCGGAAGAGGCACACTATCACTTCGCCGACGGCACCACCGCCGATGTCCTTCGCAACGACCAGCCCGACTGCCGTCGTCAACGTCATCAGAATCAGCAACTTGCGCTGCGCTACTCCTTTGTGCTTCCCGAACGTCTCACGTTGCAGGCAAGTTTTGCATTGGCGGCAGAGCAAATGCCAAAGGCAAAGGCCCAGGTTGTCAACAGCGTGGTGGAGACGGGAGCGACGGATGAGTTTGTGACAGAGACCTCGCATCGCAGCCATAGTGTGACTCCGACGCTCGACTTCTACGCCTCCATCCGCCTCGCACCCCGTCAGACGCTCGTCGCCAACCTGGTCGGGACGCTGATTCGCAGCCACTATAACTACGATTATCAAGGCCGGAAACCGTTTGCCTATGCCTCGAAAGGAACGATGCAGAGCCTGCAGGGAGAAATCATGTACGAGAACAAACTGCGGCCTTTTGTGCTGACCGTCGGTGTGAACTTCCTGCAGAAGCACGTCGCCAATACCTACACAGGCGATGCGGTAGCCGACGAAGACATGTGTCAATCCCACCAGCGGCTCTTCAGCGAGTTAAAAGGCACGCTCGGCATCCTGTCCTACAAGGCAGGTGTGGACCTCTACCGCCAGTATGTTCGCTCGGGGCAGGCATGGCAGGACGACTGTGCTGTCGGTCCGCGCCTATCGCTGTCCTTGCCCGTCGGTCCGCTGAAACTGAGTTACGACGGATTCGGACGCGAACAGGCACCTCGTCTGGAGTATCGGACGGGCGTGACGGTGCGCGAGAACGAATGGGATGTGAACCATGGCAATCCTGCGCTTCATAGCGAGCAGTACTGGCAACACAGAGTGGCGCTGTCGTACCAGTCGCCGCGCTTCTTCACACAGACCTCTACAGCCTTTCGCGATCTCATCAATCCCTACATGACGCGCACCGAGCGACAGGGTCGTGACTTCGTCACATGGCGTGAGAACCAGCGGCGCATCCGTATGTTTTGGGCAGCGGAATACGTTCAGTGGCAGGCTGTTCCCGACCGTCTGCAATTCGCTGCCAACCTGGGCGTTTATCGGATGCTCAACTACGGTCAAGACTACTTCCACGCGCTGACGTTCTTCAATTGCGCCTTCGATGCCACGGCTTTTCTCGGACGCTTCACGCTGTTTGCCCATTACGACAACGGCTGGCATTTCGTTGAGAATGAGATGGAAGGCCGTCAGCAGGGAGCCTTCTATGTCGGTGGCAACTGCACGCTGGGCGACATCACGCTCGGTCTCTACTGGCAACACCCCCTGCGCCGTAGTGTCCGCACCGATGAGTCATGGATGCTCAACCGCTACGTACAACGTCATTTCGTGCAGACCAGCCGCGACACCGCCTCGCTGCTGAACCTCACGCTCACGTGGCGGCTGTCGCGGGGACGGAAGTATCAAGATGTCAGGCGCACACACCGTCTCTCCGACAACGACAGCGGGACGTTAAAGGTTAAGAATTGAAGTTTCGCTGGGGCTCGATTATAAAGGAAGTCATGGAGTATTCTGTAGGGACGCCCCGCGGAGCGTCCATGACGAAAAGGGAACTAACGCCCATCGGGACGCCCCACGGGTCGTCCCAACCATGCGAAAGTTAAGTTGAGAATTAAAAGAATAAGTATTTTTTCGTTTTTTCCGTGTTCCTGTGCCAAAGATTGAGAAAAAAAGCCTATCTTTGCGTGGCAGAACCACGCACGGGCGAACGACAACGGGCAAGCCCCTCACTCCGAGGAGAGACTACTTTTACACTCGCAGCCCCGCCCCCTTGCTTAGGATTAAAACAGAAACGATATGAAAAGATGTAAGGTAACATGGCTGTATTTGCTGTTCGCATTGGCAGCCTACGGACAGGACACCCCCCTCACGGTCACAGTGACCGAAGCGGGCACTCTTCCCACGCTCGTCACCGACGAGCAGACGACCACCACCGCCGCACTCGTGCTCAGCGGACCGCTCAACGGTGTTGACCTCAAGTTTCTGCGCTCGATGGTAACCGCCGGCGCACTCCGCGATGTCGATATGAGTGGTGCCAGTATCGTAACCGACCCCGACACGTCGTTCGTCTCCTACTACGGTACGCCGTACTATGCCCAGGCCGACGTCTTTCCGGCGGTGTTCTATCAGACAAACATTCAGCGCGTGGTGATGCCCACGAGTGTCACTTCTGTTGCCCTGCGTGCCTTGTTAGACTGTGAGCAACTCACTGCGGTGGTGATGCCCGACGGCCTCACTGCCATTGGTGCATACGCCTTTGCCAACTGTAACAAACTGCCTTCGGTCGTCATCCCCGACGGAGTGACAGCCATCAAGGAGCGCACGTTCTACCATTGCGATAAACTCGAGAGTGTCAGTCTGCCATCGTCCCTGCAGACCATCGGCGACGATGCGTTCTACTACTGTCCCTTGACGTCACTCTCATTGCCCCAGGGCCTCACCAGTATCGGCAACTATGCCTTCCAGTACTCGTCGTTGCAATTTCTGTATTTTCCTTCGAGCCTCCGCAGCATCGGCAACTACGCCTTTGCCAACTGCGGCAGCCTCTACAACAATCTCCAAGGTATCGTGCTTCCTCAAGGCCTGACCACGCTGGGCAACAACGTGTTCTATTATTGTCGGAGCCTGCGCAAGGTCAGCGTGCCGAGCAGCATCACGTCGATGGGCAGCGGCCTGTTCTTCGGCTGTGAGAAGTTGAACAGTGTGACGCTGCCTGCCGACCTCGCCGTCATGGGGACGGGAATGTTCCAGGGCTGCACATCGCTCACGTCGGTCACTGTCCCCACCGCCATCACCACGCTGCCTTCTTCCACGTTCTACGGCTGCACATCGCTCACGTCGGTCACGTTGCACGATGGCATCACGACCATCGGAGGCCAGGCGTTCGATGGCTGCACATCGCTCACTGAACTGACCTTGCCAGCACAGTTGCAAAAAGTGGAAGTCAGTGCCTTCCGCGGCAGCGGCATCCGTTCGTTAGTGTTGCCCGAGACGGTGAACAGTTTGGGCAACAACATCTTCGCAGATTGTCCTAACTTGGAGAGTGTGACCCTGCCCAGCGGCCTTACCCGACTGCCCAACCAACTGTTCGACAAATGTCCGAAACTCACGACGGTGAACATACCTGTCGGTGTGACTTCGCTGCCCGACTACTTCTTCCGTAGTTGCACGTCACTGCAGCATGTGACACTGCCTGCAGGCTTGACCTCCATCGGCAGCAGTTGCTTCTATGGTTGCACGTCGCTGCAGAACCTCGACATGCCTGCCACACTCACTTCGCTCGGCGGCAGTGTCTTCTCTGGCTGCAAGTCCATCACCGCTATCACCCTCCCCGAAGGCATCACGACCGTGCCCTACGCTGCGTTCCAAAACTGTACGCGCCTGGCCGACGTGCAGTTGCCGAGCACGCTGACGCGCATCAATTCCTCTGCTTTCGAAGGCTGCTCGTCGCTCGCCGCGCTCACCCTGCCCGACGCCCTCACCACCCTCGACGGACAGGGTATCTTCCGCGACTGCACCGCCCTCAGGTCCATTTCCCTGCCTGATGCCGTGACCACTGTTGCTTCTGCTCTCTTCAATGGCTGCACTTCGCTGACCGATGTCCACATCTCCACGCGTCTCACGTCGCTCTCGCAGAGCATGTTCAGCGGTTGTACGTCCCTGCAGCAGGTCGTCATCCCCGACGGTGTGACGTCGCTGGGCCAGGGTTGTTTCTATGGCTGCACGGCACTGACGTCGGTCAATATTCCAGCAGGTGTGACCACCATCCCCTCTCAGTGTTTCCAGAACTGCAAGTCGCTGCCGACGGTCACGTTGCCCGCGCGCATCACCTCGATTGGCCAGAACGCCTTTAATAGTTGCACCGCTCTGACCGACATCAACCTTCCCGAGGGACTGATGACGATTCAAAGTACAGCCTTCGACAAGTGTACGTCGCTGCGTAGCATCCACTTCCCCTCCACACTTACCACGCTCGGTCAGTCGTCGTTCAACCAATGCGACGCGCTCACCGAGGTCTATGTGCCCGCCAACGTGACACGTATGACTTCTTACTACAGTGCCGGCGTGTTTACCTACTGCGCGAACCTTACGCTGGCTGTGGTCGATGCCAACGTCACGTCGTGGGGCCCCCACTTTCTGGGATGCAGCAAATTGAAGTCGCTCTATCTGCCCGCCACGCTGACAGGCACCGACTACTACGGCATCAACAATACGTACATTACAGACCTGCATATCAAGGCCGTCACGCCGCCCAGCGCCTCGCAGTCGCAGGGCCAGTCGCCCACGATTCTCTACGTGCCACGCGGCAGTGCAGAGGCCTATCGTGCCAATCAGTATTACAACAAGATGACGATTGTTGAGGAGGACTACACCTTCGACGCCCTCGACGATGCCGAATGGGCAGTGCTCCGTCAGATTCCTGCCGATACCGACGGGCCGAACTGGAAGCGGCAGTGGATTCTGAGCGAGTCGAAGACGGAGAGCAGCGTTCCCTACGGCGTGACGGTGAGCGACGGCCACATCGTCAGTCTGGCACTGTCGGGCAACGGACTCAGCGGCACGCTGCCCGTCGCAGTCTTCTCTCTGCCGCTGTTGCGCAACCTCAACCTCGACGGCAACCAACTCACGGGCAACCTCACCACGCTCGCTGCGTCCGTTGCCCAGAACGACAGCCTGCGACTGCTCGACCTGTCGGACAACCAACTCACGGGCAATCTCACCCCTCTGGCGGTGCGTTTCCCCAACCTCACCGACCTGCGCGTGGCGAACAACCGCATCCGCGACATCTCGCCCGTGCTGCCCGACCACATCACAAACCTTGAATACACGGGTCAGGACCTCACCGACATCACTTTCACTTGGGCTGACCTCCTGAATCATGCCGCCCTGCCTAGCCTCATGCGCTACAACCACGTGAAGAACGGCACGTCTAACTACAACAATTCGTGCAATCTCTATCTGCGCGACACAAAAGTGGAGTCGCAGCGCACGTGGGGTATGTCCTACTCCTGGTATCTGACCAACAACAATTACTATCCTTCTTATTATACCTATAACAGTGGCGACGGCTGGTATAGCCTGCCCGTCGGCACTCTCGTCTATGCCTCGAACAGCGGCAACATCATCCGTGTGCAGATGGACTTCGATGCAGGCGACGTCAACTTCGACAACCAACTCAAGGTCGATGACCTGCAGAAACTGCTCAACTATGCGCTGAGCGAAACCTACTGGGCACGTTACTATCCCTTCAACTTTACAGCCGGCAACCTCATTGACGACGACAACGTCATCAACGTGCAAGACGTTGTGGCCGAGGTCAATGTGCTGCTCGATGCCGATATCACGCCTACGATTTCCGCAAAGCGTCGCAACCCTGCTCCGGAAACGTCAGACTATCCTGATAATCCAGAGACTCCAGCCATCCTTTCCATTGAGAACGGCTCGCTTGTCCTGACGACGGAGGTGCCTGTCGCAGCCTTCGAGTTTGTGCTGGGCGACGGCAATGTCGAATGGACCGACGCGATGCAGTGGTTCTCGAAGGGTGAGAAACAGCAGGGCGACATGCACCGCGTCATCTTCTACTCGCTTTTCGGCGACGAACTGCCTGCTGGCAGACACGTCCTGGCAACGCTCGATGCCGACGTGCTTGACGCCACGGTCTCCGACATCGATGCCACGCTGATTCCGCTGACCATCGCGGGCGGTTCTGCCACTGGCATTCATGACCTTAACGACTTTAAGGACGTGAACGATGCGAATGCCGTCTATGACCTCACTGGTCGCCGCACAGAAGTTCCGACGCGCGGACTCTATATCGTGAATGGAAAAAAGGTACATCTGAAATAAACCTCCAAGCACTTGGAGAAAAAACGCTAAGTGCTTAGCGTTAATTTTCCAAGTGCTTAGCGTTAATTTTCCAAGTGCTTAGCCGTATAAACAAAAAACATCAAATATGAAGACTTTTCGAATTTCATTTCTCCTTGCATTGCTGCTGATGGGGCTGCATGCCGTGGCGCAGGACGTCAACCGCCTGCGTGTGGGCGATGTGTCGGCCATGATGAGCACATCGGTCTATGTACCGATTTATTTAGAGAACACCAATCCCAGCGTCACGGCTGTGCAGTTGGACCTCACCGTGCCCGATGGCGTGACGATGGAGACCTCGGCATCGTATCTCAAGACCGAAGACACACGTGTGGCCGACCACCGTGTCCGCGCCATCCGTCAGGGTTCCACCCAGACCTATCGCTTCATCCTTGTCTCGCCCACCAACCAACCGCTGCGCGCCAACCGAGGCATCGTGTTCTCGGTGCGTGCCAACATCAGTGGGACGGCACCGATGGAGGAGGGTGGCACCTATCCGCTCACGGTGTCGAACGTCGTCGTGAGCGACTCGCTCGGACACAACGTGATGACAGGCTACACGGACGGTTCGCTCATCATCTCTGCCAACCCCGACTTCACCGTCACGAACGTGAGCCTGACATCGGGCTCGACGGCCAGCCCTAGCGACGAAATTTCGCTTGCCTGGACGGTAAACAACGTGGGCAGCATTGCCAGTCAGGGCGGATGGAAGGAACAATTGTCGCTCGTCTCAACCGCAACAGGCGAAAGTTGCACACTCACAGCACAGAACTACACCGACGTGCTGGCTGCAGGAGCATCGGTAGCGCGTACAGCGACGGTGACTGTGCCGCGTCTGCCTGGAATCGACGGCAACTTCAAGGTGCAGGTGAAACTGGTGCCCAACAGCGACTCGGGCGAACGAAAGGAATATCAGCAGAACAACACGACACAGAGCGGCAGCACCTACTCGATGCGCAAACTGCTCTATCTGCAGATGCCTACCAATGCGCTGACCGAGACCGACGCAACGAACTCTTACGGATGCTACTTAGAGCGAAGCGGCAGCCGCGCGTCGTCACAGACTTTCACGCTGAGCCGCACCCTTGGCAGCGACCGTGTGAGTGGTCCTTCGTCGCTGACGTTCAGTAAAGGCAATTCGTCGCTGCATTTCTCGCTGACCGTAGCCGGCAACAACGCAGTCGATGACCCTGCCGACACGCTCTTCACGTTCAGAGTCCCCGCTGCGAACGGCTATGCGCTGGTGGAGAACACGGTGAAGTTGCGCGATGACGAACACCCCACACTCAGTCTCACGGCTCTGCCCGACGAACTGACCGAAGGCGAGACGTTGACCCTGACCGTGGGCATCACGCCCGTGCAGCAAGACCTGAAGGTCAACCTCGTCTGCTCACGTCCCTCGCGCTTCAACATGCCTTCGTCGGTGACCGTTCCTGCCGGTGAAAGTGAAATGAGCGTCACGCTGACAGCAACCGACGACGATGAAGTGCAAGATGAGCAGTACATCGACTTCACCGTCACGGCTCCCAACTACGAGAATGCCCGTGCCACTGTCCTGCTCAAGGACAACGACATGCCTGACTTGCAACTCATCGTCACACCGACCACAGTGAGCGAGGGTGCAGGTCCGACGGCGATGGTCGGCCGACTCGTTCGTACGTCGAACACCAACACGAAACTTACCATCAAACTATCTGCCTCAACCGACACCGACCTCTACTTGCCCACGAAGACGCTCACCATGCCGAAGGGTACGACCGAGGTGCAGTTCCAACTCGGTGTCGTCGATGACGCACAGAAGCAGGGCGACCGCGACGTGGTGCTTGTGGCTGCCGTCTATATCGCTTCGTGCTACTGTCAGGCACTCGGCACGAACGGTGGTGTGGCCTCGCAGACCATCCATATCCTCGACGACGACGGCGCTGCCCTCACCCTTGCTGCCCATAGCAGCAACATGCTCGAAGGCTCGACCGGCAACGTTTTCACCGTCAGCCGCAACGATACGCCTACCACGGCCCTCATCGTCAGCATTGCTGTCGATGACGCACCGGACGAACTCACTTGGCCTGCTACCGTGACCATTCCTGCCGGACAGCAAACGGCATCCTTCACGGTGGACCTCGGTCGTAACGCCACCGAGGCCGACAGCCGTATGCTCACCTTCACGGCTTCGGCTACAGACTATGCCAGCGGCACCTGCTGGGTGCAAGCCACCGACCAGACGCTGCCCGACGCCGTGGTGACCGCTTTTGGCGTGCTCACCGACGTGGTGACTGCCGGACATGAGGCCGACGTGTGCATCACCGTGCGCAACGACGGCTATGCTCCGCTTCCTGCCCGTCTGCCCCTCATGCTCTTTTGCGGCTCGACGTCGTCGGCTACGCTCTACACCGATGAGCCTATCCAACCTGGCGACGAGGTGACGCTGACCCGTACCGTGGTGCTGAGTGAGAAGGCCGGTACGTCTGCCCTGCGTGTGACAGCCAATGCCGACCGCTCGTTCACCGAACTGAACTATAGCAACAACAGTTCTGTTGCCGTCAGTGTGGATATTCTGCCGCTGTTCACTGCAACGGTCGAGACGGACAAGAGCGTCTATAACAACGGCGAAAGCATCATCATCACGGGCGACGTGACAGGACTCGAAAGCCGCAACCGCGAGATAGAGGTCTATGTCATCATGGGCGGAGAGAGACTGACTACGACTGCCATGACTGACGGTCAGGGACACTACGTGACGGAGTACGTGCTCGAGGGTAATGTGGCAGGAACGCTCTCGCTGGGTGTCTGTCTGCATGGTGAGGAACTGACCACACCGATGGCTACGGTCGAGGTGCGCGGAATGCGTCGCAGCGACTGCCGTTTCCTGACCCACGAACTGGAAGTGGGCGAGACGTTGGACGGCTACATCGACCTCTACAACCACGGCAACCTTGACCTCACTAACATCACCGCCACGGCGGCTACGAACCTGCCTGCGAATGTGGGTCTGACTTTCGAGTCGCTGCCGACATTGTCGGCTGGCAGTACGGGTAGGCTGATTTTCCACCTCACAGGACTTTCGGTATCGGACGACCTGCGTCGGTGGCAAACCTGTTCCGTACGGCTCCGCAGTAGCGAAGGTGCGGCGACGGACCAGACGCTCTACTTCGTGGTCTATCCCAGCAAGGCTGTCCTGAAAAGCGATGCCAGCAGCATCCGCACCACGATGACGAAGGGTGCGACGCGCACTTATCCCATCACTATCTGGAACGAAGGCCGCCAAGAAACGGGCGAGATACAGATTGACCTGGGCGAAGCATCGTTCCTCTCGCTCGCCACGCCACAGCGTATGGCTTCGCTTGCACAGGGCGAGAAGGCTACCATTATGCTCCAACTCACACCGACTGCCGACATGGAACTGATGTCGGTGGTCAGCGGAAACCTGTTTGTCGGTTGTCAGAACGGCAGTGGCCTGAACATCGGCTACCGGCTCGAAACGGTGTCGGACGCAACAGGTACGCTCGTGGTCGATGTGTGGGACGAGTTTACCTATAATACAGAGGAGGCTCCTCACGTCGAAGGTGCGACTGTGGCACTGAAACATCCCGTCAGCCAGCAACTGCTGCACCAGGCAGTGACGGGCAGCGACGGATTGGCGACGTTTGCCGACGTGGCCGAAGGTTCGTATCTGCTGACCGTGACTCACCCCAAGCACGAAAGCATGATGAAGACGGTGCTGGTCAGCCCTGGTACTACGCAGACCGAGCGCGTCTTCATCCCCTACAATGCCATCTCGGTCTCGATGACCTACGAGAAGACGGAGGTGGAGGATGAGTACGACATCGTCACCACCGTCACCTATGAGACTCATGTGCCCAAGCCCGTTGTGGTGATTGACGCTCCCAAGAAGATTATCATGGCCGACCAGCAACTGCCATACGTCTTCTACGTTCATCTGACAAACGTTGGATTGGTGAAGGCTCCCGACCTCACATTCCGTCTGCCTGAAAGCGACAACGGCTACGACTTCACTCCGCTCATCAACGGCCCTTGGGACCTCATGCCGCAGCAGACGCTGACCATTCCCGTACAGGTGACAGCCAGTGTGACGGGTGGTGACACGAAACGCCGCCGTGCAGGGCTGAGTGCCGAAGAGTGCGGTCAGGAGATGATAGCAGGCTGGTTTGACGTCTGCAAGGCCATGAATGCGGGAAACTTCAATGTCGAGGACTACGTCATGCACCAGTTGCAGGTGCGCGAAGCCTGTGCCGCTGGCATGGGCGGCGGCGGTGGCGGCGGCGGTGGCCTGAATCCAGGCGATGGCGGACTGCCAGGCCTGTTCTCGTGGATTGCCGACAACTTCCCGAATCTGGCCGCTGTGAGTTTCACCCGTCCAGGCATCCTGCCCGCGGGTTGCGACCCGTGGCTGACGGACCACGGTCAGGATGTGATTGGTGGTCTGCAGAGCGTGGGCGGTTTTGCCGGAGGCATGACGAAAGGCTGCGTCGGTGTGGCTGGTGATGTGGCGAAGGACAAACTCGGCATCCCCGACGTCGGCATCTCGGCCAAGCACACCGGCAAGGTGCCTGTCTATGAAGGCAGCGGTGCAAAGCCGCGTCGTGTGAGCGGACGGACGGAGTGGGACGAAGACCTGACCGACGACGAATGCCGCGCGATGTGGAAAGGCTGGATGACGGGTTTGAAAGAAACCTACGAGACTGCCAATGCCGAACTCGGTTACTTCACTGACCCTGTGCTCACGTTGCCTGGCAATACGGAACCCTCGGCCATCACCGACGAGATGATCGACGACGACATGTGGGAAGCCTCGCCCTCGTGGTGGAAGGCATACGTCAACCGTTGCGTTGTGGCAGGTTACGGTGCCTATCACAACATGCTGTACAGTTACCATGTGCTGGGCGACGTGCTCATTGATGTCGATGACTACACAGAACTCTCCCCGCTGGTGACAGCGGTGAAGTTGGCGCGTGATGCGGGAAAGAGCATTGAGGCAGCCGACTATGAAAGCCTGAAGCCTGCATGGCTCAGCGATGCAGAATTTAATGCCGTCGTTCAGCGGCTCTCCGACAGCAGTTTCGACTACGCCTTCCTCGACGACTGCGTGCTCCGTATTCAGGCAGCCAAGATGCAGGCCCAGCGCATGGGTTATGCTTCGACACAGGAACTGCTGGAGAAGGAGGCCGAAAAGGTGCTTGAACTGCTTGTGTCCGACCGCAGTAACGTCTGCTCGAAAGTTCGGTTCGAAATCAATCAGACGATGACGATGACGCGCGAGGCTGTACGTGGCACACTGACTGTGGTGAACGGTAGCAGCGACACCGAGATGCGCGACGTGAAGTTAAATCTCGTTGTGACAGACCCCGACGGCAACATTGCCAACGCTCGCATCATGGAGATTCACACAGAGACACTCGAAGGCTTTGGCGGACAACTCGACTACGAGAGCGGCTGGACGCTGGCGGCAGGTGAAACGGGTACGGCAAAGATTATCTTTATCCCAACGAAGTATGCCGCTCCTACCGAACCGCTCCTCTACACCTTCAGCGGCAGCATTTCGTTTGTCGATCCCTTCACGGGCTTGCAGATGACACGCGAATTAGAGGCCGAGCGGCTGACCATCAACCCGTCGCCCGAACTCGACCTCACCTACTTCATGCAGCGTGACATCCTGGGCGACGACCCACTCACGAAGGATGTCGTCGAACCCATCGTTCCCTCACAGTTCTCGCTCCTTATCAACAATAAGGGGTACGGCGATGCGACGAAGGTGAAGATGCTGACCAACCAGCCTCAGATTGTAGAGAACGAGAAGGGCCTGCTCGTCAACTTCGAGATTCAGTCGTCGCAACTCAACGGCGGCGACAAAACCCTGGCCCTGGGTGGTAGCGTAGTCACCGACTTTGGCACCATTCCTGCCCACAGTCAGACATACGCTCAGTGGTGGCTCACCTCGACCCTGACAGGACACTTCCTTGACTACGATGTCCGTGCCACGCACGTCACCTCGTATGACAATCCCGACCTCTCGCTCCTTGACCAGGTCACCATTCATGAACTGATCCATCAGATTGTCATCCCTACCTCGTATGTCACGACCTCGTCGTCATCCTCCGCTCCCCTTATCGGCTTCATGGCCAACGACGAGGAGGACACCTATGACGAGCCAGACCAACTCTACCTGAGCAATGCCATCGTGCGGCCCATTCATCCCGTCACTCAGACACATATTGAGAAACTGAGCGATACGGAGTACACCCTCACCGTGCTACCCTCGCAGCAGGGCTGGAACTACGGCAACCTGGCAGATCCGACTGGCGGACGCCGTATGCTCAAGGCAGTGACGAAGCAGAACGGCTGCATGAGTCTGCCACTCGAAAACTTCTGGCAGACCGACCGCACGCTCATCGACATGAACGAACCTGTGTATGAAAACCTCATTCACTTTGCCGACTCAATGACCCTCGCAGGCGAGACCTACACGCTGACGTTCGAGACGCGTCCCAGCACCGTGCTTGCCGTGCAGCAGTTCTCCGGCATTCCTGCCCGTGACAGTTACACGCGCATTCCTGTGGATACGGTGACGGTGACGTTCAACAAGCCCATACGTCCTGAGACGTTTACGACCGAAGACCTCACCGTCATGCACCAGGGCGAAAGGCTCACGCTCGACGGCGTCATCATCAAGCCTGTGAACGAGGTGACGTACAAGATTGGTCTGACTTCGCTTACGACGCTCGACGGCTACTACAGCATTACCGTCCAGACGGCTGAGATTGAGGACACCGAAGGCTACACGGGCGAGAACGGTAAGATGAGCAGTTGGATTCAGGTGCACGACGGAAAGGCACGGCTGACGCTCCAGAGCGAACCTGCCGACGCAGGTGTGCTCACGCCAGGCACCAGCGACCAAGACTACTTCGGTACGGTCGGCGTCGCCGCCGTTGCCAACGAAGGCTACACGTTCGTACACTGGAAACAGGGCGACGACATTGTCAGCACCGACGCAGCGTTCGACTTCCACCAGACAGGTCCGCAGACGCTTACTGCCGTCTTCATGCCGAAGACCTACAGCCTCACCGTCAACTATGAGGAGGCATTCGGACGCGTGGCTGGCACAGACACGGGCTTTATCGATTATGGCACTGACCTCCGACTGACAGCCACGCCGCAGACAGGTTTCTACTTCGACGGATGGTATGAGGACGACGTGCTCCTGAGCGACTCGGCTGTGTTGAACTTTACGATGCACGGCAACAAGATGCTCGAAGCCCGCTTCCTGCAACTCCAGCCGCTCACCGTTTTCTTCGACGAAAACCATGACAACAGTAGCGAAACGCTGAAACTCACGAATCTGAAGACGCATGAACTCACGCTGGCCACCAACCGCGTGCTGTCGCCCACGCAGTGGAACACCTTCTGCGCGCCCATCGACCTCAGCGAGCAGCAAATCAACAAGGTGTGGGGTTACTCGACTATGCTGCTGGAGTTCACCTCGCTCACGGGTACGACGCTCAACTTTACCTACGTCTATGAGATGAAGGCAGGACGCGCCTACCTCGTCAAGCCCGAACGTCGCGTACTTGTGCCCGAGTTTACCTTCGGAGGTAATGCTGTCGTGGCGCAAGAACCGATTAGCAGCACCTTCGACGGCTACGAGTTCTGCGGCATCTATTCGCCGCGTTTGTGGGAGGACTACACCTCTGAATACTACTACGGTACGCAGTCGAACACGCTCATTTCCGCCAAGACCACGACGCCGGCGCTGAAGGGTATGCGTGCCTATTTCATCATTCCTGGTGGTTCGAGCGTGAAACTCAACCTCGGCGGCATAGTGACGGACATCGACTCGATTGCCGACGACTCTGCCAACCTGCCGCAGCGCATCTACACCCTGCAAGGCATCTATGCCGGAACTGACTGGGATGAACTACCCGCAGGCATCTATATTGTTAATGGTCAAAAAAAGATGAAGCGATGAAAAAAACATATTGTGCACCTGACACCTGCATTGAGTTCTCCGAACTGCCATGCCCCCTGTTCGTCATCGCTCCGAGTGGCAAGACCGAGGAACAGATTGACGTACCCGACAACCCGCCTATTGACGAAGACCCTAACGCGGCACCGTTGCGCGAGGAGCAGAACCCATGGAGCAACGGACTGTGGTGAAATAAACTCTGTGATGCAATGAAATAAGAGTACCAGCGCAGTGAAACAAAAGTTTCAACGCGCTGGTACTCTTATTTCACTGCGCTGGTACTCTTGTTTCACTGCGCTGAAATTTTTTTTACGCAGCAGTACCGTTTCTGTTGTGCTCCGTCTTCACATTTCCTATGAAAGTGTGCACAAAACATGGTGCTGAAAATCAGTTGTTTGAAAGAAATTATCAAAAGAGAGTGCAATTTTTCTTGCATCATTCAGATTTTTCTGCTAACTTTGCAGTCGGAATCAGACAAACACAACGTATGGCAATCTCTAAGACACGGAACATGCTGGTCGATGTGGCTCGGCAACTTTTCGCAAAGAACGGCTTCGAGAACACGACCATGAACGACATTGCGCTGGCGTCTAATCGTGGACGCCGCACGCTTTACACCTATTTCAAAAGTAAGGAAGAAGTCTATTTCGCCGTGATTCAGACGGAACTGGAGCGTCTGTTCATGCGTATGGAAGAAGTGGCTCGCAAGAACCTCTCTCCCGAGGACAAGATTGTTCACCTCATCTTCGCCCACCTCGAAGTGGTGAAGGAGGCTGTGTATCGCAACGGCAACCTGCGTGCGGAGTTCTTCCGCGAGGTCTGGAAAGTGGAGAGTGTGCGTAAAGACTTCGACCGTATGGAGGTGTCGCTCTTCCGCCGTGTCATCAACGAAGGCGTCGATAAAGGCGTGTTCGACGTGAAGAATCCTCGTCTGACAGCCGAAATCATGCACTACTGCCTTAAGGGCTGTGAGGTGCCGTTCATCTTCGGACGCTACACCGCACACGGACCCGACGAACTCTATCCCTATATCAAGCACATGGTTCACCGCCATTTCATGCCGTAAAGATAATAACAAGCAGCCCCCTCCTCAACCCTCCCCGAGGGGAGGGAGCACTTAGTCAAAAGAAATAGTTAATCAAAATAATAACTCCTTCCCTTCGGGGAGGGTCGGGGAGGGGACCATTTTATACTATGGGACTTTTAACAGGAAAGACAGCCCTCATCACAGGTGCTGCACGCGGTATCGGTAAGGCTATCGCGCTCAAATTTGCCGAAGAAGGCGCAAACATCGCATTCACAGACCTCGTTATTGACGAGAACGGTCAGCAGACCGAAAAGGAAATCGCTGCTTTTGGCGTCAAGGCCAAAGGTTATGCTTCGAACGCAGCCGACTTTGCTCAGACCGAAGAAGTGGTTAATCAGATCAAGGCCGACTTCGGTTCCATCGACATCCTCGTCAACAACGCCGGTATCACGAAGGACGGCCTCATGCTCCGTATGACCGAACAGCAGTGGGATGCCGTCATCGCCGTCAATCTGAAGTCGGCGTTCAACTTCATCCACGCCTGCACACCGATCATGATGCGCCAGCGTGGCGGCAGCATCATCAACATGTCGTCGGTCGTTGGTGTACACGGCAATGCCGGTCAGTGCAACTATAGCGCATCGAAGGCTGGACTGATTGCCCTTGCCAAGTCAATCGCACAGGAAATGGGTGCAAAGGGCATTCGTGCCAACGCCATTGCACCGGGCTTCATCGAGACGGCCATGACGGCTGCTCTGCCCGAAGACGTCCGTAAGGAATGGGTGCAGAAAATTCCGCTCCGTCGTGGTGGACAAGTCGAAGACATCGCCAACACAGCCCTCTACCTCGCATCTGACCTCTCTTCGTATGTCAGCGGTCAGGTCATCCAAGTCGATGGCGGCATGAATATGTAATGGACGTCCTCTACGAAGACAACCATCTTATCATCGTCAACAAGCGTCCTGGAGAAATCGTCCAGGGCGACAAGACCGGCGACCAGCCGCTGTCGGAGACGGTGAAACAGTACATCAAGGAAGCGTATGCCAAGCCTGGCAGCGTCTTCCTTGGTGTGGTTCATAGGCTCGACCGTCCCGTCGGAGGCGTCGTCCTCTTTGCCCGCACCAGCAAGGCACTCACACGTCTGAACGACATGTTCCGACGCGGCGACATTCACAAGACCTATTGGGCCATCGTTGAGCGCAATCAGTGTCCTCCCTGTGCCTCACTGGTCCATTGGCTCAAGCGCAATGAGCAGCAAAACAAGTCCTACGCTTACGATCGCGAGGTGCCCGACTCTAAACGCGCCGAACTCGATTACCGTGTGCTGGCCGAAGGCGACCGCTATCTCCTGCTCGAGGTCAACCTCAAGACAGGCCGCCATCACCAGATACGCTGCCAACTCGCCAAGGTCGGCCTTCCCATCCGAGGCGACCTGAAATACGGCGCACGCCGTTCGAACCCCGACGGCAGCATCTCCCTGCTGGCGCGCAGCATCGATTTCGTCCATCCTGTGTCGCAAAAGCACATCCACATAGAAACCCCTGTGCCTGACGAAGGACTGTGGCAGGCACTTTTTCAACGTATAAAATAAAAAAAAGTACGTAATCCTTTGTCAAAAGGTAGATTATCATTATCTTTGCACAAAGTTTAATCAATAAACCACTTATACTTTTCATTATGGATCAGCAAAAAGTTGATATGTACCTTGCCACCAACGGCAAGTATTTTCCTGAAGACAAACTTCCCTTCTTGCGCGATGCCCTCCTGCAAGTTGACGATTCGCGTTGGACGATGCTTCAAACTCTTCAGATGAAAGATCCCCTCACGTTGTTGCTCATCTCCATTTTCCTCGGTGAGTGTGGTGTCGATCGCTTTATGCTCGATGAAATAGGTCTTGGTATCCTCAAACTCCTAACTGCGGGTGGTTGCGGTGTTTGGTGGCTCGTTGATTTGTTCTTGATTCAGGACAAAGCCAAAGAATTCAACTACAAAAAACTGCAGGCTTATATCGGATAATTTTTTTATCACAAATAATTTTTTTAGTTTATCACTTTAAAATCTTTTTATTATGGAACAGCAAAAAATTGACATGTTCATTCAGACCAATGGTCAGAACTATCCTGAAGCAAAACTTCCTTTCCTTCGTGAAGCTCTTGCAAAGCTCGATGAGAACAAGTGGGCAGCCATCCAGACTCTTCAGCCGAAGAATCCTACCACAATGCTGATTATCTCCTTGTTCCTTGGTTATCTGGGCGTTGACCGCTTCATGCTCGGTCAGACTGGTCTTGGTGTTGGCAAACTGCTGACATGCGGTGGTTGCGGTATTTGGAGCATCATCGACTGGTTCAAGATTCAGGACATGACGAAGGAGTTCAACTTCGAAAAACTTCAGGCTTATCTCCAATAAGCGATTTTACTTGATGTTGGCCACGCTCTTCGCCCTTGGCGTTGTGTGGCTGACATACGGTTACCTGTTTGAGGGGCAGCATTCTTTCAGTGTCTGCCCCTCAAAATGGTTTTTTCACGGGTGTTGCCCCACGTGTGGAACGACCCGTGCCTGTATTCTCTTGCTTCACGGTCAGCCCGTTGAGGCTTTTTGGAAGAATCCCAATGTGATTCTTGCCACTGCTTTCATGATTGGGTTCCCCATTGTGGGAATCTACGATTTTTTCACAGGAAAACACTTGGTTCGTGCCATCTTCCAATGGATTGGCCGACAATTGAAACGTCGCTGGCTCATCGCTTTGGTTATCGTTTGCGAAGGGCTTATCTGGGCGCACAACATTTACATAGGTAATTAACGCCTCTAAGTGCTTGGAAAAACAACGCCAAGTGCTTGGCGTTCGAACGCTAAGCACTTGGCGTAAAATTTCTAAGTACTGGGAACTGTGTTCGGTCAACCGAACAGTTCGCGCAGGGCTTCCTCGACCTTACGGACAGGACGCACTTCGATGCTAAATGCTTTGGTGTCGAGGTTTTGCAGGTTGGCTTTCGGGATGATGATGCGCTGAAATCCGAGGCGTTCGGCTTCGCTGATGCGTTGCAGGATGCGTGAAACGGGACGGATTTCTCCGCTCAGACCGACTTCTCCGCATAGGCAGGTGGTGCGCTCAACGGGCGTATCCACATTCGACGACAACACCGCCGCGATGATACTCAGGTCGATGGCAGGGTCGGTGACTCGCAGACCGCCGGCGATGTTCAGATAGACATCCTTCTGTGCCAGTTTGAAACCGACGCGTTTTTCAAGCACGGCGAGCAGCATGTTCAGACGGCGTGTGTCGAAGCCTGTGGCAGAGCGCTGTGGTGTGCCGTAGGCAGCGGTCGAAACGAGCGACTGAGTCTCGATGAGCAGCGGACGGACGCCTTCGATGGCGCAGGCGATGGCCACGCCGCTCAAGCCCTCGCTTTCGTGGATGTCTGAAAGGAGAAGTTCCGAGGGATTGGCTACGGGGCGCAGCCCGCTGGATTGCATTTCGTAGATGGCCAGTTCGGCGGTAGAACCGAAGCGGTTTTTGATGGCGCGGACGATGCGGTACATGTAGTGCTGGTCGCCTTCGAACTGCAGCACCGTATCGACCATGTGCTCGAGGATTTTCGGACCTGCTATGGCACCGTCTTTGGTGATGTGGCCGATGATGATGACAGGGATGCCGCTTTCTTTGGCAAACTTCAGCAGCATGGCGGCACACTCGCGGATTTGACTGACCGAACCTGGCGACGACTCGACATTTTCCGTCGCGATGGTCTGGATGGAGTCGATGACCACAAGGTCGGGTGCAACATTTTCAATGTGTTTCATCACCACCTCAATCATCGATTCGCATGCCACTTGCACGGTCGATGTGTTTGTTTCGCAGATACGGTCGGCCCGCAGTTTCAGTTGGCGCGCGCTCTCCTCGCCGCTTACGTATAGTACGTTGAGTTCAGGCAGACGCAACACGGTCTGCAGAATCAGTGTCGATTTTCCGATACCAGGTTCTCCGCCAAGAAGTGTGAGCGAACCAGGTACGAGTCCACCACCCATCACGCGGTTCAGTTCGTCGTCGTGCAGGTTGATGCGCGGTTCGTCACCCGTCTGGATTTGGGACATGGTGAGGAGTTCGCCAGCCTCTCCAGCCCCTCCCAAGGAGAGACTTTTGCTTGAAACTGGTTTTGCACCCAGTTTCACTTCCTTGAAAGTATTCCATTCACCACATGCAGGGCATTTACCGATCCACTTTGGCGAATCGTACCCGCAACTGCTGCAAACGTATGCTGTCTTTTGCTTTGCCATAATGGAGACCCCTCCCCTTGCCCTCCCCAGGGGAGGGAGTAGAATGTTTTGATGGGAGATTGATTCTACTTATTATTATTGTTATAGATGTATTTTGGACAGTGACTGCTCCTCTCCCTCACAGGGAGGGGTTGGGGGAGAGTCCTCTATTAGAACGGATATCCCACAGCGAAGTGCAGTCCGAGGCCGTCCTTGAATTTCGGAATGTTGTAGTAGCCGCTACGACCGGTTTCGTAGGGCGCATGGATGCCGATGCCCAGGTCGAGACGGAGCACAAGAAACTCTAAGTCGTAGCGCAGGCCGAAACCTGTGCCAAGCGCAATCGAATTGAGAAAGCCGGTGGAACCCAGTTTGCCGCCAGGATGAGCGTTGTCTTCCTTCAGGTTCCACACGTTGCCCGCATCGATGAAGAGCGCAGCATTGAGGTCGCTGATGAGGTTAAAACGGTACTCGACATTGGCTTCGAGTTTGAAGTCGCCCGCCTGGTCGAGATAGGTGCCACGCCCTGTCGTGTCGTAATAACGGCCAGGACCGATGGTGCGGACTCCGAAGGCACGTATGCTGTTGGCACCTCCCACATAGAACAGTTCGCTGTATGGTGCATAGCGTGTATTGCCATAGGTGAAGATGGCGCCGGCGAGCAGGTGGGTCACCAGTTGACTCTTGTCGGTGAGTCTGAACGTATTGGTCAGTTCGCCGCTCACCTTTACAAACTGCGAGTAGGGCGTTCCGAGGAGTTTCTTCTCTTGCTCGTCGAATCGGCCGCCACTCAGCCGGTTGATGCCGCTGATGATGTTGCCGGCCTCTTTCACTGTGCCGACGAAGCGTGTGGTGAAGCGTTTGTGGCCGTACAGGTTGTCGTCGAAGGTATAGACATACTGCATGGCGGGTATGAACTGGTCGCGTAGCGAAGCGTAGAGTGCCGTGTTGCGGGCGGTGATGGAGTCGAAGCGGGCTGTGGTGGAGATGAGGCGGTTGTAGGTGAGGCTGAGCGGTGTGAACTGGTGGGAGATGAAACGTGACGATCGCCAGTGGTAAGTGGCCTCAAGTCCGAACGACAGCAGACGGTAGTATCCGGCACGTTTGAGGTTGTCGATGCTTGCCTTGAATGTTGTCGAACTGGGATACTTTGTATTCATGTTCGACAGCCACGGGAAGGCAATCCAGGGGTAGGTGAGCGAGGCGTCGATGCCTGCTTCCCAGGAGTCGGGGCGTGTGCCGTCGGAAGTCAGGCTACGATTGCCCGTCTGCCATTCGTACGAGCCTTTTAGCCCGACGCTGAAGGTCTCTCCGTGTCCGAAAGCGTTTCGTTTCGACAGACGCAGTCCTGCTTTGGGACCGACCTGTGCATTGCTCTTTTGCGTGATGCTGAAGTCTAACTCGAGGTCTATGAGTTTGTCCATCGTGGCGTCGAAACGCACGTCGAGCGTGTCGCACGTGGCTGTCGTGTCGCGTGGCGTGAAGGTGAACTGCAACTGTGAAAACACCTGCATACCGCTGAGGCCTGCGATGGTGGCATCGACCTTGCTTTGGTCGAACATGTCATTGCGTTTGAAACGAAAATTCTTGAAGAGGATGCGCGGCTTGATGGGCACTTTTGCTCCCTGCCAGGCATAGCGCAAGGGTCCGCGGTCGATGCTGTCGTCGTACTGGATGAAGCGTCGGCGTGCCGTCGAGTCGCGCAGTGTCGTGCTGTTTCGTTGGCTGCTGCCGATTAGCGTGTTCTTGCGGACATACGTGTGAATGTTGCCGATGTAGTACTGGCGGTTAGCACGTTCGGGCGTGTCCTGGTCGGGCACGACCAGCAGTTTGACTTTCTGCGGAATCTGCATCGAGTCGGCAAAGTAGCGGATGTAGTCTGGACGATAGTAATAGTATCCGTTGTTGCGGAAATCATTTACCAGTCGTGCCTTTTCGTTCTGCAAGGTGACCACGCTGAACTGGTCGTCCTGATGAAGCAGACGGTCGTTGAAATTTGCCTGGACGATGCTGTCCTGCACGTCGCGGAAAGCATAGCGGATGCTGTCGTAGGTGTATGGCTCGCCAAGGTGAACGTCGTAGCGGATTTTCTGCTTCTTCGGGTTGCGCTGGTCGATGAGTTCGTAATCGACGTAGCCTCGGAAATAACCGTAGTTCTGCAGCAGGTTGGTCGCCACTTTTGTGCGCGTGACAGGATTTGCCATCGCTATCGTGCGCGGCTGCGTGGCAAAGGTGTTCATCACCCACTTTCCGATTCCCGTGTGCTCCTTGTTGACCATGCTGTTCCAGAGCCAAAGTCCGATAGGGAAGGGTGTTCGCAGCGAACTGCTGCCCATGAAGGAGTTGTTCGGCGCGTAGGCCAGTGCTGCCTCCACCTCGGTCAGTGCTACGCTTTCGTCATAGGTGTTCTTCGCATCGTGGATTTTGGTCGTTTTGATGCCCGTGTAGAGTACCTCGCCCTCAGGCAGACGGGAGGTCGTGGAGCACGCCGTCACGAAGAGCGTGGCCAGCAAGAGCAGGTCCAACGTGTGGACGCTACGGACGACGATTCTGCGATGTGTATTTCGTTTCTGATTCATTAATTCTTTGTCTATGTTTTTTGCCTCTTCCAAGTACTTAACGATGCTTCCAAATCAGTAAGTCGCTGAGTTTGTCGAGTTTCTTGCGAAGCACGATGCTGGCCCCGTTTTCGATGATTTCGCCCTCAATGAGATTGTCGTAGTTCTTCTCGTGGTAGAGGCGCACGTAGCGTGTGCCGCCGTTGTCAAGACGGTATTCGAGCGAGACATTGTCAATGTAGGCGCCCGACTCGTTCTCCTGGGTCGAGCCGTCGGCGTTGACACGTCCGCCGATGATGACGTTGAGGCGGTTGGAGAAGAAGCGCTTCGAGAACTTGAAGGCATAGTCGGTGCGGGTGGTGCCGTCGTCGCGCATCGATTGTTCCATGCCCACGTTGACATCGACTGCCGAGGCGAAGGCCTGTCCGGCGATGTTGTTGATTTCGTTCTGCAGGAAGTTGTTCAGGGCGTTGTTGGCACTGATGCTCGACGAGTTGCTGGCCGACATGTACATGCCTGTGCAGAGCAGCCCGACGGCCAGTTTGTTCTTCTCCTCGGTGGACATGGCTGCCAGTTCGTTTTGGACGGCAAGGTCTTCGGGCGCCTCGATGGTGAAGAGCAGTTGCATATTCTCCAGCGTGCCGGTCACTTTCAGTCCGGCATTGAAGGTGACGCTGCGGCTGCCTCCGCTGGCATCGCTGACGGTAGCCTTCGTGTGTTCCGACGCCGCGAAGTTGATGGTAGGATTCATCGGGTCGCCAGTAAACTCGACATAACTGCCGTTGTGGATTTGGAAGGTCTTGAGCGGAATGACGGGCAGCGTGTATTTCATCTCGCCCTCGTTGATGGTGTAGCGGCCGAGCAGGTTCATCACGCCTTCGGGCGTCATGTTCAGCACGAGGCTGCCGCCTCCCTGCACGTTCACGTAACTCTGGCGGTCGGCACTGAATTCGCAGTGGAACTGGGCACCGTCCTCGACGGTCAGGTTCACCTGCATATCCATTCCCATGAACGTGCGCTTCACGTGTTCGGCGTCGGGGTCGGGCGGTTGTGTGAAATCGACGAACGTCACGATGTCTTCCAGTCGGTAATCAACGGAGAGCGGCGTGTCGGCCATGACGTAGGTGAGGTCGGTCTGGCTTAGTACACGTATGAGTCCGCGAATCTTCAGGTCGTTGAGCGTTCCGTTCATGCGGAGGAAGAAGTTGCCGAACATCTTGCCGAAGACGACGGCCTTGCGTGTGCGAGGCGCGTTCATCAGTTCGAACTCTCTGCCGTAGAGCGAGAGGTTCAGTTGAATGTTGTCGGTGTCGGCAAAGTCCACCCATCCGTTCAGTGTGAGCGGCTGGCTGCCAGTGCCATACATATCGTATTTGTCGAAGGTGATACGGCTGTTGTGAATCATGAAAGGTTTGTTGGCAAATCGCATGTCGAGCGAATAGAGTTCACTCTTCATGCGCATGTCACAGGGTAGAATCTCACCGTTGATGTCGAGTTTGTCAATAGGTCCGCGGGCCGTGACTTCACCGTCGATGGTGCCGTCGAACGTGACGATCTGATCAGGGATGAACGGTGCAAACATCGCCAGCGGAAGGTCCGTCAGGTTGATCTTTGCATCCAGGAAGCCGTCGCCCTCGTCTTTGTATTTGCCGTTGACAATGGCCACTTTTTGGTCGTTGTGCAGCAGGGTTGCCAACACATCATGCTCGGTGGCATTCATTGGTGCATAGTCGAAGACGGCACCGACATCGCCCACCTGCGTGCCTTCGTAACTGAAATGGCGGATGCCCGTCGTACCCTTCACCCAGAAGTGGTCGTCGTTCTGCTCATAGTTGGCATCGAGATTGAGCATACCCGTCATCTTCGGTGCGCCAGGGATGACGGCGAGCAGTTGTGCCAAGTCAAGGTTGTTGACGATGGCCCGAATGTCTTGCAGCAAGGTGTCGGCAGGATTCGCCATCACTGAGATTCGGCAACTGTCTTCCAGCGACGTAAGACGCACGTTGGCCCACATCCTGTTCTTTTTGCCCAGACGGATGTAGTTGTCTTCGTTGAGTGCAAACTTCCTGAAACCGAGAATTGGCTGCTCGGGATACAGGCGGCCATTGAGTGTGCTGTCCGTAATCGTGGCGTGCAGACCGAGGTCGATGCCTTGCTCGCGTTGCTTATTGAAGAACGTGAGGCGTGCATCGGCATCCTGTGTGGAGGCATAGCCATCGAGGTGGGCCGAGAAACCAGGGAAAAGTTTCTGGTCGTCGCAGGTCACACCGCTGCGGAACGTGAACTGTGTAGAATCCTGCTGGATGTCGAAGAAAACAGTGTCGATACTGACGGTATCGGCTTTGAGATGATAGACGTGAGCATCGCCCACGATGCCTTGCTCTGGGTTTGTCACTACGTTGGCATGAAGTTCACGGAAGGAGACTCCATAGATATAAAGCAGTTGTGAGATGGGGTTGCGTTGACCAGCGTGTGCCTTGAGCGTCGTGACAGGCATATAGGACTTCAGTTGATTGATGTCGAGTGTGCGGTTCTTCAACTGCTTCTGAACGACGATGCCAATGCGCTCGAACCGTTCGAGCAGGCGGAATAGGTTTTGGGGAGCATGGAAGTCGAAGTAGAGGTCGCCAGTGCGCACAGTGGCATTGGTCGTGTCACGCGTCGTTTCGGCAATCATGTCGAAACTCTCGGTTGTGAGGCGGTCGGTGCCGATGAGTGCGTCCATGCTGTGAACGTTGGCTTTCACGCGGAAGTTGTCGCCAAGGTCGGAATAGACATCCATCGCTCCCTCCATGCCGAAGTTGAGAGGTGTTTCACTGAAGCCCATGGCCTGCAGGTCGGCCTTGGCCAGTTGCAGCACAAGTCGGGCGTCGAGTGCACTGGTTTGAAGTTTGCCCTGTGCGTTGGCACTGGTCAGAATTTGGTCGTTGTCGCACGAGAGTTGGCAGGAAAGATTGCCGTTCTGGAGTTGGAGTGTGGCATCGCTTCCTCCAAGGTTGATTTGCCCCATGTTGGCGCGCGTCAGTTGTACCTTCGCGTCAGCAATGGTTTTTGGCGAGAGGAAGTCGAATCCGTGGCCTTTCGCTTTCACATGTCCTGTCAGGCGAGTCGGCTCTTCCAGGGGAACAAACTGATTGACATTGAAGTTGTTCAGGTCCATGTCGATGTCGTACGACTCGTTGTCCATTCCCATTCCGCCTGCAAGACGCACGCTGCTGCCGCCCACTGTGAGTGTCGTGTTGGTAGCGAGTTGCTGTCCGGCCATCTGAGCATTTCCTTTGAGCCGCATGTTGCGCGGCAGGTTGAAACTGTTGCGTGCATCGGCAGGAAGGAAAGCCTTGACAAACGTAAGGTCGTGTAAGGTGGCATCGTAGTTGAGGTCGGCCGTCATGCCACCAATCGTGTCCGTCAGGTTTTCCAGCACACCATCGGCTTTGAAGGCGATGTGTGAGGGTAGGGTTGCAGCCATGTGGTTGACCCGCATGTGCTGCATGTTTCCGCTGACGCTGGCAGTCACGTTGAGCGGCTGTGAAGGCATGGCTTTGATGAACCCCGCCACGGCACTCTGCTTCTTGCCGAACATGTCCTGAATGTAAGGAGCGGCGAAGAGAGCCATGTCGCCCTTGCCAATGTGACCATCGATGTTGGCCGACATCTGTCCAGGATTGGTTTCTTCAAAGGCGTTCATGTCCATCTTAAAGTCCAATGTGAGGTCGCTCTCGTCGGTTTGGAGAGCCAGACGCTGCACGTCAAGTTGATTGCTGTTCATGAAGACTTCGCCTTCGGTGTGTGTGATGTTCAGACCGCTCTGTTCACGTCCCTTCAGTTCTTCAATCAGCACTTGCATATCGCCCGTGCCGGCATAGCGTACGTCGGGAATGCTGACGTTGACATCGGTGAGAGACACATGGTTCATGTCGAAGCCTTCACGTACATAGGGCTGCGTCAGAATATCGTAAGTGATGGCACTTTCACTGAGTTCGATGTCCTTGAAGTGATAGATTTCCTCACCTAGGTCGAGCATACCCGTCAGATGAGCATGGCCGATGGTGGCACCGACCATCACACTGTCGGCCTGCGGTGCCAAGAGGACGCGGGCGTGGACATTGTCCATCTCAATGTTGTCGAGGGCAATTTTCCAGAGCACTGGCTCGCTCTCTATTGTGTCCTCAGGCACTGAATCGGCAAGGGCAACGTAGAGGTCGGCATTCCGAAGAATGACGTTGCTGATACAAGCCAGCCCTTCGCTAAGATTGACACTGTGCGCATCGAGGCGGGCCTGTCCGACATCGCCTTTGATGGCAGCCGCTTCGATGAGGTCGCCTGTGTTAAGATGAAGGTTCTCCAGCGAAATGTTATCCACTTCGACTTTCCCCTTGAACAACGGCCAGAAACGGACACTGAGGTCGAGCACTTCGGCAGAGTTGTCACCCGCCTTGATGTCGCCCATGTAGAGGTCAAGAAATGGTCGCAGACTCACACTGCCCACACCAACTTCCATGCCTGTCTCTTCGCTGAGCCAGTCGCTTGCGCGATCTACAGCCCATCGTTGCACTGGCGGTAAATAAATCAAGATACTGAGAAGAATCAGCAAAGCAATCGGCGTAAGTACGATCCACATTGCCACTTTGCCTATAGTGCGCCACAGTTTCGAGCCTTTCACAGGCTGTCCTTTGCTGTCGGGAGCCGGCATCTCCTCCGTCTCATTTTGTGGTGAATTCTTCCTATCGTTGGTATTCATGGATAATATCTGCTACGTATGCGCGTGTACGAATAAATAAGTACACAATACCCTACAAAGGTAACGACTATTTCGCAAACCACAAAATTTTTCTTCATGTTCTCGCCACAGATTCGTCCTTGGGTGCCATAATGCCGTGAAACAACGGAGTTTGCCAGCGAAAAGTCGCAGCACCGACACCGTGATACTCCTTTTTGTGTGATTTAGACTTCCGATTTCTGTAGTTTCGTAAATAATTTTATAAAAATCTCATGTTCTGCATAAAAAATAATTTTTCCATGCAATTACTTCATCGAATTTTTCGTACATTTGCAAGAAATTATGCACAGAAACATGATAAAAAGTATATACATTCGGACAGTGCAACTCACATTGGCGTTGTGCTGCGTTACCTTTGTGGGGCTTACCTCGTGTGATAATGGCGAAACTTATGCCGACATGAAGGAGAAAGAGAAAGATGCCATAAATGCTTTTATAAATGACAATGCCATCTGCGGTCATATCAATATCATCAGTGAGGAGAGTTTCATTGCCAATGGCTATACAACCAACCTCGATCGCAATGAGTTTGTGGTCTTCGATGCCGATGGTATTTACATGCAGATTGTCCGAAAGGGACAAGGCAAGACGATGGTCGAGATGGCAGAAGAAGATAGCAAAGGTGAGGTTACCAAGCCCATCGTCTGCAAGTTCTTTGAGTACGACATTAAGAATGCCTCAACGACCAACAGCAACATCTATACGAACAGTGTTCCCGACGAGATGCTCTGCACCTATAATCTTCGGGCGCGCAGTTACACCGCCAGTTTCACCAGCGGCTACATGTCTGCCAAATACGGCTCAGTAGTGCCCAAAGGCTGGCTCAAGCCGCTCGACTATGTGAAACTGACGAAGGTCGATGGCGTCGAAGCCAAAGTGCGCATTATCGTGCCCCACACTTCAGGCACAGCCAATGCGTCGAGTTACGTTCTCCCCTTCTACTACGAAATTACCTATCAGTTGCCGCCCAACCGATAGGAAATCCTCATGCACGGCGTGCTATCACGCATACCGTGAAATTCCACTTTCTTCTTTTAACTATTAACTTTTAACTTATATATCGTGTCACTCATAAAATCCATATCAGGCATCCGCGGAACCATAGGCGGACGTGCCGGTGAGGGGCTCAATCCCCTCGACATCGTGAAGTTTACGTCGGCCTACGCCACGCTCATCCGCCGTCAAGGTGCTGGGGCAAACGTCAAGAATCCCAATACCATCGTTGTCGGACGTGATGCTCGCATCAGTGGTGAAATGGTCAAGAACGTCGTTTGCGGCACCCTCATGGGCATGGGCTTCGACGTCGTCAACATCGGACTTGCCACCACCCCTACCACCGAAGTCGCCGTCACGATGGAGAGTGCTGCTGGCGGCATCATCATTACTGCCTCGCACAACCCACGTCATTGGAATGCGCTGAAGTTGCTCAATCATCACGGTGAATTTCTCAATGCCGCCGAAGGCAACGAAGTCTTGCACATTGCCGAAGCAGAGGACTTCGACTTTGCCGACGTTGACCATCTAGGCCACTACCGTGAAGACGACACTTACAACCAACGCCATATCGACATGGTGCTTGCCCTGCCGCTTGTTGACGTGGAGGCCATCAAGAAGGCCAACTTCCGCGTCGCCTTCGATGCCGTTAATTCGGTCGGCGGCATCATCCTGCCCCAGTTGCTCGAGCAACTCGGCGTCCAGCACGTTACACCCCTCTACAGTGAACCTACAGGTGACTTCCAGCACAACCCCGAACCCCTCGAGAAGAATCTCGGCGACATCATGTCGCTCATGGCAAAGGGAAATCACGATGTCGCCTTCGTCGTTGACCCCGACGTCGATCGTCTCGCCTTCATCCAGGAGGACGGCCGCATGTACGGCGAGGAATATACCCTCGTCACCGTCGCCGACTACATCTTGCGTCACACCCCTGGCAACACCGTCTCAAACCTCAGTAGTACCCGTGCCCTGCGCGATGTGACACGCAAATATGGCCGCGACTACAATGCCGCTGCCGTTGGTGAGGTAAACGTCGTCACGAAGATGAAGGAGACTGGTGCTGTCATCGGCGGTGAAGGCAATGGCGGTGTCATCTACCCCGAAGCCCACTACGGTCGCGACGCCCTCGTCGGCATTGCCCTCTTCCTCAGCCATCTGGCACACGAAGGAAAGAAGGTGAGCGAACTGCGACACACCTATCCCGAATACTGCATCGCCAAAAATCGCATCGACCTTGAGCCTACCACCGACGTCGATGCCATTCTGTCGAAAGTTAAGAAACTCTACGGCCAGCAGCCTGATGTCGAAGTCAACGACATTGACGGCGTTAAACTCGACTTCCCCGACCGCTGGGTACACCTGCGCAAGTCGAACACCGAGCCCATCATCCGCGTCTATAGTGAGGCTGCCACGATGGAGGCCGCTGACGAAATCGCAGGACAAATCATGGACATCATCAAGAGTTTTTAAGAGCAAGTGAAGTACTACAACGAACTGGTCGAAATGCTGATGAACCACGCCGATGGTATGCGCGTGGGCACCATCGCACGCGCCATTTACAACGCCAATTGCGACCTGTTCGACACGTTGTCTTCCGTTCGCTTCAAACTCATCTACGAAACCATCCAACGCTATCTTTGGCAACAGAGCCATCAGGAGAACTCGCCGTTCATGCGGGTCAAGTGGGGCACGTATGCCCTGCGCCGCCACTTCGTCTATCAACTCGAGCTCGTGTTTGACGAGTGGGACGACGACGGACCTGTACATAGGACGGAGGAAAAAACAAAGGTGCAGGAGCCGATGATGCTCAACCTCTTTGGCTGGTAACGCGACAGACAAAAAAGTCATTGGGTAAAAAGACGAGAGAAAAAGATGTTACAAAAGCGTTAAAAACGCGATGTGTCCGAACACACATGTTATTTAACATGCAAAAAGACCTTGTAGGCGCACAAAGAATACCTAACTTTGCAGCATCCTAAAAACAATCTTTTTACCTTAAAAAAATTAATACTTATTGAGAGGAAAGGGGGTGCTCGAGAGAGTACCCCCTCTCATTTTTTATCTGCGTATTCACAATACGCGAATAATAGTGCTTACGAATTTTATCATAAAAAAACGATAGCCATCAGGCTACCGTCTTAAAATAGTATTCAAAGGACTACCGGGCTTTATGCGGGAATCTGGCTTCACCAGTACAAGATTTCTTTTATCCCAGAGGGACTTGTATCTGGGTGCTTCACACACCATTAGAGTATTACTTAGTGTGTACCCTGGCGATTAGATGAAATTGCTCGCATCTTTAGTAGCTGTCAATTCAGTTCACTGTACTCCCAGCTTGCTCGGTTACGCCTCCTAGTCCTAGAATACTTTTGGGACAGCAAAGGTACGATATTCTTTTCAAATAGAAAAACTTTTTTTGAAAAAAGTCAAAAGGGAAGACGAGTCACATTATTGTTTCAGGAATCCGTATTCATATACTTTCGGCTCAATGGCTTTGGCGAGTTCCTTCAGTCTTTGGCGCAGGTTCGTGATGAGGGTGGTGTAGGTGGCATCGGTGCTATCGGTGTTCATCATCACTTTGCCGCTGGGCAGGGTTTTCGTTCCTTGGAAATAGAGGCGGATGTCGTAGAACGAGGCGTTGGGATTGGCATTCGGTTGAGCGTGGTAATAGCGCCAGAGTTCGCGACCTGCATCCATGACGGCCTGTGCTTCGTCGGAGAGCATGGCAGTGGCAGCCTCTTCTTCTTTCGCTTTTTCAAACAGGTTGCCTTGTTGTGGGGCTTCGGGTTGAATCTTGCCTGCCAGATAGTCACTCATGAAATGGCTCTCAAACCTTTCTTGCGCATTAACTTCTTCCTCCGTAAAGGGAATCCAGTGGTTTGTGCCGTGCTGGCTGCTGATGCGGTTCTGGCCGTGGAAAAGTGTAAAGACAAGGCAGTTCTTCTGAAACTCAACATCTGATTGCCATCCGTCGTTGGGAAAGAGGAATTGGTCGCGGTCGTTCAGCCATGTGGCTTCGATGCAAAGACGAACAGCAAAGAATATAATACCAACAAATAAATTATCTTTTGTGAAATGAAAAGCCGCGTGTTGTGTTCGTTCTGTAGAAATATGGTTGGCTATGTAAACAAGGTTTTGATTTTGGAAATCGTTACGTCCTCCATTCATGTCACCTATTCGACCTTCTAGTACGAATTCATTATTAAAAGACATTAGCCATCGAGTTAGTGGCTTTGCATTTTCATACAGATAGATTGTTTTTTTACCATAATATTTTCCATCAAGTGTATATACATCTGTGGTTGTCTTTTCAAATGATTCTTTATGGTCGGTATGCCATATAAAAAAGCCTATGGGAAAATTTCCGTTAACATTATCAAAAGATTTGGCAGGAACCAAAAAATTTCGACCGAGCTTCGCTCGGAAAATTTGGCGGAAATCAAGGAAGTTCTGTGCTTGCAGAATTTTCAAAGTTGAAAATTCTGCAAGCACAGAGGATGGGATTTCATCGTAAATTCGAATGAAGAATTGTGCAAATAATTCAGTCGCGGCTTGTTTTATTAATGGTTTATATTTAAGATAAGTATAATGAGTTATTGTTGCTCCCGTTTTATTCTTTCCGCTTCCTGTCCTTTGTTTGGTTGTTCCTACTTCCGCATACGGTGGATTGATATAAATAACCAGTTTCTTTCGTTTTTCTGGGTCGCGCAGAATGTCTTGCAGCGAGGCAGGGAGTTTTGACTTGATGACGACGTTGCCCTTTTCGTCGGTTACGTCGAAGAAGGGATCGTTGAGGAAGTCGAACTGGAAGGTGTGTTTGTCGAGCAGGAAGTTGAGTTGCTTCATCACCTGTACGTCGGCCTTGTCGAGCGTGGAGGCATAGACGTTGTGTTTTTTCTGCAAGCCTGCAAGAAGGTTGCCTGTGCCCGCACAGCAGTCCCACACGAAGTAGTGCTCTTGCCAGTCCTCACCCAGTTCGGCTGCGATGTATTGCTGCGAGAGTTCCACCCATCGGGCAGGTGTGAAGAACGAGCCTTTGCGCTCACGCACATCGGGTGGCACGAGCAAGTCGCGGCGATTGACAATTTCGTCCCAGTATTCGCGGCGTGGCGGACGGGCATATTTGTTCCAGAACTGGGTGTGTGCCACTTGCTTGTCGGTGAACTCTGCACGCATGAAGTCGGTCAGCCCCAAGTCGTTGACTTGGCGGTCGAGCAGGTAGTGGTCGTCTTGCAACAGCACAAAGAGTTTTTCGCGCAGCGTGTTGTTCTCCTTCGACAGAATGTCTGCGAGGTAGAAGTCGGCATCGATGATACCTGCTTTCTTGGCGACGTCCCAATTGATATTGATGGTGGGTTTAACGGCTTGCAGCCATTTGAAGTAGATGTGTGTGAAGTTGTTCTTGTTGATGCGAATGTGGCTTTCGCCTTTCCTCTTCTGAAGGTTGAAATTGTGACGGATGAAGTGCATCAGTTCCTTGCTGTCACGCTCGTACTGGTAGATTTCCAATCCATTATTCAGCGAATCTTTCAACAGCGAATACAGTTGCAGGAACTCCTTTGTCTTGTGGTCGGAAGGAGCGACGTTCCAATTGAAGTCGTTTTGATGCAGCACATCGAGGATGGCGGAGTAAGGCAGGAAGGCTATCTTCTCGGCATCGAAGGCTCCGAGGAATGAGGGTGGAAGTAGGGTGTCCTGCGGACGTTCCTTGCCCAAAGTGAGAATCAGTTGGATGAACGACTCGTAGATGTCGTGCTTGGTTCCTTGCTTGGCTTCTGCCCATAGCAGGGATTCAGGTTCGTTGAGCCCCAGAGGGTCACCTGGTACGCTGACGCAGAAGTCCACACGACCGATGATTTGTGTCGTGTCGAATCCTTCGAACAGGTCTTGCGCCACCTTGTTCTTCAGTTCTTCTTCCAGTATGTTGCCGTAGTAACTGCCCATAATCTAGTGGTCTTCCAAGTCTGAAAATCAACAATTATCTTTTTTCTGCGTTTTCTTGTCCACTCGTTTGGCGAGCCCGATAGATCCTGTGGGACAGACGAGCCGGCAAAGGTGACAGCCGACGCACTTTGTGCCGATGAGGTGGGGCTGCCTTGTGGCAGTATCGAAACGCAGGGCCTGGTGTCCTCCGTCGGAGCAGGATATGGCGCAGCGTCCGCACCCGATGCACTTTGTGCGGTCGAACTTTGGATAGACGATGGTATCGCGGTCGAGTGCGGAGGGAAGAACGAACGAGGATACTTGCTCGGCCACGAGGGTGTCGAGACTTTCGATGCCGCGTTCGGTCATGTAGGTCTGTAGGCCCATCAGGAGGTCGTCGATGATGCGGTAGCCATACTGCATGACGGCGGTGCAGACTTGTACGTTGCGGCAGCCGAGTTGCAGAAATTCGAGGGCATCGCGCCAAGTCTCTATGCCGCCTATGCCGCTGAGGTCCACATGTTTTCCACGTGTTTTTTCTCCGTTCAGGAATGGATTCTGAGCCATATTGAGGATGTAGCGTAGGGCGATGGGCTTGACGCTGCGTCCGCTCAGTCCGGAGATGGTTTTCTTGTGGCTGACTTCGGCTTCGGGTGTCATCGTCACGCTTTTGATGGTGTTGATGGCTGATATGCCGTCGGCGCCGGCAAGGAACGCTCCCATGGCGGGTCGGTTGATATCGGTGATGTTGGGTGTCATCTTGGCGATGACGGGAATCTTCACGCTTTGTTTCACATAGGAGGTGTAGAAGGCGACAAGTTCGTGGTCCTGGCCGACGTCGCTGCCCATTCCTGCCAGTCGCATTTGCGGACAGGAGAAATTCAGTTCGACGGCATCGCAGCCTGCGGCTTCGGCCATCTGCGCCAGTTCAATCCATTCTTCCTCGAGTTGTCCCATGATGCTGGCGACGACGATCTTGGTGGGGTAGTTCTGCTTCAGGCGGTGCAAGATGTCGAAATCGACGTCGTAGGGATTTTCGGACAGTTGTTCCATGTTTCGGAAAGCAGCGAACGAGTCGCCTTCCTTGATGGCGTCGAATCGGGGCGACACCTCGTAGATGTCCTGCTTGCAGATGGTCTTGTAGAAGACGCCTGCCCATCCCATATCGAAGGCGCGTGCCACCATCTCGTAGTTGGTGCAGACGGCCGACGAGGCCAGGAAGAAGGGATTCTCACAGGGGATGCCACAGAAGGTGATGGCGAGGCTGGGGGCTGGAGTGTCGGCTGCGACAGCAATTCCCGAGCAGGGCTGGTCTACCCGTAGACTTTCGCAATTGTAGGCATGCAGCAACTCGCGCAGACGGATGGGCTGGTCGTAGTGGATGCATGCCTGTTCAGCACGTTTGAGGTCGGCGTCGGTACAGTCGGAAATCCATCGTCCGATGTTCTTTGCATTGTCAAAACGGACGGCTCGGACGGCACGGGCAGGGTCGCCTGTGCCACACGCTTTCGTGCAGGGTGCATCGTCGCACAACAGGCAACGCGCCGCCTCTTCGTAGGGACGGATGGGTGGTTTCATTTTGTATTGGTTTTAGTTAGAAGAATGACGGTTTTTATGTTAGGATCAAATGGGTTGCCCGTAGAAGAAGACGGGTTCAGCATCGCGCAGACGAGGATGGTGGGTGTCCTTTTCGCTGAGGATGCGCTCGGTGTGAGGCACCATCCAGTCGATACCGAGGTCGGGGTCGTCCCAGGCGATGGCGCCTTCGGACTGCGGGGCGTAGTAGTTGTCACACTTGTACTGGAAGACGGCTTCGTCGCTCAGTACGGCAAAGCCGTGCGCAAAGCCTCGGGGCACGAAAAACTGGCGGTGGTTATCCTCGGTGAGCAGACAGGAGACGTGCTGTCCGAAGGTGGGGCTGCCGTGGCGGATGTCAACGGCGACGTCGAGGACGCTGCCTCTGACCACGCGCACGAGTTTGGCCTGCGTGAAGGGTGGCTTCTGGAAGTGGAGGCCTCGGACGACTCCTGCGGTGGAACGTGACTCGTTGTCCTGTACGAAGGTGGTGTGGCAGACTTTCTCCTCAAAATCTCGCTGGGAGAAACTCTCGAAGAAGTAGCCACGCTGGTCGGTAAAGACGCGGGGCTCGATGATGGTGACGCCGTCGATGGCGGTCGGGATGGTTGTAATCATGATAGGATAAGGTCTTTTTCTATGATATCGTGTACTTCCTGCATGAGGATGCGGGTAGGCTTGCCCTGTCGCTGTTCGGCTGTGATGGCAGGGTGGATGGTGAGGTGCAATGGGCCGTGTGTGACGCTCTTGGCACGGCGGCTAAAGATGCGGAACGAGCCGTTGATAGTCATCGGAACGATGGGCAGCCCGATTTCGTTGGCGAGGGTGAAGGCTCCTTTCTTGAAGGGAGCCATCTCGCCGGTGTAGGTGCGTGTGCCTTCGGGGAAGATGACCATCGACATGCCGCCGCGCAAGGTCTGCTGGGCCTGGACTACCGTGCGTTGGATGCTGGCGAGGGAGTCGCCGACGTAGATCTGGCGCGAACGCAGACAGGCGTAGCCGACGAAGGGTATCTTCTTGAGGTATTCTTTCATCATCCACTTGAAGTTGTGGCCAAGATAACCATAGACAAGGAAAATGTCGAAGTAGCCCTGATGGTTGGCGAGAAAGACGTATGACTGCTTGGGGTCGATGTGCTCACGGCCTTCGACATGGACAGGGATAAGGAAGAGCCAGCAGGTGATGCGTGACCACCATTTGGGTCCGTAGTAACTGACGGTGTCGTGGTCGCCGAAGAGTGAGGCGATGATGACTGCCAGGGCGATCACGATGGTGACGACGACGAACAGGGGCAGTGCAATGCAGAAACTGTAGAGTTTGTAGAGGATGTTCATGGGCGCTTGAGGGTGATGATGTTGATTTCGGGCCATGCTCCGAAGCGGAAAGGGAACATGACTTGCCCGACGCCGTCGCTGACGTTGAGTATCTGATTGCCTTCGCTGTAGGCCCCGCTCCATTCGTCATAGACAAAGGCGACGGGTGACCATCCGAATACCTTGAACTGGCCGGCATGGGTGTGGCCGGCGAGGGTCAGGTCGATGTGTGTGTCGGGAATGACGTGACGGCGCCAGTGGGTAGGGTCGTGCGACATGAGAATGCTGAAGGTGTGGTCGGCAGTACGAACGGCAACAGTGTCGCTGTCTGCGGGGATGAAATAGGTGGCAGTGTCGTTGCGCATGACGTGAATGAGACCTGCTGTAGCGCGGGGCAGATCGCCCAGTGCGGGGAACCGGCCGGTGCCGTCGTTCTCCGAACCGACAATGGCAATGGAGTCGCTGCCGTGGTGAATGACGACGTTGTCGTTGAGCAGCAACGTCCATCCGTAACTTTGCTCACGGCGTTGCAGTTCTTGTATGTCGGCATCGCGGACAGCCTGTGCGGCGGGTATGTACATGCTGTAGTCATGGTTGCCCATCACGGCATAGACACCGTCAGAGGCTTTCAGGCTGCCGAGCACTTGCTTGTAGCCGTCGGTCTCGCGCGATTCGTAGTTGACGAGGTCGCCTGTGAAGAGGATTGCATCGCATTTCTGGTGGTTGATGAGGTTGACAATGTCGGTCACGTCACTTTGGTGTCCATCGCTGAATGTGCCGATGTGCAGATCGGAGAAGTGTGCGATGCGGTAGCCGTCGAACTCTTTCGGAAGGTTGGGGAAGTAGAAGGTCTGCTGATGAACCACAAAGCGGTTGCGCCCGATGAAGTATCCGTAGCAGAGCAGGATGCAGGAGAAGAGGGCGACGGTCATGGCAGTGATGCGGACGATGCGTGGGAAGACGAGCCAGCCCATGAGGTCGAGCAGTGTGAACAGCATACGTGGGACGGTGTAGAGCAGGAAGATGAACATGAACAGTCCGATGACAGGCTGATGTTCCACTCTCATGTCATCGTGATGCAGCACCAGCAGCATGTAGAGTAAAAGAAGGATGGTGGGCAGGAAGGTCAGTGCACGCCATAGCCAGTGGCACGTCCAGCGGCGCACGTACCTGAAGTAGATATAGACATCGGGTACGATAATCAGGATGAAGAGTAGGAATAGGATTCGGAATAACACGTTGTTTATTATGATTTAGAGGGTAGATTGGCAGAAAGGTAGGTGCGCATGGCTTCGACGGGAAGTCCGCGGCGTTGGGCGTAGTCGTGCAGTTGCTCTTCGCTGATGGTCCCGACCGCAAAGTAGCGTGCTGCGGGATGGCTGAGCATGAGACCGCTCACCGAGGCGTGAGGTTGCATCATGCCGTGCTCAGTGAGCGTGATGCCGATTTCCTGGAAGTTGAGCACACTGTCCAGCACGAAGTTGAGCGAGAGGTCGGGCAGCGACGGGTAACCGACGGCAGGTCGTATGCCCTGAAACTTTTCGGCGTGCAGTTCGTCCATCGTGAGTGCTTCGTCGGGTGCATAGCCCCACAGGGTCTTCCTTACTTCTTCGTGCAGGCGTTCGGCTGCTGCTTCGGCCAGACGATCGCAAAGTGTCTGTGCGAGCAGTGACGAATAGTTGTCGTCGTATTGTTGCGGACTGCACACCGTCGTGGCAAACACGCCGATGGTGTCTGTCGTACTGCCCTTCGGACGGATGAAGTCTGCCAGGCAGAGACAAAAGCCCTCAGTGTCGGGATGCTGTTGCCGCAGCATAGGCAGCCGCACGGGCTTCTGTGTGAGGAGTATGATGTCGTCACCGTCGGCATAGCAGGGTTGGAGGTCCACAACGGCATTCACCGAGGTGTAGTTGGTCAGCCTGGCCAGCATACGCCGTGCATCCTTCATCAGCCTTTCCGCTTCCGTTGTTTCTTTAGCAGGAATGCCCCACGCATGGTAGAAGTACGCCCAGTTGATATAGGCCGTGAGGTCGCTGATGCGGTAGGCGTGACGGTGTTTCATGGGTCAGTTGAACTGTAGGGCCTGGCCGCGTATGCCATCAACGACGATGCCGTCGGCATAGGCGGTCTTACCGTTGACGATGGTGCGGCGTACACGCCACTTGAACGTGCGCTCGTCCATGGGGGTCCATCCGCATTTGGTGTAGTAGCGCCCTGAGAGTACCTGCCAGTTGGCTGTAGGATCCACGAGCACAAGGTCTGCGTAGTAGCCCTTGCGAATGAAGCCGCGGCGGTCGATGTGGTACAGCCGTGCGGGGTTGTGCGCCATGAGTTCGACGACACGTTCGACGGGGAAGTAGCCTTGATCGCTGAGTTCCAGCATGGAGACGAGCGAGAATTGAATCATGGGCATACCCGATGCGGCCTTCAGCGCACCGCCTTCCTTTTCGCGCAGCAGGTGTGGCGCGTGGTCGGTGGCGACGACGTCGATTTGTCCCATGGCCAGTGCCTCGCGCAGAGCCTCGCGGTCTTCGGGTGTTTTGACGGCTGGGTTGCACTTGATGCGGGCACCCAGATGGTCGTAGTCCTCTGTCGAGAACATGAGGTGGGCAATCACAGCCTCTGCTGTGATTTGCTTCTGTGTGATGTCGAGGCTGTCGCTGAAGAGTTCTAGTTCCTTGGCACTCGATACATGTGCCACGTGCAGGCGTGCATTAGTTTCGCGGGCCAGTTGCACGGCTTTTGACGAACATTCGTAGCAGGCTTCCACACTTCGGATGCGTGAGTGATAGCGCACGGGAAAGTCGTTCTGACCCTTGTACTTGCGCTTGAAGTCGGCGATGTTGAGTTCGATGATGCGCTGGTCTTCGCAGTGTGCCATGATAAGCACGGGAGATGCGAGGAATATCTGGCGGAGCACGGCATCGTCATCGACAAGCATGTTACCCGTACTGCTGCCCATGAAAAGTTTGATGCCAGGCACATGGTGTACGTCGAGCGACGGTAGCAGGTAGGCATTCTCGTTAGTCGCGCCGAAGAAGAACGAGTAGTTCACTCGGCTTTTCTCAGCACCGAGTCGGAATTTCTCTTCCAGCAAATCGGGCGTAGTGGTCTGCGGCACGGTGTTCGGCATATCCATGAACGACGTCACGCCGCCAGCCGCAGCCGTACGACTTTCAGTGGCGATGTCGGCCTTGTGTGTAAGGCCTGGGTCGCGGAAATGCACATGGTCGTCGATGATGCCAGGCAGCAGGTACAGGCCTTTCGCATCGACAACGTTGTCGAAGCGTTCCACGTCGGTCAGCGGCTGTTCCAGCACGTCGATGATGTATTCGCCCTCCACGACGACGGCTCCGACAAACTGTCGGCCTTCGTTGACGATGGTGGCGTTGTTGATAAGGTTGAGCATAGTGGGAGATTCAGTTGTGAGGAATTTGCGGATACTTTTTTGTCCAGCCGTCCAGTCGCAGGCGAATCACACCGAACATGGCTTCGCCGAAGATGCCGCCCGACATTTTCGACGTGCCTTCCACACGGTTGACAAACACCACGGGAACCTCCTTGATGCGTCCGCCGCACTTGTACGTTGTGTATTTCATTTCAATTTGGAAGGCATAGCCTTTGAAGCGGATGCTGTCGAGGTCAATGGTCTCGAGCACACGGCGGCGATAACACTTGAATCCGGCCGTTGTGTCGTGAATGTTCAGCCCTGTGACGATGCGCACGTACTTCGATGCGAAATAGGACATGAGCACACGTCCCATCGGCCAGTTCACCACGTTCACACCGCTTACGTAGCGCGAGCCGATGGCAAGGTCGTAGCCCTCGTCGGCACAGGCACTGTAGAGACGAGGCAGGTCTTTCGGGTCGTGGCTGAAGTCGGCGTCCATCTCGAAGACGTACTGGTAGTCGTGCTCGAGTGCCCACTTGAATCCTGCGATGTAGGCGGTGCCGAGCCCCAGTTTGCCGCTCCGTTCAATCAGGTGCAGTTGCCCGTCAAACTCATCCTGCATCAGTCGCTTGACGATGCCGGCGGTGCCGTCGGGCGATCCGTCGTCGATGACGAGGATGTGGAAGACCTTCTCCAGACCGAAGACGGCATGGATGATTTTTTCGATGTTCTCTTTCTCGTTATAGGTGGGGATGATGACGATGCTGTCGCTCTGTTTCATGTCAGTATGGGTGCTTAGGTGCATTCTATCTTGCGAAGTTACGAAGTTTTTTTCAAACTTTTGTACTCAAATCCGAAAAAAGCACAAAAAACGCCTGTTTTTGGCGACACGGTGGAGAAAAACCTCCCTTCTGTTCACGAATAAAGTGCGATTGGATTTCCACGCCAAGTGCTTGGCGTTTTTCCTCCAAGTGCTTGGAAATTTCACGCTAAGCACTTGGCGTTATTTTTCCAAGCACTTGGCGTGCATTTCGGAGTACAAAAGAAAAAGTTGCATTCTTCTGATTTTTTTTATGCAAATAATATACTAACCGCGATAAATTTACGTTATTCAAATAGTTAAACCCTCTGATAGTGAGTTGCCTATGACCAATTTTACTCCCAAACAATCCTTATCGCACAAAACCAAGAAAGTTGTTTCAAAAGTTGTCGGCATGAAGCCGATGCTCCATGCCAGCGCCGATGCAATCTTTTTCGTACAACTCTTTGCCCGCGCCTGCAACACCCAGGCTCTGTTAGCCACTTCCTGACCCAGAGTGAACGTACAACAACTTCTCCGTGTCCTGGCTGCCCATCCGCAGGTCAGGTTGCTGGGTGAGACCCTCCGACGGTCTCGCCCTCGTTCGTTTCAGGTAGAGGGGCTGCAGGGGTCGGCCGTGGCAGCCATGTTTGCCGCCCTTTCCAGCAGTCGTGCCCGTCTGCCGCTGCTGCTTTTTGTACTCGACGACAACGAGGAAGCAGGCTATTTCTACCACGACCTCATGCAACTGACGGGTAGCAGCCGCGTACTTTTCTTTCCATCATCCTACCGTCGCGCTATCAAGTACAACCAGCGTGACGGAGCCAACGAAATCCTGCGCACGGAAGTGCTTTCGCAACTGACGAATGCCTCCGACGGAGAGATTTTTGCCATAGTGACCTATCCCGATGCATTGGCTGAAAGCGTCGTCAGCCGCCAGCAGATGAGCGGCAGTACAATCGCCATCCGTGTCGGCATGACGGTTGACTTTGCCGAACTCGAGCAGCAGATGGACAGTCTCGGCTTCCAGCGTGTCGATTATGTCTATGAGCCAGGACAGTACGCCATGCGCGGCAGCATCGTCGATGTCTATAGTTACAGCAGCGAAGAGCCCTTCCGCATCGACTTCTTCGGCGACGAGGTCGAGAGCATCCGCACCTTTGACGTGCAGACACAACTCTCCGACCACACCGTCACCGACGTCAGCATCGTTGCAGCCATGTCGCAGCAGAACTGCCTGCACGTTCCCGTCTTCGACTTCCTGCCGAAGGACACCGTTGTCGTCACTCGCGACCGCGCCTATGTCTGTGACCGCGTGGCACAGGTCTTCCGCGAGGGATTCAGCCAGCAAGCTACGCACGAAGGCAACGAAGCCACAGATTTTCAGCAGAAAGTGGTGCAGCCCGACATGTTCAACGTTGCCTTTGCCACGTTCCGTTGTGCCCTCTTGTCTTCGGGCGAGAGTAATGTCAGGTTCAATACTTCGCCCCAGCCGCCGTTCCATAAGAACTTCGAACTTGTCGAACAGGAGTGCCGCCGCCTCACCGACGAAGGCTACACCTTATATATATTAGCCGACAGCACCAAACAACTCGACCGTCTGCGTGAGATTTTTGCATCGTTTGCCGTGCCGCTTTCCTTCATCCCCATCGAACATACGCTCCATGCCGGCTTCATCGACCATGACCTGAAGGCAGCCTTCCTCACCGACCACCAGATTTTCGACCGCTTCCATAAGTTCAACCTCAAGAGTGAACGTGTGCGCCGCGGACGTGTTGCCCTCACACTCAAGGAGTTGCAGCAGTTCTCTATCGGCGACTATGTCGTACACATCGACCACGGCATCGGCCGTTTCGGCGGACTGGTTAATGTCCCTTCTGACACGGGACGTGGCTATCAGGAGATGATCAAAATTACCTATCAGCGTGAAGATACGGTCTATGTCAGCATCCACGCCCTGCACAAAATCTCAAAGTACAAGGGCAAGGAAGGCGAGACACCGCGCCTTTCGCACCTCGGCACTGGTGCCTGGGAGCGCATGAAGGACCGTGTGAAGGCCAAGGTGAAGGACATCGCACGCGACCTCATCCGCCTGTATGCGCAGCGCATGAAGGAGCAGGGTTTCTCATATTCAAAGGACAGTTACCTTCAGCACGAACTGGAGGCGTCGTTCATCTACGAAGATACGCCCGACCAACTGAAAGCCACGCAGGACGTGAAGGCCGACATGGAACGTCCGCAGCCCATGGACCGACTTGTCTGTGGCGACGTGGGCTTCGGCAAGACCGAGGTAGCGGTACGTGCCGCCTTCAAGGCCGCTGTCGATGGTAAGCAGACAGCCGTGCTCGTGCCTACGACGGTGCTTGCCTACCAGCACTATCAGACGTTCACGTCGCGACTGAAGGACCTTCCTGTGCGTGTGGACTATCTCTCCCGTGCTCGCAGTGCTGCCGAGCAGAAGGTCCTGCTCCAGGACCTGGCCGACGGCAAGATTGACATCATCATCGGCACACACAAACTCATCGGAAAGACTGTGAAATTTCATGACCTAGGCCTACTCATCATCGACGAGGAACAGAAGTTCGGCGTCGGTGTCAAGGAAAAACTGCGCCAGATGAAGGTCAACGTCGATACGCTCACACTGACCGCCACACCCATACCGCGCACGCTGCAGTTCTCGCTGATGGGCGCACGCGACCTCAGCGTCATACAGACGCCACCGCCCAACCGCTATCCGATTCAGACCGAAATTCATGCCTTCTCGACCGATGTCATTGCCGAAGCCATCAACTTCGAGATGTCGCGCAACGGACAGGTGTTCTTTGTCAACAACCGCATCAACAATCTGCCTGAACTCGAGGCAATGATTCACCGCGCCGTGCCTGATGCACGTGTCTGTGTCGGTCACGGACGCATGGATCCGAAGGAGTTGGAGCGTGTCGTCATGGGTTTCATGAACTATGACTACGACGTGATGCTCTCGACGACAATTGTCGAAAACGGCGTCGATGTCCCCAATGCCAACACCATCATCATCAACAGTGCACAGAACTACGGCCTGAGCGACTTACACCAGATGAGAGGTCGTGTAGGACGCAGCAACAAGAAGGCCTTTTGCTACTTGCTCGCACCGCCGCTGGGTTCGTTGCCCGATGATGCCCGTCGCCGTCTGCGAGCCATTGAGAATTTCAGCGACCTGGGCAGCGGTCTGCATATCGCCATGCAGGACCTCGACATCCGTGGTGCCGGCAACATGCTTGGCGCCGAGCAGAGCGGCTTCATCGCCGACCTCGGTTACGAAACCTATCAGAAAGTATTGGCCGAGGCAATGCAAGAGTTGAGACAGACCCACCCCCTTGCCCCTCCCAAGGGAGGGGAGCGTCTGGACCATCCAGATGGGCATTCTACTTCCTCCCCTTGGGGAGGGTTAGGAGAAGGGTCTTGGGATACCTCCATTGAGTCGGACCTTGCTGCCTATTTTTCAGAGAGTTTTGTGCCTTCGTCAAGCGAACGTATGAACCTGTATCGCGAACTGGACAACCTGACTTCCGAGAATGCCCTTAAAGCCTATCGTCAACGGCTCATCGACCGTTTCGGCACACCGCCCTTCGAGGCAGAAGAACTGTTGCGGGTGATGCCGTTGAAGTGGGCGGCATCGCGACTCGGCATCGAACGAATTACACTTAAGCAGCGACGGATGAGTTGTTTCTTTCCTGCTGATAAAGAAAGCCTCTACTACCAAAGCGATGCCTTCGGACGTGTCATCCATTATGCCTCATGGCATCCTCGCGGATGTAAACTCCGCGACGATAAACTCCGTTCGCTGCTGATTTACGACGTGCAAACCGTCGAACAGGCACTGGGTGTCCTTCAGGAAATGCTGAAAGACAATAAATAAAGCCATCGTACTGTCGTTGCGTACGATGGCTTTTTAATGGAGAAGAGGGTATTAAATACAAGTCTCGATGCCCCACTGAAAGGCTCGGATGCCGAGCATGGGGTTGTCGTCGTCAACTTCTTTGAGGCGGCTGAGCAGGGCTGGGGCCTGTTCGTCCTCGACGATGGTGAGGATGGCGCTGTTCATGGTCGGCCATGCGTGGCTGCCCAGATGCGGGTCGCCGGTCTTGGTGCCGCAGCCGCCGACTTGTTCGAAGAAGGTGTAGCCGCGTACGTTGGTGCGGCTCAACACGGCCAGCACGTTCTCTTTCTGTGCCTGGTCAAAGGCGATGAAGATGGTTTTCATAAAGACCCACCCCCGTCCCCTCCCTGTGAGGGAGGGGCGTAGAATGTTAGTGGGGGTGCTATTCTACTTTTATTCTATTCTTTTGTTTTTGATTGGTGACTACTCCCCTCCCTCACAGGGCAGTTGCGGAATCGAAGCAACTGGGGAGCGAAGCGACGATGGCAAGGTAGGGGGAGGGTCTGTTATTATTCCTCGTCTTCTTCTGCCACGAAGTGCAGTTCTTCCTGTGCGTGTTCCTTCCAGTAGGCGTTGAGTTCGCGCTGCTTGCGCATCTTGCGGCGGGTGTTCTTCACACCGTTGCCACCGAAGATACAGAACATCGACGGGGTGTAGATGAGGGTGAGGATGGTCGAGGCCGTCAGACCGCCGATGATGGCGATACCCATGCCACGCCACATCTCAGCACCGACACCTTGGCTCATGGCCATCGGCACCATACCGAGGATGGTGGTGAGCGACGTCATTAGAATCGGACGCAGACGTGAGCGTGCTGCTGCTACGGCGGCACGGATGAGGCCATAGCCACGTTCGCGCAGCAACTGGGTGTAGTCGATGAGCACGATACCATTCTTCACCACAATACCGATGAGCATGATGCCGCCAAGCATCGACATGATGTTGAGGTTCTGTCCCGTGAAAATCAGTGCGTAGATGATGCCGGCAAAGGCGAACGGTACGGTAATCATGATGATGAAGGGGTAGGTGAGTGACTCGAACTGTGCCGCCATCACAATGAATACGAGCAGGATGATGAGGATGCCCAGCACGCCGAGGTCGCGGTTGGAGTCTTGCTGGTCTTCGTACGAACCTGCGACTTGAACAAAGACGCCGTTCGGCAGTTCCATGTTTTCGTAGATGTCGCGACCGAGTGCTACACCGTCGGAGAGTGCATAACCGTCCTTGAGCACGGCACTGACGGTGACAATGCGTTGGCGGTCCTTGCGTTCAATCGTCGGGGGAATATCACTCTCGATGATGTGGGCGACATCGCGGACGCGAACATTGCCATGTGGCGTCGGGATGAGCATGTTGAGAAGGTCATCGTGGCTAATACGTGCGTTGGGTTCGTAGCGCACCTTGATGTCGTATTCGTTACCATCCTCGCGGAAGTAGGAGAGCAGAGAACCCGTAATCAGGTTGCGCACGGCGGTCGATGCTTCACTCATGCCGATACCAAGTTCCGCCAGTTTGTCGCGGTCGAAGTCAATGACCAGTTCGGGTTGGAAGTCCTGACGGGATATATTGGTCTGACCGACCATTTCGCTTTCGGCGAGTTTAGCAGAAAGTTCGTTGGCAACAGCACCTGTGGCATCCATGTCGTAGCCATAGATTTCGAACGTTGCCGTGCTTTGGCCACCCATGCCGCCTCCTTGACGTCCACCGAGCATAACTTGGAACTTATCAAGTTCTGGCACAGCCTTACAGTCTTCGCGCATCTCGTCACAGATGCTGACAAGACCTCGTTTTCGCTCATTGGAGGGTACGAACTGTATGTTGAACGAAGCGATGTGGGTGCCGTTGTCACTAAGCGAGGCCCATGTATTGTTATCACCAGCCTGACCCACCGTGAAGTTACATACTGTGAGGTCGCTTCCATAGCGTTCAATCCACTTCTCCGCGAGTTGCTGTGCAATCTTTTGTGTCACTTCTTTTCGTGTACCGATGGGTGTCTGTAATGTAACACCGACACGTCCGGAGTCGTTAGCGGGGAAGAACTCGGTTTTGAGGCCGAATACATTCATTGTCACAATGGAGGAAACGAAGAACAGCACGCACAGGCCGATGACGGTCCAGCGGTGACGTACGGCCCAGTTAATCATGCGCTCGTAGCGGTCGTCGAGTTTGTCCAGCCAACGCTGCACAGGACCGTAAATCTTCTTGAACAACTTGCTCTGCTTCTTTTGCAGACGGAGCATCTGCGAACAAAGCATAGGTGTGAAGGAGAGGGCCGAAGTTGTCGAAATGGTCATGATGATACACATCATCCAACCGAGTTGCTTGAAGAGCACGCCGGTCATACCCGTTACCATTGTCAATGGGAAGAACACGGCAATCATCGTCAGCGTCGAAGCGATAACGGAGATGGCCACCTCATTGGTCGCATGGATGGCGGCCTGCTTCGGGTCAGAACCACGTTCGATGTGCGTGGTTACATTCTCCAGGACGACAATGGCGTCATCGACGACGTTACCGATGGCAATGGTAAGACATGCTAGCGAAATCATGTTGAACGATCCGCCTGTTGCGTAAAGATAGATGAACGACGCGATAAGCGACATAGGGATAGTGATGGTGATGATGACCACAGCACGCCATCGTCCGAGGAAGGCAAACACGACTATCACCACGAAAAGCATGGCGTAGATGATGGTCTCAGTCAGCGTGTGGATGGTGTTCATGATGTTCTCCGACGTGTTGATCATCATCTGCAGATTCACATCGCTCGGCAGGTTTTTGCGCAGTTCCGGCAACATCTTGATGACTTTGTTGGAAATGGCGACGGAGTTGGCACCGCTCTGCTTCTGAATGATGACGATGGCACCTTGTTTGCCATTGGTGTACGTCGATTGCGCACGTTCCTCGACATTATCGACGATGCGTGCCACGTCACGCAGATAGACTTTTGCGCCGTTGAACGAGCCGACAACAACTTTCTCCATCTGTTTCGGGTCGGTGAACTCACCTTCGACACGCACGGTGTAGGTCGTCGTACCAATATCCATAGAACCGTTCGTCACATTGCGGTTTTCAGCAGCGATGGCCGCACTGACTTGAGCAGCACTCAGACCGTAAGCCTCCATCTTCTCGGGGTTCATGTAGATGTTGATTTCACGCTCAGGGGCACCAGCAATTGATACCGTACCCACGCCGTCGATGCGTGCCAGCGGGTTTGCCACGTTCTCGTCGAGAATCTTATAGAGTGCCTGCTGGCTTTCTTCGGCCTGCACCGACAGCATGACAATAGGAATCATGTCGGTGGAGAACTTGAAGATGATAGGTGTGTTGGCATCGTTAGGCAGCGAGTTGCTGACCATGTCGAGTTTGTCGCGCACATCGTTCGTCAGATCGTCGATGTCGTAGCCATACTCAAACTGCATGGTGATGACGCTGACGTTTTCACGCGAGTTTGACGTGATGTGCTTGAGGTGCTCGACTGAGTTAAGCGTATTCTCCAGCGGGCGGGTTACGTTGTTCTCGATGTCGTTGGCCGACGCACCATTATAATAGGTAAATATCATAATGGTATTCGTCTCGATGTCCGGCATGAGGTCAATCGGCAATTTGACTGCCGAGAACACGCCAAAGACAATCACTGCAAGGAAGCAGAGACTGGTCATAATCGGTCGTTTGACCGCACCTTCGTATAGTGACATATTTTTTTTCTTTTTACTTGATTACTTCGACTTCTCGACCATTAGCGAGTTTGGTCTGACCTGCGACAACCACCTGGTCACCGTCTTTCACGCCGCTGAGAATTTCAATTTTGTTGTCAATCTGGCTGCCCAGTTCCACCTTGTTGTACGACACTTTACCGTCTTTATAAACATAGACGTAGCGGTCGCCGGCTCCGATTTGCTTTACGACGGCAACGTCAGGCACAAGCACGTGTTGCTGGTCGCCGAAGTTCACAGTGGCGCGTGCAAACATACCTGGGCGAACCTTTTGTGCAGCGTTGTTGATAGTGATTTCGACGGGGAATGTGTGTGTCGTAGCATCAATGGTGGGATAGACAATCGTCACCGTTCCAGTGAAAGCCTCGTCGGGATAGGCGTCGAGCGAAATGTCAACAGGCATTCCTTTGTGCATCAGTGAATAGTTCGTCTCGGAGATGTTGACGATGAGTTTCACAGGATTTGTCTGCTCAATGGTCAGTACGGGTTGACCGCCGTACATGTCGCCGTTGTCGTAGTTGCGGGCCGTTACGACGCCGCTGATGGGAGCCACGAGTTGCGTGTTTTGGACGAGTTGGTGGTACTGCGTCTGAAGCACGTCGAGTTGCATCTTCATGTTGTCGTACTCGGCTTTCGAGGCACCACCGACTTCATAGAGGGCGCTTGTGCGGTTGAACTCCACTTTCTGGTTTTCAATCTGCAACTTCAGTTGGCGCAGGTTCGAGGCGTCGAGTTGGACGACCACCTGTCCCTTGCGCACATAGTCGCCTACATCGACGTAGATGCGTTCGATGCGCAAGGGTGCGTTTGGCGCAATGTTATTCTTCACGTCGCTTTCCACAGTGGCGGTGTAAGTTTCCGTCTGAGGGATGAGGGCACTGGTAGCCTGCGCAATTTTTACTTGTGGCTTGGCTTCTGCTTGGGTAGTGTTCTTGTTGTCAGAATCGCTGCATGAGGCAAGGATGATGACCGCTGCTACAATCCAAGCGGTTGAAAACATTTTCTTCATATTGTTGTCGTTTTTTGTTGTTACTTCAAGTATGTCTCACGCCCTAGCGTATGGTCCAGATCGGCGCGGTTGACAAGATAGTCATAGATGCTCTGGTTATAAGTCAGTTTGGCCTGAGTGAGTGCTACTTGGCTTTGGTTCAGTTCAAGAATGGTGCCGCGCCCCACCTCGTAGCGTTTCTCAGTGATGGTGACAGCCTTTTCTGCCTGACGGATGGCCTCGTGGTTGCTGCCTACCTGTACGATGCTTGAAGCCATGTTTTTCGCATAACTTTCCGTAGCCATCGTCAGTTGGCGGCGTGTGTTGATGCGCGTGTCGTCCAGTTCCGAAATCTGCAGTTTTGTCTTCTTCAGGGCAGTCCAGTTCGTTGCCTTGAAGATGGGAATGGAAAGCACGAGGGTGAACGATGCACTGGGCGCATACTCATACTTCCATAGCCGCCAGTTGTCGTTGTAGAGTGACTGATACTGTCCTGTGAGTTGGAAGCCCAGCGTGGGCATGAAGTTAGTCCGCTGAATTTTGAGCGAACGCTCGAGCAACTTTTGGTTCAGGTCCAGTTGACGCATGGCGGAGTTGTTCTGCAAGTCCTGTTCGTCGGCTTCGATGTTGGCGAGCGTCAGATGGTCCTCATAGCGTTCAAGGCTGTCGTCGATGACAATGCCCACATTCTCAGTCACGCCCATCAGTACCTTCAGTTGCAGTTGGGCGAGGGTAAGTCCTGTCTGTGCCGAAACGAGGCTGGAGTTCATCGAGCGCATCTGCACTTCGGCAGAAATTTTGTCGTATTCGCTCACACGTCCCTGTTCGTACTTAGCATTCACCACGTCGAAGTTCTGCTTGGCGATTTGGTAACTTTCCTGCATCACCTTGTAGGCATCCTGCGACAGCAATGTGCTGTAGAATGCTTTCGACACCTGGTTGATGAGGTCGAGGCGGCTCTGGCGTGCTTTCTCCTGAGCCACGAGGATGTCCTGCTTCGTCAGTTTCATGTTCTGATAGACGGCAGGGGCAAAGAGGGGCAACGAGAGCGTAGCGGCTGCTGCCACCGTGTTTGAGTTGTCACGACCCATTTTGAACTTGTTGCCACCGAGGTTCATTTCGGCTGCCAGCAGCGTATGCTGCAGGTTACCCGTGACGTTTACCTCTGGCAGCAGAGCCATCCATGCCTCACGGTCAGTAATTTTCTTCAGTTCGACCTCCTTGTCGGCGACGCGGATGGTCGGATTCTCAGCCAGTGCAATCTCGATGGCGCGTGGCAGCGTAAGGTCGAGTGTGCCGACCTGTTCTGTCTGCTGAGCCATGAGGGACAGCGGAAAGAAGAGAGTCAGCATACACAGTTTTACAAAGCGGAAATTTTTCATATAGGATTAACTGTTTATTCTTTGTTTAATGTTCTTATCCAGGATGTCACGTCCTTGTTGGGTGCAGATGCTGCGTAGCATCGTCTCGTAGAGAGTGTAGTAGATGTCGTCGATGGGGAAGTCCTTGTAAAACTCTTTTTCCATCATCGTGCTCAGACAGGCGTCCATCATCCGGACGAGAAGCGCGTAGTTAATGTCGTCTCGAAACAGCCCCTGCTTGACACACTGGTCAATGAAGTGGAGCGTCTTGTTGTTGCGGGTCTTCTTCTCAGCCTCGAAACCGCGTCGGATGCTTTCGTAGCGATTGAGGTCACTGAGAAATTTCGGGCTGACACCACGTGACTCGTTCAGTTTCATGTTGAAGACATTGGCAAACACTTCGAGCGGATTGTCTGCTTGTTGGGCAATAGCCTCGATTTTGAGACGGTTTTCTTGATGCTGCAGACGGATGCTCTCAATAAGCAGGTGCTCCTTGTCATCGAACATCTCATAAAGCGTGCGCTTCGACATCTGCAGGTTGGCAGCAATGTCGTCCATCTTGACGCTTTTGATGCCATGCTTCAGAAACTCGTTCAATGCGTATTTCAGCACGCGTTCTCGCAGATGGTTTTGTTGGTCCTCACTCATTCTTTCTACCTTAACAAGGGTCTGATGTATCAAAAACGGTGCAAAGGTACGCAGAAAACTATTATCCGCAAAAAAGTTTTCAATAAAAAACACCCTCTTTCTCACATATTTAACAGATTTTAGTGTAAACCGCCATTTTAAGGGCATTTTAGCATACTAAAAACTGCTTGTTACCTACGAAAAAAACGCACCGCAGTACAGATGAATTTGTACTGCGGTATGCTTATACTTGTACTGTGGTATGAATTTATTTGTACTGCGCCACAAAATCGGGCACTCTTCAGTGCTTTATTTTCCGTGGTGCAAACGACGTTTGTCAGCGGAAAAATGCGTATATTTGCACAGAACGAAACATGGGGAAACAGAAAAAACAGCGACGAAGGGTTTAGTAAATTCGCCTATGCGCGTATATATAGGTGTATGGTTCACAGCGAACAGGCAAGACAGATGTTTGAGCAACATTACCGCGAGATGTATCGTCTAGCGGTGACGATGCTGCACGACGAGGATGAGAGCCGCGACGTCGTCGGCGACGTCTTCGTGCGTGTGCTCGAACGGACGTCCCTGTTGGACACAGCGACGGCACGTGCTTTCCTCCTTCAGAGCGTGAGGAGGCGGTGTGTAAGCGAATTGCGTCGGCGTTCGGTGCGCGAACGGGTTCAACGACTATTGCCCCTGGAAACAGACGAAGACACACCAGTCCCCTCTGCCGAAGACAGGGCAATGCTCCGTCGAGGCGTGCAGGCATTGCAGCCGCCCGTCTGTCGCGACATCGTCCTCTGGCACTTTCGTGACGGGATGAAGTTCCGCGAAATTGCCGAACGTCTGCAAGTCAGCGAAACCACCGTCTATAAACATCTGCGCCGTGCGTTGGACCAGTTGCGTGTTCATTTCAAAAAGGAGAAGCCATGATAACGAACGAAACGCTGCTGTTCCGTATGATAGAACAGCCCGAAAAGTACAGTGACACCGACTGGCAGCAAGTGCTTGCCGATGCCGACCAGCGTAGGCTATATGAGGAGATGTCGCAACTCAAGAGTGCCCTGCTGGCTGACCATGCCGATGCAGGCGCTACGGACGAGACGCTGGCGATCGAGTGGCAGCGCATAGAGCAACGGAAACGCCCGTTCTTCCGGAAAACACGCTGTCAGCATAAGGTGGCTGCCGTCGTCGCCCTTCTGTTCCTTGTTGGCGGTATCGCCTGGGCGGCAGTGCACGTTATCCGTCATACGGGAACGTCCGCTCCGACAGAGACGCCGCTTCCTGCTTCTCTGGCGGTTGTCCATACCGACAGCCTCACGCCTGCCGTCGGACACAAACTCTACGATAACGTGGAACTCGGACAGATGCTCGACGAACTTGCCAACGTTTATCATCTCCATGTGCTCTATCGCGAAGAACAGGTCAGACAGTTGCGCCTCTATTATCGCTGGAATGCCGACTATACAGTAGAGAAAGTGATGGAGATGCTCAACACGTTTGAACGCATTCGGTTGCAACTCAGGAACGACACACTCTTCGTCGAATCCTACCCGCAGACACAGCCATGAAACGCATCCTTGTTCTTCTCTTCACGCTTCATGCTGCTTGTTTCACTTTGTCGGTGACGGCTCAGCGCATCACGCACGACTTCCGGAACGTCAGCATGGCCGAGGCGCTGAAGTACTTGCAGGCGCAGACCGACCGCTACACCATCGTTTTCATCTACAATGACCTTGAAGATTTTCGCGTGTCGCTCGACGTGCATGATCGTACCGTGCCCGAAGCCATCCGCCAGCTCATCGGATTCTATCCCGTGCGCATGGTCGTGAGCAGCCTCGACGAAATCTATGTGGAAGTCATGCACAGGGACATGCCGCACCTAACGGGCCGGCTCATCGACGAACGCGAACAGTCTGTGCCCTTTGCAGACGTCACGCTGTTGTCGCCTGCCGACTCTTCTTTTGTGGCTGCCGGCATCAGCAACGAAGGCGGCTACTTCGTCGTGCCGACCATGGCAACAGAAGGCTTGCTGCGCATCTCCTGTCTCGGTTTTCGCACGCTGTGGCTCACAATGACAACTACTGCCGACCTCGGGAATGTCGCCATGCATTCAGAAGCATTTACTATTAACGGTGTGGAAGTAACAGGTCGCTTCGTCGAACGTAACGACAACGGCGACCTCGTGGTGCGTGTCCATGGCAATCCGCTGGCAGAAGGTCAGGTAATGGACAACTTCCTCAACACCATTCCTGGTGTGATTTTGCTTGAAGATAAATTGCAGATTGCGGGCAGCCCTGGCGTCATCATCGAAATGGACAAGCAACAGATTACCCTTGACGAACTGCGTAACTTGCCGCTCGATTTGATTCAACGGATAGAAGTTGTGCGCTCGCCCGACATCAAATACGGCGCCACCATGGCGTGCATATTGCGCATTGTGCTGCGTAACGAACTGGGACTGCTTGGCTCGTTACGCTATCAACATAAGCAGGACGAGTATGGGACATTGGAGGCCAATCCTGTCGGCACGCTGCTATTGCGTCAGGGACATCATTCGCTTTATAACTACGCCAGCGTCAGTCATTACGACAACCGTAAACATCAGGCACGTGTTGATGAGTGGCCTGCCAAGACAGAACGTTGTGAGATACAAAGCCGTTTCCTTCGTCCTGCCAAAGTGGACGACCGTCTCAGCTACCGCTACGAAGTATCGCCGCAGACGGAGGTACAGGCCTACGGTTCGGTTACGCTATACAAGAGCAAGGACCGCAACGACACGCATGGTGTGAGTTCCTACCTCGGTACGCTTGAAGAACAACTATACCGCGGCTACTCCGTCGGTGCCAGTTTCAGCCACTCGTTCGGTCAGCAGGACGAAGGACCGGGGCACGAACTGAATGTGCAGGTGACGCACTCTGGACGTCACATTTTGACCGACGATACCTACGACAGCGGCATCGTCAGTTTGGCGCATGTCCGTGAACTGCAAAACCGTTTTGGCATCAATGCCAGTCTGAATCTTCATCTGGACAGACAGCAGACGCTTTCATTGAGCCTTAGCGGCGGAACTGCTCATAACGACTACCGCCACGAAGGCATTTGCGATGCTACCCTTAGTCAGTTGCGCGAGCAGAGTTTTTATGAGGATGTCCTGAGTTATTCTGCCAGTGCGGAATATGACATTCAACTGGGCAACGTGGGGCTTTCAGCATGGCTTCACTACTCCCATTATCCTACGAAACGTACAGACCGCCTGCATCCCGAAGCAAGTTTTACGCGTCCGAGTGGCGGGTTGAATCCTTGGTTGCGCATGACGTGGCACATCGACAAAAACAAAGGACGCATGCTTCAACTGAGCTACATGCAAAGTCATTCCACACCGAACTACAACTATTTTACGCCTACTGTTGAATATATCTCGCCCCGTTTGTACAGCACGGGCAATCCACACTTGAAGGATGAACGGCACTATGTATTTGATGCAGAATATGCACACAACTATCATACGCAAATCACCTTTGGCGCTTATTACTATAACCGCGAGACGGTAGTGCTTCTGCATCAGAGTGCAGAAGACCCTGACGTATGGTTTACACGTCCTGAGAACATCGGACGTTCATGGCGTGTGTATAGCACTCTTTCCAAGAGCGGTTATCTCATTCCTCGTGTGTGGTTCGTGAATACCTCGCTTTCGGCAGAGTATAACTTCAAGGATGCAGGAACATTGCGCTTGGAAACTTTTGATGGTATGCTGAGCAGCTATCACCAGTGGCGCGTAACGCCGACGTTGAGCCTTAGCCTCATGTTTGCAGCAAGAACAAAGCCGCACATGCTCGGTGGCGAAGGTGAACCCTACGTCTTTGCTAACCCTGGCGCTTCGCTCACATTGCTGGGTGGTCGCCTCAGTCTCAACGCACAGGTCAATTATTTACTTTACCACAATACGCGCACTACTTGGTTTGGCGAGGGTTTCCGCTACACGCAAACTTATCTAACAAACCCGATTATAGCCAATCTTACCGTTACGTGGAACTTTCACGTCGGTCGCAAAATCAAGGATGCCCAACTGAAGCAGACGTACTCAGAAGGCTCAGGGCTTTCGACGCCCAAACTCTAAGAAAGGAGAAAACTACAACCCGTCGCGAAGAAAGTCGAGAGCCTCTTCGATTTCCTTTCTGGAAGCCGTCTGGTTGAGGCGCAGTTCGCCCACGTTGGCAAGAAGGGTGAAGTTGATGGTGTCGCCTACGTTCTTTTTGTCGTGCTTCATCAGGGAGAAAAGGGTGGGGTAGTCGTCGCAGGTGTAGGAGAATGTGCCGTAATGCTCCTTGATGAACTGGACGACCTGACGCATGACGCCGGTCGGAAAGCCGCACTTCACACACGACAGATACAGCTCGCAGACAAGTCCGAAGGCCACTGCATAGCCGTGCAGGATAGGGTGTTCCGACGTCATCGCGAAACTCTCGAAAGCATGACCGAAGGTATGACCGAGGTTCAGGGCCTTACGCAGGTTCTGCTCGTGCGGGTCCTGCTCGACGATGCGCTGCTTCACACCCACGCTTGAGGCGAGGAGTCGGTCAAGCGTCTCGTTCGTTGCGATGTCATCGCAACGTACTAAACTCAGCAATTCGCTGAGATGCTCGCGGTTGGAAATTAGCCCATGCTTCAGCATTTCGGCATAGCCGCTGAGCAGGTTTTTATGGTCGAGTGTGCGGAGAAAACAGGTGTCGATGATGACGGCATCGGCTTCGCTGAACACTCCGACTTCGTTCTTCAGTCCGCCGAAGTTGATGCCCGTCTTTCCGCCAACCGAGGCATCGACTTGGGCGAGCAGCGTTGTCGGTACGTTGATGTAGTGGATGCCGCGTTTGAACGTCGAAGCAGCAAATCCGCCGAGGTCCGTCACCATGCCGCCGCCGAGGTTGACCATCAGGCTGTGACGTGTGGCTCCGCCCTCTTGCAGAGCCGTCCATACCGAAGCCAGCGTGTCGAGTGTCTTATGGGTATCGGTCGAACCGATGATGATGGGCTTCGGTAACAATTCGCTGACGACGGGCCAACACATCTTGGCCGTCACATCGTCGCAAAGCACGAACAGGCGGTCGTGTTTCACCTGGCTGATAGCCTGGCTGAGTGTCTGCTGAATGTCGGTTGAAAATATGACGTTCTGCATGGATATTTTGAGTTCTTAAAGTAACCACTCCCCTCCATTCAGGGAGGGGCAGGGGGGGAGGGTCTTTTAATTAAAGTGTTTGTTGTCGATATACACCTCCAGAATCTTCGCAGTCTGGTCTTTCGGCACGAGATGGAGGTCGGCGTCACACGCAGGAACGAGGCATGTACCTCCGCGTCGAAGAATGACTGCATTGTTCTTGTCGCTCACTGGCACCACGGCACATTCGCCTTCGAGACACAGGTAGGCAATGAACGAGTCGTACTTGAACAACTTGCGGTGGAACGCACGGGTCACATTGTGAATCTTCACCGTGAAGTATGGGCATTCGGTCAGCGCGACAGGCTTGTTCACACGCTCCGTATAGTTCGTCAGGTAGGAATTATATACAGTATAGTCGATGGCATCCTCAGCCAGTTCGGTGTGCAGTTCGCGCGGACGGCCGTCAAGACCAGGGCGGTTGTAGTCGAAGATACGGTACGTCACGTCGCTGCTCTGCTGCACCTCCGCCACCATCGTGCCTCCGCCGATGGCGTGGATGCGACCCGCTGGCAGGAAGAACACGTCGCCGCGTTTCACCTCATGCCGCTGCAAGACATCCGTAATGCTCCCGTCCTCCACACGCCGTTTATACTCTTCCTTGTTGATGCGCGACTTGAAACCGCTATACAGAAAAGCCGTCTCCGTCGCATCCATCACAAACCACATCTCCGTTTTTCCCAGCGACTGGTGACGTTGCATCGCAAGGTCGTTGTCGGGATGCACCTGAACCGAAAGGTCCTTCTCTGCATCAATCAGTTTGATGAGTAGCGGGAAACGATCGCCGTACATCTCCTGCACCTTCCGACCGAGCAGGTCGGCACCATAGTCTGTGGTTAGTTTGCGCAGCGTCTTTCCACGCAGCGGTCCGTTGCTGACCACCGACTCCTTGCCTTCGACAGCACTCACCTCCCAACTCTCGCCGATAGGCTCGTCGTCGGCAGGCAGTCCCTTCAGCGGTTTCAGCCTCCGGCCGCCCCACACCTTCTCAAACAGATTTTGCTCAAATAGCAGCGGATACAATCGTTCCATTGTTTGGTCTTGTCTTCGTTTCGCCTACAAAATTAGCGAGTTTTTCGCACATTTCAAAGGATTTTTATGTAAAAGCGGAGGGTAGAGCAAAAACAAGGCTAAGTGCTTGGAATTTTTACGCCAAGTGCTTGGAGATTTCACGCCAAGTGCTTAGCGTATTTTTTCTAAGTACTTGGCGTGGTTGTTTGACTACTGAAAAAAGGTGAAGTTGACGGAGCCGTATGAGCGGTGCTCAGTGAAGCGGGGATGTTGGCTGAAGTCATCCGATTTGCCGTGTTCGAGGATGAAGACGCCGCCTTCGGCAAGCAGTTCGTTCCCGAACACAAGGTCGGGCAGCGAGCGTAGGTTTTCGAGGGCGTAGGGTGGGTCGGCAAAGATGATATGAAATTGGTTTCCTCGCGCGCGCGATACATATTTGAATACATCGGCGTGGAGTGGATGCCAGGCAGGGTCGCCGAGTTCGCGGCAGATGCGCTGTAGGAACTGCCAGTGGCGGTAGTCCTTCTCGATGCTGACGACGGAGCCGCATCCGCGCGAGAGTAGTTCGAGCGAGATGCTGCCGGTACCTGCGAAGAGGTCGAGCGCATTGGGGGCGGCGTCGAAGTCGGTGTAGCCGCTGTGCATGAGGATGTTGAACAGGCTTTCCTTGGCAAAATCGGTGGTCGGACGTGCCTTGAACGTGGTAGGTACGTCGAATCGCTTGTGTTTGTATTTGCCGCCGATGATACGCATGATTAGAAGCCGCAGACGAGGAGGGTCTGCAGGTCGTAGGGAATGCCGTTCATCTTCGTGTCGCTGGGCTCGATGACAGAGGTCTGCTTGATGAAATAGCCGAGTTTGCTGCCGAGTTTGTGTGCCACGTCGTCCTTGCCGCCAGTGGGACGAAGCGTATCTTCCACGATGACGAGGCTGTCGTCCAACTGGTCGAAGCCGAGGTTTTTCCACACCTGCAACAGGTAGTACTGGCAGTCGTTCATGCCGCGCACGTTGTAGGTGTTGACGTAGAGCAGGCGTCCCTGGTCGAAGCAGTAGAGGGTCATCATGCCCGAGTTGATGCCGCTGGCTTGCAGCCGTGCCTGGTCGTGTATGTAGGCGTACATCTTGCGGCCGGTGCCAATCATGCTGCGTTCGCTGAAGAACTCTATCAGCGTTGAGGCAGCGGCGTAGAAGCGTGCCCTTGGGAAGTCGTCGTGCAGCAGTTGATAGACGTTGCGGTCGAGTCCGAAGATGATGGCGATGCCGCTGCGACGCAGGACGTTGTAGGAGATGTGTTGCTGCTCGGTGAGGACTGAGTGGGTGCCCTGTGAGGGCGACGTGCTTCCGCAGAAGGTAAAGTTGAACGTGTCGGCAATGTGCTCACGGTCGAAGGCGACCGTGGGCACGGTGGTGAACATCGGTGTCGATACTAGCACGTTTACGCGCTGATACTGCGCCTGGAGCACATCGACGCTCTGCAGAGCCTCCTTCAGGTTGGCAGCCATCGAGACGACAGGCTTCACGTCGAAGCGTTCGTAGCGGTAGGGCTGTTCTGCCGCAGGGGTATAGACACAGAAAGAAAGTCCATCCGTCGAGATGCGGATGGACAGACTTTTAAGAGTGGTAGTGGGGGTCATTAGTCCCAGTTACCGGCCATCTTGTTGCCGGTATCCTGCAGGTCGCCGACACGCAGACCGTACCATTCGCCTTCGAGGTCGTCGGCGTTGTCTTCAAAGAGGTCGGCACGGTTCTTGTGCAGTTTCTTGAGACTCGACTTGAGAATCTTGATGTGTTTCTCGTCCAGACCGTCCAGATAGTCGTCGAGGCTTGCACGGAACTCGATGAGGTTCTCAAACTCGTTCGACTTCATGTTGAAGGCGTCCTTTTTGCGCAGTTGAATCTCTGCACCTTCGCGGCCTATGGGCACATAGCGCAGCGAGTCGGGGCATGAGATGCCAAGACGCTCGGCTGCCGAAACCCACACGGTGTCGCGCTTGATGATACCTTGCTGCACAGCCTCGCGCTCAGTCATGCCAGCCTCGAGTTGGTCGTCGCTCAGTTCGCCTTCCTTTACGACACGGTCAATCATCTTACCGTTCTTCACGAAGTCAATCAGCGAGTCAATCGTACCGCAGTACCAGCCGTACACCATGCGGTATTGTTCCTCGGCCGAGCGGATTTCCCACAGGCGCGCCTTAACGATGTCTTCTCTCTCTGCACGCTTTTTGTCAAAAGCGATGTCACTGTAGATGCTCTCGAAGCATGCATAGGCCAAACCCAGTGCGCACACTACGAGAATCCAATTAATTACAGACTTTTTCATTGATTTATGTTTTTTATTTGTGATAATTCGGTTCTAAATTCGTATTTTTGCAATTGCATTGCATAATCCGATGCAAAAATACTAAAAAGGAATGATATTTAACACATCAGAGCGGTTTTTTTTGAAAAAAAGATGGTAATTGATTATTTGAAAGAGCAAATCGAGGTAAATTTCGGGCATCTTCCAACACAAGACCAGCATCAAGCCATCGATTTGCTGGCACAGTTCATCCTGTCGCCGGAGACGAACCGTGTATTTCTTCTCAAAGGGTTTGCAGGAACGGGAAAAACCTCGTTGCTTGCTGCTGTCGTGAGGACACTGGAGCAGTTGGAGCGGCCGTGCGTGCTGATGGCTCCGACGGGACGTGCTGCCAAGGTTTTCTCGCTCTACGCCGACCATCCTGCCTATACTATCCACAAGCGTATCTACCGCCAGAAAAGCATCGACGAGGACAGTATCTTCACGCTCAACTTCAACATGCTTCACCGCGTGTTCTTCATCGTCGATGAGGCTTCGATGATAGGACGGACCCATCCCCAACCCTCCTCAAGGGGAGGAAGTGGTAACTTCTCTTCAGAATATAATTCTTTGTTAGATGATTTGATTACGTTTGTCTATGGAAGTAACTACGCCCCTCCTTTGGGAGGGGAAGGGGGAGGGTCTGCTTGCCGTCTGATTCTTGTGGGCGACACGGCACAGTTGCCACCTGTCGGCGAAGTCGAGAGCCCTGCCTTGCAGGCAGAGGTGCTGCGTTCATATGGTCTTGACGTCATGCAGACGACACTCCGTCAGATTGTGCGTCAGCAGGAGAAATCGGGCATCCTGTGGAATGCCACCGTGCTGCGCCGTCTGATTGACACCGAGCAGGTGTTCGACCTGCCGAAGATCCGTTTCTTTAAGTTTAATGACGTGGTGAATGTGCCTGGCGACGAACTCATCGAGATGCTCAGCAACTGCTACAGCCGCTACGGGCAAGACGAGACGATGGTGGTGTGTCGTAGCAACAAACGCGCCATCGTCTATAACAATGGAATCCGCAACCAAATTCTCGGGCGTGAGGAGGAACTATCGACGCAGGACTTGGTGATGATTGCAAAGAATAATTATTACTGGACAGCCCCCTCACCGCAGGGAGAGGAGAGTAATCAATCTTCCGTTTCATTCCTTGCAAACGGCGATATTGCTGTTGTTCAGCGCATTCATAACCAGCGCGAACTTTACGGCTTCCATTTTGCTGACTGTATCCTTCGTCTGCCCGACTATGATGACTATGAGGTCGAAACAACAGTGCTGCTCGACACCCTTCATGCCGAGGCACCGGCTCTGACGCATGAGCAGCAGGAACGGCTCTTCCAGCGCGTTATGGAGGACTATATGGACATTCCACTCAAGCGTGACCGTCTGAAAAAGATGAAGGAGGACCCGTATTTCAATGCCCTACAAATCAAGTATGCCTATGCCGTCACTTGTCACAAGGCGCAAGGCGGTCAGTGGGGGCATATCTTCATCGACCAAGGCTACATGACCGATGACATGTTCGGCCCTGACTATTTCCGATGGCTCTACACAGCCTTAACACGCGCCACCGACACCGTCTATTTCGTCAATTGGCGTGAAGTGCAGACGATGCATGATGGGGGCTAATTGCCATATAATTAGTAAAGTATAAAACACGCCATGTTTCTTAAAAAAACGTGGCGTGTTTTATAGGAAGTATGAATGGTGAGGTTCGTGGCTGCCTTATGGAATAAGTTTCATTTTTCTAAGGCATTTGATGCTGATGATGGTTGCGATTAAGACAACAAGAGGGGCAATACAGGAATAGGCTTCCTGCCACTGGAGGGCATCGTTCAGGGCTCTGCCGCAAACCATGAAAACAGGATGGATGATGTAAATGTATAAGGAGTCTTTTTCTCCTAATCGGGACCAGAACGAGGGCTCTTCCTTTCGGAAGGCGATGGCAAGCAGGAATGCGCTGACGGCCAGAGGGGTCGTGCTCAGGAAGTATTCCTGGAAGGCAAAATTGTCTGTGTTGATGAGGAACAACCGTTCAAGGTAGGTCGTGAGGACAAACAGGACGATGCAACCGAGGTGCAGTTGTTTCAGGGCCCACCATTGCGGACGCTGATGTCGCTTGAGCAGCGTTCCTATCGTAAAGTAGGGCAGTCCTACAAAGATGAAACTTCGCAGGCAGACGTAGGGCAGAGACCAGTTCCACAACAGGTTACCGTATGTGCCGAAGGCGAGACCTGCCAACAGCAGCATCGGGGTAAACCAGTACAGCAGCCGCCAGAGGCTGAATTTGTTGACCAGCATGACGATGAGCAATACATACAGATAGGCATACATATACCAAAGGTGGAATCCCCAGGGAGATGCGTTGAACGCTACCCATTTGACAATGTCCTTGGCTGTGGGTATCATCAGTGAGCCAGTACGGACGACCTGTACGGCTTCGTCCCAAACGAAGAAGAATAGCGTTGCCCAGAGCGTGATACTCAGTATGCGACGAAATGTACGCTTCAACCTCTCCTGCTGGACTTTCTTATTGTCGGACAGGAGGTAGCCGGAGATGATGAAGAAGCAGGGGACTGCGAATCGGGTGACAGGCAGCAGTTCTTCACTGTACCGCCAGTTTGTATGTAGGAAAACGATGAATGCTGCACATACAAACTTTAATACATCGATGGAACAGTCCCTTTTACTCATCTATTTTACTTTGAAGTTCTTCTGTTTCAGCGTCCAGCCGTCGTAGCCGGTAAGGTTGCTGCGCAGGAAGAGGGCTTCGTAGTCCTGCTTGCCGCGCAGTTGCCACTCGAGCCAGTTGAGCACCATGCGGGAATTGGCACCGCCCGAGGGCTGCATGTAGGTGCCGCCATGACCGCTCGATGGGTTGTCGGCCCATACGACGGGCACTTTGCGAATGGACTCGTAGTCTATTTTTGCATTTTGGTAAGCCACGTCAGAGGGTCCGCCCGTCAGATAGAGAATTGGGGCGTGCAACTGCTTGAGCGACTTGGCTGAGGCGTCGGCCATCTCCATCTTCCCCATGCCGGCATTGAGGATGAGGTAGGTCTTCAGACGTGGGTCGGCAGCGTTGGCCAGCACCTGGGCACCTCCGCACGAATGGCCTGCAGCCGCCATCTTCTCGGTATCTACCTGATTGTAATAGGGCGAATGCTCGTCGGCAGCCTGCTGACACATCCAGTCCATCGCCTGCTTGAGCAGGGTAGAGGAGGTGTGCTGACCGCGACGGCTTCCACGGAATGCCTCCATCTCGCCGATGGCCACGATGACATAGCCGTTCGAAGCCACTTCGGAGAGCATGTTTTCGTAGTCAATCGACGAGTCCATACAGGCGCCATTGGCAAAGAAGAGCACGGGCAGTTTGCCTCCCGAACGACGCACGGCAGCATTCATGTTGACAGGGTGATAGACCGTAAATCCGGGCAGCGACTTCTCGCGCACGGTAATGGCTTTGAAGGGGCCGTTTCCGCCGAATTCCACCACTTTCATCTGCTCGAAACTAACCGACGGGTCGTCCATGCCGAGGTGACGGGCAAAGAAGGCATCCATGGCTGGACGTGTGAACTCCAGTTGCTGGTCGAAGGCAACGCCGTGCTGACCGTGCACCACTACTGTTTCCACGGGTGTTCCGGCTGCACGCATCTTCTGCACCCAGTCTAAGGTCAGGTTGGGACGCACGATGGGGTCTTCACCACCCTGCAGCACGAGAATCGGTGTGCTGATGCGATGGATATAGCCGATGGGCCACCATTCGGGATGCTGTGACCACGGCGAGTTGGGGTTGCCGATTTCGGTGGGAGGTGCACCGCCTACGGCACAGGCAACCGTGCAGTCCTGCTCCTTCCAAGGTCCGCCTTCGTCAGGGAAGTCGGGGCTGTCGGCACTGACACCCGCCATGAGCGAAAGGTGTCCGCCAGCCGAGTGCCCGAACGTACCGATGCGTGTCGGGTCGATGCCCAGTTCGGCTGCGTGGGCTTTCATCCAGCGGATGGCACAGCGCACGTCCTCGATACAGGCAGGCACGGGTGCCTCCTGAATCAAACGGTAGTTCATGTTGCAGACGACATAGCCCTTCATAGCATAGTCAATCATCAGCGAACGATATACGGCATCGTTCTTCGAACCAGCGCTCCAGCCTCCGCCATGAATGATGAGAATGGCAGGGCGGTTTTGTTGGGACCCAAATGTCGGCTGAGCCAGGTCCAGCAACGTGTTGGGGCCCTTGTCGGTACGGTACGCAATGTTTTCAGTCACGGTGATGCGGTTTTGTGCCGCCATCGACAATGCGATCAGCATCGTCGTAAGGAATAAAAGAAATCGTTTCATGGTGTATTGATTAAATGATAATTGTGTTTGTTTCGCAAATTTACGGAAAAAACAGTTGAACACCAAAGAATTGCAGAAAAAACGAAAAGACATTGCTGCCTTTTCGTTTTTTTCTCTTTTTGTTGATGCTATCTTGTAATGATGTTCGGTTTGCTCATCAACTGCTTCCAGAAGTCGGCAGTGTTGCCGTGCTCGAACGCTCCGCCTCCACACCACGGGGCAACGAACAGCCAGAGGGCACCGTCGCGCTGCATATTCTCCCACGAAGGTACACTGTTGCACTCGGCGAGACATGCCATCTTGTTCGGATAAGTGTTGCGTAAGTACTGAAAGTTCGCGGCATTGGAGATGTGTGTTGTGTTGCCCTTCGGATAGGCATCGTTGGCCACGAGGTCCACATAGTCATCCCCTGGATACCATGTGGGGTCGTTGAGAACCGATGTCCAAATCCACAGCAAGTTATGGATGCCCTTCTTCTTAAAATAGTCAAACATGTAATGCCACAGCAGTTTACATCCTTCGGCTCCGTCGTTGGCCCACCAGAACCAGCCGCCAGCCGCCTCGTGGAAGGGTCGCCACAGGATGGGGATGCCCTGTTCCTGATACAGCAGCAGTAGGTCGGCCACACCATCCAGCATCTGACTGAAAATGCGGTTCTCAAGGGTGCCTTCGGTAGCGCAACGTAGCGGCGAGATGCGACAGGGATTCTGGCCTCCGTTGTAGAAATTCGTTTGACGCGAAGGCACACCGCTGTCAATGCTGCATGTCATGTGAATGTGCCACATGAAGCCTACGATTCCACCGGCGTCATGCCATTGTTTTGCTTGGTCTGTCCGGTAGTTAATCCATGACTGGTCAAAATGTTGGAAGTCGAACACATTGACCTTCGGAAAGCGACCGCATGCCTCGTAGATGCGCTGTGCATCCTTTGTATTGTAGTTCCATTCGGCTTGGCAGCCGCTCATGACACGTTTGCCCCATACCTCCTGACGAAGGTAATCGTAGAGTTGACGCACAGCCTGGTTGGCCTCAGGGTCGCAGGGCTGAGCATCGATTTGTGCCGACATGTTGGTGGCATACGCTGCCAGCAGACCTGTCAAGGCAATGATGTTGAACAGATGTTTCATAATAAATGATTGAATCTGCTGCAAAGATACATGTTTTTTCGTAGTTAAATAGAAAAGATTTGTTGATTTTCAATGTCATAAATGTTGAAACATTACGATTTTATTTGCACTGCGGTGCGTTTTCAGATGCACTGCGGTATGCCTATAGCCGCACCGCAGTGCAAATTTCGTTACACTGCGGTGCATTTTTTGCCTGATTTTGAAGAATAAAAAAAGAACACCCACCGCATCGGAAGATGATGCGATGGGTGTTGATGTGTAAAGGAGTATTGCTCGGATTTTACAATGCAGCGAGTTCTACCACCTTGTTCACAGCGTCTTGCAGACCTTCGGGGTCCTTACCGCCAGCCGTTGCGAAGTGAGGCTGACCGCCACCGCCACCCTGCATGAGTTTGGCGGCTTCGCGGATGATCTGACCTGCGTTCTTGCCAGCGGCAACGAGGTCGTCGCTGAACGATACGGTAAGGTTGGGCTTGCCTAAGTTCGTGGCACCGAGGGCAATGAGCAGGTCTTCGGGGAATTGTGCACGGAGTTGGAATGCGATGTCTTTTGCACTCTGGGCATCCAAAGGTGCGATGCCGGTGATGACTTTGACGCCGTTGATAGTCTTGGCGTTAGCAATCAAGTCCTTCTTGAACTCCTGTGCTTTCTGAGCCTTGAACTCGTCGAGCGACTTCTTCAGTTCAGCGTTCTCTTCGATGCTCTTCTTGATGGTGCCAATGAGGTCGGGAGCGTTGTTCATCAGGGCTTTGAGGTCGTTCATGTAGTCCTGCATACGGTCGAGATATTCCTCGACTTTCTTGCCCGTGATGGCTTCGATACGGCGAACGCCCGCAGCAATCGAACTCTCGCTGATGATGCGCACCATACCAATCTGACCTGTGGCCTTCACGTGGCAACCGCCGCAAAACTCAACACTCGAACCGAACTGAACGACACGCACGCGGTCGCCGTATTTCTCGCCGAACAGGGCGATGGCGCCAAGTTTCTTGGCTTCCTCGATGGGGCAGTCGCGGTATTCGGTCAGGGGAATGTTTGCACGGATTTTCTCGTTGACGAGGTGCTCAACTTCGCGAAGTTGCTCGGGCGTCACCTTCTCAAAGTGTGAGAAGTCGAAGCGAAGGCCGTCGGGGCTGACGAGCGAACCTTTCTGCTCGACATGCGTGCCCAGTACGGCGCGAAGGGCTTCGTCGAGCAGGTGTGTGCAGGAGTGGTTGGCCTCGGTTGCACGACGTTTCTCGACATCGACGCAAGCCATGAACTCTGCCTCGGGATGTTCGGGTAGTTTGTCAACGATATGTACCGAGAGTCCGTTTTCTTTCTTTACGTCGAGCACGTTGATGGTCTCGTCTTCGTTGACGAGCACACCCTGGTCGCCGACTTCACCGCCCATCTCTGCGTAGAAGGGCGTCTGGTCGAGCACAACCTCGTAACTTGTGCCTTTCTTCTGCTTCACCTCGCGGTACTGCAAGATGTGGCAGGTATATTCGGTGTAGTCGTAACCCGTAAATTCACTCTCCACGACAGCATCGTCAGCGATGCCTACTTTCACCCAGTCGCCCGTCTCTTTTTGGGCGGCGTTGCGGGCACGGTCCTTCTGCTTCTGCATCTCTGCGTTGAAACCTGCTTCGTCAACCGTCATGCCGTTCTCACGACAGATGAGTTGCGTGAGGTCGAGCGGGAATCCGAACGTGTCGAACAGCGTGAAGGCCTTGTCGCCGGCGATTTCGGTCTTGCCAGCTGCTCGTGTCTCGTCCATCACGCCATTGAGCAGACGGATGCCGTTTTCGAGTGTGCGGAGGAAAGAGTCCTCCTCTTCCTTCATTACCTTCATGATGAGGTCCTTTTGTGCCGGCAGTTCGGGGAAGGCGTCGCCCATCTCTGCGATGAGTGTTGGCACGAGTTTGTAGATGAAGGCCTGCTTCTGTCCGAGGAAGGTGTATCCGTAGCGGACGGCGCGGCGCAGGATGCGGCGGATGACGTAGCCTGCCTTGGCGTTCGACGGCAACTGTCCGTCGGCAATCGAGAAGGCGATGGCGCGCAGATGGTCAGCCACGACACGCATGGCTACGTCGGTCTTTTCGTCCGTACCGTAAGCTTTGCCCGTCATGTCGCCCAGCACCTTGATGATGGGTTGGAACACGTCGGTGTCGTAGTTTGAATGCTTGCCTTGCAGGGCACGAACGAGGCGTTCGAAACCCATACCTGTATCGATGACGTTCATGCTGAGCGGTTCAAGACTTCCGTCGGCCTTGCGGTTGAACTGCATGAACACGATGTTCCAAATCTCAATCACCTGCGGGTCGTCTTTGTTGACGAGTTCACGGCCTGGCACAGCAGCCTTTTCTTCGGGAGTGCGGCTGTCGAGGTGGATTTCGGAGCAAGGTCCACAAGGGCCTGTGTCGCCCATTTCCCAGAAGTTATCGTGTTTGTTGCCGTTGATGATGTGGTCAGCAGGCACGTGCTTGAGCCAGAAGTCAGCGGCCTCGTCGTCGCGCTTCAGTCCTTCCTTCTCGTCGCCCTCGAAGACCGTGACGTAGAGGTCTTTGGGGTCAAGATGCAGCACATCCACGAGGTATTCCCACGCCATGTCGATGGCACCTTCCTTGAAGTAGTCGCCGAACGACCAGTTGCCCAGCATCTCGAACATCGTGTGGTGGTACGTGTCGTGTCCCACTTCCTCCAGGTCGTTGTGCTTTCCGCTGACGCGCAGGCATTTCTGAGTGTCTGCACGGCGACGAGGTTCTGGGTCGCGTGTGCCGAGAATGATGTCCTTCCACTGGTTCATACCGGCATTGGTAAACATCAGCGTCGGGTCGTCCTTGATGACCATCGGTGCGCTCGGCACGATGGCGTGTCCTTTGCTTTCAAAATACTTCTTGAAAGACTCGCGTATTTCTTTTGCTGTCAACATCTTGATTTACAATTAGACAATTTATAATTTACTCTTTTTTCAAAAAACTCTGCAAAGTTACGACTTTTTTTGCAATTAAGTGTATTTTGCAGGCTGAAAACTATTATTTTGTACTCTTCAGCGGTTCCATGTGGAGGGTGACGTGGGTCTTTGAGCCAAATCGTTCTTTGAGACGTCGTTCGATGGCAGAGGCGCGGTCGTGAACGGTGGAGAGTGGCAGGTTGCCGTCCATGCGCACGTGGGCTTCGATGGCGATGCGGTTGCCGATGCGGCGAGTGCGCAGGTTATGGGGTTGCTCGACGTCGGGGAATGAGAGGATGATGCCGAGGATTTCGTCTTCTGTTTCGGCAGGGAGCGAGCCTTCGGTCAGTTCGCCCACGCTGGTCTTGAGCAGGTTGAATGCCACTTTGACGAGCATGAGTCCGACGACGATGGAGGCCACGGGGTCGAGCACCGTCCACCGATTTCCTAAAAAGATGGCTCCGCCGATGCCGATGGCAGTGCCAACGGACGAGAGGGCGTCGCTGCGGTGGTGCCAGGCGTTGGCTACCATGACCTGCGAGTCGAGGCGTTTTCCGCGATGTGCCGTATATTGGTACAGGACTTCCTTGACTGCAATCGACAGCAGGGCTGCCCACAGGGCAAGCAGCCCTGGTGCGGCAAGTTGTTCGCCGCCCGACCATGCCACGAGTTTCGAACCGCCGGCGATGATGATGCCTGTGGCAGCAGCCATAAGTGCCAGGGCGATGATGAACGATGCGATGGTTTCAAACTTTCCGTGTCCGTAGTCGTGCGAGTCGTCCTGCGGTTTGGCGCTGATGCGGACAAAGATGATCACGATGATGTCGGTCAGGAAGTCCGACAGCGAATGAACGGCATCGGCTATCATCGCCGAACTGTGTCCCACGATGCCTGCGATGAACTTGAACGTCAGCAGCAGCATGTTGCCGATGCTGCCGACGAGTGTCACCTTATATATTTCTCGTTCGCGTGTCAAAACTTACAATTTACAGTTGGCAATAGTAACACAGTTTGTAAAGGTCGAAGAGGCGAGACGCAGGATGTAAACTGCTGAGGTTGCGGTGCAGGGGCTGGAGGACAACAGCCGACAGTCCCTTGACGAGCGGCAGGAGGTGCCACTGCCTGAGGCGTTTCATCCACTGCAGCAGACGGACATCGTCGCCGAAGAGCGTTTCGTGCTCGTGGAGGGTACGCAGGGCTTCCTCGGTCTTGGCAACGAACACGTCGTTGGGCTCCAGGTCGGTGTTCACCAGTGGGTTGTCGATGTGACGAATGGCCAAGCCTTGTTTGCGCAACTGACGCCCGAAGAGCACGTCCTCGTAGCCATAATGCTTGAAACTCTCATCGAACCGGACTCGCATGAATGCCTCCTGACGAATCATGAAACAGAAGGTGCGGAAGGGAAGAGTGGCATCGTTCTGACGTTCGGTAGCCGAAAAGCGTCGTTCGCTCCTGCGCTCATAATCGTAGCGGAGTGAGTTGCGTCCGTTCAGAAACTCGCGAGAATGGATGATGCCGCCGCAGACGACGTCGCAGTCAGTGGCAGCGTCGAGGTATTTCTGCAGAAAGTCCATATAGACGACGCGGCCGTCGCAGTCCATGAACAGCAGCCATTCGCCGCAGGCCTGCTCCGCCAGAAAGTTGCGGATGGCAGCCCGCCCTACATTCTCGTTCCGAGCGATGTAGCGGCAGTGGGGGAGGTCTGCAATCTCGGCATTCTGCTCCAGACACAGGGGGTCGGCCGAACCGTCGTCGGCGACCAGAATCTCAATCTCGGCATTGATATTCTCCACCTGTCGGCTGAGCGAACGAGCGAGTTCGCGGCAGTCGTGACGATAGACAGGTATGAGGAGTGACAGTTTCATTTTTTTCTGCAGTTCGGTAGTGCGTCCAAGTGCTTGGAAATTTCACGCCAAGTGCTTAGCGTTATCACGCCAAGTGCTTAGCGTCATTACGCCAAGTGCTTAGCGTGGATTTGAAAAGCGCGTTCAAAAATACGGAAAAACCAGTGTAAATGCAATTGTTTTGCAGAAAAATAGTCGTAAACCTTGCTTTGTGTTGATGATTTGCTTAATTTTGCATTTGCTAAGTACCAATCAGGCATCGTGATGAAACTGTCGGTTGTCATTCCTGTTTACAGAGTGGAGCAGACGCTGCACCGTTGTGTTGTGAGCGTCATGAAGCAACTGCCGCCAGAGAGCGAGGTAATCCTCGTTGATGACGGCAGCGACGACGAATGTCCTATGCTGTGTGAGCAATTGGCGGACAACTATCCAAACATCCGTGTCATTCACCAGGCGAACGCAGGACTTTCGGCGGCCCGAAATGCGGGCATCGTAGCGGCAAAGGGCGAATGGATTACTTTTGTCGATAGCGACGACTGGCTGGAGCCCGACACGTTGCCGCAGGTGATGGCGCAGGCGATGAAGCACGACGAGAGCGACATCGTGGAGTATCCTGTCCAGGTGTATGAAGGGGCGCACAACGAACATCGTCTGGATTTCGGCGAACGCACCTATACTGTCTATACCGACTACTGGCTCGACACGCAGGGCTTCCTTCATGCCTATGCCTGGAACAAGGTGTATCGGCGCACGCTCTTCGCCGACATCCGCTACCCTGTGGGCAGGCTCTTCGAGGATGTCCCGACCACGTTCCAACTGGTGCAGAAGGCCCGTGCCGTGACGACCGTGCCCGTGGGGCTGTATCACTACATTGCCAATCCAGAAGGCATTACCCTCACCGCCGACAATGCTGCGTTTGGGCAGATGCTGGAGTCGCATGTCGAGATTTTCCAACTGTTGTGGGTGCTGCTGGGCACCGAACGACGGATGCAGCACTACTACGTCCACCTCATCGACCTGCAGGTCATGGCCTACGATGCCACTCCGTCGTCGCTCCTGCTGCCCAATTTCCCGCTTCCGTGGTCCTTGATGACCGATGGTGAGGTTACTTGGAAACGCCGTCTGAAGGTGCTGATTATCAAACTTTTTGGTCTGAAAACGCTATGTCAGGTTCTCTTCAGATAGGCGGGTCGCAACCTCGGCCGCTTGTGTCGTTTGTCATCCCCACGTACAATGTCGCTTTCCCGAGTCTGGACGACTGCATAGAAAGTCTGCTCCATGCAGGTTTGCAGCAGTCGGAACGTGAAATCATTGTTGTCGATGACGGAAGCCGCGACATCGAGTCACTCAAGAAGATGCTCGCCACTTACGGCGACAGCATCGTTTTGGCGGAACACGACCATATGGGGGTGAGTGCAGCACGGAATACGGGTATGCAGATTGCAACGGGAGAATATGTGGAGTTTGTCGATGCCGATGACCAATTGGACGCTTCGCTGTTCAAGACCGAACTTCTGCCGCTGCTGCGTAAGCATCGGCCCGATGTGCTGACGTTCAGGCATCAAGTACCAAGTACCAAGTACCAAGTACAACGAAGTGATGAGTATGAGACGGGGACACAGTATATGCTGGAGAACAATGTTCACGGTGCCTGCTGGAACTATGTGGTTCGCTGCGACGTGGCACAGCAGGTACTCTTTCCGCTTGGGGTGAAATTCACGGAAGACGAGCGTTGGACGGCTCAGATGCTGCTGCGTGCCGGCAAGACCGTTGCAACCGATGTGCCAGCCTACATCTATCGGAAAAATGCAGCATCGGCTACAGGAAACAAGGCGAAGGAAGCGACGGTGCAGAAGATTGCCGATGCCTTTGCCACCATTGCCTACCTTGACCACATCTGCGGCACTCTGTCAGGACGGGAACAGGACGCCTTGCGCCGGCGTGTGTCGCAACTCACGATGGATTTTGTTTGGAACGTCTGGCAATGGACTCACTCGTTGGCCACGCTCCGACGGCAGATTTGCCTGCTGCGCGAGCGACGCCTCTTCCCCTTGCCCTATAAAAGATATTCTCGCAAGTACGCTTTCTTCAGCGCACTTACGAGAATATGGATTCTGTAGAAATGTAGATTTTATGCCGTTCTTCTCCAGAACAGACGGAGAAGCAGTATGGCCGCCAACGTTGCCACAGCCACCACGATGATGGAGCCTGTGCTGCCCAGCATGTAGTCAAACGTCAGTTCGTCGGTATCGTCACCGTAGATGTTCATCATAATGACCGCAAACGAGTTGTTCAGGATGTGGCATAGCGTCGTGATGACAAGGCTGCGGGTGCGGAAGTAGATGATGCCGAAGACGACGCCTACCATCGCAGCAAAGGGAATCTGTGCAGGGTTGCCATGGACAAGCCCAAAGACGACGGCTGAGATGAAGATGGGTATCCACGGCTGCACACCGCTGTCGAGCATCGGCTTCATAATGCCTCCACGGAAGACAATCTCCTCACAAATAGGACCGACGATGGCGATGGTGAGCATCCCCCAAAGGGTTCCGCTCATGCCGACAAACAGTTCCTCTAAGTTGTTGGGAAGATTGAGCCATTCGTTCACAATGTCGCTGGCCAGAAGGGTGAACAGCGTGGCGATGATGGCGATGACGGCTGTCGTCCTGTCGCATCCGATGCCGCTATATGCACGGCGCAGCCCGAACTGAGGCAGTGTCAGGATGATGACGCTGATGACAATGGACGACACCAGCATCGTCGGCCCTAGCCAATAAGACAAATCCGTGTTGGGACTGAAATATGTGGCAAAGGCAATCGGAATGCCACATAACATCTGCACCAACATATAGATGAACAAAGCGATGAGTGGCCAAAGCAGGGTACGAAAAGAGAATTTCATCGTTGCGACAAATGAGTTTAGCGTCTGGGTGGACGGCCTCCGCCAGGACCACGGCCACCGCCAGGTCCATTGCTGCGTTCGCTGGCTGTGCGCCCCCACTGGTCACGCTCGTTGGCGGTGCCGTTGGCATTCTTGCCACCGAAGATGTTGAGTTTGTAGATGACACGTACCATGCCATAACTGTAGATGGCGTTGTACTGCGAATCGCTCGACATCAAGGCATTGACCGTGCGGCTCACGTTGCTCTGACGACGCAGGATGTCGTTCCACTCGAACGAAATCGTGAGAGCCTTGCCCTTGAGGAACGACTGTGCAATGGCTGCATTCCAGATGAGTTCGTTCGTGTTCATCGCAGCCTGCGAATAACCGCGACGTGAGTTCATGGCAATGTCCGAAGTCAGCGACGTGCCCCACGGAGCGTTGAGTTGCAGGTCGAAGCCGTAGGAGAAGTTGTACGTGTTCTGCAGATTGGTGACCACGTTGTTGTTCGAGTGCGAATAGTTCAGGCTACCGTTGACGCCTGCCTCAAGCCAGTCGTTGCGGTAACTGAAACTCAGGTTCTGGTTCACGTTGACGCTCTTCGTCGTCGATTTCACCGACGAGGGGTTCGACGAAGTGCTGACAAAGCCCACGTGGTTGTTGTAGTTCAAGCGAGTGAAAGAGTTCATCGTTAACATCTTCTCGCTGTCCAGCGCTGTGTTGAAGCCGAACCCCACGCCAGCGTTCCAGTTACCATTGATGTTGATAGGCTGCGTCGTGCTCACACCTGTGGCTTCGTCATACTCGGTGCGGTTCTCTATTGAGTTGCGGGTGAAACCGAAGTTCGCAAAGGTGAAGATACCCCGCTGGTGTTCTGCGTTGTAGGTGTTGAAGAACAGACGGAAGTTGCTGTTGAACGAAGGCTTCAGCCCCGAGTTACCCTTGCGGATGTTGAGCGGGTTAGAGTCGTCAGTAATCTCCAGCAAGTTCGTCATCGACGGCTGCGACGTACGTCCCCAATAATTGAACTGAAGGTTCGTGGTATCGTTGAACTTGTAACGCAAGTTGGCCGTCGGCGTGAAGTTGAACACGTCGCGCTTCACCTTCGGGAACTCCTTGCCCATGTACTGGTAGTTCAGTTCGCTGTGCTGCGGCAGCATCTCCACACCCACGTTCAGGTTGTACTTGTCGCGCGTCATGCGGAACGTCAGGCCGATGGTGTGGTTCATGTTACGATACTCAGAGAACTGGCTCAGACGCGCATCGTACGTCTGAACATGTACAGGATTGGCGAGCAACTGGTCGAGCGCACCGGCAATGTCGTAGCGGTGCTGGCGCAGTGCACTGGCAAGGTCGGTATAGGCCGTCGCGTCGTCAAACGTGTAGGCATCGCGGTCGCTCTTGTTGTAACTGTAGTTGAAGCGGTAACTGAACTGCAGGTAGGCGCGGTCGGCGATGGGTTCGCTGTACGTAGTCTGAATCGAGTAGTTACGACTGCGGTTAGGCGTCGTGTAGTAGCGGTTGTTATCCGTCGGCGTCTGACCCGACGCCGCCGTGTAGCGGATGGCCGAAGCCGAGAGTTGCTGGTTCTCGCTGTTCGTGAACCCGCCAGTGAGGCGCAGCGTGATGTTCCGTCCCGAGTTATTCAGTTTGCGGTTCAGTTGGAGTTCACCATTCATGCTGCGGCTGTTCGAGTACGACTGGCTGCGGCTCTTGTTCGTGTTGACAATCATGGCGATGATTTTGTCGATGTCCGCATCGCCAGTCGTTGTCGTACCCGCCTCGAAGTAACCCTCAGCCCTGTCCATCATCGCAGGGTCATAACTGTTCGGGTCCTCGTTGTAAGTCCCGCTCTCGCCCCACGACATACCGCGGTTGCGGCTGTACGAACCATTCGGACGGAAGATGATGTTCGTCATCGTGTCAGGCTTCCATTCAAAGCGGAAACCAGCCGACAGCGACATGTTGCTGCCATAATTCTGGTTGGTGTTGTTGCTGAACGAACCGAGTTTGCTGACGAAACTCTGAGTCGCCGAATGGCTCCATGAGTCAGAGCCGTCATAGCGATGCCAGACGTAACCGCCCGTTTCGAGTTTCTCGTCAGGTGTGATGGTGGCGAAGTTGAAGCCAGCCTCCTTGCTCGAACGCAATCCGTTGCCGCCACGTCCCCAGCCACGTCCGCCGCCGCCGCCGAAGCCGCGGTCGCCCACGTTGTTCGCACCCAGCACCAGCGAATACTGGTTCGAGCCGTTGAAACGGTTGATGTTGGCACGTCCGTTGTAGCGGTGCTCCGTACCCGTGGCACCCTGAATCTGCCCGAACCAACCGTTGTTCATACCCTTCTTCACCGTCAGGTCCAGCACCGTCTCCTCCTCACCGTCGTCGATACCCGTCACACGTGCCAAGTCCGACTTGCGGTCGTAAGCCTTGATCTTGTCGATGATGTTCGTCGGCAGGTTCTTCATCGCAATCGACTTGTCGTTGATGAAGAACTCCTTGCCATCCACGAGGATTTTCTTCACCTCCTTGCCGTTGATCTTGATTGTGCCGTCCTCATCCACCGTGGCACCGGGCAGACGCTTCACCAGGTCCTCCAGCACGCTGCCCTCCTGCAGACGGTAGGCATTCGCATTGAACATCAGCGAGTCGCCGCTCACCTGTACCTTCGAAGCCTGAGCCGTCACCTCCGCCAGCGCCAGCATCTTCGCATCCTCGCTCAGCAGGATGTAGCCCATGTCGTGCGTCTTCTTCTTCTCGTTCGTCAAATCAACGTCGATGAGTTTCGGACGCAGGCCGATGTACGTCACGCGCAGGATATACTTGCCCTGCTTCACATTGTTGACGGTGAACACACCCTTCAGGTCGGTATAGGCACCCGTGACGACCGTCGTGTCCTTTGCTGTGCAGACACTGATGTTGGCACCAGCCACCAATTCCCTCGTGTCCTCCTCAACAACCGTACCCGTAATACTGATTTTCGACTGTGACCAGCCTGCCTGCATCGCCGACAGCAGAACGGTCAGCAGCAGAAGTCTTTTTACCTTCATAGCGGATTTAATCAATAAGGAAAATGTGCGCGTTCGCGCGTTTGTGTTGACGTTATTCTCTCATTCTGACTGCAAAGATACGAATAAGTTTAGTGTACTATGTACGATTTTGATATTTAACATTTGACATTTAACATTTTTTGTCGTAACTTTGCACAAAGTATCGTACAAAACATCCTAAGATGAAACACATTCTCCTGGTTTTTGCCCTTTCTTTGTATTCATTGAATTCATTGTGCCAGTTCACGCGCCTGACACGCCATCCCGACATCCCTGTCGAGTATGATGCGGTGTTTGTCGATTTGGTGAGGTCGCACTTCGGCGGCGTGGTCAAGTCGAGTTACGGACAGTACTTCGGCCAGATGTCGGCGGACTCTAATGTCTATGGCTACGGTATGTTCTACACGGACCACGACGGCGAAATCTGCGGACAGTTCCGCAACGGTAACCTCCTCATGGGCATCCGCATGGGGGCGGCGGTGGTCCGTGTGGGCAGCGAGGACCACTATACGGCTTACGACCTGCTGACGGGCGAGGCGCAGTATGTGTTCCTGAACGACGAAAAGTACAAACTCGATGCGGAGCATCTGGCCTCATGGCGGTTTATGCAGATTCAGTACAAGAACGGCGACAAGTATGTGGGCGAGGTGGTCGACGGCAGGCGCGACGGCTATGGCATCTACTACTACGCCAACGGGAACTTCTACTTCGGCCGCTATCGCGACAACAAGGCGGTCGGCTACGGGGCGCTCTTCCATACGGACAACCACATCTCGCTGCAGTACTGGGACGGTCCCAAGCCTGCGATGCCTGGTACCGAAGAGGCCGAGAAGCCTGCCGACGAGGAAGTTAACAATGAATAATGAACAATTTGAAAGGAAGTTATCGGGAACTCTGTAGGGACGCCCCGCGAGGCGTCCCGATTGGTGTTAGTTCCCTTTTGTCATGGACGCCCCACGGGTCGTCCCTACAGACTCCTCCATAAATTCTCCATAACTTCTAAAATATAACAATGAACAATCCTCCCCCTTGGGGGAGTTAGAGGGGGTCTCTCATAATCCCCATAATCCTGTTTTTCAACTTTTCCCCTGTTTACTCTAAGGCATCGAGCAGGATGAAACCGCCCCAAAAGAAGGGATTGGCAAAGGGATGGCTGTCGGGTTTGGCTGCATCGGGGGCATAGTCGCGGACAGTCTTCTGAGCCATGTGCAACGACTCTTGCATGGTATGCCCTTCGGTCAGCCGCTGATAGAAATTCTCCATGAGCATGGCGGTGGCACGGTCATCGACTTTCCACAGGCTCATCAGCAATGTCTGACAGCCTGCCTTCTTGAAACTGCGCTGCAAGCCGAAGACGCCGTCGCCCGTGATGGTGCCAAGTCCTGTCTGACAGGCACTGAGGACGACGAGGTGGACCGAGCGCAGGTCGGTGCGTGAAATTTCGCGGGCGGTCAGGATGCCGTCGTCGTGGCCTGGACTCAACTCGTGTCCTTGCAGGGCGGCATTGGCGCCCGTGAGCAACAGGCCTGAGCCGAGGAGCATACGGTCTTCGGGGTTCTCGTCTTTTCGGTACATCGAAAGGAAACGGAGTTGTTTCCGCTTGGCGGTGAGTTCTGCTTCGCGTTCGGTCCAGTAGAAGCCGTGGGTGGCGATATGGAGGATTTGTGAGCTGTGTGTGGCGAGTTGTCGGAAACTGTCTTCGGTGCCTTTGGTGCCGGTGTAGAGGGTGGGATGGATGCCGTGCTGCTGGAGTTGGGCCGCGATTTCGTCGGCTTCGGCGAGGGTGCCTGGAAGATATGGGACTCCGCCGCTGCTGTGCAGGCTGTCGGGCAGGACGGGCGTTTCGCCCAACACTTGCGTCTGGGTGATAATGACGGGTTCTTCGTCTTCCTCCTGTTGCGCTGCCCAATCGGTCTTTTCCTGTGGTACTTCGTAGAGAAGACCGCCATAGACCGTGGCTTCGTGAAGTGGCATGTCTTCACGGGGCTTTGCCAGACAGCGTGTAGACGAGAGTCGGTACATCTGCCAACGGTCGCCTGTGTAGCCTCCGTTGTCCCACAGGGGCATGGCCTCGATGGCGAGGTTATAGAGTTCGCCTGCCGGTGAGAAGTAAAGGGTGGTCACGCTGTCAAGTTCCTGCTCGAGGGAACGCAGCAGGAGCGTGGCCAGTTGGTCGTTGGTGTAACGGTTGCGTCGGCGCACTTTTTTGAGGGCCTCGTCGCTGGTGAGGACTGTGAAGTGGGGTGTGTCGTAGTGGCTGCGGAGGGTGAGGGCGGCGTAGTAGGTGGAGTCGCCATCGTTGCTCTGAAAACGGATGAATTCGACAGACAACTCGCCTGGTTGCAGATGGTCACGCACGGCTGTCCAGTCGATGCGCAGGTTCTGGGTGTAGTCGCCATAGACCTTGCTCTTTTGCACAAGCAGGTGTTCTTCGCTGCGGACGATGCGGAAGAGCGAATCGACGTTCAGCGTTCGTTTGGCTACGGGCATCTCAAACTGCTGGCTGAGCAGGCGCCGTGTCTGCTGCAGCCGCTGGTAGCGGTCGGCGAGTTGGGGGTCGCCACTTTCGAGGATGAGGTTGTGCATCTCAATCTCGCTGTTGAGCAGGATGCCCTTGGCCAGCAGTGTGGCATTGTAGCAGTTCTCGATCATCGCCTGTGTGGGATGACGGGCGGTGAGTCGGGGCAGAGTGCTGAGATACCAGTGCGAGACAGTGTGCCAATAGAAGGTGCGCTCGGTGGCAGTCATGTTGACGAACGACTGGAGGATGACGCTCGTGTAGCGGTCGGTGGCTCGGATGGCTGCCGACTGTGCTGAATCGGGCTGCAGGTTGGCATCGTAGTAGAGGGCCAAGCGGCTGAGTGACTGGGCGTACGTGGGGTGTCCGATGGAGAGGATGGCTTCGTTGCGTTCGACGGCCTGTTCGCCATAGCGTACGGCGGCGGCATAGTCGCCCTCGTGGTAGTAGTAGGCGGCGAGGCTGTTGAGCGATTCGGCATAGTCAGGGTGCTGACGTCCGAGCAGGCTGTCGCGGATGACGATGGCGAGGGTGCCGAGGCGCAGGGCTTCTTCGGTATTGCCAAGGGCGTCCTGGTAGTCGGCGAGGTTGCTGAGAGCCTGTGCATAGTCGCGCGTCCAGCGTCCGCCGCTCTGCTCACGCAGTTCGAGGGCTTTCTGCCCCCATTCAACGGCTTTCATGTAATCGCCAAGGAAGTAGTAGTACTTGCCCAGATTGTTGACCGACTGTGCATAGTCTGGGTGGTCGTGCCCCATGATTTTCTCACGGATATCGAGTGCCTCCCGTCCTTTCTTCACGGCAGCCAGATAGTTGCCCATGCGTGAGTAGTAGCCAGCGAGGTTGCTGAGCGACTGGGCCGTCTCAGGGTGCAGGTCGCCGTAGATTTCCCGTCGCAGTTCGACAGCACGGTTGCCATAGCTGAGTGCGCGGTAGTAGTCGCCCTTGTAACTGTAATAGCGGGCGAGATGGTTGACCGACTGCGCATAGTCGGGATGATGTTTGCCCAGCAAACGGCTGCGGATTTCGATGGCTCGTTCGCCGTATTCGACCGCCTTGTCATAGTTGCCGCTGCGTGAGTAGTAGCCGGCGAGGTTGCTAATCATCTGGGCATAGGTGGCATCGTCCTCGCCACAGAGACGGCTGCGGATTTCGATGGCTTCGGTTTCGAGTTGGATGGCACGCCTGAACTGGGAGACGTAACTGAGATATTTGGCCAGATGGTTGAGTGACTGCGCATACTCCACGCTGTTCGTGCCGAATAACTTCTTGCGCAGTTTGAGCACTTCTTCGCCAATTTTCACTGCCTCGGGATAATGGCCCGAGCGTGAGTGGTAGCCGCCCAGGTCGAGTAGGGCGGTGGCATACTCGGCCGTCTGCGTTCCTGTGTGGCGTTCGTGGTAGGAGCGCACCGTCTCGCCTTCCTCCAAGGCTTCGTCGAGACGGCCGAGGTAGGAGAGATACTTGGCATGGCGGCTCAGGGCATGGATATAGTGGGTACTGTCGGGAGGTTCGGCGGTGCTGTAGTGCTGCATCAACTGCTCCGCTGCATGGAGCGAACCGAAGTAGTCGCCTTCGTCGCACATACGCTCCATCTGCACCTCCAACGTGTCGGCGGGAACTTGTGCCAGAACCACTGAAAAACACGGAAAAAATACGGAAAGACACAGAAATACACGGAAAAACACAGAAAATGATTTCCGTGTTTTCTGTTTAAATTCCGTGTATTTCCGTGGTTCCAATTTCCGTTTTTTCCGTGGTCTCAATTTTCAATTTCTACAGATAAGTGCGACGGCATAGGCACTGATGCCTTCTTCACGACCAGTAAAGCCGAGACGTTCGGTTGTCGTTGCTTTGATGCTGATGTCATCGACGGGAATGCCCATGACTTCGGCAAGGGTGCGCTGCATCTCGGGAATATGTGGATTAAGTTTGGGACGTTCGGCACAGATGGTCGCGTCGATGTTGCCGATGCCGTAGCCTTTTTCGTGCAGCAGGGCCACGGTCTTGGCAAGGAGAATCTTCGAGTCGATGCCGCTGAACTCGTCGGCTGTATCGGGAAAATGATAACCAATGTCACGCATGTTCGCGGCACCGAGCAGTGCATCGCAGATAGCATGAATCAGGACGTCGGCATCGCTATGGCCTAACAAGCCAAGTGTATGGGGAATGCGAACACCGCCCAGCCAAAGGTCGCGACCTTCGACAAGGCGGTGTACGTCGTATCCTAGTCCGATGCGAAGACTTGTCATCCTTAATTTTTATTTTTTAATTATGAATGATCACCTTCTCCTCTTTCCCAGCAAGTCATTGATGCCGTCCATGTCGAAGGCGACGGTGAAGCGCAGCGTCTGGTCGAGCGGATTCGACTGGGCTGCCGAGATGACATAACCGGCGTCAATGGAGAACACGCTCATGCGGAAGCCTGCACCGACCGTGTAGAACTTACGGTTGCCCTTGTTGGGGTGTTCGTAGTGATAACCTGCGCGTAGGAAGAACTTGTTGTCGTAACTGTACTCTGCACCTACGCTCCAGTTGATTTCCTGCAACTCCTCCTTGAAACCGTTCGGGGCGTCGTGGAAGGATTTGAAGATGCCTGAGATGGGGCTGACATTGTAGTAGCCCTGGTCCATCAGCCAGGAGGTGTAGCCCGAGTAGTCGTTCTCCTCGGCACCAGGATGCTGCTCCAGATACTGTGACATGGTCGGACGTGTGGGCACCATCAGTTTGTTGGCATCAGCGGAGATGCTGAAGGTGTTGTACTCATCGATGGGCACCATCAGTGAGACACCCAGACGCAGGTTCGTCGGCAGGAACTCACTGGTGTTGCCTTCGTCGTACGAAATCTTTGAGCCAATGTTCGAGGCGTTCAGACCCCAGCCGAGTTGGCACTCACGGTTGCCCAGGTTGATGAATCCCTGGTGGTAGAGGGCGATGTCGGCCGAAAAGGCGTTGCCTGGCGTAGTTTCGTCGTCCGACTTGTAGGCAAGGTCGCTGCGGATGTAACGCAAGGCGACGGCTGCCGAGAAGTTTTCGCTCAGCATACGGGAGTAAGCCACGTCGAACGACATCTCGTAGGGCTTGATGGTTTCTTCGGCACCGCCTGCACCGTAGGCGGTCACTTCACCCAGCGAGAAATAGCGCAACGAGGCACTGACTGCGTCGTAGTCGCCGATGCGGTAGTAACCTGTGATATTGGCCAGGTCGATGTCGCTTACCAGTTGGCGCAACCAAGGCGTATAGTTCAGTGCTACGCCAGCACGGCTGATGGCAAACGGATATTTTGCGGGGTTCCAGTACTGTGAGTTGACGTCGGGGTCGGTGGCGGCACCAATGTCACCCATCGCACCGGCACGTGCGTCGGGGGTAATGGCCAGCGACGTTACGCCGTGATACACGGGGTTCAACTGGTCTTTCACGTCCTGTGCCTGTATCTGCAGCACAAAGGCAAATGCACACAGGGCGAGTATGGTCGAAAACATTCTTTTCATTGTCATTGGAAACAAGTGTCTAAGAAAAATAACGTTAAGGTGGTTAATTTATTGCCATTCTCACTTTGTGATGATGAATATCTTGGCAAGGTCGGCAGCGTTTCCTCCGTTGGAGGCGACAAAGGCGCGGACAATGTAGATGCCTGGTGTGAGTCGGCTGTCGGTCTCATTCTGGTTCCATGTAAAGGTATAGGTTGAACCGATGCTGAACCCGCTCTCGGATGCCTGCCAGAGTTGCCGGCCTGCGATGTCATAGACGCGTAAGTTGATGTCGAGGTCGGTCTGTGGGCGGTCGGTCACAAAGGTGAAGGTCGTGTTGCCCGTAGCGTCGGACACGATGCGCAGGCTGTAAATGCTGGGCTCTGCTCCGACGTTGACGTAGAAGTGGATGTCGGTCTGCGAGGGATTGTTGAGAATATCGTAGGCACGCAGCGTCAGGGTGTGCTGTCCTTCATTGAGTTGGGGGATGGGGAAGGAGAGGCTGCCTCGGCGCCAGTCGCCTGGTGTAGGTTCGAAGTAGGAATTGAGTGAGTAGGTCGTGGATTCCTTGTCGTCGATGATGGCGGTAATGTCATGTCCGATGCCGCTGCCGGTCATGTTGATGCCGTGCTCATCGAAGAGGTTGGCGAGCAGAAGGGGGGTCTCGTTGACGACGTCACCGTCGCGGAACTGGTCGTTGTTGAGACTAAGGGTGACGGTGGGTCCTTCTGTGTCGGCAGGCAGGTCGGCCGACGTGCCGCCGACGGCGAAGTTGGTGAAACGTCCGTTGGCTTCCAACGACGATTCGTTGTTGACGGCATAGAGGGAGATAAGCCCTGTCTCACCGCTGTAGTTGTTGTCAAGAGGAATGGGGAAAGTGAAGGTGAACTTGCCGCCTTCGACTTTGTCGGCACAGGTGTAGAGGGTGCGCAGACGGTCTTTGAAGGTATAGGGGGTGACGTCGTCCTTGGCATTGTTCTTGCAGACGACGGTTTCCTCATTGTCCTGTATGATGGGGAAGATGGTGCCGTTGAAAGTGTCGGCGAGTTGTCCCTCGGTATTGACGATGTGTCCCTCGACAGTCAGCAGACTGCCTGCACTGGCGGAGTAAGGAGTGCCTGGAGCATAGGTCTCGTTGATGCGGTCGATTTCTATCTTATAGGTAGGGATGGCCAGATGGATGGCTGGGTCGCCGAGCAGGACGAAGTGAGCCTTGTTGGTCGGGTTGGAACTGATGTCGATGAGTTCACACTTTGCCATCGAGAGTGCCTGCCCGAGGGTGTACTGGTGACCTTCTGCATTGTTGGTGACACAGTAGCGCATGAAGCGGCGGTTGAGTTCACGGTTCGGGTCGGGATAGACAGTTCGGGTGGTGCTCAAGAAACCCATGGCGGCACCACGGGGATTCTTGATGGCTGTCTCACCCACGTTTTCACGGTCCATGTCGAAGGGCGAGATGTCGCAGCCTGCTGTAACCCAAAGGGGCAGGCGCGGCGTGTTCCAACGGGCAAAGTCTGATGTCTGCAACACGAGTTCGTGCGACAGACAGTGGGCTGCGCCGTGGCCTGAATAGTCCATCACCAGCGCACCTTCCAGCATCTGGCGGTTGATGTCGGTGTAGGCACCTGGATAAGTCTCGCCAGTCGATGACACTTCTTTCATGTAAGTGTCCCAGTAGATGCGGCGCAGGCGTATGTCAGGTGCGGCTTCGGAGATTTCCTTATAGACAGCATCACCGTCGCGCATGTGGATATTCTCATTGCCGTCGTCGGCCATGATACAGATGACGTTCTTCCAGTTGCCCACCTGCTCGTTGTTGATATACGTGATGAGTTTATCGACCACGCTCTTGGCTTCGGCATTGTTGCGGACGGGGATGTTGCCAACGCCGATGCGGGGCTTCCAGCGGAGCACGTCGCCAGTCGTGTTGTTGTCCAGCAGGGCATAGTATTCGGTCAGGATGTAACTGCTCACAAGGTGCAGCGAGGCATCGCTCTCGTAGGTCAGCAGGAAGTCGTCGGGGTTGTAACTGCGGGTATTGACCGTGACCATGCGGTTGTCCCAGATGGCAGGACCGAACATCAGCAGGTTCTTCGGACGGTTGGCATCGGTGTCTGCCTTGTCGTAAAGCATCTTCATAAAGCGGCGCACGGCGGTGGCATCGGGTGTGCCTGAAGAGAACTCGTTGTATATCTGTTGCGCTGTCAATACGATGCAGCGCATCCCGTCGCGGGCAGTATGTGCGTCGGCCAACCGGCGTGCCTGTGTGACGAGGTGTCCGCTGGTAGGCACGACAATGACGAAGTCGATGTCGCGAATCGAGTGAAGGTCCTGGTTGGCTATCTCGCCGCACACGGTCGGGGTGGGGAAGGTCGTAGCAGGATTGACGGCGACGAGTTCTTCTGTGCGCCATGCCGTTGACGTGGTAGTGCTGCTGCTGAAGGGAACGCTCCATGTGCCTGTAGCCGCGTCAAAGGTGCCTGCCACTTCTTCAATCTCTTTGGCGGTGTTGACGTGCCAGAACACCGTTTCGGCCGTGCCGCCCGTCACCTGGAAAATCACATCGCCACCGGCTGACGGACGGAAGAGCAGTTGTCCTTCGGTCATGGAGAGCCGTCGGATGTAACTGGCGCGGAGATAGTCGAGGTGTCCGCTGATGCCCGACACACGGTTGTGAAGGAGGTTGACATTGCAGCCGTCGCTCCCAGGAGCATCGAACGAGATGGTGGTGGAGCGCATCTTTCCGTATTCAAAGTCGCCCAGCGCACCGAAGGTCAGCGTGGTCATCATTTCACCATCAACACTCACGTCGAGCGAAGAACTGGAGATGCCGGCGGTGGCAAACTGCAGTGACAGGTTGACTTTGGTCGATCCGCCGACCAAGCCAGGCATGTTGAGCCGGTAGTCGCGGCTCTTGCCCGAGAGAAAGTCGTAATCGTCGAAGAAGGTTCGTCCCGAACGCAGATAACTGAAACCGTCGGTTTCGATGAGCGTGTAGGCTGGTGTCGTCGTCTGTGTTCTTGCACCGCTGCCGATTTCGTAGGCATACTTCTCAAACTCCTTCGGAGCAGCATCGCTCACTTCCGTCAGAAAATAATAGACGTAGCGGCTGTAGGGATTGTTGAAGTGAGTGAACGTGGCTGTGGCGGCATTGACCGATGTGAGTGTCCAGCGAGTGGCACCACGGCCGTAGAACAGCAGGCGGTCGCCCGTGCGGTAGAGGGGCATCTCCACCAAGTCGTCGTCGATGTTTTCAATCTGTGTCTCCGGCAGCACTTCGAGGTTTAGACCATAGAGCCGCACACGGTCGGGATTGCTGAAACCCATCGAGCGCAACTGGTTCGCAGTCAGTTGATAGACACCGGCTGCATCGACACGAATTTTCACCCATCGCCCGCTCGACAGCACCGAGTGTTGGGCATAGGTCTGAGCCATGCCGTCTGCACAGATAAAGAATAGTGAGCAGACGAAAAGCAGAAGTTTATGTTTTAACAGCGTGTGCATACCACTTATATAGAGTCAAAATAATGTTTTTGAATTCGCCCTCCCTTTCGCTGGGAGCAGGCTTGGCGGCTTTATTTTACCCTGAACTTCATCACCTGACGGTCTTCCAGCCATCCTGTCAGCATCTGCCCCTCGTGGACAGGTCCGACGCCTGCGGGTGTGCCTGTGTAGAGGAGGTCGCCCATGCGGAGGGTGAAGAAGCGGCTGCAGTAGGCAATGATCTGATCGACCGTATGCAACATGTCGGCAGTGTGTCCCACCTGTCGTGTCTCGCCGTCCACCTCAAGGCGGAAGTGCAGGTCCTGAATGTCGGGCAGTTCACTTTTGTGGACAAACTCGCCCACCGCCGCACTTCCATCGAACGCCTTCGACACTTCCCACGGAAGCCCTTCGCTGCGCAGTCGGTGCTGAAGGTCGCGTGCCGTAAAGTCAATGCCCAGCGTCACCTCTTCGTAGTAGCGGTGGGCAAAGCGTTCGGCAATGTCCTTGCCCAAACGACAGATGCGTACGACCACTTCTGCCTCATGGTCGAAACGCTCTGCAAAGTCGGGCACAAAGAACGGATGTCCTGTCCTAAGCAGTGCCGTATCGGGCTTTGCAAAGATGACAGGCTCCTTTCTTAATAACGAATGATTCATTTCATTATTGTGTGCGGCATAGTTCATGCCTACGCAGAGTATTTTCATGTCGATAGGGCTTGATGGTTCTTGATGTCATCCACTTCACATTTTTCGCAATGCCAAGTGCTTGGAAAATTCACGCCAAGTGCTTAGCGTGACGACGCCAAGTGCTTAGCGTATGAACGTCAAGTGCTTAGCGTGGCTTTCAGCCTACCTGCGTCAGATGCCGAAAAGACGGAGTATGTCGTTGAGGTTGGCAAAGATGAGCAGGGCGAGCAGCAGGAACATGCCGACGTACTGTGCGCGTTCGAGGAACTTGTCGCTGGGCTTGCGGCCTGTGACGATTTCGTAGAGGGCAAAGAGGGCATGTCCGCCGTCGAGGGCAGGGATGGGCAGCACGTTCATGAAACCGAGGATGATGCTCAACAGGGCTGTGAGCATCCAGAACTTATACCAGTCCCATTCGGCGGGGAAGATGTTGCCGATGGTGACAAATCCGCCTACGGAACGGGCTCCCTTCTTAGTGAAGATGTACTTGAGGTCGTTGACGTAGCCGCCCAGGATGTTGCCCGCATAACTGACGCCGGCAGGGATGCTCTCGAGCAGACCATATTCGCGTGTCGTCACCTTGTAGTCAGGCATCTTGTTGACGAAACCGAGCGTGAAGTCGGGGGTCAGCAAGGTTGTGTCGGGTGCTGCGTGCCCTTCAATATTCAAACGTATCGTGCGTGCGCGAAGGCTGTCGGCGTGCATGGAGGATTCGTTGACAGAGTTGCGCAACACAGCGAGTTTCTGCTGCAGGTCGTTGAAGTCGTTGATGACTTCGTCGTTGATGCCGACGATGAGGTCGCCAGGTTTCAGTCCGATGCGTTCGGCAGGCGACTCGGGCAGGATGCTGTCAATGTTGAGCGGAACGAGCACGTCGATGTAGCGCGGCTCGTCGAGCATCTCCAGCAGGTTCATCTCGCCTGAGAGCGTGATGTCCAGACGCTTTCCGTCGCGCTGCACGTGGGCAACGTTGGCATTGGAGAGGTCGCGGAGGTGGTTGACGTTCCAGTCGTCGAATGTTTGATCATCGACGCCGAGGATGAGGTCGCCGTCGCAGAATCCGTCGGCTTTCGCCTGCTCGTTGAACTTCATTCCGTAGGTCATGTCGGTGGTCTTGACATAACTCTCCCCCCACGTGTAGAGTACGCCGGCGTAGATAATGAAGGCAACGAGGAAGTTCATCAGCACGCCGCCGAGCATGATGAGTAGCCGCTGCCAGGCGGGTTTGCTGCGGAACTCCCAGGGCTGGGGTTCGGAAGATAGTTTCTGGTTATTCTCGTCAATCATGCCGAGGATGCTGACATAGCCGCCGATAGGCAGCCAGCCGATGCCGTATTCTGTGCCGTGTTCAGGTTTGTACACCTTGTTGCCGATTTTTTCGGTCTTGATTTTGTCCTTCTGCCCTGTCAAGGCAAAGTATTGGTTCTTCACCCACTGGAAGAAGTTCTGTCCCTCGTTGCCGCGTTCGGTGATGAGGGGTTTGTGGCACAATTTGCGGAACCAGTCGTCATAGGTGGAGAAGATGTGAAATCCCCAGTTTGCAAAGAGGTAGAAGCGGCTCACGCGCGTCTTGAACAGTTTGGCAAACAGGAAGTGACCGCCTTCGTGCAGGGCGACGAGCAAACTGAGGGACAAAAGGAATTGTAGGGTTTTGATGAGGATTGTTTCCATTGGGATTGTCTTTGATGTGTTTAGAGAATGGAAGCAGCATAGGCGCGTGCTTCACGGTCTGTATCAAGGTAGGTCTCGAGCGACGAATCCGTCGAGAAGGGAATGTGCTGCATGGTTTCGGCAATCACCTCGGCAATTCGGCAGAAACCAATCTTGTCGTCGATGAAGGCGCGGTTGACGATTTCGTTGGCTGCATTGACGATGCAAGGCATGTTGCCACCCTTCGCCAGTGCGTCGTAGGCGAGTTGCAAGCAGGGGAAACGCTTCATGTCGGGCCGCTCAAAGGTGAGGTCTTTAAGTTGGAAGAAATCCACGCGATCGGCATTCAGCGACAGACGCTGTGGATAACTGAAGGCGTACTGTATGGGCAGACGCATGTCGGGCACTCCGAGTTGCGCCTTGACGGCACCATCGGAAAATTGTACCATCGAGTGTATGACGCTCTGCGGATGAACAACAACTTGTATCTGCTCGGGTGTCACTCCGAAGAGCCACTTGGCTTCAATGACCTCGAAGCCCTTGTTCATCATCGTAGCACTGTCAATCGTGATTTTTGCTCCCATATTCCAAGTGGGGTGGGCGAGTGCCTGGGCTTTCGTCACCGTGCGGAGTTTATCGTTGGAAAACGTGCGGAAGGGTCCGCCGCTTGCCGTGAGTAGGATTCGCTCGATGCGGTTGCCACGTTCTAGACATTGGAAGAGGGCACTGTGTTCACTGTCAACAGGCAGGATAGGCACTTGGTTCTCGTCGGCGAGACGGTTGATGAGTTCACCGGCCACGACGAGGGTTTCCTTGTTAGCCAGCGCAATCACCTTCTTCGCGCGGATGGCACTGATCGTCGGGCGGAGTCCTGCAAAGCCGACCATCGACGCCAGCACAATGTCCACACTTTCGTCCTGCACGACGTCGCACAGTGCGTCGGCTCCTGCATACACTTTAATCGGCAAGTTGGAGAGGGCACGCTGCACCGTGTCATAGTGCTGTTCGTTGGCGATGACGACGATTTCTGGCTGGAAATGCCGCGCCTGCTCCACCAGCAGTTCAACGTTGTTGTTGGCGGTCAGCACGTAGGCTTCAAACAGGTCGCTGTGCTGCTCTATCACGTCGAGAGCCTGAGTGCCTATCGACCCTGTTGAACCCAGTATTGCTATTCGTTTCATACTAATTCTAAAAGTCCTTCGGGCAAAGACATGGTCAGCGTCTTTGCCTCATGGTTAATGTCTGTAATCAACTCTTCATGGGCAGGAATGAGTACTTCTTTTCCGTCGGGACGGGTGACGATGAAGAGCCAGTTCTCGGTGTGGTCGTCAATGTCCTGCACCGTGCCGATGGGTGTACCGTTCTCGTCCAGCATCTGGAAACCGATGAAGTAGTTGAGGGAGAGTTCGTCCTCACCGCTTTCGGCGGCTTTCGACTTCTCGAAGTACACACGACACCCGACGAGACGCTGCGCCTGGTCGGCGGTGTCAATGTCGTCGAATTTCATCAGCACCGAACTGTCGCTGCGGAAGCGGTATTCCTCGATGAAGAAAGGCACGAGGATGCCATCGACTTCGACAATGACATAGTCGCTATCCGTGCGGTCAAAGATGTCATCGGTGATGTGCATGACCACCTCGCCGCGCAGGGCGTGGGTCTTCGAGATGCACCCTATCTGATAAACGTCGTCGTAGCGTATCATCGGTCAGTTCACACGGGTGATATGGGCACCGAGTGCTACGAGTCGGCCTTCGATGTTCTCATAGCCACGGTCGATTTGCTCGATGTTGCTGATGGTGCTCGTTCCCTTTGCGCTAAGGGCAGCGATGAGCAGGGCGATGCCAGCACGGATGTCGGGCGAAGTCATGCGTATGCCTCGCAGCGAGAAGCGTCGGTCGTGGCCGACGACAACGGCGCGGTGAGGGTCACAGAGGATAATCTGTGCGCCCATGTCGATGAGCTTATCGACGAAGAACAAACGGCTCTCGAACATCTTCTGGTGAATGAGCACGCTGCCTTTGGCCTGTGTCGCCACGACCAGAAAGACGCTGAGCAGGTCGGGAGTCAGTCCTGGCCAGGGTGCGTCGCTGAACGACATGATGCTGCCGTCCATGAAACTCTCCACCTCGTAGTGTTCCTGTGCGGGTATGTAGATGTCGTCGCCACGGCGTTCCATACGGATGCCCAGTCGCTGGTACATGTCGGGGATGATGCCGAGATTGTCGAACGACGTGTTCTTGATGGTCAGTTCGCTGGCGGTCATGGCGGCCATGCCGATGAAACTACCCACCTCAATCATGTCGGGCAGGATGGTGTGTTCTGTGCCGTGTAGTTCGCTGACGCCTTCAATGGTGAGACGGTTGGAGGCAATGCCGCTGATGCGGGCACCCATGCGGTTGAGCATACGGCACAGTTGCTGGATGTAAGGCTCGCAGGCTGCGTTGTAGATGATGGTGGTGCCTTCTGCCAGCACGGCTGCCATGATGATGTTGGCCGTACCTGTCACGGAGGCCTCGTCGAGCAGCATGTATTTGCCTGTGAGTCGTTCGGCTTCGAGGTCGTAGGTGCCTCTGCCTTGATTGTAAGTGAGACGTGCGCCCAGTTCCTGAATGCCGATGAAGTGGGTGTCGAGGCGTCGGCGTCCGATTTGGTCACCGCCTGGTTTTGCTACGGAGGCATGGTGGTAACGTCCCATCAGTGGACCCATCAGCAGGATGGAGCCACGCAGGGCTGCACATCGCTGGATGAACTCTTCGCTTTGAAGATAGTCCATGTCGAGCGTATCGGCCTGGAACTGCCAGTCGCTTTCGCCTATTTGCTTGGTACTCACTCCCATGCGTCCGAGCAGCCCAATCAGATTGCAGACGTCGAGGATGTTAGGAACGTTGCGCATGATGACTGGCTCGCTCGTTAGTAGTACGGCACAGATAACTTCGAGAGCCTCGTTTTTCGCACCTTTCGGCGTGATGATACCGTTGAGCGGATGCCCGCCTTCTATGATGAATTTAGCCATCTTACTTTCTTTTCTTTTTCTTACCCATGTTCTGCTGCTGCACGCTGCTGAGAATTTCGGCGTCGCTCAGCAGGTGGATGTCTTCGGGGTGGAGCCCGATGCGGCCATCGGTGTATTGGAAAATGTCGTCGAGCACCTTGTCGTTGTTGACGGCGTCCTTGTTCCAACGGGCCAGGTCACGCTTCATCTGGTTGGCCACCTGAGTGGTAAGAGCCATACGTTCCTGCTCGTCTTCGATATCGGCGAGTTTCTGTGTGAGGGCTTCCACGATGGCGCCGTAGTGTCGGCGGGCAATGCGCTTTTGAGGATATGGAATGCTTTCGTGTTGGGTACGAGTGTCCTCCAGCCGTTCGATTTCGACGGGATAGTCGATGTCGAGTTCGTAGTTGGCAATGGCGGCGAGATGATTCCAGAGTTTCTTGCGGAACTCTTCTGCGTCGCCGTGCTGCTTCACCATGCCAGCCATGAGTTGGACGATGGTGTTGGCACAGCGCAGGCGCTCGTCGCGGTCGTCGATGGTCTTGGCGTGCTCGACCATCTGCTGGATGCAGCGGCCGTATTCGGGCAGCAGCAATTGAGTGCGCTGGGTGTTGTAGTCAACAGTTGTCATATCTTAGTCAAATGATTTTCTTTTTACTCACCGTCGCCACGAACTCCTTGAGGTAGAAGGGCTCGAAGTAGGCGACATCGACGAAGTCAGCATTGGCGTGACGGCGTTCTGCCAGCGGAGCCATGTACTTGGCCAGCGGACGGATGCCGTCGATGAAGTGGGCGTTGGGGTGCTGAATCACATCCTTGCACTTCTCGGCACCGCCGCCGAAGAACCAGATGGGGTGTGCCTCGAGCAGGTCGCGGAAACTTTCACCGTCGATTACCACCGCCTCCGTCTGGCGCACGGTTTGCAGCGCACGTGTATAGAAGGCACAATAGACCTCCATCCGACGTGCGTCGATCATCGGACAGAGCAGTGCGTCGTCGGGCAGGTCGTCGTGCAGCAGGAGTACCGGCACCGACATCACCTCGAGCGTCGGCAGGGCGATGAGTGGCAGGCTGCGCCCGTAGCACACCCCCTTTGCCATCGACACACCAATGCGCAGCCCCGTGTATGATCCAGGACCACAACTCACGCTGACGGCATCGAACGGTATGGCATGGCTGTCGGTGAACGACAAAGCCTCATCGACCATCGAGCCCAGGCATTGTGCCTGCGTCGCTCCGCCCTTGGCCTCCTTTTGGAAAATGGTCTGTCCGTCCTCACTCACAGCCACGGAACATGCATCCGTCGCTGTCTCAATATGCAGTATGCAAGACATTGATTCGATTCAATTGATTTGCAAAGGTAGTTAATTTTTTGCGGATGCGAAAACGAAAGCCGATTTATTTGCATTTTATAAGAAAATGAAGTGCAGACGAAACTTTGCACTATGCATGGAAAAAATAATTTTTCCGCCACAAATAATGCGTATCTGCAAAAAAAACAGTATCTTTGCACAGTCATCAATCTTTAACAATATGATACTCTCAATGACGGGCTACGGGAAGAGTGTGGCCACATACCAGGGAAAGAAAATACATGTGGAGGTGAAATCGTTGAACAGCAAGGCACTCGACCTCTCGACACGTATCGCACCTATCTACCGTGAGAAGGAAATGGAAATCCGCCAACTGATTGCCAGCCAATTGGAACGAGGCAAGGTGGATTTCTCGCTGTGGGTCGAAAAGAGCGAGGCACAACTCGCCACGCCCATCAACCGCGGCGTCGTGAAGGACTATTTCCGCCAAATTGATGAACTGCGTCAGGAAATCGGCCTCTATCAAGGCGACTTGCGTGCCGAGGACTGGATGAAAACCCTGCTGCGACTGCCCGATGCCCTCACGACCGTCGAGGTCGAAGAACTTAGCGACGAAGAATGGGCGGTGACACGTGGTGCTGTCGAGGAAGCCGTCGGCCGTCTCATGGACTTCCGCCGTCAGGAAGGTGCTGCCCTCGAGAAGAAATTCAACGAGAAGGTCGATAACATCGAAGCCCTACTTCAGAGCATCGAGCCCTACGAACAGCAGCGAGTGGAGAAAATCCGTCAGCGCATCATGGACGGGCTGCAGAAGGTTGCGGGTGTTGATTTCGACCGCAACCGCCTTGAGCAGGAGATGATTTACTACATCGAGAAACTCGACATCAACGAGGAAAAGCAGCGTCTGCGCAACCACCTCAACTATTTCCGCGAAACCATGCGCGACGGTCACGGACAAGGTAAAAAACTTGGTTTTATCGCTCAGGAAATGGGGCGCGAAATCAACACCACAGGTTCCAAAAGCAATCAGGCGGAGATGCAGAACATCGTTGTTCGCATGAAAGACGAACTGGAACAAATCAAGGAACAAGTTTTGAACGTGATGTAATATGAAAGGGAAAGTTTTGATTGTCTGTGCGCCGAGTGGTACAGGGAAATCGACGATTATCCAGTATTTGCGTGAGCAGGGAGTTCAGTTTGGGTTCTCCATCTCTGCGACAACAAGGGCTCCTCGTGGCGAGGAACATGATGGTGTGGAGTATTTCTTTTTGACAGAGGAAGAGTTTCAGAAGAAGATTGATGAGGATGCCTTCATCGAATGGGAGCAGGTGTATGCAGGACAGAAATACGGAACGCTGAAAGAACAGGTGGAAGGACAACTCAGTGAGGGCCACAACATCGTGTTCGATGTCGATGTGAACGGCGGCTTGCGTATCAAGGACTATTTCAAGGACCGTGCCCTTGCACTCTTCATCCTGCCGCCCAGCATCGAAGCCCTTCGTGAACGCCTCGAAAAGCGCGGTACCGAAACGCCCGAGAAGATTCAAAAACGATTGGACCGTGCCGAGTACGAAATCTCTCGTGCGCCTGAGTTCGACCGACAGATTGTCAACGACGATCTCGCAACGGCCGAAGCCCAAGCCCTCGAAATAGTCAGCGAATTCTTAAGATAAAACATGAAAGTCGCCATCTACGGAGGTTCGTTCAACCCCATCCACAAGGGACACACGGGTCTTGCCCAAGCAGTCTGTAAGACGGGGTTGATTGATGAGGTGTGGCTTATGGTCTCGCCGCTCAATCCGTTGAAGCGTGATCAGCAGACCGACCTGCAGCCTACCGACGTTCGTCTACACATGGCACGACTTGCCACCGAAGGCATTCCCTGCCTCCAAGTCAGCGACTTCGAGACACATCTTCCTGTACCTTCTTATACCTATAACACCCTGCAGGAACTCCGTCGCACCTATCCCGAGCACACGTTTTCGCTTCTTGTCGGTGAGGACAACTGGGAACGTTTCTGTCATTGGTACAAGGCTGATGAAATCCTTGCACAGCACGACATCATCGTCTATGGAAGAAATAGGCCCATCCCCAGCCCTCCCCAAGGGGAAGGTGTGATTTCCGTTTTCTCAAAGGGTAGTAGTCACACCCTCCCTTTGGGGAGGGTTGGGGAGGGGCCAGTGTTATACGAAGTGTCCAGCACCCAGATACGTGAGGCATTGCGTTCGGGACCCCTTGCCTTTGCGCGCCGCTGGCTCCATCCCGCCGTCTATCGCTATGTACGGCAGCAACGCCTCTACCAATCCTAACATCTCTGATTATCTTACCATAGATACATTAACAATATGACAATACTAAACGTAAAGAAATGTTGCTTGGCGCTGATGCTGACAGTCTGCACCCTTACAGCGTCATGGGCGCAAGGTGTGAAGCCGCTGCCCACCCTTCATGTAGATGGAAAGTACCTTGCCGACACCCATGGAAACCACGCCGTCCTCCATGGTGTGATGGATACCCCGAATTTATTCTTCAACAAGGACCGTTGGAGTGGGGAATATAACGACGGCGGGGTTGTGTCTTGCCTCAACTATTTTGAGAAAGTGTTTCAGGGACTTGAACAGGCCAAATGCAACGTGTTCCGCCTGCACATGGACCCAGCATGGACCAATGACCCCAATAAGACGAGCGATGGTAAGGAATCGGGCGAGGCCGACATTTCACGCTACTCAGGTACGCGTCTGACCACCTATCTGAAGTCGCTGTATTTCCCTTTGGCCAAGAAAGCCATGAACCACGGCATGTATGTCGTGGTACGTCCTCCTGGTGTCTGCCCTGGCAACTTGAAAGTGGGTGACTACTACCAGTCCTATCTCATGGATGTGTGGGACCGCTTCAGTAAGAACGACTCCATCAAGAAATATTCTGGTCAGATCAGCATCGAACTGGCCAACGAGCCAGTTTCGCTGCTCAATGCCAATGGACAAGACGATCCTGCTGCATTGCACGACTACTTCCAGCCTATTGTTGATAAAATCCGCAAGAACGGATTTACGGGTATTATTTGGGCACCAGGCACAGGTTGGCAATCCAACTATGTGAGTTACAGCGTTCACCCCATCGAAGGTTATAACATCGGCTATGCCGTGCACGACTATTGTGGGTGGTATGACTGCAGTGATTCCAATCCAGACCCGATCAACAAGATAAACCATTTCCTTCAGCAAGTACCCGTGGTCGAAACGGCACCTGTCATCATCACCGAGGTGGACTGGAGTCCTAAAAAAACAGGCGAGGGCCATTACAACGAGCATGGTGATTGGGTAGAGCCGAACTATGGTACCTGGGCCACAGGTTCTACTTCGAAGTGGGGTAATGCCTATAAGACGATGCTCGACCATTTCGGCAACATCTCCATGACGCTTTCCGGTTCTGACTGTTTGATTGACGTTGACAAACTGCTTCAGACCGGTGTCGCCGAACCTGCTTTTGGCGGTTTGGAAGAAGCCTGTGGAAAAGCCTGTTGGGACTGGTATGCCGATTACTACACAACGGACTGGCCCCATGCCGACTATCGCAATGTGGCATTGAGCGACCAGAACAACGGACGCTTCCGCAACCCTGTCGTCTTTGCCGATTTTCCCGATCCTGACGTTGTGAGGGTGGGCGATACCTTCTACATGATTTCGACAACGATGCACCATTTCCCAGGCGCAACCATTCTGAAGTCGAAAGACCTCGTCAACTGGAGTTACTGTGCTCAGCCGCTTGCTCAACTTGCCACCACCGACCGCTACAATCTGCTCAACGACCAGAACGCCTATGCAGCAGGCATGTGGGCTTGCTCGATGGCTTATCACGACGGTAAGTTCTACATCCTCATCAACGGTAATGATTCCGGCGGTTGGCTGCTCACAGCCACCGACCCCGAAGACAAGTGGGAAAGCCGCAAACTTTCTCGCATATACTATGACCCTGGTATGCTGTTCGACAACGGTCGCGTCTATGTGGCTTGTGGCATCGGAAATATCCAGATGTGCGAACTGGACGAAGACTTCAACTTCATTCAGGAGAAGAATGTGCTGGCTGACAAACCGGGACTTGAAGGCAGCCATCTCTACCACATCGGCGACTATTATTATATATATGCTACTTATGGAGGTTGGCCTTCAGGTCAGGCTATCTTCCGTTCGACCAATATCTTTGGTCCTTACGAAGAGAAGGTGCTCCTTGAGAAAACCATCAACAATAATCCTAACACCATCCATCAGGGTGCTTTGTTCGATACCGAGGACGGCACGTGGTGGACCATTCTGCAGCAAGACCTGGGTGCACTGGGACGTATGCCCAACCTGCAGACTGTACGTTGGAAGGACGGCTGGCCTACTATCGGCAATAATGGTGTGCCCTATGTCGGTTTAACAAAACCGCGTGTCGCTGTGGCCCAGCCTCGTGTACCGCTGCCGACCAACGACAACTTCCGCTCCTATCCCCTGGGCATGCAGTGGCAGTGGAACCACAATCCCGACAATGGCGCCTGGAGTCTGTTCGAACGCCCGGGATGGCTGCGCCTCAAGACCTCAGGCTCGGCTACCCGTCTGACACAAGCCCGCAACATGCTCACCCAGCGTATCTTCGGTTTTGAGCGGAAGCCTTCGCCTGGCACTATCAAGATGGACGTCAGTCAGTTGCAGGAGGGTAACCTCGCCGGCATCTGCATATTCCAAGACCCCTATGCCATGCTGGCTGTGAGGGTACAGAATGGTGTGAAGCAACTGGTTTGGCGACAGGACACCCTGCGCACCTCCGACACTTTCCAACCGGCTGAAGTGGTTGTCGATGATGTCGCCATTGACGACATTGTCTATCTGCGCGCTACGATTGATTACTCTACCAGCAAGACGCAGTTCTACTACTCGCTCGACAACGAAACGTACCAGCCCATCGGCGGCCAGACCACTCTGGGCTTCAACCTCACCGTCTTTGTAGGCGCACGTTTCGGACTCTTCTGCTATGCCACCGACGAGGCAACTCCCGGAAGCGCCGACTTCGACTGGTTCTCGACCGAAGATGTTTTCGACGAGTCGATGTTCTTCCCCGAAGACTTCATCGGCTACAGCGAAGATATGCTCACAGTCACATCGCTTGACATTCCAGAGAGCATCGAAGTGATGCCCGGCAACAACATGCCGCTCCAACTCACCGCAACCTATCGCGACGGACACACCGAGAATGTCGCTGCACAGGCCCGCTACACTTTCAACGACGCTGTCGTTCAAATCAAGGGTGGACAAGTGAGCGGACTGACCGAAGGCACCATCCCCGTGACCGCCGTCTATACCGACCCGATGGGCAATCAAATGACTGCTTCGTTTGAGATTCGTTCCACCTTCTTCCCCTTTGGCGCTGAATACATCAACACTTCCATCTTCTCCGAAGGCACCTACAACGAAAGCACCCATGCCTTCCATCCCGGACAGTGGGGACAGATGGGCTGGATTTATCCCAACGGCGCAGACATGTCTGGCTACAAGTATCTGGTGGTGAACCTGAAACGCACGCAGAACTGCGATGCTCACGTCAACCTCTTCCCCACCACCAACATTTGGGGCGACTGCTACTCATCGCCCGGTTTCGGCAGCAAGCGGCAATTGGTCATCAATCTGCAGACCGCTACCTACACCTCGGGCAACAATAGCGGAAAACCGATCGATGCCAGCAACATCCACATCGTCAGTCTTTGGTCGAACGGTACCGGCTACATCTATGTCGACGACATCTTCCTGACCAACAACGACGACTACACACCTCCTACGGACATCCTGGCTGTGAACGACGAGGCTGCAGCGTATGTCAATGTATTCACTCTCTCCGGCCAATGTGTTCGCAACCATGTTGCCAAGGGCCGTGCACTCGAAGGACTGCCTGCAGGACTGTATCTGGTTGATGGCCGCAAGGTGTTGGTAAGATGATGATTTGTTCACGAAACACACCCTCCATGATGCCTTGAAAAGAGACAAAAAATGCACTGCGGTGTAAATTTAAATGCACTGCAGTACACCTATAGACGCACCGCAGTGTAAATTTCGTTACACTGCGGTGCGTTTTTTGATGTTTTTTTAAGGGTCAAAATGCAAAAAACTGAAAAAAAATCTCAGAAATTTGGAATGGTGCTTGCTTCATCGTACCTTTGTCAAACAAATGACTCTCTGTCACTTAAACCATGAATCTTAAAATGAATGCTATGCTTGTGAAACGTGTCCTGTTGCTCCTTTTCCTTTGCTGCACCATCGCGGCAAAGGCGCAGTACTCAGCCTTCTCGCCCGACAGGAAGACGGTGGTGTCACTCAACATAGTCAAGGAGCGTAACTTAGATACCAAGTTGCTGCGTGCCAAAAGAATGAAGATGTCAATCACTGTCGAAGGTAAAACGATACTTAAGAATCGTGAGATAGGATTGATCGTATATTCTCACGGCCACCGTTATTCCTTTGGCAAGGCTGACATCGTGAACAGCACCAGCACCATCTCGCCCATCCATCTCGATGCTGACAGAGATGTGCGTCTGGCAGAACTGGGTAACCGTTGCAACCGCCTGGTGATTCAGTCGGCCGCAGGCATCATGCTGGAAATCATGGTCTTCGACGAAGGTGTGGCCTATCGTTTCTCCGTCACTGGCTATGACGACGAATACAAGATTCTCGATGTCTGCGACGTCTTTCCAGGCGACAAGGCCAATGCCATCTTGGGTACCTTCACTGGTGACCAGGCGTTGCCGTGGCGCATGATGCGTTATGATGAATCCGACAAGAATCAAGAAAAAGAACCCGACGAATGGCAGACACTCTATCCATCGAACAAAGTCGTTTCGTGGTGCGATGCCCTTTCGTCCATCTCCATCGGTGCGACGTTCAACTGGTTGACGGGCAAGTCATGGGGTGGTCTAAGCCAGTCGCACGGTGTCTATGCCGACTTCATCTATAAGCATCTGTACGGCGGCCTGAGTTTTACGCCCTGTCAGCAACTGCTCTATATCGAATGGGCCAAGGATTTCGATCCTTTCACGAAGGTGATGGGTAGCGTACATTCATGGGACATTTCTGCACGACTGGGTTACAATCTGCCTGTGCAGAACGGTGCCGACGTATGGAGTTTTGCCCCTTATGCCGCCGCCACCTATCTGGCTTTGCGTCAACACGGAAACGTCCATCCGCTCGCTTTGCCGTTGACCAACAAGAACCATTACCTCCTGGGTCTGGGTCTGAAGGTGCAATACATGATGCGCGAACGTATCTCACTGGGTATTGGCTACGAATACCAATGGTTCACGGGACACAAGGAACCTATAGGCCGTAACACGCTGATTCTTTCGATTGGCTACGGCCTCTGATGCTTTACCAGAAAATCATCAGGCCCGTACTGATGCCACTGAAGCGCGGTCCCATGCCTGATTCAAGCACAGGGCATGGACTCCATTTGACATAGGCGCCCAGCCAACGGTAGTTGAGCGTGGCAAAGAGATCGACGGTGAAACTATTGAGGTGGATGCCGCCTTCGACTTCTTTATAGTTCTCACCACCCAGCGAGTAACGCGTCTTCAAATTGCCGTGGCTATTGAAGTTGAACAGGAGTCCGAACGTGCTTCTCAAGTGCTTGTTGTTGGTGCGGTAAGTAGCCAGCAAAGGCACTTGCCAACTATACAGATGGAGGCGCGAGAAACGGATGACGGAGCCTGCTGCATAGTCGTTGAGCACCACCACATTATCTGCTTTTTGGAAGCGCTTGTAGCCTGTCATTCGATAGTTCTTCCAGTTACACCAAAGACCTGTACCGAAACTCCAGTGTTTGAGTTTGTTGAAGTTGAAGGTGATGTTGGCGGCGTGCCAGGTGATTTCGAACGACTGCCCGAAGTTCGTGCTCAGATTGTCCGGCCCACCTATTGCAGACACCATACCGAGGCTCATGGCCTGACTGATAGAAAATTCCATTGTGCCATGTCGAGGCACGTTTTTCGAACTACTGAAAGGCAGTCGGAAGTTGATGTCGCTGCTGTTCTCTTTGAAGATGTGCAGACCGTCGTCGGCCATTGTCTGTGACTTTGAGAAGCGAAAGTCAGGGTCGTCAGTACGTCCTTCTATTTCGACCGAAAGCGTCGTGCTGTCCGAGATGATAGTGACGCGCTTCGGATTTTCTACGACGACGGTGTCAGCCGTTTCCGTCTGGGCTGTAGCCGTCGTGTACAAGCATGCTACAGCCATGCTGAGGGTAAAGAGTCTTTTCTTCATCTTTGTTTATTTTTTGAATAGTTTTTTCAGTTCGTCCATGGTGGCGCTGCCCTCCATATAGACCAGCGTCAATTCGTCCTTTCCGTCTTCGCGCAACGAGGCATTGCGGTAGAAGATGTAGCGGTTGGCATGATGCCCATCGCGCGGTGGTAGTGCGAGAAAGGCATAGTAGAGGCGTTTGCCCTGATTGCCCATTTCTTTGCTGTAAGCCAGTCGGGCATCGGTGAGCACGCTCTTCTCCATCGCGTCCACCACGAGGTAGGTGTCGCTGAAGGAAACGCTGCGGTAAAGTGTCAGGTGGTAGGGTGTCAGTTCGCTTCCCTCGACATGTACCATCGTCGCTTTGGCGAATGGCTTTTCGAAGAAATCGCTGATGGACAGTCCTTTCTGTGCCTGTACGATGCTGACGCAGCACGTGGCGATGATACAAAGTAAAACGATTCGTCTCATATTCCTTATTCCAACGTGTTAAACAAATCCGTGAGTTGTTCTTCGACGGTGTTGCCTGTTTCTTGCATTTCGATGTCATTCCATGACTCCTGCATCAGCGCGAGCACTTCGTTGCGGTCTGTGATTTTCTGACCATTGACGTAGGCCACACAGACGTCCTGCGAACTTCCGATGCCCGTCCAAAGCAGCCATGCCAGTCCTGCGACACAGGCGGCAGCCAGCCACGGCCACAGTTTTCTGCTTTTGTGCCGCGTCTGATTGACTGCTTTTCCTGCGGCAAATACGCTCATGACAGCGCGCACTTCGTCGAACTCGCTGCCCTGTCCTGCTTCCGTTGCCAAGAAACGACGCAGCAGTCGCTCTTCTTCCTCGCTGGTCTCGCCGTCGAAGTAGCGATTGACCACTTCCTGCCAGTTTATCATAATTGTTTCTTCCATGCTTCTCTCAGTATTTTTCTGGCCCGTGACAGTTGCATTCTCACAGCCGTCTCTGTCATGTTCAGTGTGGCTGCCACTTCGCTGTACGGGCGGTCTTCGTATTCTCGTAGCCGGATGATGTCGCGTTGCAGAGGTGTCAGAAGTTGCTGCATCAGCATTTCTGCCTGTGCCAGACGTTCTTTGTCGTCCAAGTAGTCGCTTTTTGCCTCTTCCATAATGAGTTCTGAAGGCTGTTTGCGTCGCGACTGGTCGATGGCGATGTGCCTGATTGTCACCTTTGTCACAGCCTCGACATCCTTGTGCGTCAGCAGTTTCTCTGCGTGAGGCCAGAGGCGGACAAATGCTTCTTGCAGAGCATCTTCGGCATCTTCGAGCGATGGAAGCATAGTTCGTGCTTGCTGCAGAAACTTTTTCCGCAGCCTGACGAAAGCCGTTGTCAACACCTCTTCGCTCAAAACTTTTTCTTTGTTTGTTCTACTTGTATAAACGAAGAACTTCGCGGTTTGTAACGCGATAGGGTAAAAAAGACACGGAAGCATTCCATTGTTGGAGGGATGCTTCCGTGTTATTTCAGCACTTTTACGTGTTTCCTGTTATTCTTCTTTCTCGCCGTCGAATGCCTGCCAGCCCTGTGCCTTGAGTTGGAACTCCTGGCCATCGCGGGTGACGAGCATCTGTCCGAGCGACGCTTCGGTGATGTGAC
>JAIKWU010000090.1 GCA_024684455.1 Bacteroidaceae bacterium | reverse complement strand
TGTTGACGTAGAGCAAGCGCCCCTGTTCGAAGCAATAGAGGGTCATCATGCCCGAGCCTGTCAAACTGTTGTTCAGATTGGCCTGGTCGTGGATGTAGGCAAACATCTTGCGACCGGTTCCTATCATGCTGCGCTCGCTGAACTGCTCGGTCAGCGTGGAGGCCGCGGCGTAGAAACGTGCTCTCGGAAAGTCGTCGTGCAGCAGTTGGTAGACGTTGCGGTCGAGCCCAAAGATGATGGCGATGCCGCTGCGACGCAGGACATTGTAGGAGATGTGCTGCTGCTCGGTATGCGCATTTCCCAGACTTGGAGAAGGCGACGTCGTTCCGTAGAATGTGAAGTTGAACGTGTCCTCGATGTGTTCGCGGTCGAACGCGACGGTGGGCACGGTGGTGAACATGGGTGTCGATACGAGCACATTGACGCGCTGATAGGGCTCCTCGAGCAACTCAACGCTCTGCAGGGCCTCTTTCAGGTTGGCTGCCATCGAGATGACAGGCTTTACGTCGTACGTTTCGTAGTGGTACGGCCGAGCGGCAGTTGGCGTATAGACACAGAAAGAAAGTCCATCCGTCGAAATGCGGATGGACAAACTTTTAAGAGCGTTCGAGGGAGCCATTAGTCCCAGTTACCGGCCATCTTGTTGCCGGTATCCTGCAGGTCACCGACACGCAGACCGTACCATTCGCCTTCGAGGTCGTCGGCGTTGTCCTCAAAGAGGTCGGCGCGGTTCTTGTGCAGTTTCTTCAGCGTCGATTTGAGGTTCTTGACGCGCTTGTCGTCAACGCCGTACATGTAGTCGTCCATCGAAGCACGGAACTCGATGAGGTTTTCCCACTCGTTCGACTTCATGTTGAAAGCGTCCTTCTTGCGCAACTGAATCTCTGCACCTTCACGGCCGATGGGCACGTAGCGCAGCGAGTCGGGACAAGAGATGCCCAGGTGGTCGGCTGCCGATACCCAAACGGTGTCACGCTTGATGATACCCTTCTGAACAGCCTCGCGCTCGGTCATGCCGGCTTCGAGCTGGTCGTCGCTGAGTTCACCTTCCTTCACAACGTGGTCAATCATCTGGCCATTCTTCACGAAGTCAATCAGCGAGTCCAGGTCGCCGCAGTACCAACCATAGACCATGCGGTACTGTTCTTCGGCTGAACGGATCTCCCACAGACGGGCCTTTACGATTTCTTCTCTCTCTGCACGCTTCTTGTCAAAAGCGATGTCACTGTAGATGCTCGAGAAGCATGCATAGGCCAAACCTAATGCACACACAACGAGAATCCAATTAATTAAGGACTTTTTCATTGAATTATAGTTTTTATTGTGATAATTCGGTTCTAAATTCGTAATTTTGCAACACCATTGCATAATTCGATGCAAAAATACTAAAAAGGAATGAAAATTAACACATCGAACAAGTTTTTTTTGAAAAAAAGATGGTAATAGAGTATTTAAAAGAGCAAATCAGGGCAAATTTTGGGCATTTGGCGACACCTGACCAGGAAAATGCCATCGACTTGATGGCGCGTTTCATCCTGTCGCCAGAGACGAATCGCGTATGCGTCCTCAAAGGGTTTGCCGGAACGGGGAAAACTTCGCTGCTCGGTGCTGTTGTGCGCACTTTGGAACAGTTGGAGCGGCCCTGTGTGCTCATGGCTCCGACAGGACGTGCTGCCAAAGTCTTTTCGCTCTATGCCGACCATCCTGCCTATACCGTCCATAAACGCATCTATCGCCAGAAAAGCATTGACGAGGATAGTATCTTCTCGCTCAATTTCAATATGTTGCACCGCGTGTTCTTCATCGTCGATGAGGCTTCGATGATTAGCGACACAGAGGACAGTGGCATGCAACGTTCGTCGCTCCTCAACGACTTGATTTCCTTTGTTTATGCGGGCGACCAGCAGTGCCGTCTCATTCTTGTGGGCGACACGGCTCAGTTGCCGCCCGTCGGTGAAGCTGAAAGTCCGGCCTTGCAGGAGAACGTGCTGCGAAGCTATGGTCTCGATGTCATGCAGACAACCCTGCGACAAATCGTACGTCAGCAGGATGCTTCGGGTATTCTTTGGAACGCCACCATGCTACGCCGTCTTATTGACAATGAACAAGTTTTTGATTTGCCGAAGATTCGTTTCTTCGGTTTCGAAGATGTGTTGAATGTGCCTGGCGATGAACTGATTGAGATGCTCAGCAACTGCTACAACCGCTACGGGCAGGACGAGACAATGGTCGTTTGTCGCAGCAACAAGCGCGCCATCGTCTATAATAACGGCATCCGCAATCAGATTCTCGGACGTGAGGAGGAACTGTCAACACAGGATTTGGTGATGATTGCGAAGAATAATTATTACTGGACAGCTCCCTCGCCGCAGGGAGAGGAGAGTAATCAATCCTCCGTTTCATTCCTCGCAAACGGCGACATCGCTGTTGTTCAGCGCATTCGTAACCAGCGTGAACTGTATGGTTTCCATTTTGCTGATTGTACCCTTCGTTTTCCTGACTATGAAGACTATGAGGTTGAAACGACTGTGTTGCTCGACACGCTACATGCCGAGGCTCCTGCTTTGACGCGTGAGCAGCAGCAGTTGCTTTTTGACCGCATTATGGAGGACTATGCCGACATTCCGCTCAAACGTGACCGTCTGAAAAAGATGAAGGAGGACCCGTATTTCAATGCCTTGCAAATCAAGTATGCCTATGCCGTCACCTGTCACAAGGCGCAAGGCGGTCAGTGGGGACATATCTTCATCGATCAGGGCTACATGACCGACGACATGCTCGGTCCCGACTATTTCCGCTGGCTCTACACGGCCCTCACCCGTGCTACCGACACCGTCTATTTCGTCAACTGGCGAGAGCAGCAAACTTTGCACGAGGAGGAATAATTCTAAGAAGGCAAAGCGTATTTAATTCTTATGTGTCTTGGTGCCTTAAAGAATCAGTTTCATCTTTCTGAGAATTTTGATACTGAGGATGGTGGCGGCTAGGACGATGAGGGGTGCCACGTAGGAGTAGGCTTCTTGCCACTGGAGTGTGTCGCTCAGGGCGCTGCCGCAAAGTATGA
>JAIKWU010000071.1 GCA_024684455.1 Bacteroidaceae bacterium | reverse complement strand
CTACCTCGACCAGAAAGGTCAGGACATGGCGCATGGCGGCGGCACCTTGCTCTACGGCCCGAACGAAGACTACTTCGGCGTAGGCCACAATGCAGTCTATGACCTGGACGACGGCCGCACGCTATTCGTCAGTCACGCCTACGAAAAGGCACAGAACGGACGTGCGAAACTTTTCATGCGCGAACTGCACTTTGATGCTGATGGCTGGATTGTCGAAGGAAAATGATAGATTGTCAGCATAGAACACTCTTTATCATAAACCCCAAATCTTCACTACCATGAAAAAGTTTATTCTTCTCCTCACTCTCATGCTCCTGCCGCTCATTGCCAGTGCACAGAGCATTTACGACCGCACAGGCTCGACCCTCGGACGCGTGGAGAGCAGCGGCTATGTCTATGACCGTACTGGTTCGCAACGCGGACGCTTCAACTCCGACGGCTACATTTACGACCGTACGGGCAGTCAGCGTGGCCGCATCGCCAGTGACGGCTACATCTACGACCGCACAGGCAGCCAGCAGGGTCGTATCACCAGCGACGGCTACGTCTATGACCGTACCGGCAGCCAACTCGGACGCATTACCAACGACGGCTACGTCTATGACCGCACAGGCAGCCAGATGGGTAGGGCACAGGGCATCAACAAGAACTATACTGCTGTGCTGTTCTTCTTCCAGAACATCTTGTCATTTAACTAATTAACGTATATATGAAACATTTTCTCAGTGCCGTCTGTCTGCTCTTTGCCCTTAGTGCCAGTGCTCAGACGGCGGACTGCTATGACGGTACCGTCATCAGCGAAGAGGGGGCGTGGTGCTGGTTTGCCGACCCACGTGCAATGCACTACAAGAACGAGGTCGGCACAATAGACATGACGTGGGTGGGCTACATCGACGTCCACGGCAATATCAAGGCGACGCAGTACGACTGGCTGTTGCACAGAAAGACCGATGTGCTCGTGCGAAGTTATTTCCAGCCCGACGACCACAACAACCCAACGTTCCTCGTACTGCCTGACGAACGCGTGCTCGTCATCTATAGCCGCCATACCGACGAGGCTGCTTTCTACTACCGCATTTCCCGAAACCCTGGCGACATCACGGACCTTGGCGAAGAGAAACGTTTGGCGACCAACCATAACACGACCTATCCATCGCCCTTTATCCTCAGCGACGACCCCACGCACTGGTATCTCTGCTGGCGTGGCATCAACTGGCACCCGACCATCGCGCGGCTGACCCTGCCCGATGCCAACGACAACGTGATGTTCGACTTTGGTCCGAAACAGATTGTCCAATCGACAGGTGCACGTCCCTATGCCAAGTACCAGAGCAACGGCAAGGACAAAATCTACCTGACCTACACCACTGGCCATCCCGACAATGAATACCCCAACTGGCTCTACTTTAACGTGATTGACATCAACCACGGCAACGGCCCCATCCTTCGTGATATCAAGGGTACTGAGTTGAAGAAAATTGCCGATGGTGCGTTCAATGTCAATAAGACGGACACCTACGCTTCGACTTATCCGTTCACGGTTGTGGACAAGTCCGACGGCATTCGCAACTGGGTGTGGCAGATTACGCTCGACCCCGAAGAAAATCCGGTGATTGCTTTCACCCACATCGACAACGCCAAGACCTCGCACGTCTATTGGTACGGACGTTGGACGGGAACGGAGTGGCGTCGCACATGGGTGCAATACGGTGGTCATGCGTTCCACCAGAATTGGAACTCGACCGAACTGTGCTACTCAGGCGGCATGGCTGTCGATCCCGAGCACATCAACGACCTCTATCTCTCCATCCCGACTACCAACGGCACGTACAACAAAGACGGTGTCTATGAAATTTGGAAATACACCATCGACGACGAGGGAAAGGTGGCTGGTTCGGAGCAAATTACGCGCAACAGCCTGAAGAACAACGTGCGCCCCTTCATCATCCCAGGTAGCGAAGGAAGCGACTTGCGCCTCGCATGGATGAACGGCGACTATTACTACTGGATTGTGAAGACACAGTATCCGAAGGGCTTCCCCACCAGCATCCGCGGCGATTTCGAATGGGATGAAGAACTGACGGAAGAGGACCCTGACACTGAAGTCCCGACATGCATCTGCTTTGGTCCCGACCAGTCACTGCACGTAGCCTTTGCCATGAATGCCAGCCAGTATGATGGTACGTTGCTGCAAGTAGGCGACGAACGTGCAGGCGGCCATGGTATGCGCTATAGCATCGATGCTACCGACCAGTGTCCTGTCGTCACCATCGGCGGTATTCAGTACAAGAGCCAGAACCGTCTGCTCACAAGCGACGACTGGGCCACGATGTCCAGCGGCACAAGCGGTGACAATCATCCTACCAAATTGATCACTTGGGTGCTCTCCCTTACCTACGACGGTCACACGCTCACGACATATCGCAACGGCTTTGTCGATCAAGTCATAGAGCCTGCCGAACCGTTCGGTGGACATTATGAATTCTTTGGACAGTGGCCGTCGGCCGAAGGTCATGCTCTAATCGCCTATGCCGACATCTATGTCTGTCAGTCGCCCTACACCGTTCAGGCTTCTGTCAAGGAGTTGCAGGCTGAAGCCGAGAGAGCACTCGACGAGGCTGCCATCAACGCTATCGTCATTCCTACGGAGGCCCGCACCGACATCGTTTTGCCGACCGAAGTGCTCGGAAAGAACGTCACATGGGCTTCTTCGGACGAGACGCTCATCAGCCCTATGGGCATTGTCAACCTCCCGAAGTCGGTCACCGAGGTCACACTGACAGCCCTCTGTGGCGACAAAACCCGTGACTTCACCGTCACCGTCCATCCTCGTGACATCACGCAGAACCTGCGCTATGAGAAGGGTGACATGGACCTCACGTCGAACACCCTTACGGGTTTCAGCACCAACACTTACTACACGGCACCCGAAGGACTGCTCACCGATCTGCGCTCCTTCACCTTCCTCGTGACAGTGAACGCTAAGAGCCTGGAGAAGATGCCACGTCTGTACGACTTCGGCAGTGCCAGCGGCAATAGCGTGTTTCTCCGTGCCAACCCATTGGCTGCTGGTGTGAAATACAATGGCGGAACGACCACGATGGTCAGTTCGCCTACTCAACTTACGGCGAACCAGGAGTACAAGTTAGCCGTGACTTTTGAGGCATCGACTCGCACAACTCGCATCTATATTGATGGCATCGAAGTAGTCAGCGGTACAGCCAATCAGGTGGAGGCTTACCAACTGGCACAGATTGCCGCCGACACACGCAACTACATCGGCCGCACCCAATGGTGGGACACGAACGTAGCCAATGACAACGCAGACTTCTGCGGTATGATGGACCAGTTCCGTCTGTACGACATTGCGCTGACCCGTCGCGAAATCTGTGAAGTCCAGGGACTTCCCTATGAGCAACGGCCACTGCCAACGGCTTTGCAGAACGGAGACTTTGAACAGAGTTATTCTGTCATGTCGGGCAGCGGTGTATCGAGCGACCGCGCCATCTACGTTCCTCAGTCTTGGACGGTGGAGTATGCCGACCGTAACAATAATGACTTGACCGCATTGAAGACAGGCGATTTGTATTTCAGCAATTTTTTCGCCTCACGCCCCAGTCCTTCGACTGATAGCAAGCAGACCTATTGGGTGCGACAGAACTGGGGAACATCGACCATCACGCTCAGTCAGGAGGTTCGTCTGCCCGAAGGTGACTATGAACTCACGGCCGACGTGTGGAAAAGCGGTCTGGGCGGCGATGCCATCATCTCAGTTGCCTCTGAGAATGGCATCACCCTCACGGCTCCTTCGCTCGAGAACAAGGAGGAATGGCAGCAGGTGCTGATTCCTTTTTCGTCCGACGGTGATGCCTCGACCACGGTGCTCCTTTCGGCCATGCATAACAACAATGGCTATGAGAAAATCATCGGCTTCGATAACGTCGTGCTGACCCTGCAGATGCCCGACGCCATCGAACCCTTGTCTCATGACAAAGACAGCGCCGACCCTACTGTCTTTGACCTTACAGGTCGTGTCGTCAAAAGTCCTGCAAAAGGCATATTCATCGTTGGCGGCAAGAAAGTGGTAAAATAAACATAACAGCATACAAATCGGCGTCCCTTATCACACATCAGTGACAAGGGACGCCGATTTTCTTTTACACCTTTATTTCACAACGAGCGTGTTGTGACGGCGCGTCAGGTTCTTGTACGCCGTGGGAAGGTCGCTGTTGCCGATAGGGAGGTCACGCTCGACGGGTCGGTACGGATCGGTAAGACGGTGGGCAAAGAGCCATTCGTAGGTCTTTTCAAGGTAGAAGATACGTGCCAATGCACCATGTGAGGCACCAGGGAGCCAGTCGTAGCGCAGACGTTCGTCGTGATGCTGGGCCAGCAGTTCGTTGACCACACGCTTTGACTGCTGGATGCCCACAGCGCGGTCGGCTGTGCCGTGCAGAATCCAGAAGGGCAGTTGTCCCAGACCCTGCCAGTCCTTCAGTGTTGTTCCACCGCAGAGCGCCATGCCCGCTGCGATGCGTTCGGGGTAGGTGCCGCAGAAGTCCATTGTCCCGTAACCGCCGAGGCTCATGCCAAGAACATAGACGCGCGTCGAGTCGCAACGGTAGTTCTCCAGCGTCCAGTCGAGGATTTCGAGCAGTTTGTCAGGCTTCCATGAGCCGCCTGGGTTTTGTGGAGCGATGATGATGGCAGGAATCTTGCGGCCCATCTGCACAGCCTGTAGGGGGCCATAGCGGCGCACACGGTTCAGGTCGCGGCCGCAGAGGCTGCGTCCATGCAGGAAATAGACGATGGGCAGCGAGTCGAGATGTTCATAGTTTTCTGGCGTGTAAATCCAGAAGTCGTAGTTGCCTGGTAGCACATTGCGCTTGGCATACAGTGTGTCTGCCTGTGCAGATGCCGTGAGCGGCAGGAGCAGCAGAAGCAGGGTCACAAAGAGGCTTTTCTTGGCTGCAACGCTGTTGCAGCATACCTTTGATAGTTCTTTTTTCATAAGATAACAAATTTGTAAATGCCGTTGCCGCGCGAGCCTACCACGGCTGCGTTGCCGACGGCGATAGGTGATGATTCGAAAAGTGCGTTCAGATGGTGCGTGTAGAGCACTTGGCCGTCACGTCCGCGGATGAGGTAGATGTAGCCGCCTGCGTCGCAGGTGAAGATGTACATCTCGCCGCGTTCGTTCGTGAAACTGACGGGCGACGACCATGCCCAACTGTTCAGCGGAACGCTGTAGGCCATGCTGCCGTCGCTGGTGTGCAGGGCAATAAGTTCGCCTCTTGTCTGCGCACTCTTGTTGCGGCAGATGTTGGCGAAGATGAGGCCGTCGCAGTCGTCGGTGCCAGGCAATGGTGTACTGTACATGCCACCGTCGAGTGTCTTGTCCTCACCGAGTTTGAAACGTGTGCAGCGCAGTGCCTGTTCCCACACGAGGTTGCCGTCCGTGGCACGCAGTTTGACGAAGTGGCATGTGCCCTCCATCCCCTGCTTGTCCACCTCGCATGCCGTGTAGAGATATGCCGTACCCTCTTCCTCGCGACAGACGATAGTGCCGTCCGTGTCGTCGTGATTGTCGTACAGCCACACAGGCCGCATCGTGTTGAGGTTCACAGCCAGGATATTGCCGTGATTGTCGGCGGCAAAACCATAGTTGCGCCAGATACACAGACTCGATTCGATGCCAGGGGCAGCCCCGCGCACACGATAGCGCAAGGTCGCCACGCGGCGCAACTCTCCCTTCAGACGTTCGTACTTGTAGATGCTGCCGTTTTCGCCAGCCCAGAACAGATAGCCGCCAGCCACTACGGGCGATGAGTCGTAGGCACCCCATGAGCGCCAGGCCTTCGGGTCGCGGTTGAAGAACCATGTCCGCTCGTTCCGCTCGAGGTCGAACACCTCACACCCGAATGCGTTATGGTTCGACACCCCCTGTCCGACGTACAGGTTCGGCCAGTCGGGGTCCAGACCCATCGTGCCCTTCACGGTGTTACCCGCATCGAACGGTTCGCGCGACTGCTCTCCCGTCTGGAAATCAATGAAATAAACCTTTCCGCAGAGCGAACCGACCATCACTTCACTGCCGTTGAACAGCGGCTGGCCTGTCCAGCCCGTTCCGCCGCCCCATTCGCCGAGGTCGGTCTTCACCGTGCTGTTCGCCGTCATAAACGTCCATGCCACGGCGACCGAGTCGGGTTCACCCTTTACCTGTCCGCCGAACAGCCCGTTCCGCAGCGCATTGACTCGGAAAGTGGCGACGATGCCCTTGTCCGCATAAGCGTCGTCGTAGTCCTTCAGCCAGTGGTCGCCGCTGTCAGACACATCGACGACGAACGATATAGCCTCCGCCGAAGCCAGCAACGTGTCGGGCAACGTCAGCATCTCTGTCGTCGGAACAGCAGTCACGCTGTCGCTGTCGCACGTCACTACGTCGCCCTGCGACCCACCGCCTTGACAAGCCATGAGTCCCATGAGCAGAGTCGTAAAAGTGATGAAACAAAAGCGTGAGGTTCGTACAGACATGACGGATTAGGTCTCTTTCGTTTGCAAAGGTACGAGTAAGCGAGCGCACTACAAAATAAATTAACATTATTTATTTTTATTGCCGAGCGCAAGTACCTTCGACGCAGTCAAAGGTACGAGTAAGCGAGCGCACTACAAAATTCGGCACGCATTTCGTGAAACTTTGTTGCGCATTCCACTAATCTTCGCAAAACTTTCCATAGGGGTGTGGCGCTCCTGTGTTGCTAACTCTTTCATTTTGAGCGGAATTTATATGTTGCACACACGGCTGTTTTTCCATAGGTAACGTGATGTACCTACGAAAAAATGTCGTAACTTTGCCACCGAGAAAAACCAAAAACCATGATACGACTTCGCCATACCCTCTTGTTTGTCTCCTTGTTCATGCTCATCTGCACAAGTTGTCACCGAACGACGGCACGCCAACTGCTCGGCGAAGCAGAGACATTGCTCGAACAGGACAGCCTGCTTCAAGCCTCGATGCTCCTGCGAAAGGTCGTCATTCAGGCAGAGGCCGAAGCCGACTGGCACACGCAGTACATCGCCCTGCAACGACAAGCCGAGGCCATCGCATGGAGCAACACCGACGAGGCGCTGCGGCTGATGCTTCAAGCACTCGAGGTCTATCGGCAGCATCCCGACAACGAGCGTAACCATGTCATGCTGCTCGACTATGCAGGTACGTATGCGGCTCAGAAGGCGTACAACGACGACACGTCCTTCGACGAGGCGCTGCGGCTCACACAGCGGGCATACCAACTCGCCGATTCCCTCCGTGACAATGAATTACGCAGTCAGACACTCACCACGCTGGCAAACATCCATTGGGCGATGGAGGAATATGACGAAGCCCTCGACTGTGCGCGACGTGCCGACTCGTTTGCTGTGCCATCGACCGAGAATGCAGCCCGTCAGGTGCTGGCACGCTGCTACCTCAGCCAAGACTCGCTCGCGCAGGCGGAAGCCATTTATAAGAGTATGCCCACCGACAGCGACATCCACATGGCATACATCGTTCAGAGCAATCTCGCCAGCATAGCCGTCCGCCTTCGTGATGCCGAGGCAGCCGAGGCAGCCATCGATTCCGCCTTTGAAGAGGCTGAGCGACTCTACTTCAATGCATTGGAGCAAAAAGACGACTACTACCAAGCCGTCATTCAGCAGGAAAAACACAATGACAACCTGCGACTATGGGTGTCGGTGTCCGTGCTGGCCATCGTCCTGCTGCTCGCCCTGGCAGCCATGTTCTACTATCGACTTCGACTTAGCCGTGCGAGACAGCGTCACCGCCTCCAACTCATGGCACAGGAAACCCAACGACAACAGGAACAACTGGCACAGGCCCAGGAGGTCATACACTTTCTGCAAGAGTACATCCTGCAACGGTCGGAAGTACTGCAGAAACTCAGCCAATCGGACGGACAGCGCATCTCCCTCAGCCATCGCGAATGGGCGGACGTGGAGCGTACCCTCAACGCCATCGACGGACAATGCATCGCCCACATCCGCCAGTTGTATCCCGACATGAGCGACGAGGACCTCCAACTCTGCATCCTCGTCCGCCTGAAACTCTCCAACCGCGTCATCGGCAACATTTTCTGCATCACCATCTCAGCCGTGCAGCATCGCAAGACGCGCATCAAGAAAGAAGTGTTCGGCGAAAAAAGTCCCGACGTCACCCTCGAACAGGTGCTCGAACGGCTACCCGTCGTCAGCGCAACGATACTATCATGAATATTCAACTAAAAACAAAACGATTATGAAAAAGACGATTTTTTTGATGGTTTTGCTCATGTCGGCACTCCATGTGACGGCACAGGAATATGACCCAAAACTGACAATACAGTCGCCAAGGGAAATCTTCGAAGCAACCGAGGATATCTATAACTATCCGTACAAAAAGTGGTTTGCTGCCGTTGACAACGAGGGAAAACCTGCGCTTGCCTATACTTGTCTGACGACAGATTCGGTCATTGACGGGCGGAACTATGTAGCAAGTTCCACGATTCCTTATGCTTCGGCATTTCAGGCGGACGAACTTGTCATCTGCTATCGCCAGGAGGGCGACAAGGTGTATTATTACGATGACCAACAGAAAAAGGACATCCTCTTGTTCGACTTCGGACTGAAGGAAGGCGACAAGTTTCGTGGAAATTATGATTATTTCGTCCGTGTAGCCGAAATAGGCACGTTTCCAGAAGTCGCGCAATACCTTGGAAAGAGCCGCGAAAACAAGATGTTCAGGCTTGTCGATAATTACGATGGCACCGACGTGGACATCTGGGTCGATGGCATCGGCTCGCTGAAGCATGGCATCTTGCCCTTCGAATATCCCTATAATTTGGAATACAAAACACTTGGTCTCACTTTCCACGACCTTAATGACCACTGTGCTGTCAATCTTACGAAGTTCAAACAGCATCCTTTTGAGCCCATCGACCTTACTATGGATGAATTGCGTGAACTCCACAACAATGGAAAGGAGTGTCCGTGTATTTTGACTGCAACGTTTGAGGAAGATACCTTGCATCTGACAGGTATTTCGGACTTTAATTGTAACTCCTATGACATGATTGCCATCCTAACTGACAACAACCACATATCTTTGACGATACCTATGTATGAAGCAGAAGCTTTAGCCTGCCGGCACAGTTGTCGCTATGACGTAAAACTTCCAGGCTTCACCTGCGGCACTTATACTATTGATGTGAATGAAAAACTCGGCATCCATGAGCCTATCACTCTGAAGCAGACACGATATAATCTCACAGTGCCTTATCGTTCGGAGGACGCTATGGCACAATACATCATCGAGCACGGTTATGATTCTTATTACGAAGACTATCGCCAATGGGAATACCATACAACAAATGCTGAAGGAAAGCCAGGCAATCTCTTTACCAGAGCCGCGAAAGATGTAGTCCTTGATGGGCGAACCTACGTGCAACTTATCAATGGATGGTATAACGACTTGTATCATTCCTACATGCGCCAAGTGGGAAAACAAGTTCTACGCTACAACCCCGATACAAAGACAGAGACCGTGGTGCTGGACTACAGCCTCGATGTGGGCGATGAGTTCACGACCGAAACAGGAGACCACATGCGAGTGACCGAGGTCGGCAGTTTTGAGGAATATGCACAATACTTCTATCGTGGTGACGGCGTGCGCCGAATGCTACGCCTGCAAGGCGTGGACAATCCCGAACTAAAGGACGTGTGGGTAGAGGGTTTCGGCAGTGTTTACACGGGTGTATTACCTCCTGAAATCTATGCTAATTATCCCGAAATCCATCTTAAGTGGTGTAGCGACACGGGAAATTTTGCTGTCAATCAAAAACACTACAAGTCGATACCTTTCGAGGCGGAGGAACTAGACAAAAATACTCAGTTCTTCTTGCTGAATGAAGCCACCGATGAGGATATTCCATTTGTCTGCGAATTTATCGGTAACGACCTCCACGTGACAGGCTACTTTAATTATACATGTAGTACTTCACAGTACGCTGAACTCACCATTGCCGATGACGGGACTGTGCAACTCTCTTTTGAGCATCCTGCGACCTACCATATCGTTGCCCCCTGCTCTTGGCCAGGATATTATGACTTAATCTTCCCCGACTTCGAGCCCGGGAACTATCACATCTCACTCACGAATCTGCGCGGTCATACGCAGGAATTCGACCTTACCTTGGAACCAACACCCTACCGCCCCTTCGTTGAGGAAGGCAAGGTGTGGAAGGTGGGTCAACTTATCAATGAAAATACCACGGCACGAGTGCAGTATTACTATTTTGATGGTGATACGGTTATTGATGGGAGAAAGTGTAAGAGAATGATGTGCTATACACAATGTGCAGAGGAATACCCATTGTATGACGGCTTCCTATCTCTGTTGAAACCTGTTGCAGCATTGTACGAAAACCAGCGTGAAGTTTACATTGCATATTATTATAGTGATAATCCAAATGAAGTTTATCTCGAACCAAGGCCGCTTTATGACTTCGGGCTGGCTTCCAAGAACTCTTCACTTGTGTTTGGTGACCGGGGCTATGGTAACGAATGCGAAGTCAAGGCGTTCAGTAGCGGATACAGAAGCACCGACAGGTTCAAAGGCAAGTACATTGAATTTCAGACGGTAGAGGATGACTACAGCATAGGCACATGGCTTGAAGGAGTCGGTAGTGAAGGAGGGCCTTTGGATAACGGGTTGTTACCTCTCCCCACCCACTATCCCGAAGAATTGATGGAGTGCCGCGTGGGCGATGAGGTCATTTACCATAACCCTGACATCATCGACGGTGTGAACCCGCCCGACGAAGAGACAAAGAAGCGCATCGACTTCACGCATATCGAGAAGCCACGTCCAAGAGCGCCACACAGAGCAGCAACAGAGGAAAGCGTATCTCTCAATGGTGAATTTTCCGCTCGACTACTCGACCTCCAACTCGGTGACATGAGCGATACCTACAACGTCACCATCACCGACGATGCAGACGAGGTGGTCTATCAGAAGACCGTCCGTGCGGCTGACGTTCTTGCCCTCAACATCGACATCAGCGAATGGGCAGCACCCTCGTACACCATCAACGTCGAGAACGACTACGAGCAGTACATCGGCACTTTCGAACTGATACCGACAGACATCGAGGAAGTTAAAAGTGAAGAGTTAAAAGTTAAAACGAACGCAGTGTACGACCTCACAGGCCGTTGTCTCACCTGTGAACCTAAAAAGGGCATGTACATCAAGGACGGTCGGAAGTACCTGAAGCGGTAATACTCCCTATTTACCAAATATATTTCTCATTCTGCAGGGGGGCGGCAACGGTGTTTGCCGCCCCTTTTTAATCCTCGCGCGCGTACCTTTATATATAATGGAGAATTGCTTGGGTAACTGACGACGACCTGTTTCTGGTTGTTAAAAGTTGTCCACGGATGTTTCTTAAATAGACGTGAGTTCGGTTTACGCAAAGCGATGCAGGACATCCATCAGGCCCCGAAGGCTTTTACACGTCAATCTTCTGAAATCTTCACGTCAATCTCATAAAATAACTGAACTTTCGCATGATGTTTTTCTCACGCAGAGACGCAGAGTTGTTTTGCATCCCCCTCCTTTTCTGCGAACGCAGAGACGCACCTACGGTGCGAGACCGCAGAGCAAAAACTTTCAATGTGTGCGGCACTAACTATCCTCTGCGTGCATTATTATTAACTTGCGAAACCTTTATAAAATGATTATTCCTAAAGATTGATGACATGATTTCCGAAGATTGACGTGTGAAAACATGTTGAAATATAAATCGTGTT
>JAIKWU010000092.1 GCA_024684455.1 Bacteroidaceae bacterium | reverse complement strand
GATTCCCCCTATCTGTGGGTAAAGGTGCCAGAGGGCATGACCTCCTGGTCTTTCTTCGACAGCCTGCTGCACAGGGCCCATGTGGTCTGCACGCCAGGCGTGGGTTTCGGACCCTCGGGCGAAGGCTACGTGCGCCTCACGTCTTTCGGCAATCATGAAGCAACATTAACAGCATTGCAAAGAATACAAACACAAATCTATATATGAAACAACAAGGATTATACAACGAAGCATATGAACACGACGCTTGTGGCGTGGGCATGATTGTGAATATTCATGGCAGCAAGAGCCATGAACTGGTGGACAACGCCTTGCGAGTACTTGAAAACATGGAACACCGCGGAGCCGAAACACGTGACAAGACGGGTGACGGTGCAGGCATTCTGGTACAGATTCCGCATGAATTCATTCTCCTGCAAGGCATTCCTGTTCCCGAGAAAGGAAAGTACGGCACAGGCCTGGTGTTCCTGCCGAAAGACGAGGAGGCACAGCAAAACATTCTTTCGGTCATGAAAGAAGAAATCGAACGCGAGGGACTGTTGCTGATGCACACACGCACCGTACCGACACATTCCGAAGTGCTGGGCGAAGGGGCTCGCCAAGTGGAACCCTGCATCAAGCAGATTTTTGTCACCTGCAACAACGAAATAACGAACGAGGCATTCGAGCGCTCCTTATACAAGTCAAGAAAACGCATTGAAAACAGCATTCAGGACGAATCATTCTACATCTGTTCACTCAGCAGCCGATACGTCATTTATAAGGGCATGCTGACAAGCGGCCAGTTGCGCCGCTATTTCGACGATTTGTCCAGTCCCTATTTTTCCAGCGGACTGGCACTGGTCCACTCTCGTTTCAGCACCAACACATTCCCAAAATGGAAACTGGCACAACCTTTCCGCCTCTTGGCTCACAATGGCGAAATTAACACCATACGCGGCAACCGTGGATGGATGCAGGCACGCGAAAGTGTGCTGAACAGCGAGGCCTTGGGCGACATCACCGACATTCGTCCTATCGTACAGGAGGGCATGAGCGACTCTGCCAGTCTGGACAACGTGCTTGAATTCCTCATCATGAGCGGACTGAGCCTGCCACAGGCCATGGCCATTCTGATTCCAGAGAGTTTCAACGACAAGAACCCCATCAGCGACGACTTGAAGGCATTCTACGAGTACCACAGTATTCTGATGGAGCCGTGGGACGGACCTGCTGCCCTGCTGTTCTCCGACGGACGCTATGCCGGCGGCATGCTCGACCGCAACGGGTTGCGTCCCAGCCGCTACACCATCACACAGAGCGGCATGATGATTGTAGCCAGTGAGGCTGGGGTGATGGACTTCGACCCCATGGACGTCGTGAGCAAGGGACGGCTGCAACCTGGCAAGATTCTGCTGGTCGACACTCAGGAAGGGAAAATCTACTACGACGGCGAAATCAAGGAACAACTCGCTAAGGCTCATCCCTACCGTGAGTGGCTGAGTACCCATCGTGTTCAACTGGAGAATCTGAAGAGCGGTCGGCATGTGGAAAATGCTGTCGACGACTACGAACGCCGCCTCATCAACTTTGGGTTTGGACAGGAGGACATCGACCGCACCCTTGTCCCCATGGCAACAGCGGGGCAAGAACCCGTGGCCGCCATGGGCAACGACACACCACTGGCTGTCATCAGCGACCGTCCGCAAATCTTCTTCAATTATTTCCGTCAACAATTTGCCCAAGTCACCAACCCTGCCATCGATCCCATTCGTGAGGATCTGGTGATGAGTCTGACAGAGTATATCGGAGCCGTGGGCACGAACATCCTCACTCCCGATGCCTCCAACTGCAAGATGGTACGACTGCCTCAACCCGTGCTGACCAACACGCAACTCGACATCCTCTGCAACATCCGATACAAGGGTTTCAAGACCAAGAAACTGGCCATGCTCTTTGATAAGGAGAAAGGCGAAAACGGTCTGCGCACTGCCATCGACGACCTGTGCCAAGAGGCGGAGACGTCGGTCGATGAAGGTGTGAACTACATCATCCTGACCGACCGCGACATCGATGCACGCCACGCAGCCATACCGTCGCTGCTGGCCGTGAGCGCCGTTCACCATCATCTCATCCGAGTGGGAAAACGCGTGCAGACTGCTCTCATCGTCGAGAGCGGAGAGATACGCGAGGTCATGCACGCCGCCCTGCTGTTGGGCTACGGAGCCAGTGCCATCTGTCCCTATATGACGTTTGCCGTGCTGGACAACCTCGTGAAGAAGCATCTGATTCAGGAGGAGTACTCGACAGCCGAAAGCAACTATATCCAGGCGGTGGACAAGGGGCTGAAGAAAATCATGTCGAAAATGGGCATCTCGACCATCCGTTCCTATCGCGGTGCCAAGATATTTGAGAGTATCGGACTGAGCGAAGACTTATTACAACGTTATTTTGGCACGGAGACGAGCACCCTCGGCGGCATCGGTTTGAAAGAGATAGCCCGCGATGCCATCCGGCTGAACGACGAGGCCTTCCGCTCCGAGGAACCGAACGGATTGCTACCCAACAACGGGCAGTTCTCATGGCGAAAAGATGGAATTGTTCATGCCTGGAATCCCGAAACGATAGCAAACCTGCAGATTGCCACAAGGCTCGGAAGTTATAAGAAGTTCAAGGAGTGGGCAAAGATGGTTGATGAAAAGGAAAAGCCCATCTTCCTTCGTGATTTCTTAGGCTTCAAGAAGGCTGCCACACCAACTCCCCTCGACGAGATAGAACCCGTGGAGAGCATCGTCAGACACTTTGTGACGGGGGCCATGTCGTTCGGCGCGCTGAGCATCGAAGCCCACGAGGCTTTGGCCATTGCGATGAACAGGTTGGGAACGCGTAGCAATACGGGTGAAGGCGGTGAGGACAATGCCCGCTACCATACGGCTGTGGACGGTATTAGTCTGAGCAGCAAAACAAAGCAGATAGCCAGCGGACGTTTCGGCGTGACAGCAGAATATCTCGTCAATGCCGAGGAAATACAAATCAAGGTGGCGCAAGGTGCCAAGCCTGGTGAGGGTGGACAGTTGCCTGGTTTCAAGGTCAACGACATCATCGCCAAGACACGCAACGCCATCCCTGGCATCAGCCTCATCTCGCCACCGCCTCACCATGACATCTACAGCATTGAGGACTTGGCCCAACTGATCTACGACCTCAAAAACATCAACCCCACGGCAGCCGTCAGCGTGAAACTCGTTGCCGAGAGTGGTGTGGGAACCATTGCCGCTGGCGTAGCGAAGGCAAAGGCCGACCTCATCGTCATCAGCGGTGCAGAGGGTGGTACGGGTGCCAGTCCGGCCTCGTCCATGCGCTTCGCTGGCATCAGCCCTGAGATAGGACTTGCGGAAACGCAGCAGACGTTGGTCATGAACGGACTTCGCCATCAGGTACGGTTGCAGACCGACGGCCAGTTGAAGACTGCGAAGGATGTGATTATCATGGCCCTGCTCGGTGCTGACGAGTTTTCGTTCGGAACACTTCCGCTCATCGTCCTCGGCTGTGTGATGATGCGAAAATGCAACACGAACACGTGTCCTGTGGGTGTAGCCACACAAGACGAGACCTTGCGCCGTCGCTTCATGGGCAGGGCCGACTATGTGGTCAACTTCTTCACGTTTTTGGCAGAGCAGGTGCGTGAATATCTTTCGGAACTGGGTGTCCACCGTCTCAAAGACATCATCGGCCACACGGAACTCATCGAGGTCAACACGGACGGCGCAACGGAGAAGCAGAAGTGTATCGACTTCGCCCGTCTGCTGCACTGTCCCCCGACCGACAAGTCGCTGTATTGGGACCGTGGCGAATTTACCCATGTGGGTAGCGTGATGGACGAAGAAATCATCGAAGCCGCTGCTGCAGCCATCGAGAAAAAGGAAGAGGTGAGCCTCGACTATGCCATCCGCAACACCGACCGTGCCGTGGGCACGATGCTCTCGGGTGTCATTGCCAAGAGATATGGCGAGAAAGGTCTGCCCGACGGCACCATCTGCTTACAGTTCAAAGGCTCGGCTGGTCAGTCGTTCGGCGCATTTGCCGTCCGTGGTCTTGAATTGCGTCTCGAAGGCGAGACCAACGACTACTTTGGCAAGGGACTTTCGGGTGGACGTATCAGCATTATGCCTCCCAAGCGCCGCAGAGCAGACTTCATGGCTGAAGACAATATCATTGCCGGCAACACGGGCTTGTATGGAGCCACGAGTGGTGAACTCTTTGTCAACGGACGTGTGGGCGAGCGTTTTGCCGTACGCAACAGCGGTGCCATCGCCGTTGTGGAAGGCACGGGCGACCACTGCTGCGAGTATATGACTGGCGGTCGTGTGGTAGTTCTCGGCAAGACAGGCCGCAACTTCGCGGCAGGTATGAGCGGGGGAATTGCTTACGTCTATGACCCTGACCACACGTTTGACTATTTCTGCAACATGGACATGGTCGAACTGGGATTGGTCGAGGATGCTGTCGGACGCAAAGAATTGCTGGAACTCATCAGGCAGCACTATCTGCACACGGGCAGTGAGTTGGCGGGACGGATGCTGGACAATTGGCAGCGCTACTGCGACGACTTCATCCAGGTGATGCCCATCGAGTACAAACGTGTGCTCGAAGCCGAAAAACTGGCCAAACTGCACGAGAAAATTGCCGACATACAACGCGACTATTGAACATTGACCATTGACCATTGACCATTGACCATTGAACATTGAAATTGAAAATCCGTAAATCGTAAATCATAATGGGAAATCCTAAAGCATTTATGACCATACCTCGCAAAGAGGCTGGGTATCGACCGATACATGACAGAATCCACGACTTCGGTGAAGTGGAACAAACGCTGAACACGCGTGACCGGCAGGAGCAGGCGAGCCGTTGCATGGACTGCGGCGTCCCGTTCTGTCACTGGGCATGTCCGCTTGGAAACAAAGATCCTGAATGGAACGATGCCCTCTATCGCGGCGACTGGGAAACGGCTTATAAACTATTGAAAAAGACCAACGACTTCCCTGAATTTACGGGGCGTATCTGTCCGGCTCTCTGCGAAAAGGCTTGTGTGCTGTACCATACAACAGGCGAGGCTGTCACCAACCGCGAGAACGAAGCCGCCATCACCGAACGTGCCTATCAAGAAGGATATGTAACCATTGAACATCCCACTCGCAACGGCAAGAAGGTGGCGGTTGTGGGCAGTGGTCCTGCGGGCCTTGCTGCTGCCAACCAACTCAACTACAAAGGTTACGAGGTGACTGTGTTCGAGAAGAACGAAGCGGCTGGCGGATTGTTGCGCTACGGCATCCCTAACTTCAAGCTGAACAAGCGCATCATCGACCGCCGTATCCGTGTCATGGAGCAGGAAGGCGTGAACTTCGTCTATGGCCAGAACGTCCAGTCTGTTGCAGAATTGGCAAAGGAATACGATGCCGTCGTCATCGCCACTGGCACACCTACAGCCCGTGACCTCAAGGCGCCTGGTCGTGAACTGAAAGGCATCCATCTCGCCCTTGAACTCCTCTCGCAGCAGAACCGAGTACTCGCCGGCATGGAGTTTTCGAAAGAAGAGCGCGTCACAGCCAAGGACAAGCACGTCCTCGTCATCGGCGGTGGTGACACGGGGTCCGACTGCATCGGCACAGCCCATCGTCAGGGATGCAAGAGCGTGACACAGATTGAGATTATGCCCAAGCCGCCTTATGGTCACAATCCCGACACACCGTGGCCCAACTGGCCCGTCATCCTGAAGACGACATCGTCCCATGAAGAAGGTTGTGAACGCCGCTGGCTGCTCAACACCAACCGTTTCATCGGCGACGAAAACGGACAGGTGAAGGGCGTCGAAGTCGAAGGTGTCGTCTGGGAACCCAATCCCGACGGAGGACGTCCCCTCATGAAACTGGACGGAAAGAAGGAAATCATCAAGGCCGACATCGTCTTTCTCGCCATGGGCTTTCTCCGACCCGAGCACCCCACCTATCCAGACAATGTATTTGTGTGCGGCGATGCAGCCAACGGTGCGTCACTCGTCGTGAGAGCCATTGCATCAGGCAGAAACACAGCCGAAAACGTACATCAGTATCTTAACTCATCAACCCCTTCATAAACCCTCAAAATGGCACTTTAAATCCTTCAAAAAACGCACCGCAGTGCAAATTAATTTCAACCGCAGTGCAACCATATGCGCACCGCAGTGCATTTTTATTTCGTCCGCAGTGCAATTTTTGGGGCTGTTAAAGCACGAAAAAAACAGATATCATCATATTATTTTTAACTCTTAACACAACAAAAAAACTATGGCAAACGATTTAAGATTTCAGGTTGTCGGCGAGGCTTTCAAGAAGAAGCCGCTCGACGTAATTGCACCTGCAGAAAGACCTTGCGAATACTTTGGCAAGAAAGTCTTCAACCGTGAGAAAATGTATAAGTACCTGCCCAAGGACGTTTACAAGAAAATGGTGGACGTCATCGACAACGGCACAAGGCTCGACCGTGCAGTAGCCGACGCTGTGGCAGAGGGTGTGATGCAGTGGGCACGTGAAAACGGCGTCACCCACTACACCCACTGGTTCCAGCCCCTGACCGAAGGAACGGCCGAAAAACACGACGCCTTCATCGAACACGACGGCAAAGGCGGCATGATCGAAGAGTTCAGTGGCAAACTGCTCGTGCAGCAGGAACCCGACGCCAGCAGTTTCCCCAGCGGCGGCATACGCAGCACCTTCGAGGCGCGTGGCTACTCGGCATGGGACCCCACATCGCCCATCTTCATCATCGACGACACACTCATCATCCCCACCGTCTTCATCTCCTATAGCGGCGAGTCGCTCGACTACAAGGCACCGCTGCTGCGAGCCCTGAAAGCCGTCAACGTGGCAGCCACCGAAGTGTGCCACTATTTCGACCCCGACGTCAAGAAGGTGACCTCCAACCTCGGTTGGGAACAAGAGTATTTCCTCGTCGACGAAGGCCTCTACGCAGCACGTCCCGACCTCGTGCTCACAGGCCGCACGCTTATGGGACACGACAGCGCCAAGAACCAGCAGATGGACGACCACTACTTCGGCTCCATCCCCGAACGTGTCGCTGCCTTCATGCGCGACCTGGAGATTACGGCACTCGAACTCGGCATCCCCGTCAAGACACGCCACAACGAGGTCGCACCCAACCAATTTGAAGTGGCTCCCATCTTCGAGGACACGAACCTGGCGGTCGATCACAACATGCTGCTCATGTCGCTCATGAAGCGGGTAGCACGCAAACACGGTTTCCGTGCCCTTCTGCACGAGAAGCCCTTCGCCGGCATCAACGGCAGTGGCAAACACAACAACTGGAGCCTTTCGACCGACACGGGCGTACTCCTCCATGCCCCTGGCAAGACACCCGTGCAGAACCTGCGCTTCGCTACCTTCATCGTCGAGACACTCATGGGCGTTTACAAGCACAACGGACTGCTCAAGGCCAGCATCATGTCGGCCACCAACGCACACCGACTGGGCGCCAACGAAGCACCTCCCGCCATCATATCCTCCTTCCTCGGACGTCAGGTCAGCGAACTGCTCGACCATATCGAGAAAGCCGACAAGGACGACATCCTCGCCATGAACGGCAAACAGGGCATGAAACTCGACATCCCCGAGATTCCCGAATTGCTCATCGACAACACCGACCGCAACCGCACCTCGCCCTTTGCCTTCACAGGCAACCGCTTTGAATTCCGAGCCGTGGGCAGCGAAGCCAACTGCGCCAGCGCCATGATTACGCTCAACGCAGCCGTGGCCGAGGCACTCGTCTCCTTCAAACAACGCGTCGATGCACGCATTCCAGAGTTTACCGAACGACTCAAAGGCACCGAACACAACCCCGTCTATCACGCCATCATCGACGTGCTCCGCGACGACATCAAGACCTGCAAGCCCATCCGATTCGACGGCAATGGCTACAGCGACGAATGGAAAGCCGAGGCAGCCCGACGCGGACTCGACGTCGAGACCTCCTGCCCCGTCATCTTCGAACGCTACCTCGACCCCGACAGCATCCAGATGTTCGAGAGCCTCAACGTCATGACGAAAAAGGAACTCGAAGCACGCAACGAAGTGAAATGGGAGATGTACACAAAGAAGATTCAGATTGAGGCACGTGTACTGGGCGACCTCTCCATGAACCACATCATCCCCGTTGCCACCAGTTATCAGAGCCTGCTGCTCGGCAACGTCGAACACATGCGCAACGTATTCCCAGCATCAGAGGCCGACGAACTCAACGCCCGAAACCTCCTGCTCATCAAGGAAATCGCACAACGCACCCGAAGTATCGAAGAACAACTCGAACAACTCGTCTCGGCACGCAAGGTGGCCAACAAGTTGGACAACGAACACGCGAAGGCCATCGCCTATCACGACACCGTCGCCCCCCTCTTCGACACCATCCGACGCCAAATCGACAAACTCGAACTCATCGTCGACGATGCCTACTGGCCCCTGCCCAAATACCGCGAACTCCTGTTTATACGATAAAAACGCCCATCAATAAAGAAATAAAAAAACGTTCCGAAATGAACCCTGAAAGTTTTTTGTCTAACTTTCGGGGTTCACTTCGTTTATGGATGTTCTTTTTATTCTTAAAAATCTCCGTAAACCCTTTAATAGTCGGGCTTAGACCCTATTTTTACTCCACACCATAATCGTGAACATGCGTCGTTGGCATTTGTGGCGGAGGAAGTTCTTTTACGCCCGGAGAGGTGTGTCTGGCGCATAATGGGGTGCTCTTTCTTGATGAGCTCACGGAGTTCAACAGGGCGACGCTGGAGATTCTCCGTCAACCCTTGGAAGACCGCAAGATTACCATCACCCGTGCACAATACACGGTCGAGTACCCCTGTTCGTTCATGCTCGTCGCCTCCATGAACCCGTGTCCCTGCGGCTACCATGGCGACCCGCTGCATAAATGCGTCTGCACACCAGGACAGATAAGCCGCTACCTCTCCAAGATCAGCGGTCCGCTCCTCGACCGCATCGACATTCAGTGCGAAATTCAGCCTCTCACTTTTAACCAAATTTCCAAAAAGAACACTCCGTTATGCGAGGGTAGTTCAAGCATCAGAGAGAGGGTTATAAATGCTCGTAATATCCAGGGAATCAGATACAAAGACTACAAAGGAATACATTGCAATGCCCAGATGACCGAGCGTATGATACACGAATTTGCAGAGCCAAATGAGCAAGGATTAGCCCTCCTTCGTATGGCAATGGCGAAATTGAGTCTATCTGCCCGTGCTTATACCCGCATTTTGAAGGTGGCCAGAACCATTGTAGACCTTGCTGGCAGTGAGAAAGTGGAAGATATGCACATAGCAGAGGCTATCGGTTATCGAAATCTTGACCGTGGAGATTGGGCAGAGAGAGGATTATAGTTGATAAAGAGCAAAATTATCAAAACGTCCGTGCCATTCTTTTATGACACGGACGTTTCATTTGGAACAATCCTTTTACCCAGGTGTCTTATTCCTGTTTACTTCAGTTTGTCATACACTTCGTCCGTCACAGGCTCTAACCACTCATTACTCTGTTCGCCACTCGTGGCCACATGGGTGGTGTAGTGCTGGAACCAAGAGTCACGCTGTGCACCGTGCCAGTGTTTCACGCCCTCGGGGATGTCGATGACGGTGCCGGGGGTGAGGGCGACGGG
>JAIKWU010000036.1 GCA_024684455.1 Bacteroidaceae bacterium | reverse complement strand
GTAGGGGTCGTTGGGATAATCGACTTCGTTGCCGATGCTCCACAGGAAGATGGAGGGGTGACAGCGGTCGCGGCGAACCATGTCGGCGACGTCGCGGTCGATCCATTCCTCGAAATAGTCGTAGGTGCCTTCGAAGCCCGGCTTGCCGCGGTTCCAGCCTTTGAGCCATTTGCGCTTGGGAAATTCCCACTCGTCGGAGGCTTCGTCCATGACGAGCAGTCCGAGTGAGTCGCAGAGGTCATAGAGGGCCGGTGCGTGTGGATTGTGGCTGAGACGGATGGCGTTGGTGCCGAGACTCTTCAGCGTGAGCAGACGGCTGCGCCACACGTCGGTCGGAACGGCGGTGCCGAGTATGCCGGCATCGTCATGCACGCAGACGCCCTTGACTTTCATCCACTCGCCATTGAGGGTAAAGCCTTTGTCGGGCGAGAAGGTGAGGGTGCGGAGGCCCAGTGGTACCTCGCTGCGGTCGATGTCGGCCCTGTCGCGCTGCAGACGTGTGATGACCTTGTAGAGGTAGGGCTTGTCCAATGTCCAGGGCTGCGGATTCTTCACCGTGAGGGTGACGGTCTGCTTTTGGGCCGACGGCACGGATGTCTTGCCTGTGGCGACGATGCGGCCTTGGGCATCGGCAATTTCGACGATGGCCTGATACTGCTTGCCGCCATCGGTGGCCTCGACATCAATCTCGACGGTGGCAGACGAGCGGTTCATCTTCTTCAGTCGCCATGCGGTGCCCCAAAGTGCGAGGTGCACCTCGGGTGCTCGTACAAACCATACGGGGCGGTAAATACCACTACCTGTGTACCAGCGACAGTCGTTTTCCAGACTGTGGTCGGCACGCACGGCGAGCACGTTTTCGCCTTGGTGCAGATAGGGCGTCATGTCGTAGAGGAACGAGGCAAAGCCGCTGGGACGATAGCCGAGCAGGTGGCCGTTGAGCCAGACACGCGAACGGTTATAGACGCCTTCGAAATAGACGTAGAGGTGTTCGCCGTTGGCAGGAACGTCGGACTGGAAATGCAGCCGATACCAGCCGATGCCGCCATGCAGATAACCCTGACACGAACCTGCATCGGGCGACATTGGTTGTGTGACTCCCCAGTCGTGGGGCACATCGACGCGTAACCAGTTGTGGTCGTCGAAACTAGGTTCGGAGGCGTTCTCGTCGCCAAGATGAAACCGCCAGCCTTCGTTTTGCAGGGTGGCCTGTCCGAAGGAGGTCTGTGCCTGCATTGTCACTGCTGTCATGAGCAGTGTGAGAGAGAGGATGAGTCGTGTTTGCATAGTGTTCATATATTTTTATTTAACCACGAATGTCCTTTTTTTTACACTTTTCAGGGCGATGGCCTGCGCCACGGTGTAGGCGGTGGTCCAGGCTGCCTGAAAGTTGAAGCCGCCGGTCACGCCGTCGATATCCAATACCTCGCCGGCAAAGTAGAGGTTCGGGCGAGTGCGGCTTTCGAGCGTGTGAGGGTCAATGCTTTGCAGGGGAATGCCGCCGCAGGTGACAAATTCGTCACGAAACGGAGCACGTCCGGCGATGGGGTATGTGTCGGCCACAAGCACGTTGCAGAGACGGTTCAGGTCCTTTGCGGATAGTTCGCCCCAACGCTTCGAAATGCCTGCTTTGGCGACAAGATGCTGCCACAGGCGCGAGGAAAGTCCGAAAGGATTTGTGGTGCTGACCTGCTTTTGAGGATGTCGCAGTGCCGTATCGGAGAGGACGGGGCGCAGTTCCGCTTCCGTGGTGCTCAACCAATTGACCGACAGCGTGGCTCTGTAGTTCTGCTCGAACAGGTGGCGCGCGGCATAACTGCTGAGCCGCAGCACCGAAGGGCCGCTCACGCCCCAGTGGGTGACGAGCAGTGGTCCCTGTGCCTTGAACTTCGTGCCAGCCAGTCCGATCGCCACGCTATCGACGACGCAGCCCATCAATCCCTTTAGCCCGTCGTCAGCGATGCTCAGACTGAAGAGCGACGGGCACAATGACGAGCCTTCTGGCTCGCCCAGCGGCGGCACACCGCCACCCGTTGTAACGGCGATAAAGTCAAATTCATTCAGTTCGTCGATGTCGCCGATGCGCCGTCCCGTCACGACCTCCACGCCCAGGCGTCGGGAATGGTACAGAAAACAGTCGATGACGCTTTGGCTGTCCTGCGAGGCAGGGAACACACAGCCGTCGGGCTGGACGGTGAGCCGTACGCCATGTGCTTCGAACCATTGGCAGGCATCCTGCGCACTGAATTCGTGCAACAGCCGCTTCATCAGCCGGTGACCTCTGGGATAGACCTGCGCCAGGTCTGTTACGTCCTCAAAGGTATTGGTGCAGTTGCAGCGTCCGCCTCCCGACACGCGCACCTTTCGTAGCACACGCTGTCCCGCCTCGAAGACGACCACGCGCATCTGTGGCACACGTTCCTTGAGACTGATAGCCAGAAAGAATCCGGCTGCACCCCCTCCGACGATGGCTGTCTGCATCACTTTGCTGTTGATTTCAAGTACTTGGAATTTTCATGCTAAGCACTTGGCGTTCGCACGCTAAGCACTTAGCGTTTTCACGCCAAGCACTTAGAAGTGTATCATTTCTGTCTTGTGAAAGCGTCTTGAATGCACAAAAACTTTTTCTTTGGCACAAAGATAGCAAAATTCTGTCGCACTGCTGCACGATTTACTCTGAAAAAACGTAATTTTGTTGTTGAAAAACAGAGAAGACGTAATTATGAACAGAAAAAAAATCGTTGTCAGCGACGAGTTGCGTGCGGCATGGCCCCAGTTTATTGGTGGTGCCGTCATGGCGACGTTTACCAACAACGCCTACAGTGACGGTCTCTGGCACGAAATTCATGAATGTGAGGCCGACCTGCGCGGTCGCTTGACCACCGATACGCTTAAACACGTCGGGAGCATCGAGGCGACGCGACGTGCCTACCGTGCCTGCGGCAAAGACCCCAACCGCTACCGCCCTTCGTCGGAACAATTGGTGCGACGCATTCTGCAAGGAAAGCCGCTCTATCAGATTGACACCTGCGTCGATCTCGTGAACCTGGCATCGATGCGCAGCGGATATAGCATAGGCGGATTCGATGCCGACCGCATCAAGGGCGACACGCTCACACTGGGTATCGGGCGTGAAGGTGAACCCTACGAGGGCATCGGTCGGGGCGTGCTCAACATCGCAGGACTGCCCGTCTATCGCGATGCCATAGGCGGCATCGGTACACCCACCAGCGATCATGAACGCACGAAACTCTCGCTTGCTACCACCACGCTGCTTGCCCTCGTCAACGGCTACGACGGCGATGCCGATGCCGTAGCCCGCTGCCAGGACGACATCGTCGCGCTGCTGCGTGCCTATACCTTGTGCAGCGAGTGGGAAACGTGGCGCTATTGACGACCATCTTTTTCCAGAGCAAAAGTTGTGGCACTGTTGAAATAATTTTCGTCTGTGGATGAAACAGGAGTCTGCAGACAAGAGTCGTGAGTGAAAGGCCGAAAGGCCATTTTTCATTGTTTTGACGATTTTTTGCCCATTTTTGATAGATTTTTATCCTTTCTATTTCTAAATATAGAGTAACTTTGCAAGCGGAAAGACATGTTCTATCATCACTAACTAATCTATAAAAACTAATGAAAAGACAATTACTCATTGCAGCACTTTGTGTGCTGACGTTCGGCATGCACGCTCAGACGTGGACGACACCCCCTGTGCCTGGTGCCAGCTTGTCGTCGGTGGGCAGTGAAACGTTGGGCTACTTCTACAACGTCGACGCCAATGCTTTCCTCAGTTACGGCATGGACTGGAATACGAATGCTTGTGCCACACGCCTGACCAACGGCGAAACAGCCGCTTCAATTCCGCAGCGCTGTTATGCCCTCGTCGATGGCACGAAACTGAGCCTGCGCATGGCTGACAAGGCCGACAAGTATGTCTATTGCCCTTCGGCCAATGCCAATGACATCTGGGTTGACGGCGATGCCAACCGCGAGTTTACCTACATCGAGACTGCCTCGGGCAGCCATGTCTACACGCTGACCAACGTGACATATTCGTTGCCGCTCGACTTGAGTTGGGACCGTGGCGGACACCTCACGCTCTCCGGAGGCAAGGGACACACCCGATGGGCCTTCATTCCAGAAACCAGCATTACCGACGGTACCTTTGCCATCTATCGCGCGCGTGTACAACTATATAATGTCTATCAGGCCATCGTCGCAGCCGGAAAAACCTCGACCTACGCAAGCCAAATCAGCACGGCACGCACTACCTATGTCAACACCTCGGCCACAGCCGACCAACTCCGTTCGGCAGCCGCCACCCTGTTCCGAGCCGTGGCAGCGGGTCTGGGCAGCAGCAGCGTCGATGTGTCGTTCCTCTTCGACAATGCCGACATGGCCGGCATGGCCTCGTGCAGCGGATGGGGTGTAAACAACGGTATCGCCTGGGGACAATTTGAGCAGTACCATGCTGCCATTACCCTGACCCAGACCAAGAGTGTGCCGCAGGGCATCTACGACGTCAGTTTCCGTTCGCTCTACCGACAGGACGGCACCGACGCCGCCCCCATATTCACGGCTGCCGGCCAGAACACCGTGACGGTCACTGTGCCCGACCTTTCGGCCATCGACTTCAACGTCGGCAACGACAACGACAACGGCTACAAGGTCGGCCCCCGCTATGTGCAGCCCAACGACCGAAAGTCGGCCAGCGAGGCCCTGCTGCACGAGCAGTCGGAAGCCCTGGCCCACAACGTCATCGTCGGCTCTGCTGGACAGTTGGCACTCACCGTCAGCATGACCAGTGGAAGCCAATGGCTCAACTGGCAGAACATGGACGTCGTCTTCCTCGGCACCAGCACCGCTACCATGCGTACCGAACTCAAGTCGCTCATCGACGAGGCCGACGGCATCTACAATGCCTCCTACAATGGTGCTGCGGCTCTGAAGCAGAAACTTGACGCTGCTCGCACCGTCTATAACAACACCTCGGCCTCGGCTACAACCATCTACGACGCACAGCAGGATCTTGCCGAGGCCATTGCCACCTACCGTTATGCTGCAGCCTGCGTCGATTTCCCCTACGACTGCAACGACCTGCTGCAGAACCCCAGTTTTGAAAAAGGTTTTGACCACTGGACCAACATCGGAATGCAGACGCAGGACAACACGGCCTTCAGCGGCAAGGACGGCAATCTATACGTCGAAAAATGGGTCGGTGCAGGCAATGCCGTAGGCGACGGCTCGGTCACACAGGTGATTGAAGGCCTGCCCCTCGGACGCTATATGCTCAAGGCTCACGCCCAGAATATTCAGGAGGGCAACACAGCAGCCATGCAGCAAGGCGCCTCGCTCGTCGGCAATCTGAACACGACGGCTGTCAGCGCCAATGCCGACTACAGCCTTCTGTGGACTAACATCGAAGCCGATGCCACCGTGGGCTTTGTGGCTGAAGGTGCTACGGGCAACTGGATGGGCGTAGATAACTTCCAACTCTACTACGTCGGAAATGCGCTGAGCGACCTGCGTGCCGAACTCCAGAACTACATCAGCCGTGCCCAAAGTGTGCAAGGCCTCAAAATGGAAAACTCTGTGCGCTCGGCACTCGAGAGTGCCATCAGCAACGGTCAGACGGAACTCAGTAAGTCGTCCTCGGCAGGCTATCCAGCCGTAGCCAAAGCCCTGCGTGAGACGAAAGACGCTGCCGAAGTGTCGGCACGTGCCTTCCAAGCCTTACAGGATGCCATCACCCTGGCCGAACAGCGCTACGGGTCGGGTTCGATGACTGGTGCCGACGTGTTCCTCGCCGCCATCAATCAGGCGAAAGGGGTGAATAACAACCTCGGTAGTACACAGGAACAGATGCAGGCCGAAATCAGCAACCTCGAACTGGCCTACCGCCGCTATCGCGTGACGAATGGAACAGGCGCGGCTCCCGTCGTGACCACCAATCCGCGCTATGCCCGCGGCTGTGTCGAAGCCTTCGGACGCATGGATGTCAGCGGCAGCAACATTCTGGAACAGGGATTCTGCTACAGCGAAACCAATCCCGAACCGACCGTGCTCGACCAGTGCGGTACCGACTATCTCGACTACAACGGCCGCATCTACCGTATGCCGATGAAACCAGGTACGACCTACTATATCCGCGCCTATGCCATCACCGACACCTATGCTGTAGGTTATGGCGACGTAATCCGTATGTCAACCCTGCCTCAGGGCGATGTACGTTGGTGGTACAACTACGGCGGACCTGAAAACCAGAACAACCGCATCGTGGCCGCTCTGACCGACGCCTGCAACTGGTGGACCAACTACACCAGCATCCGTGGTTTTACAGTTTCTTGCACTTACAGCCCTGGCACACCGACAGCCGACTGTGGCTACGGCGGCAACATGCGCATGGGAACGAACATGGGACAGCGCTCAGGTACCTGTCTGCACGAAATGCAGCACGGTGTCGGTTGCGGCACACTCGGTATCTGGGGCGGTTGGGAAAACTCCTGGCTGCGTACGAGCATCAATGGCGACTGGGCTGGTGAACGTGCCAACGCAGCCTTGCGCTTCTGGGAAAACCGCGACGACCTCGTTGTCACAGCAGCCTATGACAACGGCCACTGGGGCTTCCGTCCGTTCAACGGTGTCTATGAAGAAGGCGGTGGCGGCACAGCCATTTGGGAGAACAAATATGCCTTCAACGGTGCTCACCTCGACGCAGGCGCCTGGGCCGGTCCGAAGACATGGAACGACATTCAGGCCGTCTATATCGGCAGTTCGACCATTGTGCAGGGCATGATGGAGGACGGACTCGTGCCTGTCAACTACTATGGCGGAGGCTTTTGTTTGCCAGCCTATGTACTCGACTATCGCGACAATCAGAAATACTACATCAAGAACGAAGATGCCGAGCACGGACTCTTCGACTCCTTTCTCGCCGAAAACGAAGACGGAACACTCTCGTGGAAGCAAACAATGACTGAACGATCGGAATGGTACATCAGTTTCAATGCTGCCACACAATACTACCAGTTCCGCAATGCTGCCACAGGTCATTATATCAAGTACAGCGCTGACGGCACAAACGGTTTCCGTGCCAACGGTAGTAATGGTACGACCGACGCAGAACAGTTCCACGTCATGCGTAGTCGCAAGGACGTGTCGGTCAACGGTACAACAATGGATGGCGGCCTGCGCGGCTACTGGCTCATGCGCATCAACGGCGGTAATATGCCTTCGGCACTGACGGCCAACAATAATGGTGCAACCAGTGCGGCCACGGTCAACCTCTACGACAGCGGCACCACACAGCGCTGGCTCTTCATCACTGCTGATGAACTGGACGAATTTGACAATAGTGCCGCTGGTGTGAAACTGGACGAACTGCGACGTCTCATCGCAGGTTTCAAGACTGCGAAGAACGTGCCCCACCAGCAGAAGGTCGCTGGTGCTGACAATGCGCTCTCCAACTCTATTGGCAACATCGAGTCGACCATCAGTGGCAGCGTCACACTCGAGCAGGTGAACAACTTCATCGAGACCATCAAGACAGACGGCGCTACCTTCCTGGCCAAAACTCAGCCCACCAGCCTGCCGTACGATCTTACTTTCCTTATGACCAATGCCGACTTGAGCCTCGGCACACTCGGCTGGTCGGAGAATGCTACTTACAACAACGACGCTGTTGAGTTCTTCTCGCGCAACTTCGACTTCTACCAGACCCTGGACAATATGCCGGCCGGCAGTTATAAGTTCACGGCACAGGCCTTCCAGCGTCCTGGCGACAATGCGACGGTGTACAGTGACTACGCTGCCGGCAATGACAACGTGAATGCCACCATCTACATCAATGCGACGACGGAGAAAATCAAGAACATCATGTCTGAAGCACAGTCCACCTCGCTCAGCAGCGGTGAATACACCACGACTGACAACACATACGTGCCGAACGACATGACCTCCGGCAGTGCCTACTTCACGGCCGGACTCTATGCCAATGCTGTCGAGGCAGAGAACACCGTCAACAAGGGTACGCTGCGTATTGGCGTGAAAGGCAGTGGTAGCGGTTCTTACTGGGCAATGGTTGACAACTTCCACCTCTACTATTATGGCAGCGATTTTGTCTATGACTCACCCAAAGACGACATGATTGCCAACGGCTGGTCGCGTCTGACAGAACTGCCCTCCGACTACAGCCGCTACTTCTTCAGTCTCTGGGACCATCAGCAAGACTTGGGCGTCGTTGTGAAGCAGGGCAACTACCAGCATCCCGACAACAACTACGACTACCTCGCCATGTGGTACGATGCAGCAGGCAATCCTATGACTAACAAGGATGCGCTCTGGACACTCGACTCCTTCGTGCAGGACGACACAGAGTATCAAGTCATGGTCAGCGCCATGCACTCCGATGCCATGCTGCAGACGGAATGGAACAAGAGTTGGTTCTATCACACGAGCGACAACGGTGGCGACGGCAATCTGGGCTGGGGACGCACAAAGTATGTCTATTCCATCGACCAACTGTCGTGGACGATTCAGAACGGCGTTTATCCGGAAGCAGGCTATCTTGGCCCATGGAGCAACGTCATCATCGATAATGCTGAAACTGCCCTCAACAAGACGGAAGGCAATGTCGGCCACTTCGACGTCTTCTCCATCCTGCGCGGCGATTATGTGAAGCGTTTTGAGAAGATTGATGAAGCCACCGTTGATGCACCTCTCAACATTACCTACGTGCTGGAGAACCCCGGTGCAGAGCGCCGAAATTCAGTCGGTTGGAAACACGTCGGCGACGACTGGGAGGCACAGACCAACGGCATCCTGTCGGGATACGTCGGCACACGATACTTCCAGCAATGGAAGGCTGCCGGCATTGGCGATGCCGAACTCTACCAGACCGTCTATGGCCTGCCGAACGGCTACTACCGCTTCTCGGCCATTGCCCACGGCGCCGAGGGCTTCAACCTCTATGCCAACGAGGAGACGGCTCCAGCCTCGAGCACCTCGACCAATACCCGAATCAGTGTCATCACCTATCTCACCGACGGTGAGGCTCTGCGCCTCGGATTCAAGGCCGACAAGGTGACGGGCCAGTGGATTGCCTTCGACGATGCACGCCTTGAATACCTCGGCACAGAGCAGCCCATCCTCACACTCGACGAACTGGCTGCCGAGGTGCCGACCACCTATGGTTCAGGCGTCAAAGTCCTGCTCAAGCGCACCATAACGGCCAAGACCTCCGACACGAACGCCTGGAACACCCTCTGTCTGCCCTTCGACATGACGGCTGCACAGGTGAAGGCAACCTTCGGCTCCAACGCGGTGGTCAAGGAGTTGGACAACGTCACCCTGAACGCCGGAAACGCCTCGCTCTGCTTCCGCCAAGTCGATGAAATCGTTGCAAACACGCCTTACATCCTGCAGACCGACGAGGCCGGAACGGAGTATCTCATCAGCGACGTCACGCTTGCTCCCGATGCCCTTCACCTCAGCGTCGAGAAGAACGGAGTGCAGTTCGTCGGCAACTATGTCAATCCGCACGTCCTCAGCAACACCGACGGCGATGACTACTACATCCTGACCAATGTCTTCAAGCACTCGACAGGCAGGACCAAGATGAAAGCCTACCGAGCCTACTTCCACATGACGGACAACCGCATCAAGTCGCTCGGCTTCTTCGATGAGGAAGCAACTGGCATTGAATTGGTGGAGAGTGGAGAGTTGAGAGGTGAGTGTGAAATCTACGACCTTTCCGGTCGCAAACTCTCAACATTCCACACTCAATACTCAACACTTCCGAAGGGTCTGTACATTATTAACGGCAAAAAAGTTTGGATCAAATGAAAAAGAAACCCTATCATAACCCAAAGGTGGAGGCTTTAGGTCTCCACCCTTTCACCGCCTTCCTGCAGACACTATCCGCCCCCGACGAGGGCATCCATGACGGTGGAGAAGGCGACGATGAAGACGACCCTTCAGCCAAGGACCGCACCGAAGGTTGGGGCAACCTTTGGTAAGCCTGAAAAGGCACAAAATTTGTACCGCAGTCGAAAGATTTTTCCACTGCGGTACAACTATAAACGCACCGTAGTCCAAAGTTTTTTCGACTGCGGTGCGTTTCTTGATGTTTTTTTGTGGGTTTATGCCTTCTTCACCTTGGTCGCAAAGATGAAGTAGATGATGAGCAGGACGTAGGCAAGTAGCGAGAAGGCTTCTGCCAGTGCACTGTTCACCCAAGCCTCGTTCACAAGGTTGATGCCGCCGAAACGCATGAGGGCGCTGACCACACCCATCAGTGCGCCACCGGCGATGAAACCTGAGGCAATGAGTGTGCCACGTTCGCCACGCTCCTTGTTCACAGCCTCGTTCTTGCTCCGTGTGGTAACAAACCAACTGATGAGTCCGCCGACGAGCAGGGGCAGATTGAGTTCGAGCGGAATGAACATACCGAGTGCAAAGGCCAGGGCAGGCACTTTGCACAGAGTGAGAATGACGGCAATGGCAGCACCGATGGCGTAGAGCAGCCAGGGTGCTCCCACACCGCTCATCAGCGGTTCGATGACGGCAGCCATAGCATTGGCCTGTGGTGCTGCCAACTGACCAGTTGTGAAACCGTAGGTCTTGTTTAGAATGATCATCACACCGCCCACAGTTGCCGCCGACACCAGCGTGCCGAGGAACTTCCATGTTTCCTGTTTGCGAGGTGTTGTTCCGAGCCAGTAGCCTATCTTCAGGTCGGTCACAAAGCCACCAGCCATCGATAGTGCCGTACAGACGACACCGCCCATAATCAGGGCTGCCACCATGCCGCTTGTACCTTTCAAGCCCACGGCTACCATGACGACGGAAGACAGAATCAGCGTCATCAGCGTCATGCCGCTCACAGGATTGCTGCCCACGATAGCGATGGCGTTGGCGGCCACTGTGGTAAAGAGGAAGGCGATGACCGTCACAAGCAGAATGGCAACGAGAGCATGGACTATGTTGAAGTCCATCACACCGAAATAGAAGAACGCCAGTGTGACGAGTATGGTGAAAATGCTGCCAATGGCGATGATTTTCATGGAAAGGTCGCGCTGAGTGCGTGTCACTTCCACCTTGTTTTCGCCCTTCGTCTTCATTTCTTTGGCAGCCAGACCTACTGCACTCTTGATGATGCCCCAACTCTTGATGATGCCGATAATGCCTGCCATCGCGATGCCGCCGATGCCGATGCTCTTGCCGTAGTTGGTGAAGATCTGCTCGGGCGTCATTGCACCGACGGCAGTGTCAATCGATGGATTCCATTGGTTCAGAATAGTGTCAGGGAAAAGCAGTGCCATGCCTGGAACGAGCAGCCACCACACGGCCACACTGCCCAGGCAGATGATGAACGCATATTTCAGTCCGACGATGTAGCCGAGGCCCAGCACCGCAGCACCAGTGTTGACCTTGAACACCAGTTTTGCCTTGTCGGCAACGGTGCAGCCCCATTCCGTCACGCGGCTTGTGAAATTCTCGTTCCACCAGCCGAACGTTGCGACGATGAAGTCGTAGAGACCGCCTACGAGTCCGGCGATGAGCAAGGGTTTTGCCTGCGAGCCTCCCTTCTCACCACTCACGAGCACCTGTGTCGTGGCCGTGGCTTCGGGGAAGGGATATTTGCCGTGCATCTCGCTGACGAAATACTTGCGGAACGGGATGAGAAACAGGATGCCGAGGATGCCGCCGAGCAGCGACGACATGAAAACGTTGACGAACGACACCGTCATCTCGGGATACTTCGCCTGCAGGATGTATATCGCAGGCAACGTGAAGATGGCACCTGCCACAATCACGCCCGAACAGGCTCCAATCGATTGGATGATGACGTTTTCGCCCAGCGCCTTGTTTCGCTTGGCTGCCGTCGATACGCCCACGGCGATGATAGCGATGGGAATGGCGGCTTCGAACACCTGTCCTACTTTCAGGCCCAGATAGGCGGCTGCTGCGGAGAAGAGCACAGCCATCAGAATGCCCCACGTCACCGACCACGCGTTCACTTCGGAGTAGGCCATGCCGGGCTTCATGATTGGTTCATACTTTTCGCCTTCCTTCAGTGGGCGGAAGGCATTCTCAGGGAGTCCCTGAGTGGGAGTTTCTTTGCTCATGAGGTTGATCGTTTTTGATGTTTTAATTTAGAAGTTCGGAATAAAGACGGATGGCCTCGTCGATTTCGCTCAGACAGATATACTCGTCGGCTGTGTGCGAGCGTGCAGAGTCGCCAGGCCCGAGTTTGAGCGACGGCCACGGCATAAGCGCTTGGTCGCTGAGGGTAGGGGAGCCGAAAGGCTTCATGCCACGGGCGATGCAGCGTTGCACAAACGGATGCTCTGTTTCGATGCTGCTCGACGAGAGGCGGAACGAACGTGCCTTGAGTTCGCTCTGCAGGTTCTGCTGCAGGATGGCGAAGATTTCCTCGTTCCGATAGAGTTCGTTTGAACGCACGTCGATGGTGAACTGGCACGTGTCGGGAATGACGTTGTGTTGTGTGCCAGCCGAGATGATGGTGACCGTCGTCTTCACGGAACCAAGCAACGGCGACGTCTTCCACTCGAGGTCTTTCAGTCGCTGGATGTCGGCCACGGCGATGTCGATGGCGTTCACACCCTCGTTGCGGGCGGCATGTCCAGCACGACCGTGTGCCACGGCATCGACCACCATCAGGCCCTTTTCAGCAATGGCGGGCTGCATTCCTGTCGGTTCGCCGACAATGGCAAAGTCAATCTTCGGCAACAGGTCGCGCACACTTTCGATGCCACTGCCGCCTGACACTTCCTCCTCGGCAGAGGCCAGGAATACGAGATTTACGGCGGGCTCGCCCCCCATCGAGGGAAGTTGGAGGGAGGCTATAAATGTCTCCAGCAGGCTCACCAGCCCGCCTCCGCAGTCGTTGGCTCCCAGCCCGTAGAGTCGGTCGCCCTCGAGCACTGGCGTGAACGGGTCGCGCTGCCATCCGCTCACAGGTCGGACCGTGTCGATGTGCGCATTCAGCAGAATCGTCGGCCGTGTCGGGTCGAAAGGCTCGCCGATGGCCCAGACATTATTGCCGAGACGCTGAGGACGAGCACCCTTATCTTGGAGGAAACGAAAGATGAGTTCGGCGGCGGCCCCTTCGTCGCGGCTCACCGACGGTGTGGCGATGAGACGCTTGAGCAGGCTGACCGCCTCATGTGTTTGCGGACTGTAAGTCATGTCTTGTCACGTTCTATGCTGCAAAGGTACGATTAAGCGAGCGGAAAACCAAATTTATTGGATTATTTCCGAGCGTGATCCTTTCTGGGTGTTTGGAAAAAACACGCCAGGCGCTTAGCGTATAACCGCCAAGCGCCTGGGGTGAATGAATATGATGCGTTAGTTGTGTTTAGCGCATCAGCAGTTTGCGTCCGCGCCATACGACGATGCCGTGGTAGTTGGTGAGTTGGTCGGGCGTGTCGGCAATGCGCTGGCCTTGCAGGTTGAACACACCGCTGTAGGTGCTGCCTTTCAGGTCGTTTCGGTCTGGAGTGGCCGTGGTGATGGCGGTGGGCATACTGTCGGCTGTGGCACGGCGCAGGGTGCGGTCGTAGAGGGTGGCCACTTGACCTTCGCTCAGTGCGCTGCCAAAGATTTGGAAGTCGTCGAACCAGGTCTGGCTCATCAGCGCATCGCCTCCGAAGGGTGAGCGGGCCAGACAGGCTGATGTGAGACGTGCGGCGAAGTCTGAAGGCTGTGTGCCGTCGGCTTGTTTCGTGCCCAGCAGCACGCCGTCGATGTAGATGCTGCCGAGTCCGTCTTGTTGCGTGTAGGTGACGTTGTGCCAGCGTTCGGTCAGCAGACCGCCGTCGGAATAGACTGAGGTGTTGGAAGGCGAATTGCGTACTTCGTAGTACCAGTTGCGGTTGCTCGGGCTGTTGACCAGTCCGATGTAGCGTTCGGTGCCGTCGCTCAGGCCGTAGGCCCAACTGAAGTGCCAAAGTGGATCCATCGAAGTGGGCATGATGTCGATGCTCACGGTGTAGTCGCCCGTGAGTTGGCTGAGCACGTCGTTTGCCATGTCGCTGCCCATGTTGAGGTAGCCTGTACCCGATGAGAAGAAGGCGTGGCTGCCGTCGAAGAGTTGGCTCACCGTGCCGTCGCCCTGGAGGGTGTAGGGCCATGTACCGCTGTCGTCGGTAGGTTGACTTGTTTCGAAGGAATAGAGCACGAGCGGTTCAGGCAGCGTTTCACGCTCGACCTCCTGCGGCCCTACTGTGAGGCGGAAGATGCAGAAGCCATGAGCAGGAATGCTGTAGGTGAGCACTTGTTCTTGTAGTTGTGTGGAGGTCAGTTTGCGGGTCTGAGGTGTAATCTTGTTGGGGTTGCTGGTCGTGTTCTCATCCGAACCGCTGCCGCTGCTCAACGTCACGACTGTGCCGAACTCGTAAGTGGCGCCTTGCAGGTTGAAGACGGCCGTCTGCATCGTTTCGTAAGGGTTCACCACTTTGACGTAGAGGGTCTGTGTGTCGTCGTCGATGCTGGCGGCGAGATAGAGTTTCTGCGTCTTGGTGGTGAGCGTCTTGCTGTTCACCTCGGCGTTGTTGAGGAAGCAGCGTGCCAGGTTGCCCTGTACGCGCACTTTCAGGTGGTAGTTCTGTCCTTTGGCCACGGCGTCCATGTTTTTCGAGTCACCGGCGTCGTTGCCGCGTGTGCCGCTCATGCATTGCTCCACGCCCTGCTTGGTGTTGCCCCAGCCTCCGACGTTCCACCAGGCGTAGTCGTTCGTTCCGGTGATGTTGAAACAGAGCAGGAATCCCTCGTTACCACCAGTCTTCACGGCGTCGCACTCTACGATGTAGTCGCTGCCGAAGGTGCGGTTGAGGGCCAGGATGCCACCAGCCAGGTTGGGGTCGGTCTGGGCGAGTTTTCCATTGCTTACTGCCCATGTGCCGCCACTGTTCTGGAAGTCGCTGAGGTTGTTGCTGGTGAAGTCGTTGAAGTAGAGCGTGTCGCCTTCGAGTGTAGTGACGAGCAGGTTGTCGTAGGTTGCGGTTGTGCCGTAGGTGCTGAGGCCCACCTTGTTCGCTGTGTCGTAGGTGTTGTTTGCCTCTGTCCATCGTATGTTCTGACGTCCCACGTTGGTGGCCATCATTTGCTGTACATAATAAGAGGGTGTGCCATAACTCAGGCTGCTGTTGAAGCGGATGATGTCGGGGGCCCACTGGTAGTTGTTTTCGTTGCAAAAGATGGGTGCATAGGAAGTCATCGTGACGACGTCGCTGTTGTTCTCCATTCCGCACATGAAGACGGCTTCGCCCAGAGCAGCGTTCATGTTGCCGTAATGGCCGCAGGCTCCTGTCACGGCATATTCTCCGACGTAGATGGTGTAGGTGCCTCGCTGATAGCCGTCGTAACGGTGGTACTCGCCTGTGAACCAGGCAGGTGTCATGTAGTAGTGCTGGTCGATGGCGTCGACTGGGTGGGGGAGTCCCCAGGTGATGCCATCGCCGTCGCCAATGAAGATGATTTCGGGATGTTGGGCGGCGATGCGTTCGCGGAACAGACCGTAGCGATAGCCGTAGGGACCGAACCAGTAGTTCTCGTTGCCGATTTCAAGAAGACGGAGGTTGAAAGGCTCAGGGTGTCCAAGTTCGGCACGCCGGCGGCCCCACGTTGTGGTTTCGGCATCGCCATTGCAGAACTCGATTGCGTCGAGGGCATCCTGTATGTACCATTCGACGTTGGGGTCTTCCCAGCCATGTCCCATGCCCATGTTGACGACATAGAGCGGTTCGCAGTCGAGGTCTTCGCACAGCAGCAGAAACTCCATCATGCCGAGTCCGTCGCTGACGGGATAGCCCCAGTTGTTGTTGAAGTGTCCGGGACGCTGCTCGATGGGGCCGATGGTCTCTTTCCATCGGAAGTGGTTCGACTGCGGATGCTCGGCTGTCCAGTTGCCTTCGACGTAGCAACCGCCGGGAAATCGCATGAAGGCGGGGTTGAGGTCGGCCAGCATCTGTGCCAGGCCGATGCGGCAACCGTTTTCACGATCCTTGAAAGTGGGTGGGAAGAGGCTGACCATGTCGAAGTAGAACGTAGCCTCCTCACGCAAGGGGAACAGGGCCAGACGTCCGTTCGTGACGTTCTTTGTGGCTTTGATCGTGACGGTGAATTTTTGCCATTGGTCTGTGATACCAGAAACGGCTGTACCGCCTACCGAGGTGCCTGTATTGTCTTGCAGTTCGACGCGGATGATGCCTCCGAAGTCGGGCCGTGAGCAGCGTACCCAAAACGAGACGGTGTATGTCTTGTTGCGGCTGAAAGCCATTCCCCAGAATCCTTCGTTGATGATGCTGCAGCGCGAACCGTCGACAGTGACTTTCAGGGCTGTCGGGTTGTTGGCGTTGAGGGGCAGGCTCTTGTCCAGTTCCATCTGTGCCGTGCCGGTGGTGCTCCAAAAGTCGGGAGCCGAGGCATTTTCCTCGAACGAGCGGTTGCGCACCATCTCGGCATACAGACCTCCTTCGCCTGCATGGTTGATTTCTTCGAAGAAGATGCCGTAGTGGAGCGGGTTGATGGCTGATCCACGACGGGCGGCATTGAGATTGAATGTCACTTGTGCCTGCATGAAAGCGCAGGCTGCAAGGAGTGTCAGAGTGATGAATAATTTCTTCATAAGTGTATTGATGATTAGTTGTTAGTTTCTGCAAGGAGCGATGGGGGTACGACTGCAATGAGTGCCGAACTCCGGTTGCAAAGTTAAGGAGATATTAGTCATTAGAACAAATGTTTTTTTACAAAAAATACAAGTTTGACGGAATTTTGAAACATTTTGAATGTTTTGTATAAGAGAAGAAGACGGGCAGACAGGGTGTGACAGACATGCATGTCGGAGTGCTTGGAAAAAACACGCTAAGCACTTGGCGTTCGTACGCTAAGCACTTAGCGTTTTCACGCCAAGCACTTGGAGATATGTTCGGATTGTCTATTCAGAAATGGCAAAGTGGGTCGAAAAATAAAAAAATGTGCGGTCGGCATCAAAAAGTTGTATAAGGATGGAAAGCGTGTCGTGAAAAATGAGTAACTTTGCAGTTCAAAACGCGTGTGTAAACTCTTAATAAGTAGAAAAGGTATGAAAGATGTAAAAAGGATGAAGACGGCACTCGTGTCGGTCTATCACAAGGATGGGCTCGACGAGTTGCTGAAAGCGCTGAACGACTGTGGCGTGAAGTTCCTGTCAACAGGCGGCACGCAGGCTTTTATCGAGAGTCTGGGCTATCCCTGTGAGAAGGTGGAGACGCTGACCACGTACCCGTCTATCCTGGGCGGACGTGTGAAGACACTGCACCCGAAGGTGTTCGGCGGCATTCTTGGCCGTCGCTCGAACGAGGGCGACCGCATGGAGATGCAGCAGTATGAGATTCCCGAAATCGACCTCGTCGTCGTTGACCTTTATCCCTTCGAGGAGACGGTTCGGAACACGAACGTGGAGGCTGACATCATCGAGAAGATTGACATCGGTGGCATCTCGCTCATTCGTGCGGCAGCGAAGAACTTCGACGACGTGGTCATCGTGCCGAGCAAGGCGGAGTACGAGCCTCTGCTGAAACTGGTCAAGGAGCAGGGCGCGGAAACGACGAAGGAACAGCGCCGCTGGTTTGCCACCCGTGCATTCGGTGTGAGCAGCCACTACGACACAGCCATCCACGACTGGTTTAACAATTAATAATGAACAATTAACAATTAACTTAAAAATGGGATTTTTTAGTTTGACACAGGATATCGCCATGGACCTCGGTACGGCGAACACCATCATCACCTGCAACGGTAAGATTGTGGTGGACGAGCCGTCGGTCGTTGCCCTGGACCGCAACACGAAGAAGATGATTGCGGTGGGTACGCAGGCGAAGATGATGTATGAAAAGACAAACGAGAACATTCAGACGTGCCGTCCGCTGCGCGACGGTGTGATTGCCGACTTCAAGGCGTGCGAAGTGATGATGCAGGGCATGATCAAGATGATGAAGACAGGACACCACCTCTTCTCACAATCGCTACGCATGGTCATCGGCGTACCCTCGGGTGCAACGGAAGTGGAACTGCGTGCCGTGCGCGACAGTGCGGAACATGCCGGCGGACGCGATGTCTATCTGCTCTTCGAGCCTATGGCGGCGGCTATCGGTGTGGGCCTCGACGTCGAAGCACCAGAAGGCAACATGGTCGTTGACATCGGCGGCGGCTCGACTGAGATTGCCGTCATCTCGCTCGGTGGCATCGTGACGAACAGCAGCATCCGCGAGGCGGGTGATGAGCTCACTGCCGACATACAGGACTACATGAGCCGTCAGCACAACGTCAAAGTCAGCGAACGTATGGCTGAACGTATCAAGATTAACGTCGGTTCGGCACTGACCGAACTGGAGAATCCGCCAGAGGACTATCTTGTGCATGGCCCGAACCGCATCACCGCGCTGCCGATGCACCTGTCGGTCAACTATCAGGAGATTGCCCACTGCATCGACAAGACCATCGCCAAGATTGAGACGGCTGTGCTCTCAGCCCTTGAGAACACACCGCCAGAACTGTATGCCGACATCGTGAAGAACGGCATTTGGCTTACAGGCGGTGGTGCCCTGCTGCGCGGACTGGATAAGCGTCTGACGGACAAGATTAAGATTGAGTTCAAGGTGGCTGAAGACCCGTTGCACAGCGTGGCAAAGGGTACTGGCATTGCGCTGAAGAACGTACACAACTTCTCGTTCCTGATGCGATAAGATTCTTGATGGAAAACTATCACTGATGCGCAACCTGATAGAGTTTCTGCAACGTTATCTGTATTGGCTGGTGTTCCTCGTGCTCGAGGTCATCAGCCTACTTTCGCTTGTCAGGTACAACAGTTATCAGGGCAGCGTCGTGTTCACGACGGCCAATGAGGTGGTAGGCACAGCCTATCGTATGGGCAGTAACGTGGTAGCCTACTTCCATCTCGGTGAGGAAAATGCTGCGCTCGAGACGGAGAACGAACTCCTGCGTAAGCAACTGCACGACTTGCAGCAGCAGATGCGGCAGATGAACGTCGTGCCTGACTCGTTGCCAGTCAACGAAGAACAGAGCGAGAGCGATTACCGATTTGTGCAGGCCCAGGTCTGCAGCATGACGCTCCACAAGGCGAACAACCTTATGACCATCGATAAGGGAGAGCGTGACGGGGTGCGTCCCGAAATGGGCGTCGTCAGCAGCAACGGTGTCGTAGGCATCGTCTATCTTACCTCCCAGCATTACAGTATTGTGATTCCGCTGCTCAACCAACATTCACAAACCTCTTGCCGTCTGCGTGGCTCTGAGTATTTTGGGACGATGCAGTGGGAACGCGGCGATGCCGACTACAGTTATGTGAACGGCATCCCCCGCCATGCTCAGGTGAAAAAGGGTGACTGGATTGAGACAAACGGCTTTTCGGACATTTTCCCCGAAGGCATCCCTGTGGGCAAGGTCGTAAAGATAGGCGACTCAGTTGACGGTATGGCCTACCGCCTGACGGTGAAATTGAGCGTCGATTTCAAGACTCTGCGCAATGTGTCTGTCATCACGAATTATTCAAAACCCGAACGGCGTCTGCTGGAACAGAAGGCAGACTCGCTCATGATGGTCAGTGAAGAATGAGTACGACAGTATTGACACGGTTGTGGCGCATGTTGCTGCTCTTGCTGGTGCAGTTGGTGCTGCTGAATCATATCCACCTGTTCGGATATGCCACTCCTGTTGTCTTGGCCTATCTGACTATCCCTTGTCATCGCGGTTCGTCGCGCGTCGAACTGCTCATTTGGGGGTTCGTCGGTGGACTCATCTACGACGTATTCTCCAACACGATGGGGCTTGGCATGGCCACAGGCACGATGCTCGCCATGCTGCAACCCGTGCTGCTGAAACTTTTCGCTCCCAACGATGCGCCGGAAGACCTGCTCCCCTCGATGCGTACGATGGGGGCTCGCCTCTATCTTCTCTATGTCTTTCTCACCATGCTCATCTACCACGTGGTGTTCTATGCACTCGACGCTTTTACGTTGCAGAACTGGCCAGTGACCCTCATGGCGATGGCCTGCTCCACGTTGATGGCGTTCCTCTTTGTCGTGTTCGTTCAATTGTTGTCCTCCTCCATCCGTTCTTCCCGTGAGCAACAACATTCTTGAAAACAGACGTTACGTACTGAGCAGCATTGCCGTCATCATTGTCGTGGCCTATGTAGCCCGCCTCGCCTTTTTGCAGTTGATGAGTGCCGACTACAAGGAAAGTGCCGACAACAATGCCTTCTATAACAATGTGCTCTATCCGTCGCGCGGCACCATCTATGACCGCAACGGCAAGATGCTCGTCTATAACCAGCCGGCCTACGACCTGATGGTCGTGACGAACGAACTCGATGGGCTGGACACACTGGACTTCTGTCGCACACTGGGCATCACACCCGACTGGTTTGAGCAACGTCTCGCTCAAATCCGTGACCTCAACAAGAATCCTGGCTATTCCTCTTACACCCAGCAGGTGTTTATGACACAGATGCCTGCTGCCGACTACTCTGTGCTGCAAGAGAAAATGTTCCGCTACAGAGGCTTCTACATCCGTCGGCGCACCGTTCGCAAATATACTTATCCCTATTTGGCACATGTCCTTGGCGACGTAGCCGAAGTGTCGCAATTCGACGTTGATAACGACCCCTACTACCAGTCGGGCGACTACATCGGTAAGCAAGGCGTGGAGCGTAGTTACGAAACAGACCTTCGTGGCGTGAAAGGAGTTGAAGTCTTGCTCCGCGATGCCCGCGGACGCATTCAGGGCCATTACAAGAACGGACAGCGCGATCGCAAACCTGTGCCAGGACGCGACCTCACGCTCAGCATCGACCTTGACCTGCAGGCACTGGGAGAGCGGCTGATGGAGGGAAAACTCGGGGCCATCGTCGCCATCGAACCGAAGACGGGCGAAGTGCTCTGTATGGTGTCGTCGCCCACCTATGACCCTCGTCTTCTCGAAGGCAAAGAGCGTGGCAAACAGATGATAGAAATGGGAAAAGACCCCTTGAAGCCTCTGCTCAACCGCGCTGTCATGGGCACCTATCCGCCAGGCTCCACGTTCAAGCCCTCGCAAGCCCTTACTTTCTTGCAAGAAGGCATCATCACTCCCCAGACCGCCTATCCCTGTGCACGCGGATTCCGAGTCAGCGGCTTCAAGATGGGCTGCCACGGACACCCTGCACCCCTGCCCCTCATCCCAGCCATTGCCACCTCCTGCAACGGCTACTTTGGCTGGGGACTCTACCACATGCTCAACAACCGCACCAAGTACAAGACCATACAGGACGCCCTGACCACATGGAAAGACTACATGGTCTCGATGGGCTTTGGTTACAAACTCGGCATCGACCTGCCCAGCGAATTGCGCGGACTCATCCCCAATGCACCCTACTACGACAAGGCACACTTCGACAAGAAGAACAACAAGCCTAACTGGAATGCCATCTCCGTCATCTCCATCTCCATCGGGCAGGGTGAAGTGCTGCTCACACCCCTGCAGATCGCCAATCTCAGTGCGACGATAGCCAACAGAGGCTACTACATCACCCCCCACGTCGTGAAGGAAGTTAAGGGCGGCAGTCTCGCCGACAGCCTACTTGTCAAGCATACAACGAAAGTAAGTCCCGAGTATTATGAATACGTCGTCGATGGAATGCGTAAGGCTGTCCTCGGCGGTACGTGTAAGGGTGCCAATAATCCCTGGTTCGAGACCTGCGGAAAGACCGGCACTGCACAGAACCCCCATGGACAGGACCACAGTGCCTTCATGGGATTCGCACCGAAGGATGACCCGCAGATAGCCATCTGTGTCTATGTCGAGAATGGCAAGTGGGGCGCCACCTTCGGCGTACCCATCGGTGCACTGATGATTGAGCAGTATATCAACGGACATCTCTCACCAGCCAGCGAAGCCAAGGCTACCGCATTCCAAAACCGCCACATCTCTTATGGAAACAGGAAGTAACAACAAAGGAATCTTTCTCTCGCTCGATTGGGTCACCATCGTGTTCTACCTCGTGCTGCTCGTGTGGGGTTGGTTCTCTGTGTGTGGCGCGAGTTACAGTTTTGAGAATCCTGACCTGTTCAGTTTCGAGGAGTTCTCAGGCAAACAACTGGTGTGGATTGGCTCGAGTGTGTTTTTGGCGGTGATATTGCTCTTTGTCGAGAAGCGTTTCTATGAGATTTCAGCCTATTTCCTTTATGTGGCGATGATGCTCTTGCTCGTTGTCACGATTTTCATTGCTCCAGACACGAAGGGTTCCCACTCGTGGATTCCGCTAGGTGCGGGCATCAAACTGCAGCCGGCCGAGTTTGCGAAGTTTACCGTTGCGCTGGCGATGGGAAAGTTTATGAGCCGCTACGGATTCTATCTGAGCAAACCTAAGAATTTTATTGCGACTTGCGCGTTCTTCATCGTTCCGATGCTGCTCATTGTGCTACAGAAGGAAACGGGGACAGCGCTGGTTTATCTGACGTTCTTCCTCGTGCTCTACCGCGAGGGAATGACAGGCAGCCTGCTGTTTACAGCCTTTGCCGCCGTGGTATATTTCGTGGTGGGAGTGCGCTACGGCGATGTCATGATTGAGAATATGCCCGTCGTCATCGGCGAATTTGCGGTTTTGCTGCTGGCGCAATTATTCACGACGGCGATGACGCAGGTGTATGGCAACCGCTGGCATGACACACGCATCATGCTGTATGGAGGCGTCGGTCTCAGTCTGCTTGCCTTCCTTTTCTCAAAGTTTGTCATACCGTTCAACTTGTGCTGGATTCTGCTGGGCATTGTGGTGCTGCAGGCTGGATTCTTGATATGGCTTTCCATCCAACGTCAGTCGTGGCGACATGCCCTTATCGCTGTGTTTGCGCTGTTTTCCGCATCGATGTTCTATGTCTGCGACACGATACTGGAACATCTTGACGACCACCAGCGTGTGCGCATCGAGGTGCTGCTGGGTAAGCGCGATGACTTGCGAGGCGCGGGCTATAACGTCAATCAGGCGAAGATTGCCATCGGCTCTGGCGGTGTTACTGGCAAGGGGTTCCTGAATGGTACACAGACGAAACTTAAATATGTACCGGAACAGAACACCGACTTCATCTTCTGTACGGTCGGCGAGGAAGAGGGCTTTGTCGGGGCGACAGGTGTGCTTGTCTGCTACCTCATCTTCATACTTCGTCTGTTGAAACTCTCCGAACGACAACCCGACACACTGGGCCGTGTCTATGGCTACAGCGTCTCGTGCATTTTCCTGTTCCACCTGTTCATCAACGTCGGCATGGTGCTGGGATTGACGCCTGTCATCGGCATCCCGTTGCCGTTCTTCTCCTACGGTGGCAGTTCGCTATGGGGCTTCACCATTCTCCTATTTATCTTCTTGAGAATGGATGCCGAGCGTAACTTAAAAAGACAATAAAGTTTTTAGAACAGACCGAAATTGCCGAGGATGATGGCAAGGATGGCAAGTGGCGTGATGTAACGGAGCACGAAGATGAGTGCCTTGAAATAGGGTGCGTGGACGGTGCCTCCGTTGGTCACTTCGTCGCGGAAAAGTTGTTTGTCCAGATACCAGCCTGTGAAGATGGCGATGAACATGCCGCCTACAGGCAGGCAGATGTTGGAGGCCGTCCAGTCGAAGATGTCGAAGATGGTCATGTCGAACAGTTTTACATCGCTCAGACAGCCGAACGACAGTGCGCAGAAGATGCCAAGGAAGATGCTCAGGCATGTCTCAATCAGGGCCGAGCGGTTGCGCTTCAGGTGAAACTCTTCGGCCATGTAACTCGTCACCACCTCATGCATGGAAATCGTGCTGGTGAGCGCTGCGACGATGAGCAGCAGGTAGAACATGACACTGAACACGTATGCCAGCACGGGTATACTGCCGAACGCCTGCTGGAACACATTGGGCAGGGTGATGAAGATGAGCGACGGGCCGATGTCCTGTGGCGTGAGCCCATAGTTGGCAGCGGCAGCGGCAGGGAAGATGATGAAGCCTGCCATGAGTGCAATCATGGTGTCGATGACACAGACTTGCAGCGTTGTCTTGGAAAGGTTGGTCTTGCGGTCGAAATAGGAGGCGTAAGTACACAGACAACCCATGCCGAGCGAGAGTGAGTAGAACGCCTGTCCCATGGCACTGAGCACGACGTGGCTGTTCACTTTGGAGAAGTCTGGCTGGAGCAGGAACTGCACGCCGCTCGACGCACCAGGCATACTGACGGAGCACACCACCAGTACGGCGATGATGATAAACAGCATGGGCATCAGTACTTTCGACCACCGTTCGATGCCGCGTGCTACACCGCGCACGATGATGAAGTGTGTGAGCAGGATGAAGACAATGAGCCACACGATGGGCCAAAGAGGGTCGCTTGAGAAGTTGGTGAAGACTTGCTCAAACTCTGCCTTAGTGGTCATCCCCTGAAACTGGTTGCTCACGGCGAGCACAGCATACTCGATGGTCCAGCCTGCCACGACGGCGTAGTAACTGAGAATGAAAAAGCCTGTGAACACACCGAGGCGTCCTACCCATTTCCATGGTGTGCCAGGCGCGAGTTTCTGATAGGCACGTGCGGTGTTCGACTGGGTGTGACGGCCGATGAGAAATTCGCTCATCATAATAGGCATTCCCAGCAGGATGATGCAGGCGATATAAACCAAGATGAAGGCAGCGCCACCGTTGCGACCTGTCTCGATGGGGAATCGCCAGATGTTGCCAAGCCCTACGGCCGAGCCTGCTGCTGCCAGTATCGCACCGAGTTTGCTGCCGAAATTTTCACGTTTCATGCTGCAAAGTTACAATAATTTCTGTAACTTTGCAGTAAGATTGTAAGTAAAACCGAGATGAAACGTACTTTTCGAAACTTTTTTTGGTCAATTCTGACCTCTGTGAGTGTGTTTGTGCTGTCTGTAGTGCCCATTCCCGAAGTGCCCCAAGTGGAAGACGTCCCCCTGTTCGACAAGTGGGTACACATGCTGATGTATGCCTTCGTGGCGCTGGCCGTGTGGTTCGACTGGTACCGCCATCGCGAGGACCAGCGGCTGACCTTTGCTGTGTTCACCTGGGCAGTGGTCTATCCCATCATGCTCGGTGGCTGCCTCGAACTTTGGCAGGCTTACCTGACGACGTGTCGTTCGGGCGAATGGCTCGACTTCTATGCCGACACCGTGGGCACGCTCATCGCACTGCCTGTAGGTCTGTGGCTTGTACGGCCCAATGCACGAGCACTGTGGAAGCGTTTATGTCGTAGATAGCGGGAACGTATTATGAGTTTTCTGCTTCGAACTGCCGTCCCCAGATGATGTAGGGATAACTCATGAGGTGTTTGTTGTAGAAGCGACGGTCGCCCGTCACTTCGCGGCCCAGGAACGTTGGCTTCACAAAATCCTCGTTCTCGCTGCCCAGTTCGATTTCCGCCATGACCAGCCCATCGTTGTCGCCGTGAAACTCGTCAACCTCGATGGTGTGCTGTCCGTCGGGCACGAGCCAGCGTGTCTTGTCGATGCGGCCTGGACGGCACAGTTCCATCAGTTTTTTTCCGTCGTCGAACGGTATCTCGGTCTCGAACTCATAACGTGCCAGCCCATCCTTGTTCGATGGTCCCTTGATGGTCAAGTAGGCCTTGTCGTCGCGGATGCGGATGCGCACCGTCCGTCCAGGTGCAGTCTCGAAATACCCCTGTTCAATGTGCGTCTTGCTCGTGGCCAGATGCTTCCACTCACCCGTCACAATAAATTTGCGTTCAATCTCAAAATGGAGTCTCTCCTCAGACCCCTCACTATGAGGGAGGGGAGAGGTTACTGTTTGCCCTTGTCTTTCCATATTGATTGATATTTTTTCTGACTGCTCCCCTCCCTCACAGGGAGGGGTCGGGGGAGAGTCCTCCTTAATTATTCTTTACCCGCGAATTCCATCAGGTAGGCTTTGATGAAGTCGTCAAGTTTGCCGTCCATGACGCCGGTGACGTCTGAGGTCTGGTAGTTGGTGCGGTGATCCTTGACGCGACGGTCGTCGAAGACGTAGGAGCGGATTTGCGAGCCCCACTCAATCTTCTTCTTTCCTGCCTCAATTTTCTCCTGTTCGGCCATGCGCTTCTTCATCGCGCGGTCGTAGAGTTGCGAACGCAGCAGGCGCAGGGCATTTTCGCGGTTTTCCTGCTGCTTGCGCGTCTCGGTGTTCTCGATGAGGATTTCTTCTTCCTCGCCGGTGTCGGGATCAACGTACTGGTAGCGCAGTCGAACGCCTGTCTCCACCTTGTTTACGTTCTGACCGCCGGCTCCGCTGGAGCGGAATGTGTCCCACGACAGTTTGCTCTTATCGACGACAATCTCGATGGAATCGTCCACGAGCGGTGTGACAAATACGCTTGCAAACGATGTCATGCGCTTACCCTGAGCGTTGTACGGACTGACGCGCACGAGACGGTGTACACCGCTTTCTCCTTTGAGGAAGCCGTAGGCCTGGTCGCCTTCGATTTCCATGGTGACGGTCTTAATGCCGGCTTCGTCGCCGTCCTGGTAATTGACGACGGTGACTTTATACTTGTGTGCCTCAGCCCATCGCTGGTACATGCGCATGAGCATCTGCGCCCAGTCCTGCGATTCGGTACCGCCTGCGCCAGAGTTAATCTTCAGCACGGCGTCCATCGAGTCAGCCTCGTCGCGCAGCATGTTTTTCAGTTCGAGGTCCTCGATGAGCGAGATGGCAGTCGCGTAGTCACGGTCCACTTCCTCTTCCGTTACGAGTTCCTCCTTGTAATACTCGAACGCCAGTTCCAGTTCGTCGTATGCGCTTTTCACTTCGTTGTAGCCGTCGATCCATTTGCGGATGTCCTTCACTTTCTTCATCTGCACTTCGGCTGCCTTGGCGTCGTCCCAGAAGCCTGGTGCCTGTGTGCGCAGTTCCTCTTCCTCCACCTCCACCAGTTTCTGCTCGATGTTGAGGTAGCGGTACAGGGCTTCAGTACGTTCGCGGATGTCTTTCAGTTGGTCTGCAGTAATCATTTTCTGTAAACTTTCTTAAATTTCTTTGCAAAGGTACGCATTTTTAACATTTTATTCAAGATAAAGTCGTACTTTTGCACCATCAAACTGTATTTACTATGGCAAGAAAGTTATTGTTCGTTCTGTGCATGATGGTCCTGCCTGCTGGTCTGCGTGCGCAGTGGTTCGACTTCGGATTTGGCGGCGACCCTTTCATGCAGCGTCGTCAGCAGCCTCAGGAGAAATATACCGCGCCTGAGTTCAAGGGCGGCGACAAGGCCGTGCAGGCGTTCGTGCAGAAGAACTTCAAGAATCCCGAGGTAGGGCACAACCAGTTGGAAGGTGTGGTGGTCGTGGCCTGTATCGTCGGCGAGAAAGGCAAAGTGGTCGAGACACACATCGTGCGCAGCATGGGAACGGAGTTCGACCAGGAGGCACAGCGAGTGTGTCGTAAAATGAAATTCAAGCCTGCCACGCTGGGGAAGAAGAAGGTGAAAGGACGCTTCGATGTCTCGTTTCCCATACGCCGTAGTCGCCTCTCATTCTCTAAGTTGCAGACTGTCGATGTGTAGGCCGACGACATGACGCTCCAAGTGCTTGGATAATTTCTTCCAAGCACTTGGAGTTTTCACGCTAAGCACTTGGCGTTCATTTTCCAAGTACTTGGAATCACTGTTTTAGTGTGAAAAAATGAAAGTTTTTTAACTTTCTTTTTGCTTTATGCGTGTTAAATCGTAACTTTGCAGTCAAATCAATTGACTAACACTATGGAACCAACACAAAAAGAACAAGAGGAGCATAAGCACCATCATCGTCATCATTACAAGAAAAAGAAAAAGCCCATTGCGAAGGGCTCGTACAGTCTGATGCTGAACATCGGCATCTGGTTGAACTGTATCTATGTCGTTGTAGCCTTTGTGGCAGGCTTCATTGCCCATTCGCTCGGGCTGCTGTCCGATGCGCTGTTCACCTTGGCCAACGTCCTCGCCATTGCCGTGGCTCTGTTCATCCATCGGATGAATGCGCATAAGGACAAGCCGCGCAAGTCGTATGCTTACCGTTATCGCAGCATCAATTTGCGGCTTGTGGCAATCGTGCTGATGCTCGTATCGGCCGGAGCGCTTGCCTTCGAGGGCATTCGCCGCATGAACCTGCCCATCGAACTCGACGACACGATTCCGCTGCCCAACGGTGGCATGATGCTGCGCGTGGCAATCATCGGCATCGTGCTGCACGCCGTGACGGCGTTCTTCCTGATGAGGGAACGTAAGCACAACAGTGTGGCGGGTACATCGACAGCCCTCTGGCTCTCGACCCTGCTGTCGGCCGTGACAGCCGTGGCAGGTGTGGTCGTAATGCAAGTGGAAGACGACCTCTTCGACAACGTCGCCGCTCTCTTCGGCGCTTCATTGATGTTTGTCGAGACTGTGATGCTGCTTTACCCCATGCTGCGCTTCTCTATGGGCGGAGCCACCGATAAAATTAACCGCGACTATGTCTCAACCGTCTTCAAGACGCACGCCAACGTCCGCGGTTACGGTCACATGCACATCATGGCTATTGACAATACGGAGATGGCTCTCATGGCACACATCGCGCTCTTCCATCCTGAACAGGCAAGCGCCACGAAACACGAACTCCGCGCCGAACTCTACAAACTCGGTCTCCAACACGTTACACTCGAAGTGTCCTCAGAGAAACAGGAAAGCGAGACAGAGGAGACCGAAGAGCAGTAGCGGCTTCGGTCAGTATTCATAAAAAACAAAGAGGGCAGGGACTTGAGTCCCTGCCCTCGGTTTGTCTATAAGAGAGTTTGAATTAGTACGGAGTGAGTCTGAACATCACGTTACCTGTGTACTGGCCACCGTTGGCAATAATGCTCATGGTAACACCACATTCGTTGCCGTTGAATGCTACACCACCAGTACCTTCAGCATTGATGATGGAGTTGCCTGCATTGCCCTCAAGTTTCCATGTGAAGGAACCGTCGGACTTCAGGTTCCATGCACCGCTCTTGATACTCAATGAAGCACCTTGGAATTTGAATTGTACGCGTTTTGCGGGTGAGAAGTAGATGTAGTTGAGATTGCCGAGTTGCTGCAGTTCGCTGTCGTCGAAGTCGCCGATAGTTTTCTTGATGTTCGTGGCGATAGTGGCGAGGTTGCAACCGTCCCACTGTCCCGAGAACTTCTCCGAACCGGTTTCGTAGATGACGATACGTGTTGCCGTTGGCTTCCATCTGCGGCATACCCATATAGCCAGGTCGCCAAGAGAATAAGCAGCGTCATAGGGTACTTTCGTGGCAGAAGCGTTGGTGGTAGTGCCGTCCGTGAATGTGAACTTCAGGTTGGCAGCACCGCCAGAGATGTCAATGACACCAAAGCCAGGGATTGTGTAGTTGTTGCCTTCTACTGTGTACTGACCGATTACCCATTCGAAGTCCCATGGATTTGAAGCAACGTCCATGGCGATGGCTTTTCTTGCCTTTGATGCACTTCCGCCAAGGTCGAGCACCTTGCCCTTTCCTGCGTCACCACCAATTTTCGGGAAGTGAAGTGTTATGGTTCCAAAGGGATCAATGTCGCCTGAATCTGGAGTCTTCTTCTTCTGAGCGTCAGTGGTACCATCTTTTGCAACGATTTTCTCAAACAGTCCTGCTCTCGAGGTGTCCAGTTTGGGGAGGGTGGTGGTAGGTGTTGGAGTAGGACTTGGACTGTCATTGTCGCTACCACACGAAACGAATGCCAGAGGCAAAAGGGCTGCAAGAGCCATTACAAAATACTTTTTCATTGTGTTTTTGGTTTTTTAGTTAATAATTATAGGTGAATAAATAACACTTCTTTGGTTAGAAGATGGTGTAGGTCAGGCGGAAACTGAGCGTGGGCCATACAGAGAGTTTGGAGAGCCATTTGGCTGCTTCTTCCGTTGCTTCCTTGCCGTCGCCCTGATAGCCGTTGATGTCGGCTTCCCTGAACTCGTATCCGTTTACGAAGCCGAGGGGGTCGAGGGTCTGCACCATACCGTAGATTTTGGGCTTACCCCAGAACTGTACACCCATGTCGAAGTTGAAGGCGAGACCTGGTGCCTGCTTGACAGCACGGCCGAAACCAATGCCGAGGTAGGGCTTGAACTTGTTTACCTTGATGGCTGCCTTTGTCCAGTTATCTCCAGTGATACCAAACCAGTCTTCTCCGACCTTGATGCCTTGGTTACGGTGGTCTGGGGTGTAGGCTGCCCAGTTGCCGTCGGCAGGACGTCCGCCGTCGTATTCGGCTGTCACGAATTCATCGCCACCGATGAAGGCACCGAAGGTGAAGTGGAACGAGTTGTGCTTCGAAGGATAGATGTCGAAGAGCAGTTTCCAGTTGGTCATCTTCAACTTGAAGTCGAGGCTGATGTTCTCGGTCGATGAACCACCTTCACCTGCTTTTGCCTTGCTGTTGGTGTGTACGTCAATGTTCTTTACGGTGAATCCAATCTTAGGAATCGAGGAGAATCCTGTGCGCACGGCTACATAGGGCGTAATCGGTGCGGCCACTTCAAGTCCCCAACCGTCGGTTCCGAGGTTGATGCCTGCTGAGAGGTGGTTGAAGATCATCGGGTCTTCTTCTGCCACGCCTGTGCCCATGTAGGCCTGGGCACGTGCCGTCGTCACTTGCATCGAAGCGGCGATGACGCCAATCATGATAAGGAGTTTTTTCATACTGTTGTTGGATTTAGAGGTTAATATTCTGTTTCTTTGGGTTCACACGATGTTGAATCCGTATGTTTTCATGTAGAGAGGGGTGCAGTTGTGGAAATCTATCACCGCCCGCCGTGTTGAGTATTGAGCATCTTTTCGCTGGCAAAGATATAATAATTTTTTGTTACATTAAAACTTTTTCACACTTTTTTTCTCGTTTTTCTCATTTTTCTTCTCCGACTTCTTCGCTTCTGTACATTTATAAGGGGCTTTCAGCATTTTGGACAGAGATGCGGAACAGCAACGGAAGGCCTGTTGAACATAGGCGGAAACACCGCCGAGCGGGGGAAAAATCCCCTGTTCACACCTTCTCTTCCTACCCGACAGAAGGGGTTATCCTAAAAAACACACAGTTGGATTCATTTTCTTTCTGAAATGTTTGCAGGCGGAAAAATAAAACTATAACTTTGCGGCGAAAACAGAAAACAAATGCCTCTCACGGGGCGAAATCCACTCTTTTATATATAAATAGGTATAGCATTATGAAGACTTTCTACAACATTTGGATGATGGCAGCAGTGGTGCTGCTGGCCATGACGACGGCGACATCGTGCGACCGCGACCGTGAGGAAGCCTACATCCTGTCGGGCGAATGGACGGGCGACTTCGGTATGTACTACTACGACGGCTACTCTGACCGTACGTTCTGGGCAAACTACACCGACATCCGCTTCGTGCCCTCCTACGACTATGCCACCCACGGCTATGGTGAGGAAATCGACTTCTTCCGCCCGCCGTGCCCCATCCGCTACCAGAGTTTCTATTTTCACTGGGAAATCCGCCACGGAGTCATCTACCTCAGTTTCCCGTATAACCACGACCTCGACGTGGCCATTCACGACTATCGTCTCAACTCCGATTATTTCGAAGGCTACTTTGGCAACACCAACGACTACTTCCGTCTCGTTAAACTCTACAACTTCTACGGGTGGAACTCCTACGACCCCTACAGTTACTACGGCTACAGTTACTACGACGACTATTACTATGGCTATGCCAAGGGCCGTGATGCCTCGGAACGAGAGGAACATGTCGTGAGTGGCGACCCGAAGGACTTCCGCTTTGGCCGCAGTTTGAGCCGGAAACACGTGGAGGAGTAAAAAAATGCACAAAATGTTTTGTCAGTTTCCGAAAAAACACTACCTTTGCACTCGCTTTCGGAAATCCGAAGGCGGGATGGCGAGATAGCTCAGCTGGTTAGAGCGTCGGATTCATAATCCGAAGGTCAAGGGTTCAAGTCCCTTTCTCGCTACGAAGAAACCTCTGAAATGCCGTTCTTTATCAGGCTTTCAGAGGTTTCTTTTTTGTTTAGGGGAGTTGCTAATGAACGGCTTTCTTCCGCTTGAAATTGAAGCCGACGTAGAAGTTGAGCGAGCCAAAGGCATTGTTGAGGCGCACTTGCTCGCTGTGATAGTTGAAGGAATGGAGGATGAACGACGCTCCGGCATACCATTTCGTGTCGTTATAGACCAGCCCCAGACGCCAGATGAAGTCGAGGTTTAGTTTGTTGTCGCTGAAGTTGAGAAACCGGCGGAACTCTTCCTCCGCATTGTTCTTCTGCATGTTCTCTCGTTCCACATAGACGACGTTGTAGGCGATGGCAGGCGTGAACGATGCACAGAAAAGCCAGTTCTTTCGGAATACCCAGTTATAGGCATAGCCGAAGTTGATGCCGTAGTCGTTGTACTTCACCTCGTCGAAGTAGATAGACGGGTCGATGAGCGGAACGAGCCGAGGGTCAAGCCGCGACCGGTCAAACGTAATCTTGTGGTGTGTGAAGGAAAAGCCGAGTTTGAAGGAACCACACGAACGGCGTTGGACGGTACTCTGTGAAAAGGCTGCAGGCCAGGAGAAGTGTCGGTAGTTGAAGATGTAATAGATATTGATGCCGCGTGTCTGGAGATTCAGCCCGTCGAAATCGTCGCTGAGGTCGGCTGGGCGCGGATGTTCAGCGTCGAAGAGTTGGCTGAAGTTCTTGCAGCGGAAGTCGGTACCCGTCTTGCGGTAGTAGAGGTCGATACCGAGCCGTGAGGTGTAGAAACTGAGGTCGAACTCGGTCTTCTGCTTTCTGGCATTCTCCTTGTCGAGCCAACTACCGACGTCGAAGGTGTATCCGAGGAACAGCCAGCGCCAGCCGAAGTAGCCGCCGAGACGAAATGTCGGTTTAGGTGCAAACTCGAGCGACTGTTTCTGTGTTCCTGTGCCTGAAATGGTAAAGTTCTCGAACGTCGTCGTCGTCTGCAGCATGGCAGCGAAGTCGTAGAGTTGCGGTGTGATGTAGGTGGTGTCGATGTTGTTCAGTTCCTTCAACTGAGCACCAAGATAGCCTCGGATGAGTTTCTTCTTCTTTCGTCGGCTGAGATCGGTGTACTGCTCAAGGTTGTTGAAGGCATGGTCGAGTAACTCAAACACTTGCTCGCCCCCACGCCGCGTGCTGTCCACCGCTACGGAGTCGGTGGAAACAAAAGTCTGTGCAGACGCTGCGAGCGTGCTGCACAGACAGATGAGAAGCGGAAATGCACGCCTGGCGATGTTCATCGTCTTCGGTGCGGCGGATTAGTTGTTGAAGTAGTAGAGGAACGTTGCCACACCTTCAAGTGCGGGCTTGCGCTGATCTTTGATTTCGATGGTGAACTTAATCTCAGCCTTGCACGTGCCGCGCAGGTTGACAATGGATTGCAGGGTGGTGACGAGCCGTACGCTGCTGCCTGTGATGACGGGCTGTCCGAAGCGCATTTTGTCCATGCCGTAGTTGACCATCATCTTCAGGTTGTTCACTTCGATAATCTGGTCCCAAAGGTAGGGAAGCAGAGAGAGGGTGAGGTAGCCATGTGCAATGGTCGATTGATAAGGACTCTCTTTCTTCGCACGTTCCACATCGACGTGAATCCACTGGTGGTCGAGCGTGGCGTCGGCAAAGAGGTTGATACGTTCCTGTGACACTTCGAGCCAGTCGCTCGTTCCCAATACTTCGCCCAGATGCGAAGCAAACTCGTCGTAGGAGTTAATGACTAATTTTTCCATAATACTCTTGTTGATGTTGAAATATAGTGCAAAGGTACGTTTTTTTTGTTAGAAAAGAAAAAATGTCGAAAAGAAAAAAAGCATCCACACGAAAAGTGCGGATGCCTTGATTTCTGTCCGAAGCCAGTGTGTTGCATTCTTCAAGATGCATGGTTTAGGCCTCTTCCTTCTTGCGGGTAAGTTTCTCCTTGATGCGAGCCTTCTTACCAGTGAGTTTGCGCAGGTAATACAACTTGGCGCGGCGTACCTTACCGACTTTGTTGATTTCGATGCTTTCAATGTTCGGCGATTCGAGCGGGAAAATACGCTCTACACCTACCGTGCCCGACATTTTGCGGACGGTGAAACGCTTCTTGGTGCCCTCGCCGTTAATCTTAATGACAACGCCGCGATAGAGCTGAATACGCTCCTTCGAGCCTTCGATGATTTTGTAAGCCACTGTGATTGTGTCACCGGCCTTGAAATCTGGATGCTGCTTACCAGTAGCAAAGGCCTCTTCGGCCACTTTGATTAAGTCCATTTCTTTATGGTTGTTTAATTTGATGGTTGTGTTCCAACGAAGCATTCACGAGTCTCTCTCATCGGCTCCTCACGAGCCTGTATGCACCCTGCTTTGTGGGTACAATCTCGTCAGCGGCTTCGCTAAAGCGGCTGCAAAGATACGTAAAAAATTAATAATGAACAATTAATAATTAAAAATTTTGCGAAAAAACTTTGTTTGTGTACCGAAAAGCCGTATTTTTGCATGTGAGTATGTAACTAAACTACACTATATTATGAAAAAACTGATTCTTCCGATGCTGTTCCTGGCATCCGTGCTGACGCTCTCTGCGTCGTGCAACAATTCTACGGCTTCGACGTCGGAAACTACCGCCGACTCCATCGCTCCGGGCGACATCACACAGGCCCCGAAACCCGAGGGCGAGGTGAATTGCGCCATGACCAACGGGAACTATCAGGATGCTGTGGCGGTGTTTAACATTGAGAAGACTGAGGGCACCATCACGGCCTCGATGGACGGTGAGGAGTGGAAAACGCTCTACGACCTGCGCCTCGTCAGTTACAAAGAAACCAACCGCGAGAAGACGCTCTACGAAGGGGGAGAGGGCAGCGAAACTTCGACCTATGGCACGCTCGTTGTCAATGCCTACTGCCCCGAGACAGGGGCCTACGTCGGTCAGTTCAGTGGTGAGTTCGACGAAGCCATCGGTTACGACGCAGAAGGCGAGCAGGAATGGGGGCGTCAGAGTTATATAAGCAAGTTTACTAAAGCCGACGGCACCGTCGAGGATGTTGAATTCTACGGCGACTGATTCCCTGTTGCCGGCACAAAAGGGAGGCACCTGCAGATATTGGGCAGGTGCCTCCCTTGTTGATAATGGACGGTGAACTTATTTCTTGCGTACGAAGGTGAGCGTGACGCCGTCTTCACTAACTTGGAGTTGCTTGCCGTCTGCAAGAATGTTGAATGCTGAGCCGTCGATTTCGACAGTCTTGCCCTTGATGGTGTACGAGTCGGTGGAGTTCATGCTCTTGGCCATATCGCGAGCCATTTCGTCGAAAGCCTCACGCAGGTCGGCGATGCCAGGAATCAGTTTCGTTTTCTCCGTGTCGAGGGTGACAGAAGCCGTGGTCGTTACTTTCTGGTCTTTCTTGAACTTCAACGTCATCTTCAGTTTCATGCAGTTGATGACGGTCGATACCAGTTGCTTTTCCATGTAATCCATGCTTTGGAACTCAGGGTCGGCTTTCATCTGGGCCGTCATCTGTTCGCGCAGCAACTCGCTGTCGTTACATTCATAGACACGACCTGTCCAGTCCTGTGCTAGGGCGCTGAGCGACAGGGACATGAGTGTCAATGCGATCAAAAAGAATTTTTTCATTGTTTTGTGTGTTTTGGATAAGTTAAAAATAGGGTTACTTGTAAATTTCAGCCAGTTTCTCTTCGATGGCGTCGCCACGCAGGTCGCGAGCGACAATGGTGCCGTCGGGGCCGAAGAGGATGATTTGCGGAATGCCTTCGATGCCGTATGCCTTGCTGCCAGCGTCTTGTGCATTCATCATCTGGGGATAAGGAATCTTCAGTTCGTCGATGGCCTTCAGCGTGTCTTCGGGCTTGTCCCAGGTAGCCACGCCCAGCACTACGAGACCCTTGCCTTTGTACTTGTTGTAGGCGGCAATCAGGTTGGGAATCTCCTGGCGGCAGGGACCGCACCACGATGCCCAGAAGTCAACGAGGACGTACTGGCCCTTGCCGACGTAGTCGCTGAGTTTAGTCGTCTTGCCTTCGTAAGTGGCTTCGAAGTCGGCAAACATCTCGCCTTCGTCCGTAGCAGCCTTGATTTCGTAACTTTCCTTGATGGCCTGGAAGTTCTCGTTTGTTCCGTATTTCGGTTCCATCAGGGCGATGAGTTCCTGCATCTCGTCCACCTCGATGCCGTCGTTGAATTGTGTGAGGAGGAAGTAGCCGAGGGGGTCGTCCTTATGTTTGCGAATGGCAGCGGAGGTCTTACTGCCCAACTTCTGCAAAAATTCGTCGAAGTCGGGGTTCTCTTGCGAGGCGAATTCGTCGTTGATGGCCATGATGTCCTTGAACAGCGAGTCGGCCTCGTTGTTGAGGGGTGTGCCGATTTGCTTGGTGAGGAGCATCCCGTTGATGTTGCCTTCGACGCTGATGGTGCCTTCTTCGAGGAAGATGGGTTGGAGTCCTGCAGTGCGGTCGCGGTTGACGAGCACGGCATAGACGGCTTCGGCTACGTTGCCTTCGACGGGGGTGATCTTTCCACCGACTACGGGCACCATGGCGACGGTGTCTTCGGTCAGTGCGTCGATGAGCAGGAGGGTGTCGTCCTGTTCCAAACCTTCGATAGCACCTTCAAGACGGAATTTCTGTCCGTTTTCTGTGCAACTGATGCATCCTGCCACAATCAGTGCGGCCAGCATCAATTTGAGCAATGTCTTTTTCATTTGTGTTGGGTGTTAATAAATAAATGTGTGTTGATATAGTGCAAAGGTACGACGAAATAATGAATAATCCACCATTAAAAATTAAAAAAATTTGCTGTTTCGCCCATTTTTACCTATTTTTGCAGCGAACAATGACATTTCCAAATAATGAAACCATGAAAAAAAGTATTGAAATTACAGAGCAGGACCGCTCCTTCATGGCCGAGGCTGTGCGCCTTTCGGCCGAGAGTGTGAAGAAGGGTGGGGGACCCTTCGGTGCCGTCATCGTCAAGGACGGAAAAATCATTGCCGGCTCGTCCAACAGCGTCACCATCGACACTGACCCCACGGCTCATGCCGAAGTCAACTGCATCCGCAAGGCATGTCTGGCACTCGGAACGTTCGACCTCAGCGGCTGCGTCATCTATACCTCGTGCGAACCATGCCCGATGTGTCTCGGTGCCATCTACTGGGCTCACCTCGACCGCATCTACTACGCCAACGACCGCAAGGACGCTGGGGCCATCGGATTCGACGACGACTTTATCTATCGTGAACTCGAACTGCCGATGTCGGAGCGCACGACGCCCATCGTCAAGATGGAAGGCACGGAGGCGATGCACGTGTTCCGCCTTTGGGACGAAAAAACGGACAAGACGGAGTATTAACACACCCCACCGGACTGGTATGTCCAAGTGCTTGGAAAAATCACGCTAAGCACTTGGAGAATTTACGCTAAGCACTTGGCGTTGTCACGCTAAGCACTTAGCGTTGTATTTTGTGCCAACAGAAAAAGGGGGCGAAAACGTGTGTTTCTGACAAATATCTGCGCTCTGCCACCATTTTTTCTATTTGTCATTTGACATTTGACATTTTTGTCGTAACTTTGCAAACGAAATGTGTAATGGACATGGACGCACGACTCGAACATACGAATGGGCAGTTCCGACAGGCAATGGCGCTGTGCCGCGAACTGTTCAGCAAGAAACTGAAGGACTACGGGGCCGCGTGGCGCATCATGCGACCGTCGTCGGTGACCGACCAGATTTTTATCAAGGCCAACCGTATCCGCAGTCTTGAAATCAAGGGAGAGGCTCTTGTCGATGAAGGCATTTTTCCAGAGTTTCAGGGCATCGTCAACTACGGCATCGTGGCGCTGATTCAGTTGGAGCACGGTTTTGCAGAGGTGGAGGACATGACGCCCGACGAGGCGTTGGCCGAATACGACAAGCAGGCCAAACGCGCCCTGCAACTGATGATACGGAAGAACCACGACTACGACGAGGCGTGGCGCTCGATGCGTGTGAGCAGTTATACGGACCTGATTCTGATGAAGATATACCGCACGAAGGAAATTGAGTCGAACGACGGACGGACGATTGTCTCCGAAGGCATCGACGCCAATTACATGGACATGATTAACTACGCCGTGTTCGGACTCATCAAACTGACGGAAGCGAATGAGCAAACGGCTTAGGCGAGGAGCGTACGGGCTGGTGAATGCAGCGGCATTCGTGCTCGCCGTGACGTTTCTGTTTTCCGGTTGGGTAAAAGCCAACGACCCCATCGGGACGATGGTGAAACTGACCGACTACAGTGCAGCCCTGGGACTTGGCATCGGTGAAGGAATGCTGTTGCTGGTAGCCAGTGTCGGTCTGGCGTTCGTCGAGTTTTCCCTCGGTGTGTGTCTGCTGTTTGGATTGAACAGGAAGTTGGTACCTCGGCTCACCCTGGTGCTGATGGCGGTGATGACCCTGCTGACCGTGTGGCTGGCGGTGTTCAACCCCGTCGAGGATTGCGGCTGCTTTGGCGATGCCTTGATTCTGACCAACACGGAGACACTGCTCAAGAACCTTGTCTTGCTGGCCTGCGCCCTGTTGGTGTGGTGGCGACCACGCTACCAACTGCGGCTCGTCCGTCCGGCCAGTGCGTGGCTAATTTCGACCCCCCTCATGGTGGGCATCGTGGTTTACGCCTTATACTGCATCGGGGCTTTGCCCGTTGTCGATTTCCGACCCTGGCACGTGGGTGCCGATGTGCGTCGGATGATGGACGACCCCGAACGGCACGACCCTCACTCCTACCGAGTACACGAACTCGATGTGGCTGAGTTTTACGCCATCGATGCAGCGAGCGAGGCCGACCACAGCACCGACATCATCTACGCAGAGGGTCCGACGCTCCTCATTGTTGCGCCCGACCTGAGGGCTGCCGACCAAGGCTGCGTCGGACTGCTGAACGAGGCATACGACTACGCTGAGATGCACGGCATTCCGTTCTACTGCCTGACCGCCTCCGATGAACAGGACCGGCACTACTGGAACGAACACACGGGCGCAGAATACCCCTGTCTCCAAAGCGACGAAAGGCTCCTCAAGACGATGGTGCGTGCCAATCCAGGGCTCATCCTCCTCTGCGACGGCAAAGTCATAGCGAAGTGGAGCAACTGGGCACTCCCTGACGAAGCAGAACTGGACGCCGTCCTCGCTGCCCACTCATTCCATCAAACCCCTCAAAACCATTAACCCCATAAAAAAACGAAACGAACATGAGAAAGAAAATTGTTGCAGGCAACTGGAAAATGAACAAGAACCTGCAGGAAGGTATGGCACTCGCTGCCGAACTGAACGACATGCTGAAAGCCGAAAAGGCTAACTGTGACGTGGTCATCTGCACCCCCTTCATCCATCTGGCAAAGGTGAGCGACATGATCGACCACAGCGTTCTGCAACTCGGTGCAGAGAACTGCGCCGACAAGAAGAGCGGTGCCTACACAGGTGAAGTCAGCGCCGAAATGGTGAAATCGACAGGTGCCGAATACGTTATCCTCGGACACTCGGAGCGTCGCGAGTATTACAGCGAGACTCCTGAAATCCTGAAGGAGAAGGTGCTGCTTGCTCTCGAAAACGGCCTGAAAGTCATCTTCTGCATCGGTGAAAGCCTGGCTGAGCGCGAGGCCAACAAGCAGAACGAGGTGGTGAAGGCCGAACTCGAAGGCAGCGTGTTCAACCTCAGTGCCGAAGACTTCAAGAAAATCGTGATTGCCTATGAGCCCATCTGGGCTATCGGTACGGGCAAGACCGCCACAAGCGAGCAGGCCGAGGAAATCCACGCCTACATCCGTTCAGTCATCGCCGAGAAGTATGGCAAGGATGTTGCTGAAGAAACCAGCATCCTCTACGGTGGCAGTTGCAAGGCTTCGAATGCACCCGAACTCTTCGCCAAGCCCGACATCGACGGCGGCCTAATAGGCGGTGCGTCGCTCAAGGCAGCCGACTTCAAGGGCATCATCGACGCCTGGAAATAAACTGAAATAGAATGAAGCGAACGTTTTTAGCAGGTATGCTTCTCGTTTGGGCTGTGCTTAGCAGCCATGCCCAGACGTTCACCGAGCATCTGGAGCAGCAGTCCAGCGGTCAGGGTACTGTAACCCTGACCCAGGACGCGCGGCTCACGGAAATCGTGAATGGGGCGGACATCGAGATGGCCGAGGAAGAGGCTCCAAAGAACGACTTTGCCATGCATGTCGGCAAACGCCAGCGCCTGAAGGGCTATCGCATCCAAGTGTATTGGGGTAGCAGCCAGCGTGTTGAGCAGCAGAAGGCGCAGCGTGTCGGTGCACAGGTCACGGCAGCGTTCCCCGAACTGCGTTCCTACGTCACCTTCAGCGCACCTCACTGGCGTTGTCAGGTCGGCGATTTTGCCACACGCGAGGAGGCTAATGAATACCTCGGCAGAGTGAAACGCATCAGCCGCGACGCTGTGGTTGTTCGCAGTGAAATCATCAGATTCAAGTGATGAACGACGAGCAGAAAAAACAGGAATTGCAGCAACTTACCGAGCGTATGCTGCAACTCATCGGCGAGGATTCCACGCGCGAAGGTCTGCTGAAGACTCCGCAGCGTGTCGCCAACACCATGCGCCAACTCACCTGCGGCTACGACATGGACCCCGTGGCTGTGCTCAACTCGGCGAAGTTCCACGAGGACTACAAGCAGATGATTGTCGTGAAGGACATTGAGTTTTATTCGCTTTGCGAGCATCATGTCCTTCCGTTCTTCGGTCGCGTACACGTGGGCTACATCCCCGACGGCGAGATTGTCGGACTGAGCAAGATTCCGCGCGTCGTCGATATCTTCGCACGCCGCCTGCAGGTCCAAGAGCATCTGACCGTACAGATTCGTCGCTGCATTCAGGAAACGCTGCACCCGAAGGGTGTTATCGTCGTCGTCGAGGCACAGCACTTGTGTATGCAGATGCGCGGCGTCGAGAAGCAGGGAACGGTGACGAAGACCATCGACCTCTGCGGTGAATTCAAGGACGAAGCAAAGCGCAACGAGTTTTTCAACCTGTTGAAGTAAAATTCTTACAGGCCCCTCTATCTCCCTCTGTGAGGGGGAGGACTTTTGCACCCCCATCTCCCTCCCCTTGGGGAGGGCTGGGGAGGGGTCTGGGGGCTTCTTTCTTCTTTTTTCCCTCTCTATGATTGACCAGGCTACGATAGACCGTATTATGGACGCCGCCAACATCGTCGATGTGGTGTCGGACTATGTGACTTTGCGCCGCTCGGGTGCGAGTTACAAAGGTCTGTGCCCGTTCCACGACGACAAGACGCCGTCGTTCTATGTCAATCCAGCCCGTGGCATCTGCAAATGCTTCTCCTGCGGCAAGGGCGGCAACGTCGTCCACTTCATTATGGAACAGGAGCAGTTGCGTTATTACGAAGCGCTGAAGTTCCTCGCCAAGCGCTACGGCATCGAGGTGAAGGAGCGCGAGATGACCAACGAGGAGCGTCAGAGTCAGAGCGACCGAGAGAGCATGTTTGCTGTCAACGAGTGGGCGAGCCGCTACTTCCACGACACGATGCTGAAGGATGAAGATGCCCGTGCTGTCGGCCTGGCCTATTTCCGCAACCGAGGCTTCCGCGACGACATCATCGAGAAGTTCCGTCTGGGCTATAGTCCCGACTCGTGGGACGCCATGTCTAAGGCTGCGCTGAAAGCCGGTTACAAGGAGGATTTCCTCTGTCGTACCAGCCTGAGCATCAAGCGCGACAAAGGCGGTCTCATCGACAAATTCCGTGGTCGCGTCATCTTCCCGTGGTTCAACGTCAGCGGCAAGGTCTCGGCCTTCGGCGGACGAAAACTCGACAGCCGCACGAAGGGGGTGGAGCAGAAGTACATCAACTCCAACGACAGCGAGATTTTTCACAAACTCAACGAACTCTACGGCATCTACCAGGCGAAGAAGCAGATTGCGAAGGAAGACCTGGTGTATATGGTCGAAGGCTACACCGACGTCATCTCCATGCATCAATGCGGCATCGAGAACGTCGTGGCAAACTCTGGAACGGCCCTCAACCAGGCGCAGATACGTCTGCTTCACCGCTTTACCTCTAATATCACACTCGTTTACGACGGCGACGAGGCGGGTATCCACGCTGCCCTGCGCGGAACCGACATGCTGCTGGCAGAGGGCATGAACGTCAAGGTTTTGCTGCTGCCCGACGGCGACGACCCCGACTCGTTCGCCCGAAAGCACAATGCCACCGAGTTTAAGCAGTATGTCGAGCAGCACCAGACCGACTTCATCCTCTTCAAGGTCAACCTGCTCATCAGCGAGGCTGGGAAAGACCCGCTCAAGCGCAGCCAACTCGTCAACAACATTCTTGACAGCATCAAAGTCATCCCCGATGAAATCCTGCGTTCGACATACCTGCACGAATGTGCCGAACTGATGCACATGGACGAGCAGATGCTTGCCCGCAACTGCTCAAAGATGCGCCGTGCCTATCTTGAGCAGCGTAAGGTGGAACGTGAGCGTGAACGTCAGCGTCAGGTGCATGAGCAAGAACGTAAGGCGCAAGCCCCTGTAGGGACGACCCGTGGGGCGTCCATGATGGAAAAGGAAATGACACCAATCGGGACGCCCCACGGGTCGTCCCTACAAGAAGAAACGGAGTTGCCTCCTCCGCCTTCAGTAGAAGATATTCCACAGACTGAAACAATCGCCACTCCACTGGCTGGTACTGAGCCCTCGCCCTATGAGAGGAAGATGACGGACGACCATGACCCCTACATCCGTCTGGAGCGCATGATCATGACGCTTGTGGTGCGCTATGGCGAACTGCCCATGACGTTTGTCAATCTGGAGGGAAAGGACGAGAAAGCCAGCGTGGCCCAGTATGTGCAGCACGAACTCACAATTGACGGCCTGACTTTCCACCATCCGCTCTATGTTCGGATGCTGGACGAGGCTTGTCAACACGTGGGCAGCGAAGGTTTTTCGTGCAGCCGTTACTTTGTCAGCAGTCCCGACCTCGACATGAGCCGTGAGGCCACCGACCTGCTCGCCGACCGTTACCAACTGAGCAAGAGCCAGCAGATGCCTGCCGAGGAAGAAATGATGAGCGAGTACATCAGCCGCCTCCTGCTCGACTATAAATTCCTGATTGTCAACGACGAACTGAAATCGCTAAAAAAACAACTTGCCGATCCCGCCGTCATGGGCGACATCGACAAGCAAAATGAAGTCATGCAGCAGTTCGTCCGCATGAACGCCATCTCACGGGCGCTTGCCAAACGTGTGGGTGAGCGAATCTATCTGCATTAGTGTAAGGCCACGCCATGTGGGCTGAGTCTCGAGCAGCGGAACCAACATCAGGTTCCGCTTTTGCATTTGTTGCATAATGGAATCAACGCAGACCTCCAGTTCTGGCGGTAGCACTTCGAGGTGGACGGGGGCAACACCAGAACGGATGATGTCGATGTCGCGGGCTCCTGCATTCGAGAGATCGACGATGCGACCGCGACCGTAGGGTCCACGGTCGGTTACGGTGACGATGGTGAATTTCCCGTTTTTCTTGTTCGTCACCTTGATACGTGTTCCAAAGGGCAGTGTCTTGTGGGCGCAGATGTGCGCATCTTTGTCGTAGATGCCGCCGTCCGCTGTTCGTCGTCCGTGCCAGGCAGAGCCGTAGTACGACGCTTCGCCGTCCTCTTCAAACGGTTTCTGTGCCCATAATGACGTACAAGTCCACAGCATTAGCAAACAGAAGATAAATCTTCTCATTCGAATAAATTATATATATTCCGTGGCAAAGATACGACTATGCGAGCGAATTTCCAAATTTATTTGTTTTTTCGCTCGCATAGTCGTATCTTTGGCTTCGTCGAAGGTACTCCCGTTCGACAATTCTCAAATAAACTTGGAATTGTGCTCACTTAATCGTACCTTTGCCATTGTTTAAGTGGAACACCGATGAACCAAGACAAAATTATCATACGTGGGGCGACGGAGAACAACCTGAAGGGTGTGTCGTTGGAGATACCGAAACACCAGATTACGGTGTTTACGGGTGTGAGCGGAAGTGGAAAAAGTTCGCTGGTGATGGACACGATTGCCGCCAAGTCGCGGCGTGAACTGAACGACACCTTCCCGACGTTCGTCCAGCAATACCTGCCGAAGTATGGGCGTCCGCATGTCGAAAGCATCGAGAATCTGCCCATCGCCATTGTCATCGACCAGAAGAAACCGGCACAGAACTCGCGTTCGACGGTCGGCACCTATACCGATATCTATGCCCTGCTGCGCCTGCTCTTCTCGCGTGTGGGCAAGCCCTTCGTGGGCTATGCTGAGTCGTTCTCCTTCAACCATCCCGAAGGCTCGTGCCCTCGCTGCAACGGTTTGGGCGAGATTCGCGAACTCGATATTCATAAACTCGTTGATTTCGACAAGAGCCTCAACGATGAGGATACGATTCACTATATCGCTTTCGGTAAAGGCGGTTGGCGCTGGATTCGCTATGCCCACAGCGGCCTATTCGACCTTGACAAGAAGATACGCGATTACTCGCCCGAAGAACTCGACCTTTTCCTCAACAGTCCGCAGATTCGCCTCAAGAATCCGCCTGCGAACTGGCCAAAGACCGCCAAGTACGAGGGGCTCATTCCGCGCATGTACCGCAGTATTATCAACTCGGAGGAGGGTCTGCTTCACGCCTCCGTGCTCAATCCGATGCTGCGCATGGGACGCTGTCCTGATTGTGGCGGTACGCGTGTCAACGACCGTGTGCGTTCGTGCAAGATTGAGGGCCGTAACATCGCCGACGTGTGCCAACTCAGCATCACACGGCTCAACGAGTGGATTCGCAGCATCAGCGACCCGCTGGCGGTCGACTTGAAGGCTGCCATCGGTGCACGTTTGACGGCTCTCGAAGAGATAGGCCTCGGCTATCTCTCGCTCGACCGCGCCGTCGGCACGCTCTCGGGAGGCGAGGCACAACGCTGCAAGATAGCGAAGTACATCAATTCGTCTTTGTCCGACGTGCTGTACATTCTTGACGAACCCTCGGTCGGACTGCACAATCACGACATCCAACTCATGAAACACTCTGTGCAAAGGCTTCGTGATGCCGGTAACACCGTCATCCTTGTCGAACACCACAAGGAGATGATTCGCATGGCGGACCACATCGTTGATATGGGTCCTGGCCCTGGCATCGAAGGCGGCAACATTGTGTTTGAAGGAACATACGAGGAGTTGCTGAAGAGCGGTACGGACACAGGAAAGTACTTGGCCTCCCACCATCTCCCTGCGATTGGGGGAGTGTTGCGGCCTTCGGGCTTCATAACCATAGAACATGCTACGCTTCACAACCTGCAAGACATCAGCATTGACCTTCCTACGGGCGTGCTTTGCGTCATCTGCGGCGTGGCAGGATCGGGAAAGAGTTCGCTCATGGAGTGCGTCAGGCAGAAGGAGGGATTGGACAATGTGGTGTATATCTCGCAGAAGAACATCGGCGTGAGTCTGCGTTCGACGCCTGCCACCTACATGGACGTGGCGGGTGACATCCGAAAACTCTTTGCCAAAAAGCACAAGATGAAGGAGACCGACTTCGCCTTCAACGGCCGTGGTGCTTGTCCCGTCTGCGGAGGTAAAGGCGTCATTGTCAGCGAGATGGCCTTTATGGACAACATTGAAACAACGTGTGAGGCCTGTGGCGGACTTCGCTACAATCAAGAGGTGCTGCAGTACCGAATGTCTGGCACGCTCACCTCGGGCGGCACCAAGGATGTCTCGTTGAACATAGCCGAAGTCTTCGACCTCAGCGTGCGTCTGGCCAGTGAGTTTTTCCGTGGCACGGTCATCGAGGAAAAACTGCGTCCGCTGCGCGAGGTCGGTCTGGGCTATCTGCATCTCAATCAGGCACTTTCAACCCTCAGCGGCGGTGAATTGCAGCGTCTGAAGTTGGCCTCGTATCTGGGCGAAAAAGGCAAGGTCTTCATCATCGACGAACCCACCGACGGCCTGCACCTGAAGGACGTGCAGCGCATCATCGACCTCTTCCGCCACATGGTCTCCGAGGGCAACACCGTCTATGTCATTGAGCACAACACCGACGTCATCCGTGCTGCCGACCACGTTGTCGAACTCGGTCCTGGTGCCGGCGAACAGGGTGGCCGCATCCTCTTCAGCGGAACGCCCGAGGGTCTGCGCCAATGCAAGGAGAGCATCACGGCGCGCTACCTCTGAACCGCACAATGCGCATATTTTTATAGAATTTGAGAAATTTCTAAACGGGTTTCTCAAGGAAATGACGTAACTTTGCCGCCGTAAAACTTATAGACAAAGCATTATCAGAAAATTATGTGGAAGAAAATGTTGTTGGGCCTGTGCCTGACACCCCTGTTGGCTACGGCCCAGAACACTGTGAGCGTTGTCCGTGACGCTCCGATGGTGAAGTACAACCCGATGATTTTCGGACAGTTCATCGAACATTTTGACAATCAAATCTATGGCGGCATCTACGACCCAGGGTCGCCGCTGAGCGACGAAGACGGGTTTCGCACCGATGTCATCGAGGCGCTACGGGCCATCAAGACGCCCATCGTGCGCTGGCCTGGCGGCTGCTTCGTTTCGACCTACCACTGGCTCGACGGCGTAGGTCCCGAGCGTCAGCCCGTGTTCGACAAGACATGGTCGGTCGAAGATCCCAACACCTTTGGCACCGACGAGTACATCAAGTGGTGCCGCAAGGTAGGTTGCGAACCATACATCTGCACCAATGCGGGAACGGGTACGCCCGAGGAAATGAGCGACTGGGTGGAATACTGCAACCTGAATGTCGGTAAATGGGGACGACTCCGTGCTCGCAACGGCCATCCCGAACCTTACAACGTGAAGTATTGGAGCGTGGGAAACGAGAACTGGGGTGCTCACGAACTCGGTGCGCGCACCGTGCAGGAGTGGGGACCGCTGGTGCGCGAGTCGGCTAAACTGATGCGGAGCGTGACGAAGGATGCCAAACTCTTCGCCGCAGCCACTTCCGACCCTGGCTGGACGATGCCTTTGCTGCGTGCGGCTGCGCCCTATCTCGACTACATCTCCATCCACGGTTATTGGGACCCGCTGTTCCATGTGAACAATCCTGCGACCTACATCGACTGCATGATGAAGACCGATGCTCCAGAGGCAGACATCTGCCGCACCATCGACATCCTGCACGAGGCTGGGCTGGGCGACGGACGCATCAAGATTGCCTACGACGAGTGGAACCTGCGCAACTGGCACCATCCGTGGCACGGCGACCTGCGCCGCGGTTTTGACCTTGAAGCGCGTCGTAAGAACGATATCAACGCCACATACACCCAGGCTGATGCGCTTTTCTCCGCCTGTTTCCTCAATGCCTGTCTGCGCCATGCCGACTGGGTAGAAATAGCCTGTTTCTCGCCCATCGTCAATACGCGCGGTGCCATCCGTGTCGATAAGGACGGACTGGTGAAACGCTCGACCTATTATGTGCTGTGGATGTACACGAACCTGCTGCAACCCAACATCGTCCCCGTCGAAGGTAAATTTGACAAGTTGACCCACGGCGACCGTCAGACAGGTGTTTTCGACCTCGTGCTGACGGCTGATGAGACGCGCAGCCACTATGTGCTTGCGGTCGTGAACAAAGACCCTGACAAGGCACAGCCGCTGACGCTCGACTTTGCCAGCCTCGGTAAGCGGCAGCCCCGCCAGTTGCGTGCCACCGTGCTGAGCGGACAGTCGCCCGACGACTACAACGACCGCAATCGCGAGCATGTCGTTCCTCAGGAGCAAGTGCTCAAGGTCGGGAGAGACGGTGCCGTCAGCATTCCTGCCCATTCGCTCACAATGATTGGACTGTAGTCTATTCGTCCGTGGGGCAGCACATTCACCCCTCCAAGTGCTTGGCGAAACGACGCTAAGCACTTGGAGAAATAACGCCAAGCACTTGGCGTGTTCACGTTAAGCACTTGGCGTTGTCTTTCCGTACCTTTTCAGCCGGTGCCATTTTGTCGTTTACCTGTTACGGTTCTGCTTGTTCGGCATGTTTTTCTTGCTTGTCGGCAAAAAAACGGCTACAGTTGAATGTGTTATGAAAAAAAACGGTAAATTTGCAGTAAGATTATAATTTTTTTGCTAATTCTCAATCCTCAATCACAAAATGATGAAACGTATTTCGATCATGCTGGCAGTTGTGCTGGGCATCTGTCTTACAGCCTGCTCACAATCAGCAAAAAAACAGGAGAACCAAGACATGAAGAAGACATTGGTGGCGTATTTTTCAGCCACAGGTACCACGAAGGCTGCAGCCGAGCGTATTGCCAAGGAGGTAGATGGCGACCTTTTCGAAATCCAGCCGGAGACACCCTACACCGACGCCGACCTCGACTGGCGCGACAGCACATCGCGCTCGACACTCGAGATGAAAGACCTCTCGTCGCGTCCTGCCATCAAGCAGGTGACGCTCGACCTTACGCCCTATGACACGGTCTATGTAGGTTTTCCCATCTGGTGGTACACGGCACCGACCATTATCAACACCTTCCTTGAAACCTACGACTTCGCAGGCAAGACCGTCTGTCCCTTTGCCACAAGTGGCAGTTCGAGCATCGACAAGGCCTGTCAGGACCTAAAGGCTGCCTATCCCGACATCAAGTGGGGAGAAGGCCGTCTGATGAACCAGTAATGTGCAGTTTTTAGCATATCTACAAACAAACAGGGGGAGCACAAATCTGTGCTCCCCCTGTTTTATACTCTTTCTCACTGATAACGTCCGTCTATGACTTGAGCATTGTCATCTCCACGAGGCGTGCCATCTGGTTGGGAATGCGGATTTGCTGCGGACACTTGGGCAGACACTCTTCGCAGTCCTCGCATGAGAGTGCCCAGGCGTCGCGGTCGGGTAGTGCAACCTTGTAGCCGTCGATGAACCGCCGTTTCCGTTCTGCAAAACTGGGGTCTGTGGGCGAAGGCAACGGCAGGATTCCTTGGTTGACGGCATCGTTGTGGTAGGCAAAGTTGGCGGGAATGTTGACGCCGTAGGGGCAGGGCATACAATAACTGCAGGTGGTGCAGGGAATGGTCGGGTAGCCTGCCATCTGGTCGGCCACGCTGGCCAGCAGGGCATTCTCGGCCTCGGTGCATGTTTCGAGCGGTGAGAAGGTCTCGACATTCTCCTTCAGGTGATCCATGTTGTTCATGCCGCTCAGCGTCGTGAGCACATTCGGGAAACTTCCTACCCAACGGAAAGCCCAGCGTGCCGTGCTGTCCTGTGGGCGGACCTTGGTGAGTTGCTCTGCCAGTTCGGGTGCCATACGTCCGAAGGCACCGCCACGCAGCGGTTCCATGATGACACACTGGATGCCTAACTTCTCCAGTTTGTTATACAGGTATTCGGCGTCGGCATCGCCACCACGCCGGCGGCCTCGGTTACCGGCATGGCGCCAGTCGAGGAAGTTCATCTGAATTTGCACAAAATCCCAGTGGTATTCGTCGTTATGGTCGAGCAGATAGTCGAACACGCTCACGTCGCCGTGGTAGGAGAACCCGAGGTGACGGATGCGCCCCGCCTTGCGCTCCTGCATGAGGAAATCGAGCACTCCGTTGTCGATGAATCGTCCGCGCAGAGCATCCATCCCGCCGCCGCCGATGCCGTGCAGCAGGTAGTAGTCGATGTAGTCGGTCTGCAGCCGCTCCATCGACTTGTAGTAGAGTTTCTTCGACTCTTCAAAGGTCCATAGCCGCTGGTTCTGGTTCGACATCTTCGTGGCCATGTAGATTTTCTTAAGGTTGTGCCGACGGAGGGCTTCACCCATCAGTTCTTCCGACCGTCCGCCCATGTACATAGGAGCCGTGTCGAAATAGTTCACACCATGTTCGATGGCATAGTCGACCATGCGGTTGACGGCTTCCTGGTCGTCGGGCAGTCGCATCATACCGAAGCCCAACAACGAAATCTGTTCTTTCGAGCCATGCTGAATGCGGTAGGTCATGCGGCCCGTGACTTTGGTACGTTTCGGTTCGTCGGCAAAGATGTTGAGCGGCTCGAGCGCCATGAGTGCCACGGCCGAACCGGCACCGATGCCCATTCGCCGCAGAAAGTCGCGGCGGCTCAAGCTGTGTTTGTGTGGGTCTGTCATAGTGATTCAGATTAGATTCATCGGCAAATTTACGATTTTTTCTTTAATACAACGAATAATAATCTTAAAGATTTGTCGTACCTTTGCACAAAATTAACAAATTCTATGGTCTCTATCGATAACTTGAGCGTGGAATTCGGAGCACAACCGCTGCTTCAAGATGTGTCGTTCGTCGTTAGTCCGAAGGACCGTATTGCCTTGGTCGGCAAGAACGGGGCAGGCAAATCGACCCTGCTTAAAATCATTGCAGGCGAGCAGTTGCCGACACGAGGCACAGTGGCACGTCAGCGCGACATCACGATTGGTTATCTGCCGCAGGTGATGGTGCTCGCCGACGAACGCACGCTGATGGAGGAGGCTGAGACGGCCTTTGCCCATGTCAAGGAACTGGAGGAGCGCATCGCACGTCTGCAGCAGGAGGTGGCCGAGCGTACCGACTACGAGACCGATGACTACATGTCGCTGGTCGAGCGTCTGACTCACGAGCAGGACCGCTACGACATGATGGGCGGACAGAACCGTGTGGCGGAAATCGAACGCACGCTCACGGGCCTCGGCTTCCGTCGCGACGACTTGCACCGTCCGACCAGCGAGTTTTCGGGTGGTTGGCGCATGCGCATCGAACTGGCTAAACTTCTCTTGCAAAAGCCTGACCTCCTGCTGCTCGACGAACCGACGAACCACCTCGACATCGGTTCGATTCTTTGGCTGGAGCAGTTCATCCTGCAGCGTGCCAATGCCGTCATCCTTGTCAGCCACGACCGCGCGTTCATCAACAACGTCACCACCCGCACGATCGAGATTTCGTGCAGCCGCATCAACGACTACCGTGTGAAATATGACGACTATGTGAAGTTGCGCGAAGAGCGGCGTGCCACACAAATCCGCGCCTATGAAAACCAGCAGCGCGAGATTGCCGAGGCCCGCGACTTCATCGAGCGTTTCCGCTACAAACCTACCAAGTCGAACCAGGTGCAGAGCCGTATCAAGATGCTTGAAAAGATGGTACCCGTCGAGATTGACGAAATCGACAATGCCCACCTCCACCTGCGCTTTCCGCCTTGCCAGCGCAGTGGCGACTGGCCCGTCATCTGTGAGGACGTGGCGAAGAGTTATGGGGCACACCAGGTGTTCTCAGGCGTCAACCTCAGCATCCGTCGCGGCGAGAAGGTGGCCTTCATGGGCAACAATGGCGAAGGCAAGACGACCCTCGTCAAATGTATCATGGGAGAAATTCCGTTCGAGGGAAACCTGAAGATTGCACAGGGTGTGCAGATAGGCTATTTCGCTCAGAATCAGGCACAACTGCTCGACGGCAGCATCACCGTCTATGACACCATCGACCGTGTTGCCCGTGGTGACGTCCGCACGAAGATTCGCGACATCCTCGGTGCGTTCATGTTCGGCGGCGAGGCCAGCGACAAGTTCGTCCGCGTACTTTCGGGCGGTGAGCGTAGTCGTCTGGCCATGATACGCCTCTTGCTCGAACCCGTCAACCTGCTCATTCTCGACGAGCCGACCAACCATCTCGACATGGCGTCGAAGGACGTGCTGAAACACGCCATCCAGCAGTTCGACGGTACCGCCATCATCGTCAGCCACGACCGCGACTTCCTCGCTGGGCTGGTGGACAAGACTTATGTATTTGCCGATGGGGGAGTGAAGGAGCAGACCTTCCCCCTGACCTCTCCCGTAGAGGGAGGGGAGTGGTCGCACCGTCTGGATGGTCATTCTTCTCCCCTCCCTTCTCGGGAGGCGTCAGGGGGAGGGCCTTCCTGGAAAGACCGCCAGCGTCAGTTGCGACGTGCCGAAAAGGCTGTCAGTGACTGTGAGGCTGATGTGGAGCGGCTGGAACAGGAATTGTCCGACGTGGAGGCACGCCTTTCTACACCCGAAGGTGCCGCCGACGCTGCGCTCTTCACCCGCCACGCTTCTGTGAAGAAGGAACTCGACGAGGCGATGGAGCGTTGGGAACAGGCTTCCGAGGCATTGTCCGAACTCCAAAATTAGGTGATGAAAATGACGCGCCAAGTGCTTAGCGTGAAAACGCCAAGTGCTTGGCGTGATTTTTCCAAGTGCTTAGCGTAGTTTTTCCAAGTACTTATATACATAGGCAAAAAACTTCGCATTTTATTTTGTAGTTTGGCCGACAAACCTTATCTTTGCCAAGTTAAGCAAATTTTTTCACTCAAAACAAATAAAACAACTATGGGAACAGGACTTATTTCACTGATTGTGCTGGTGGTACTGGCAGTCATCATCGGCATTTGGTTCATGAACACACAGCGAGAACTCGTCAACCTGGACGAGAAGGCAAAGAACGCGCTGAGCCAGATTGAGGTGCAACTCAATTCGCGTTGGGACGCCCTGCTGAATCTGGCACGCACGGCATCGCAGTATGCCAAGCACGAGAGCGAGACGCTCATCCAGACCATCCAGGCTCGTCGCGGTTCGGAGGTAAAGACCGCCGCCGACGTCGAGGCACAGCAGCATGAGTTCAGCGGCGTGCTGAGCCGTCTGATGGCTGTATCTGAGGCTTATCCCGACCTGAAGGCTAACGACCTCTTCACCAAGACGATGAACGCGGTGAACGGCTACGAGGAAAATGTGCGCATGAGCCGTATGATCTACAACGACTCGGCTACGCGCATGAATCGCTATGTGCGCCAGTGGCCGTCGTCGTTCGTTGCCAGTATGCTCCACTTCGACGTGCTTGAGTATCTGAAAGTCGATAAGGAAGAGAAGCGCGACGCACCAGTGCTGTTTGGCGAATAACACAACGGAAACATTTTTATTTATGTTTTTTGAAACACGGATTTGACGGATTTGACGGATTTTTTAATTCGTTATTGACAAATTATCCGTCAAATCCGTTCAATCTGTGTTTCCATTCCTAAAAAACAGAAGTCATGTTAAGAAAAATCATGTTTCTGCTGTTGCTGTGCTTAGCCATTGGCGTGCATGCGCAGCATGAACTGTCTGAACTGAAAATCTACGTGCTGCTGCTTCCTAACGGCGATGCCGTTGTCGAGGAAGACCGCACGATGTATCTTGCCGACCAGGGTACGGAAGTCTATGAGAAGATGAACGGCCTGGAAGATCGCGAGATGCGCATCAGCGACTTTGGGGTGAGCGACAGCATCTATGGCGACTATCAACTGGTCGGTTGGGATGTCAACCAGAGCCGTGCATGGAAGGCGGGACGCTGTGGTATCAACACTACCGAGGAAGGGCTCGAACTCTGCTGGGGCTTCGGTGAACCTGGTCCACACACCTTCACCACTTCCTACGTGCTTCACAATCTCGTACAGTCTTACACCGACTACGACGGTTTCAACCACTGTTTCTACGATGCCGCCAACCCTCCTGCTGAATATGTTCAACTGGCACTCTGGGCATCCGATACCACCATCGTGCTCAGTCCTGAAAACGCTGGAATCTGGCACTTCAAGTACCACGGTGATGCATGGTTCAGTGAGAGCGGAAAGGTGCTGCTCAAGAGCACGCAGGCCCTGGACAATGGGGATAAAGTCGTACTGATGATGCAGTTCAAGAAAGGTCTGTTCTCTCCTGAGGTAAAACACGACGAGACCTTTGAGAGTCGTGTGAAGGAACGCGCCTTCATCGACAGCGACTACACGATGGACGACCCTGGTGAAGGTTCAAAATCATCGTTCATGGGAGGTGACGACGAGTCCGTGTTCGAACACTACTTCTACATCGCGATAGGCCTGCTCGTCTTCATCGGTTTGCCCTTGTTTGCCATCCTGAAACTCATCTTACACAAGCCGCTGGAGCGTCGCCGTAAGCGCAAACTCATTCTGAAAGTGCTCGGCAATGTCGATGAAGTGCCCTATTACCGTGAGCCGCCGCTCGGCGGAAACCTCATCGGCTCGCAGCGTATTCTCAAAAACACCCTCGGTATGCTGGACGTGAAGACGACGTTTGGCACGAAGGAATTTACCGAAGCCTTGCTGCTACGTCTGCTCTACAAAGGTAACATCGACATCGCCATGGAACAGAACGAGAAAGGCGAGACGCGCGAACTCTTCCGCATCCAAGAGCCAGTAGCCGTTTCATCCAATGACAACGTCGAACTCAAGGCGTCTGATAAGAGTATCATCCAAGAGTACATACGCAAAAAGTACTCCATTATCTCTTCTCCCGCTGACGATGAAGAGATGGAACGTGGCCTGCAAGACTTGCTCTACAGGGCTGCTGGCGACGACCATCTGCTGCAGCCCGACGAACTGAAGACCTTTATCCAGAACGAGAAGAACGTGCTCTCGGTCCGCGACTTCGCCAGCAAACTCTCGTCGGCTGTCGATAACCGCTACTCTTCGGAGTTCGCCTTCAAGAATACCAAGCCTGAAGAAGCCCGTCAGGTGTTCGGCTTCTGGGAATACCTCAACGACTTCTCCATCATCGGCGAACGCGAAGTGGTCGAGGTCAAGTTGTGGAAAGACTATCTCGTCTTTGGTGCCCTCTATGGCATGGCGAAGAAAGTGCGTGAAGGCATGAAGAAGATATGCCCCGACTACACCGCTCTCGACGGCCTCACACGCCGCTTCCTCGAAGAGAGCAGCGGTGCGACCGACGCTTTCTCCTACGTCTCGCTCCTCAGCATTGCCACCTACGACACCATCCGCTACTCGTCCACTTACGAAACAGCCTTTGAGCGTCAGGCACGACTTGAACGCGAAGCCCGTGCAGAGCGTGAGCGCCGTTACTCTGGTGGTGGCGGTCACTCCTCCTTCGGCGGCGGTGGCGGCTTCTCCGGCGGCGGCGGTAGCGGCGTCCGATAGACAAACATTTAATCAACCATACTTATGAAACTTAAAAACATTATCCCGTTTATTGCTATGGCAATGACAACAGTTGGCTGTGTGCAGAACACGGCAGAACAGGGCATCGGTATTAAGCCCGAAAATATGAACGACACCGTCGCTCCGGGTACCGACTTCTATCAGTATGCCTGCGGCGGATGGATTAAAGCCAATCCGCTCAAACCTGAGTATTCACGCTTCGGCTCGTTCGATGCCGTTGCCGAACTGAATCGCGAGCAGATGAAAGACCTTATCCTCGGTCTCTCGGAAGAGAAACACGAGAAGGGCAGTGTGGATCAGAAGATTTCCGACCTCTACAGCATGATGATGGACTCGACGCGCCAGAATGCCGATGGTTTTGAACCTATCAAGGCCGACCTCGCCGCCATTGAAGCCATTGAAGTGCGTGACGACGCCCTGCGTATGATGGTCGAGAATTCCTTTAAGGGTGCCGGCGAACTGTGGGGTGCAGGCATCGGAGCCGACATGATGGATTCGAAGAACAACATCGTGGAAATCGGTCAGAGCGGTCTTTCGATGGGACAGAAAGAGTACTACCTCAGTGACGATCCCGCCTTTGCCAAGATACGCGAGGCCTTCAAGAAGCACGTTGTCAAGATGTTCCAACTCATCGGCGACGATGAAGAGACTGCCAAGCGCAAGATGGAGTCGGTCATGGCCATCGAGACCCGCATGGCCAAGGCCTCGAAGAGCCGCGTCGAACTGCGTGACCCGGCGTCCAACTATCACAAGATGACTTATGACGAGTTCAAGGAGCAGTTCAAGGGTTACGACTGGGACCGCTACTGCCACATCAACTTCATCGACGACCTGAAGGAACTGACCGTCGGTCAGCCCGAAGCCATCAAGGAAGCCGTGGCCATCCTCGACCAGACCGATCTACGTCAGTTGAAAGACTGGATGGAGTGGAACCTGCTCGACGGCAACGCAACCGTGCTCGGCGACGACATCTTCAACCAGAACTTCGACTTTTACAACCGCACCATGCAGGGTCAGCAAGAGCCTCTGCCACGCTGGAAGCGCTCTGTTTCGACCGTCAGCGGCATCCTTGGCGAGGCTGTCGGCCAACTCTATGTCGAGAAATACTTCCCTGCTGAGAACAAGGAACGCATGGTCGAACTCGTCAAGAACCTGCAAGAAGCACTCTCTGAGCGCATCGATGCACAAGAGTGGATGAGCGACTCCACCAAAGCATACGCCAAGGAGAAACTCTCCACCTTCTACGTCAAGATTGGCTATCCTGACAAGTGGAAGGACTACTCCAAACTCGAGATTGACCCCGACAAGACACTCTACGAAAACATGCAGGCCGTGCGCACATGGCGAGCCAAGAAAGAAGTCGAGGAGAAGTACGGCAAGCCCGTTGACCGCGACGAGTGGTACATGACCCCGCAGACCGTCAACGCCTACTACAACCCGACTACCAACGAAATCTGCTTCCCAGCCGGCATCTTGCAGTATCCCTTCTTCGACATGCAGGCCGACGATGCCTTCAACTACGGTGCCATCGGCGTAGTCATCGGCCACGAAATGACGCATGGCTTTGACGACCAAGGCCGTCAGTTCGACAAGGATGGTAACTTCCGCGACTGGTGGGCTGCCGGCGATGCCGACAAGTTCAAGGAACGCGCCCAAGTCATGGTCGATTTCTTCTCCAGCATCAACGTGCTGCCCGACCTCAAGGGCAACGGCGAACTCACGCTGGGTGAGAACCTTGCCGACCACGGCGGACTGCAAGTCGCCTACACCGCCTTCAAGAATGCACAGAAGAAGGCCGAGGCCGAAGGCAAGAAGCCTCTGGAAACGGTTGACGGCCTGACCCCCGACCAGCGCTTCTTCCTTGCATACGCCGGCGTTTGGGCACAGAACATCACCGACGAGGCCATCCGCGACCTCACTGCCCGCGACCCGCACTCCATCGGCGAGTGGCGTGTCAACGGAGCCCTTCCCCACATCGATGCCTGGTACGAAGCCTTCGGCATCACCGAGAAAGACCCCATGTTCGTGCCGAAGGAAAAGCGCGTCACCATCTGGTAAGCACATTATATAATATGCAGGCAGGGAACCCACCACGGCTCCCTGCCTGTTTCGTTTCTTCATTGCAACGAAAAGTTGTCCTTTGTTGTAAAGATTGTCTTATGAAAAGCAACTCAAACAACAAAAGACAACACTTTCCCGTAAATAAATATCACATGGATGCTTGTGGTTTCACTTTTAATTTGTATTTTTGCAGGTAGAAACAAATGAGAGGATGAACGATGAAATTTCTCAACCAGTTCCACAAGGAAGTGACCGAGCGCAAGAAGCGGAAAATCGCCGCATCGCTGCAATCGCCGATGAACTCGAGCGACTTTGCTCAGTATATGAAGCGCAATCTGGAAATGGCCAACCGCATGTAAGTCATTTCGATGCAGAGCAGCGAGTCGCCGAGCAGATGGCAAAGGAATCTGGTTTCTGGATTCCAATGATGGACATTTTTGACTTAGGTGTACCGGGTCCCAGTGGTCATGAAAACAACACATATGTTGTTGAAAAATCCATTTTCAAAGTGAACAATCTGCTCAATAGCGGAAGTATTGTAGCCTTGCTCCGAAAGATATGGATGCACAACCTTCTTTTTCCCGAGACAGCCTATTCCTTTTATGGATTTGCTGGTTTTGACGGACGTACCGTTCAGCCCGTCATTGTTCAGCCACGCATTGCCAATGCCCATCCTGCCACACAGATTATGATTGACACCTATATGGCGGCATTGGGTTTTGTGAAAACACCAGAAAAAGGGCGTTTTCATAACAATGAATATGAAGTGTGGGACCTTGTTCCCCGAAATGTGCTTGCTGACGATGAGGGCGATATTTTTGTGGTCGATGCAGAAATTAAGTATTTAGGCTAATCCACATGCTTTTATATAGCCAATCTTACGTATAATCTATTCTTTCTGACCTCTTTTTTTAATGATGTTGTGTGGCCTCTTTTTTAATCTTGATGGTCCAACCTTCTTCTTTAATGAACTGAATAAGATTCATTACGTTAACAGAACTCCATTGGTTAGAGACGACAAACTTTATCCCATCGCCACTTCTAAGAACAAATTCAGTTTTTGTATGATGTCGATAGGCACCAGTTTCTTTTTTTAGACTTTTGGCTAACTTTATATCGCTTTCCAGCATTCCCCATTGATTCCATTCCCCAAGAAGTCCATTATGGAAGACTGACTTTAGACTCTCGAAGGTGGATTCTGGATGATTTATGAGATATTCCTTTACAACGGCCACTCCTAAACGACTTTTATTTGTCGATTTACCATTTAGTATAATTGCGATTTTCCCTGTTAAGTCATCGGCTGTTATATGGTCGGTTATGAAGATTGGCTCTGTTTTCTCTGTTTTGACTGAAATAGGCTTCTTTATAATATTGCCAATCTTTTCAAAGACGTCACAGCCAATGAACTTAATGAGATATTGCACAAACTTGAAAAACTCTTCAGATTTACTTTTCTGAATATAGTTCATGTGAGGGACTTTGGGGATAATCGAGTTCTCACTTAAATCGTAAGTATGTGCATTCTTTGCTGTTTTATATGCAAGAGACTCCAAATATTGCACCTCTGTCTTGCTCAAAGAATCATCGGTTGAAATAAAAGCAAGTGCTTCTGTCCAGAAATCTTTTTTGGCGATGTGTTGATTAAGCCGTGTGAGAAAGGCATCGGTCTCACCAATATAAGCACGTCTTTTGCTTCTGTTAATCAACACGTACAAGGCTGGTTTTTCAAGATCTTCCTTAAATTGTTGCATGAAAGCATAATCTGTACGGCAAATGCTGAATAATTTGCAAAAGCAATTGTCCATGGTGATAATGCGAGATCCCCTCAAGTCGTCATTATAAAGATATGTGTAAATCGTCTTAGCCATATTTTAAGTGAGGATATCACCGTTCTTCTTGTTGGGTGGATTAATATCTGCAAAAGTACAAAAAATCTGAGTAAGAAAAAAAATAATTGAATGGAAAAATTTTTATAACTGTTTGTCGACTACTATAAATTGATTGTTCTTGGTGCTGGTGAAATATAAGACTACGCAATTAGGAAAGTTGTGTGCGGACGTCCAATTTGTGCTCGTTTCAGATGCATGGTGTGGTGTACAGAAAATTCTAAGTACTTGGAAATTTTTTTAAAGCACTTAGAATTTTCAGCGGTGCACAGTCGGGAGGTGGATGGGGCGTGGGGGCGTGTGTGTGACGGTGGCTTCGAGGGTGAAGTCGGGGGTGCTTGTGGATGGGGAAAAGGGAAAAACGGGGTGTTTCTTTTTCTTTTCATTTTTATTGCGTAACTTTGCAAAATAAATTGGTACTTTGTCTTTTGTACATTGTCCTTTGTACTTCATACTTTTGTCCTTTTCACTATGCCATTGACTTTGCCAGACCGGCTTCCGGCCATTGAACTGCTGAAACGTGAGAATATCTTCGTGATGGACTCGACACGGGCGCACGGACAGGATATCCGTCCGCTGCGACTGGCTATCTTGAACTTGATGCCTATCAAGATTACGACGGAGACGGACTTTATCCGCATCCTGTCGAACACGCCGCTGCAGGTGGAAATCGAGTTTATGAAGATTCGCAGCCATACGTCGAAGAATACGCCGGTGGAGCACATGATGGCGTTCTACCGTGACTTTGCGGAGATGCGCCGTGAGAAATACGACGGCTTGATTGTGACGGGTGCGCCGTTGGAGCAGATGGATTTCAAAGATGTCACTTACTGGTCGGAGTTGCAGGAGGTGTTTGACTGGGCGTATCATAACGTTCAATCGACTTGCTACATCTGCTGGGCGGCTCAGGCGGCGCTGTACCATTTCTACGGGGTGCCGAAGTATCCGACCGAGGGCAAGGTGTTCGGTGTGTTCCGTCACAAGGTCCTGCATCCCGAACTGCCGATTTTCCGCGGGTTCGACGATGTGTTCTTTGCGCCGCACAGCCGTCACAGTGAGGTGCGCCGTGAGGATATCGAGCGGGTGAAGGAGTTGACTCTCCTTTCGGAGTCGCCGGTGGCGGGCGTGCACATTGTGATGGCACGTGAGGGTCGTGAGTTCTTCATCACAGGTCACAGCGAGTATGCGCCGCTGACGCTGGATGCGGAGTATCGGCGCGACGTGAAGAAAGGACTGCCCATCGCTCCGCCTCAGAACTACTACGAGGACGACGATCCGAGCCGTCCGCCGCGTGTGCGCTGGCGTGCTCATGCGAACTTGCTGTTCACGAACTGGCTGAACTACTACGTCTATCAGACGACACCGTATGACATCAGTAAGATTGAATAAGTTAGAACTTCTGGCTCCGGCACGTACAGCCGACATTGGCATCGAGGCGATTCGCCACGGTGCCGATGCTGTGTATATTGGTGCGGAGCGGTTCGGAGCACGTCAGGCTGCAGGCAACTCGGTTGAGGATATTGCGCGGCTGGTGGCTTATGCTCATGTGTTTGACGCACGGGTTTATGTGACGCTGAACACGTTGCTGTATGACGACGAACTGGCTGAGGTGGAGCGGCTTGTGAAGGATTTGCTGGCGATCGGTGTGGATGCGTTCATTGTGCAGGACTTGGCGATGGTGGACATCGTCAGGCGTTGTGGCGGCCGTTGGCACGCATCGACGCAGATGGACAACCGCACGGTGGAGCAGGTGCAGTGGCTGCGTGACATGGGCGCGGAACAGGTGGTGCTGGCGCGCGAACTGTCGCTGGAGGAGATTCGGCAGGTGCATGAGCAGTGTTCCGACGTGAGTCTGGAGGTCTTTGTGCATGGCGCGCTGTGTGTCAGTCTGAGCGGCCGTTGCTATGCGAGCGAAGCGCTGTTCCGTCGCAGTGCCAACCGTGGTGCCTGTGCACAGGTGTGCCGCATGGAGTTTGACCTGGAGGATGAGAAGGGACATAAGTTGCTGGAAAAGAAGCATCTGCTGTCGCTCAAAGACTTGTGCCAACTGGATGTGTTGGAGGAGTTGGCCGAGGCTGGCGCCACGTCGTTCAAGATTGAGGGGCGGCTGAAGGATATGGCGTATGTGAAGAATGTGACGGCTGCCTACAGCGAGGCTCTAGATGCCCTGTGCGCCAAATTTCCGGACCGTTACCGCCGCAGTTCGCGCGGCGTGGTGCAACTGAAGTTCCGTCCTGATGTGCGCAAGTCGTTCAATCGCGGCTTCACTCATTATTTTCTTTTTGGACGTAACCCCGATATCTTTTCTTTTGATACGCCGAAATCCGTTGGCGTAGAAGTGGGGCGTGTAGAAGAAATCGGCAAGGGAAGTCTGGTGTTAGAGGGGGATGTGAAGTTGGAGAATGGCGACGGCCTCTGTTTCTTCAACCGAGCGAAGAAGTTGATTGGGCTCCGTGTGAACCGAGTGGAGGGCAGCCGTGTGTGGCCTTATCCCGTGCCGCACGACTTGCTGCCAGGGATGGTGCTCTACCGCAATTTCGACAAGGCTTTCAACGATATTTTGGCAAAGGAGAGTGCTACACGCACCGTGCCTCTCGACCTCACGCTCGACTACGACGGCGAGGCGTTTCTTCTCGCTGTCGATGATGGTGTGCGCCAGGTTTTCATTCGCAAGGAATATGCTGCAGAACTTGCCCGCACTCACCAATCCGACAATATTCAGCGGCAACTTTCGCGCCTCGGAGACACGCCGTATCGCCTGCGCTCCTTAAATATATTATTGAAGAAGAATTACTTTATCCCCTCTTCTGTGCTGGCGGAATGGCGGCGTGAACTGGTTGGAGAATTGTCGAAGAGTAGGAGCATAGCTGGTCTATGCCCAACAAATGAGAAGGGCATGGACAAGCCATGCCCCTACAAACCGATAAATGTTTCTAACAGCCTTGCTCGTGTTTTTTATGAGCAGCAGGGCTGCGAAGTTGAACCTGCGTTTGAGTTGCAGCACCGCGCCGATGTGCCTGTGATGACATGCCGCCATTGCTTGCGCTATGCAATGGGGTGGTGTCAGAAACGTGGTGGTGCGAAAGGTCCGAAAGAGTTGTTCCTTTCGCTTGAGAATGGTGCGCGTTTTCGTCTGGCCTTCGATTGCCAGAACTGCATGATGCAACTTTATTTAGCCTGAACTTAGCCGTGCGTATGGACGCGCTCAGTCTTGGGTAATTCCATGTTGCGTTTATCGACCTGTGTGACTACGCGGGCGGCGAGGGCCATGAAGGCCATGCCCGAGGGTGAAGCAGGGTCGAGCACGGAGGGAAGTCCGTTATCGCCACTTTCGCAAACGTCCTGAATGAGCGGTATCTGGGCGAGCAGCGGCACCTTCAGTTCGTCGGCGAGGTTCTTGCAGCCGTCTTTTCCGAAGATGTAATAGCGCTCGTCGGGATGCTGTGCCGGAGTAAACCACGCCATGTTTTCGACAAGTCCGAGGATGGGCACGTTGACCTTGTCGTTCAGGTACATACTGACACCTTTGCGTGCGTCGGCAAGTGCCACTTGCTGTGGTGTCGAAACGATGACGGCGCCAGTGATGCCCAGCGTCTGGAGCAGGGTGAGGTGGATGTCGCTCGTACCTGGAGGTGTGTCAAGGATGAAGTAGTCGAGGTCGCCCCACTTTGTCTCGCCGATGAGTTGTTTCAGGGCATTCGAAGCCATACCACCGCGCCAGAGCGTTGCCTGTGCTGGGTCAACGAAGAAACCGATGCTCAGCAACTTTACACCGTATTTCTCAATCGGCACGATGAGGTCGCGGCCGTTGATGTTTTCGGCAAAAGGGCGTTCGTCCTCGACCTGGAACATCTTGGGAATGGATGGTCCGAAGATGTCGGCATCGAGCAGTCCGACGCGATAGCCGAGGTGAGCCAGTCCGATGGCCAGGTTGGCGGTCACGGTGCTCTTGCCCACGCCGCCTTTGCCACTCGAGACGGCGATGATGTTCTTCACGCCAGGCAGGAGTTTGTCGGGTTCGGGCGGCAGTTCGGTCTTGGACTTCACATTGATGCTGACCTCGACGTCGGGGCTGACGTAGGTATGAATAGCCGTTTCGGCAGCCGCTATCATCGACTTACGGAACGGGTCGGTCGGTTTGGGGAAAATGAGAGAGAAGGAGACCTTCATGCTGTCGATGCGCAGGTCGTCGTCGAGCATCTCGTTCTCGATGAGGTTTTTGCCGTTGCCAGGATAACGTACCGTGGCAAGGGCGTCGTGGATGAGTTTAGGATAGAGAGTCATTTTGTTTTCTTGGGTTATCTATCTGTAAACGCCGGCGATGCGAGTCAGCACAGGCACACCGTCGGTATCACGTTGCCAGATTTCGTAGTCGGTGCGCCAGTCCTGCTTGACTTCCAAGGCGACGACGTCTTTCGACAGCCATTTGATTTTCATCACCTGATTGCCCACTTTCATGCTGTTCTTGTCGAGGAAGGAGACATTAGATATCGAAGACTGACCTGTGTGGATGAGGTTTTCCTTCGTCAGAATGACGTAGTAGTGACGGCGCAGCGGACGTTCCGAGTAGTCTTTCTGCATCTTCTGCAGCGTGGGTTTGACATCGCGCAGTTCGTCCATCATGCCCAGCACTTGCCAGGTACCGATAAGCGGATTGGCCTTGTCGGCTGTGCTTGTCGAGGTGAGGGCGTCGATGATACGGCGACCTGTGTCGGAATACTGTCCCGACTCGTATTTCTCGATGCACCAGTCGTTCTCGGGGAAGAACATGTGACCAGGTGTAGTGTTCCACCACTTCAGTGTGAACCGTTCGGCATTGCTGTCGTAGATGCGTGAGGCATGAGCGTTGACGGGGTCAGGCTCCTCGCCCGTGTAGTTGAAGATGATGTGGTCGGTGTTGCCGAGATTATAGCGGTTGCCACTAATGTTGAGCATCAGCGTGACCGAGTCGGTGCAGATTTTGTACTGGTCGAAAGGCGCTTTTGTCTCGCCCTGTTTGCCAATTATCGACGTGAGTTTGTAGATGCCGCGCGGGTTTTCGGTGTTCTGCGCCTGACACAGCAGGGGCAACAGAACGATGGTAGATACGAGGAGTCGGCAGACTCTGTTTTGCAGTTGTTTCATAGTCAATCTAAAAATTATTCCAAGTGCTTAGAAAAAACACGCTAAGCGCTTAGCGTTCGCACGCCAAGTGCTTAGCGTGAAAACGCCAAGCACTTGGACATGGTTTCAAAATGTGTCGGAAATGGATGTGTCAGGGTGTTACTTGACAAATACCTTACGTCCCTTTACAACATAGACACCTGGCTGCAGACCATCGATGCGGTCGGCCACCTTGACACCACTGACGTTGAACACTTCAACGCGTTCGCCAGCACGGGCTACGGAGTTGATGCTTGTGGCTTCACCTTCGCCGATGTGGTGGGTGAAGAGCGGAGTCTTGTTGTCGTTGGACACCTGTACGAAGCAACGTGTGGCATAGAAGCCGTTGGTCACGTCGTCGGCGCTGACAAACGCAGCCTCTGCATTGTCGCGGGCAAGAATGCCATACAGGCCCTTGCCGTCTGTCTTCTGAGACACACCACCCATCGTGACGGTGGCACCAGTGCGGCTGTCAGTGAAATGGACCATCGAAGTGCCGTTGACGAGGGTAGTCGTCTTCACGATACGCTTGCTGCCGTTCTCGCCTGTGTAGTACAGGATGTACGGCGTGTTGGGCTGAACGCCACCGGCTTTGCAGTCCTGGAAGTTGAGGACGATGCCTGCGTCGTTGCTCTCGACACCGACCAGACGCTCCAGACGGCAGTCGCTTCCGAAGGCCGTGTTGAGTTCGTCAGCCGTCATGGCGAAAGGCAGCGACAGCGTGTTCCAACCGGTGATGACGTAGCGGCTCACGGTGACAGCCATTTCTTTGCCATCGTACTTGTTGATGTCTGTACCTTGGTACGTGCTCAGCGAAACTCGCTGCTGAGCGCTGGCAGCCAATGCCATGCAGGCCATTGCTGCGATGAGATAGAATTTCTTCATTTTGTTTAAGTTTTAGTTGTGAAACAATATGTTATAAATCAAATTTCAATGTCTGTCGAATGTCGGCGGACGAACTGCCGACGTAGAAGGTGTAGTGGCCCGTGTTGGCATGCCATTCCCGCTTGGTTTCGTCGTAGAAGGCGAAATCCTTGGCAGGAGTCAGTCGGAAAGTGACCTCCTTCGTCTCGCCTGGCTGAAGGAGCACCTTCTCGAAGGCTTTCAGTTCCTTCGTCGGACGCAACACCGTCGGGTTGTCCTCGCCGACGTAGAGTTGCACGACTTCCTTGCCGGCCACCTTGCCCGTGTTCTTGACAGGAACGGTGATGACTACATCCTGGCCCTGCTGTTCCCATTTGGCTTTGCCATAGTCGAAGGTCGTATAACTCAGGCCGTGACCGAAGGCAAAACGCGCAGGAATTCTCTTCGTGTCGTGCCAGCGGTAGCCCACGAGCACGTCTTCCTTGTACTCGACCGTCTTGCCGTCTCCAGGATAACCGATGGTTCCGAAACTGTGGGCAGCGCAATCGTTCTGGTTTACGGGGATGGAGAAGGGCAGATGGCCGCTGGGGTTGATGCGGCCTGTCAACACGTCGGTCACAGCGACGCCAGTTTCGCTGCCCAGATACCACGCCTGCACGATGGCTTTCACGTTCTTTTCCCACGGCATCGCCACGGCATTGCCGCTCATCAGGACGACAATCACGTTCTTGTTGACAGCGGTCAGCGCCTCAATCAGTTCGGGTTGGCCGAACGGCAGGTCGTAGGTCCGTCGGTCGCTGTCCTCGCAATCCTGATGCCTGTTCTTGTTGAGGCCTCCCACCAGAATGACGACATCGGCGCGACGTACCATCTCGACGGCTTCGTTGCGCAACGAGTCCGTCACCTGTTGGGCGATGCTGTGTTCACGTTCGTAGTCTGTGCGGCCTGGGACATAGCCCTGGGCAAACTGTACGCGGTCGCCGAACTCAGCCTTCATGGCTGCCAGCACCGAGGTCTCGTGCTGAACCTTCAACTCCGACGAACCGCCGCCTTCGGTCAATTTCCTCACCGCATTGTCTCCAACGATGAGGATGGTCTTCTGGGCGGTAATGAGCGGCAGAGCCTTCTTCTCATTCTTCAGCAGCACAATGCCTTCGTCGCCAATCTGACGGCACACCTCCGAATGGGCTGCGTAGTCCTGGTTGCCATGGTGGCGATTGGGATTCATGGCGGTGCGCATGATGAGACGCAGCACACGACGCGCCTTGTCGTTCAGCACCTCTTCGGGCACTTCACCGCTCTGCACAGCCTTCAGCAGATCATTGCCTAAATAGCACTCGTCCCACGTGAACTGTCCCCACTTGATGCCTTTGTCGGGACGCTGGCTCGTACCCATTTCGATGTCGAGGCCGTTCATGGCAGCCTCACGAGCGTTGTGCGCAGCATCCCAGTCCGAAACGACCGCGCCGTCGAAACCCCATTCCTTCTTCAGAATTTGGTTGAGCAGGTAATCGTTGTGACTGCAGTGCGTGCCGCGAAACTTGTTGTAAGAGCCCATCAGACTCCACACCTTGCCCTGCTGAACTGCTGCGCGGAACGCAGGCAGGTAGATTTCGCGCAGGGCACGTTCGCTGCACTCAACGTTGACCGACCAACGTTGCACCTCCTGATTGTTCAGTGCGTAATGTTTCACACAGCAAGCCACGCCGTTCGACTGCACACCTTGTATGTAAGGCACGCACATCGTGGCCGAAAGCACGGGGTCTTCGCCCATGTACTCGAAGTTGCGGCCGTTGAGCGGCGTTCGGTAGATGTTGACGCCAGGGCCCAGCAGCACCTGCTTTCCGCGATAGGCGGCCTCCTCGCCGATGGCCTTGCCGTATTTCTCGGCGAGCAGCGGATTCCATGTGGCAGCGAGGCATGTAAGCGAAGGAAATGCCGTGCAGGAGTCAGTGGTCCATCCCGCATTTTTCCATTCGTTCCACGCAATCTCGGCGCGAACTCCATGTGGTCCGTCCGACATCCACAGCCCTGGAATGCCCAGACGGGGCACACCGCCGCTGTAGAACTTGCCCCAGCCGTGGCACAACCCCACCTTCTCGGCAGCCGTCATGCGGCTCAGGGCATCGTCAATGCGCAGCTCAATCGGCTGCGATGCATCGAGATACACAGGCTGCTGTGCAAACAGGGTGCTTGCAAAAGTCAAAAGAAGAAGTGTGAGGAGGTGTTTCATGGGTGATATTTGTGTCAAATGATAGATTTCAGATGCAAAAATACATAAACTTCTGCAGAACAGCAAATATCATCGTAGTTTTTTTATAAAAACTATGAACTCTGTTTCATACGTTTCAATACGGACTTTTAAACACTTGGAGTGATTGATTCGTTGAACGTACAACGTCTTATCGTCCCGTCGTGCGTGTGGAGCGCACCTCGTGGTTGTACGAGCGGTAGCCATCGACGGGAATGTCGACGTCAGGCTCCTCCAGTGTGCCTTCGTGGGGAAGACGCAGACGGAGATACTTGATGGTGAAATCGCGGTCGAGCCACATTTGCTCATAATAGGTGCGGATGGTGCGCAGGGCTGGTTCATCGACTTCGTATGACGGGCTGTATAAATCGGCGGTAGCGGCTTCGATGGGCAGGTGGTTGTGCTCGGCCATGAGACGGGTGTAGGTGTAGAGGAAGGGGGAGTCGGTCTTGAGGTGGATGAGTCCACCGTCGGTGAGGAATCGGCGGTAGCGTTCCAGAAAATAGGTGGAGGAGAGCCGTTTCGTCGCTTTCTTCATCTGCGGGTCGGAGAAGGTGAGCCAGATTTCATCCACTTCGTCTTGGCCGAATAGTTCGTGTATGCACTCGATGTTGGTGCGCAGAAAACCGACGTTCGTCAACCCTTCGTTCATGGCTGTCTGGGCACCGTGCCACATGCGGGCACCTTTGATGTCAACGCCGATGAAGTTGCGGTCGGGGAACTGACGCGCCAGTCCGACGGTGTATTCGCCGCGTCCACAACCGAGCTCCAGTGTGATGGGGTTCGGGTTGTGGAAAAAGTCGGCGTGCCAGCGGCCTTTCAACGCAAAGCCCTCTTGCTGGAACTGCCAGAAGGGGCACTCCACAACAAGAGGGTTAGTGGCCATGTCGGCGAATTTCGCCAGTTTTCCTTTTCCCATGCCTCGGAATAATCAGTGTATTCTGAATAATCTGAGAAATCAGACCACTTATTCAATCACGACGGTGGTCCAGCCGTGTGTGTCGGGCTCGATACCGTACTGGATGTTGCGCAGATGTTCGAAGAGTCGGCGGCTGACAGGACCTGGTTCGCTGCCGAAGTCGTAGCGCTTGCCCGTGTCGAGGTCGTCGATGTAGGAGATGGGCGAAATGACCGCAGCCGTTCCGCAGGCACCAGCCTCTTCGAAGGTCTCGAGTTCGTCTTCGGGAATCTGGCGACGCTCAACCTTCATGCCGAAGTCCTCGGCCAACTGCATCAGGCTCTTGTTGGTGATGGAGGGCAGGATAGAAGTCGATTTCGGAGTGACGTACGTGTTGTTCTTGATGCCGAAGAAATTGGCGGCACCACATTCGTCCATGTATTTCTTTTCCTTCGCGTCGAGGTAGAACTCGCAGGCGTAGCCTTTTTCGTGTGCCACGTTGTTGGCATAGAGGCTGGCTGCGTAGTTGCCGCCGACCTTGTACTTACCCGTACCGAGCGGAGCCGAACGGTCGAACTCGCGGATGATGACGTAGGGATTGCTGGCGAAGCCCCCCTTGAAGTACGGACCTACGGGCGTAACGAAAATGAGGAAGAGGTATTCCTTTGAGGGATGTACACCCACCTGTGCGCTGGTGCCAATGAGCAGCGGACGCACGTAAAGCGTGGCACCGCTCTCGTAGGGAGGAATAAAGCGTTCGTTGAGGCGCACCACGCGTTTCACCATTTCGGTGAACAGTTCGGTGGGCACTTCGGGCATCAGGATGCCGCGGCAGGTGGATTGCAAGCGTGCAGCATTTTCATCGACGCGGAAGATGCGCACCTTGCCGTCGGGACAGCGGTAGGCCTTCAAGCCTTCGAAGGCTTCCTGACCGTAGTGCAGGCACGTTGCTGCCATGTGCATAGGGATGGTTTCCTCGCTGCACGTCTCGATTTCGCCCCATGCGCCGTCGCGATAGTAGCAGCGCACGTTGTAGTCTGTCTTCATGTAGCCGAATCCGAGGTTCGACCAGTCAATGTTCGTTGTCATGTTATTCTGTTTTTGATGGATAGTTGCTTACGAATTGCAAATTTACAAAGAATTTCTTGCATTTCGGCACAATGTGTTACGAAAAAAAACGAAATGCGGTGAATTTGTCACTCGTTCACGGCGCCGCACGTGGGGCAGATGCCTTTCTCGCGCAGCGGACGGCCGCAGTTGCCGCACTGCATCGTGCAGCGGATGCGATGCTTGTAGTAGTAAAAGAGAAGGAGAACAAACAGCGGCAGCAGGAGGTAGCCGACGTAGATGAGTGTGGTCCACGAAATGACGAGATAGACGACCATGGACAGGCCTCCGAGTTGGAACAGATAAATCAGTGCGTGCTGGAAATGGAGATAGCGATAGACCTCGATAAACACGGCCACTGTTACAATCAGCAGAGCCCACACGAGGGTGACGAGCACAGCCATTACGGGCGGCAGCAGCAGCGGGTTCATGGTCGGGTGGAAGTAGTATTCCAGCCAGTATTCAGGTGCAAAGTTCTGTACACTTGCATAGAGCGAGGCGATGACGGCAATGATCATCAGCATCAGGATGGGGTAGAAGGAGGGGATGGAGAGTGGCTTGATGCGTCGTGCCAGCCACAAGCCCACGATGCCCAGAAAGACGAAGAGCGACATCCACACGCCACGGCTGTATGTGAGCGAGTCGAGTATCTGCGAGATGGGGTCGTCGGGCACAGCGGAGCGGAGCAGCAATGGTTCGTCCACCCAGCCCATCGTCTGCTGGTCGCGTGCCACCTTCACCCAGACGGTGTCTTTCGAGAGAGAATCCTGGGCCAATTGCACGTGGATTTGTGCCACGACAATCAGGTCGTCGTCATGGACCGTGCAGGTGTCCATTTGCGTGTCGCCCTGTCGTGGAACCAGTCGCAGCGAGTCTGCTTTGACGAGAAAGTTGAAGTTTTCGGTGTAGTGGTGTGTGAGGCGGAAGCGCAGGCTGTCGATTTGCTGGGGCGTCAGAGCAGATGTCGTGTCGGTGGGCACAGCCACTTCGTCGGCTTTGATGACCGTCACCGCTACTGCCACCGTGTCGCTGTCGCGCTGCGGTTCCTGCTCTGTCGTCCCATGACTACAGGCAGACAGAAGCAGTAGCAAAATGCCGTATATCCATGCTTTCTTTCTCATGTCAGCGTCAAAGTTACGAACTTTTTTCGTTATAGAAAAGGGATGCATTCAGAAATTCCCGAATGCATCCCGAAAAAAGTGCGTTTCCCCGCAGGGAAACAAGAACCGAACTACTCATCACGCCGCGACCGGACGGTCAGGAATGGTATGCTTTCGCTCGGTGTGGCTTCTTACCACAGTTTCTCTGGATAGACACCGTCCTTCACGAGTTGGGCGATGCGCTCCACCGTGGCTTCGCGGTCAGCAGCATAGGTCACGCCGAACCACTTTGAGGTGGTGTCGAGCACTTCGACCGTAGCAGTGCCGTCGTTGATGAGTTTGTTGACCATGAGGGGAATGAAGAACTCTGCCTTCAGGTTCTCCATGTTCTTCGGGTCGCTCAGGAACTCCTTGAAATAAGCCTCGCTGTACTCGAAATAGTCGGGTGTGAAGCCCCACATGTTCATCGACACAGGCACGTTCTCTTCGAGCGGAATCCACTTGCCCTCTTCGTCCTTGTAGCAGATAGGACCATCGACGCGCATGATTTCGGTGCGTTCCACGACGTCCTTCAGGTGGTGCTTGTCGTCATAGACGCACACACCGCGAGCCACCGAACCGTTTTCGCTGAGCGTGTTGCAGCAGCGGAAGCCGACCATGGCGTATTCGTTCTTCGAACCTTCCTTCAGTCCGCTCAGGAACTTGCCAATCTGCATGAAGGCATCGCGTCCGTAGAAGTCGTCGCAGTTGATGACGCAGAAGGGCTCCTTGATGACGTCCTTACCCATCAGCACGGCGTGGTTCGTACCCCAAGGCTTCTGACGGCCTTCGGGACACTTGAAGCCTTCGGGCAGTGCATCGATGCTCTGGAAGCAGAGTTCGCACGGCACAGTGCCTTCATATTTTGCAAGAATCTGTGTGCGGAATTGCTCCTCGAAGTCCTTGCGAATCACCCACACAATCTTGCCGAATCCGGCCTGAATAGCGTCGTAGATACTATAGTCCATGATGGTCTCGCCGTTGGGGCCCAGACCGTCCAGTTGTTTCAGACCGCCGTAGCGGCTGCCCATGCCTGCTGCAAGCAGGAAAAGAGTTGGTTTCATACGTTATTTTTTAATGAATTGAATGATATTACGTTGCAAAAATACGGCAAATTGAACACAATGCAAAATATTTTGCCGTTTTTTTTATTGTTCTCAGAATCTGCAGCCGATGAAGACACGGTTATACCACTTGAGGTTATGGAACTCCAGACGGGTGGGGTCGCCTACGTTGGTAAAGGTGAACACCGTCGCCAGACCGCAGAAATAGTTGCCCATCTGACGGACCACTGAGCCTCGGCTGCTGATGATGACCTCGGGGAAGTGGTAGGGCATGGTGGTGCGAATGCCGTCGATGTCGATCCATGCCTTGCTCCACACGATGAAGGTGGGCAGGGCAGAGATGTGCAGCAGCCAGTTGCGATGAGGAACCCAGTTGTAGCCATAGCCTGCTCCGATGGCAATGTTGCTCATGCTGAAACTGGTCTTCTGCGATTCCAGGGCCGTCGTCTCTCCTTGCTGTCCTTGCAGCGACAGTGCCAGCAGGAAACTGCCAGCCGAGCGGCGCTGGATGTACGACTGGGTAAAGGCGGCAGGATAGGAGAAACGCCTGTTGTTGAAGACATAGTAGGTGTTGAAGTTTAGCGTCCTGAGTGACAGGATGTCGTCTGGCAGTGCGATGCGTGCCTCGTTGTCGTTCTCATGCCATCCCTTGAAGTTGCGGGCATACTGATAGGCGAAATCGAAGCCCATACGTTTGCCGTAGGCCATGAGGTTCAGTTCGTAGTCCTGATACTTGCCGCTCAGTTGGGCGGGATTAAGCGACAGGTTGAGCGACAGCCCCAGATAACTCAAGCCTACGCTCACCGTCGATTTGTAGTCGGCATCGAGTTGCGAACGGAAGTGAACACCGTCGGCCACACCCTCATCTTTAATTTGAGCACCGGAGACGTTGAAGCGGCCCGTGACTCTCCATTTTGTCGAAGGACGCACGATGTAGTTGGAGTCGATGTCGCTGTTCCAGTATTGATGGGTGAGGAGGCTGTCCACTGTATGCAACAGACCATGTCGCTCCTGCGCACTTGCCAGTGAGGCAAATGCGGCAAAGAGCAGCATGAAACAGATGTGCCGTGTCTTGATGCTATGAATCAAGGTCATCAAGTGGCGGATGACTTACTCGGCAGGCGAGAACTCGTCCTTCCCAACACCGCACAGCGGACATTCAAAATCGTCGGGCAGGTCCTCAAACGCTGTGCCAGGCTCGATGCCTGCTTCGGGCACACCTACTTCGGGGTCGTACTCCCAACCGCATACGTCACATACATACTTTTGCATAGTCGTTTCTGTGTTAAAGGGTTAATAAATCAGTTTTTGTGGCGCAAAGATAAAGCATTTTCGTTAAACCTCCAAGCGCTTGGCGTGAAATCTCTAAGTGCTTAGCGTAATCATGCCAAGTGCTTAGCGTTCTCACGCCAAGTGCTTAGCGTGAAAATTCCAAGCACTTGAAACTTTTGTCCGACATCGCTATTTTTTTCTGGTGAACAATGCGTAAATTGGTAAAAAAGTCCTATCTTTGTCCCAACAATAGCACCTCGTTTATTATTGATTTCTTATGAAAAAACAAATTCTCTCAGTTCTGTTTGCTGTCTGCTGCTTGGCTTTGCAGGCACAGAACTCGATGACGGAACCCACGACCGTGTTTCTCATGCATAGTAGCGGTCTGCACATGAAGTGCGGAGCCGATAATAGGGGGCAACTGGAGGCGGCCGACGCCTCGTCGCCTGCAAAGATAACGGTGATTCCTGACGGGACAGGCTATTTTCGTCTGCAGGCTGCCGGCACATCGCTCTATCTCGCGCTGTCGGGACAGTGGAATACTGTTTTCCAAAGCGACCCGGATATTGAAGAAGCGATGTTCTCCATCGATGTCGTGAACGATAGTTACTTACGTTTTCGTTGCCTGGCCAACGGAAAATATCTTGGCACCGACGACATGACGCCTGATTCTTGGGTCTATGCCGACAAGAACGGGCAGTCGCCGCTCCACTGGTGGTTCTTCAGCGATGATGTGCATACGCTGCCGCCAACAGACACTCAGACGTGTCTTGTAGTTCCTTCGCTCGTTCGGCAGCATTTCGACGGATGGGGCGTCTCGCTGTGTTGGTGGGCACGCATGTGCGGCACCTGGGAAGCGAGCAAAGTAAACACCCTCGTCAATTGGCTGGTGAGCCCTACGGGGCTGAACTACAGTATCTTCCGCTACAATATCGGCGGTGGCGACGACCCTGACAATGCCAACTGCACACCCCACCACATGGGTGAGGGAAAGGGCCTGCGTGCCGAGATGGAAGGTTTCAAGGATTCGTCGGACGACGACTACCACTGGGACCGCGACGAGGGACAGCGCAACATCATGCTGAAGATACGCGACCGACGGCCCGATGCGGTGTTCGAGGCATTCAGCAATTCGGCACCTTTCTACATGACCTACAGCGGCTGTGTGGCTGGAAACGCGAATGGCGGCAAGGACAACCTGCGCCCAGAGTATTACGAAGAGTTTGCCCATTATCTTGTGGACGTGTGCCGACATTACAAGGATGAGTACGGACTGGAATTCAAGACGCTTGAACCCTTCAACGAGGCAATGACCGACTTCTGGTATGCTGGAGGTTCACAGGAGGGATGCCACTTCGATGTCGCTTCGCAAGTGAACTTCCTGCGCACGCTTTCTCCCATTCTCCAGCAGTCGGGGCTCAATACGGTCATCTCGGCCAGCGACGAGACCCGTGTGGCCCAGTCGGTAGCAGATTTGCGGCAGTATAAGCAGCAAGACGTCCTGCCCCTTGTCAGTCAGTGGAATACACACACCTATAGCGTTTCGACTGCCGACCGCGCCCGTTTAGCCTACCTTTGCCACGTCAACAACCTTCCACTTTGGATGAGCGAGGTCGGAGCCGGTGGCAGCGGGCTGGGCGGTAACCTGAGTCTGGCTCAGAAACTAATCGATGACATGCGTTATCTGCAACCGCGCACATGGATTGACTGGCAGGTTATGGAAGAGTGGAACGACCAGTGGTGTACTGTGACGGGCAACTTTGCCGACCAGACCATGCAACGCAACAAGAACTACTATGTGCGTCAGCAGTTCTCACGCTTCATCCCAGCAGGTTACAGCATCGTTACCTCGCTCGCCGACAACAGTCTGGCTGCACTGAGCGGCAGCGGTGACACTTTGGTTGTTGTAATCCTCAACCAAGGAGGGCAGATGGAACAGACAGTGGACCTCCGACACTTTACCGACTTTTCTCCAAAGGCACGCTTCCGTGCCTATCGTACCACATCGTCCGACAACTGCCAGCGTGTCACAGACTTTGGGTTCAACTCAAAAACCAAACTGCTTACCTTCACCATGCCGGCACAGAGCATCATGACCTTTGTCATCCTCGCAAAGCCTCTGGTTGCTGACGAAGAACAGCCTCGCACCGATACCGAATATCTCATTGTCCCACGCCACGCCATGACCCGTGCCATCACGGTTTCTGCCGAAGGAAATATCGCGCTGCAAGACATCGACTACAGCGACGCGCAACGTTGGACTCTTGTACCCGATGGTCAGGCCTATCAACTGAAATGTGCCGACGGACGTGTTCTGACAGCCCATCGTGCCGAATCCAGCACTTCGCTAACGGCTCAGACGGCATTGGCGGCAGAGCAGACTTTCACGCTCGATGTCGTCGACTTCCCTTATCAGAAGATTGCGCCAGTGTCCGAACCCGCCTTTGCATTGGATTTGGTGCGTGAGGCGACGGCTGCAGGTACGGCTGTCGGACTTTGGCAGTATGACAACACCGACGCACCGACCCATCGTCAATGGATGCTTGTCCCACTCACACCGCTGGACGAAACCGCTACCGACATCGAACTGGTTCAAACACCAGAAAGCAGGATGCCGCACGATGGTGCAGTCTATGACCTGCAGGGACGTCGTGTGAATTTGTCTGTCGCACAAGGCGTGACAAAACCTGGTCTCTACATCGTTAACGGCCGCAAAGTGCTGCTCAAGTGAAGAAAGTTCAACTAAAATCCATACATCCTATGAAACTGAAACATTTGTTGCTAACCGTGGCCGCCGTTGCGACGCTGTCGGCTTCGGCTCAGCAGTTGCCGTACCAAAACCCGAACCTCAGTGCAAAGGAGCGTGCGGCCGACTTGTGCAGCCGCCTGACTTTGGAGGAGAAGTCGCTGCTCATGCTCGACGAGAGCCCTGCCATTCCACGTCTGGGCATCAAGAAGTTTTTCTGGTGGAGCGAGGCCTTGCACGGAGCCGCCAATCAGGGGAACGTAACCGTCTTCCCCGAGCCTGTGGGCATGGCGTCGTCGTTCAATCCGTCGCTCGTTCAGGAGGTGTTCGACGTGGCCAGCACTGAGCAGCGTGCGCAGTACAATAAGCGTATGCTTAACGGTGGTGAGGACGAGAAATTCCACAGCCT
>JAIKWU010000084.1 GCA_024684455.1 Bacteroidaceae bacterium | reverse complement strand
GACAGGAATGAAGGGACTTTCGGGGAACCAATCCGGCATTTCGCTCTTACAAGTCATCACGTCGACGATGGGCGCCGTGGTGCTTTCTTCGTCCTCGCTGTGGCTGATGTAGGTACGTTCGGCATCGGTGAAGGTAAAGCCTTCGTCATCGCCTGAACATTCAAGGTTGATGATGAAGCGGCCTGTGATGGTGCCATCTGCCTGATATTCAGTCAGTCGGATGTTGTGGTATTCGCCCGAACCATCGTCGACGTGATGACTTGTAAGAGCGAAATGCCGGATTGGTTCCCCGAAAGTCCCTTCATTCCTGTCAACTACGACGACATCTCCACCCACTATTTCTACGAACTTTATGGCCCTGATGCCTACGGAGAAGTACTGATTGAAAAGGTCGGCGACGGAAAATTCACCTTCCATGCAGAAGACGTCCTTGATGACAGTTATGTCGTCAACGAGATGAAGAACGAGGAAGACCGCCCTGCACAGATGCAAGGCAACACCTTCAAATATGAGAATGTCAACGACTGCGGTTACACGCTCCACGGCTTCTTCTACAAGAAATTCCTCATCCTGGATACGCAGCAGACTCCGTCTGACAAGACTCCTTGCTCGAACATCGATGCATACTTTATCCGACAAGAACAATGAAAACAGCCCTAACATTCTTAGCCGTCCTCTGCTGCACCTGCGTGCAGGCACAGGACCTACGTCGCGGCGACAAGTTCTTCAACGGCGCCAACATCTTCAGCGTCGATGAGGTACGCATGGGCACCATCGCCTACCTCACCAGCGACGACGAACAGGAAATGACCCTCCAAAAGGTCGGTTCAAAATCAGGTGAATACACCTACCAACCCAGCGCACAGGCCGAAGACCCGATGCACTTCGACGTCAAATTCGGTGATCCCGTCAAAGTGAAGCAAATCGACGGAGAAACCTACCTTATCTTCTACAACAAGAAAGGCGAGGCCCTGCACGTCTATCGCAAGACCTCTGGAAGCCTGTGGACCTGTCAGGAAGAGCAGAAACTCCTGGTGTCACAACCCCATGAACGGGTTCTCACCACACGAGTGCTCAACCGGCCCTACCTCCAGTACATCACACGCGAAGACCTGCGCATCATGCGCAACGAAATCCTTGCACGCCACGGCTACCGCTTCCAGTCGGCTGACCTCCAGCAGTACTTCGGCAGCAAGTCCTGGTATCACCCCGGCAACAATAACGCCGCCATCAAACTCTCTCCCCTTGAACAACTAAACGTTGAACTCATCAAGGCCGAAGAAGCCATGCCTGGTGGCCTACATCCTGCCGATGTAGCCGGCGACATCGACCAGTCCGATGTAGAGTGATTCACTCTATCTCAGAGACTTACTCACAAAAAAATGGTGGAAATGTTTTTCATTTCCACCATTTTTATTTCATAAATTTGGACAACACAATTATTAGCTGTACATTTGCAGAAAGTAAAGACACAATCTAAACAATGAACAACCAACAAGAGCAGCACAAACCACTGCACCTGATTCTCGGAGAAATCGGTGAAGAACTGGCGGCCAACTGGTTGATGAAAAATGAATATCGAATCCTGCACCGTAACTGGCGTTCCAGATACGGTTACGAACTTGATATCGTTGCCTTCAAGGACAATTTGCTTCACATCGTCGAGGTAAAAACACGAACCGACGATGCCATTCGCGAAGTTCGCGCAGCCCTGACACGAGAAAAGGTACGCCGTCTCTGCATTGGAGCAGGCATCTACAAACGCTATTACCGTCTCGACTTCGACTACGTCATCGATGGCATGACCGTCCTCTACCATGACGAACAGCACTACGACATCGAGTTCCTACCCAACATTAACGCACAATTCATCCGCGGCCGCTTCTATTCGTAGTCATCAATTCCCATTCCTCCCATCAATTCCCATCATTTCCTTTCTCCCATTCTTCTCATTCTTCCCATCCAGCCCATTCTGCCCATTAACCCCATCTCTTTTCCCACCCCACGGCACAAAAAAAGAGTCCCCCCGGAGGAACTTCCTCCAGGGGAACTCACTGAAGACGGCGGCGACCTACTCTCCCGCATTGCGGTGCAGTACCATCGGCGCGCGCGGGCTTAACTGCTCTGTTCGGGATGGGAAGAGGTGGAACCCCGCGGCTATAGCCGCCTGATTGTTGCGTCCTGTGCTGTAGCGTATTTCCATCTATGGTTCATACACTATGACACGGTATGGCGTGACATACGGATACGAAGGAAAACTCAAACCCAACACACGGGGAAAAAGCCAGAGACATGCGCATTTCTACTCTGCCAGAAACATACGGGCAATTAGTAGGGCTCGGCTCAACACGTCGCCGTGCGTGCACCTGCCCCCTATCGACGTCCTCGTCTCGGACGACCCTGTGAGAACTCATCTTGCGGACGGCTTCGCGCTTAGATGCCTTCAGCGCTTATCCAAACCCGACGCGGCTACCCGGCCGTGCACCTGGCGGTACAACCGGCTCACCGGAGGTCGGTCGGCAGCGGTCCTCTCGTACTAGCTGCCGCACCGCGCAGTTCTCATGCGCCCACGATAGATAGAGACCGAACTGTCTCACGACGTTCTGAACCCAGCTCGCGTGCCACTTTAATCGGCGAACAGCCGAACCCTTGGGACCTTCTCCAGCCCCAGGATGTGACGAGCCGACATCGAGGTGCC
>JAIKWU010000075.1 GCA_024684455.1 Bacteroidaceae bacterium | reverse complement strand
GTACTGGCCATCCTGCAGCTGGCCCCACTTGTAGGTCTTTGGCATACTTGTATAGTTCGTCAGCATCATCCTCTTGCCAAGGTCTCAGCAACAATCTTTGGGTTTGTAATTCCATATCTATTAAATTCCGATTTATCTGTTATGTTCTATTGTAAATATGTAAACCGCAAATGAGGGCACAAGGACCAATAGTAACAACGTAATCTCCACCAATGCGTATGACCCGAAGCAGTCAACCAAAGTCTGGAATTTCAGCACGCCATCCACCAGAAAGACTAAAAAGGCAAACCAGCAGATGAAAAAAATTACTGAATACTTGATTTTCCTTTTCTTCAATTTCATTTTTATCTAAATCACTCTAATTCCTGTTGTTGCTTGGTTTCTCTACAAGACAAAGGGAAACTGCAATCAAAAGAAATGTTTTTACTAATGAATTGTCTAAACACGCTATTTTGACTCAAAAAATAACATTGTAAACCAGATGTTTCTATTGATAGTTGTATCATTCATCATCCATGTTAATCCTTGTACGATTGAAAAGTGCAAATCACCAAGGGAAATTTTCAGGATCGTTGCGAGGGTCAGAGCGATGATTTTGATTGAGGCTACTGATGGCTTGCATATCATCATCGCTGAGTGAAAAGTGCATGACTTCAAGGTTTTCAGTAAAGTGTTTTGGCCTGCATCGGGGAATTGTAATCAGTCCACGCTGTACTATCCATCGGAGAACAATCTGTGAGATGGTTTTATTGTGTTTCTTGGCCAATGACTGTAACACGGGGTTTCCTACAATGTCTATGTCGCCCTGTCCGAATGGGCCCCATGCTTCAATCTGTATGCCAAGACTGTGATTGAAGGCAATGTTTTCCACTTGTGACATATAAGGATGGACTTCTATCTGGTTTACGACAGGGCGAATGTCAGCATACGAAAGCAGGTCTTCTAAATGATGTGGATTGAAATTGCTCACACCAATTGAACGGATTTTTCCTTCCTGTACATAAGACTCCATGATTTGCCATGTAAATTTCACAGCGTCTTTCACAGGCCAATGTATCAGCAGCAGGTCAATATAGGGTGTGTTTAACTGTGCGAGACTGTCGTCAATTGACTTTCGCACGGCTTTCTCTCCCTGACGCATCGCAGGAGGTGAGACCTTCGTTGTCAGATAGATATCTTCACGTGCTACGCCGCTATTGATAATGCCTTGGCCCACTTCGGCTTCATTTTCATACATTTGAGCCGTGTCAATGTGTCGGAAGCCAGCCTTGAGCGCCATACAGACATTATTCATTGCCTCTTCATTGCGTAATGTCCAAGTACCGACTCCCATCTGGGGTATCTCCAGGTTGTTATTCAGTTTCATTTGCTCTATTTTGATTAAGGATTCACATTTTTACCTAACAATTGTCGGATATGGGTTTCTAAAGTGTGGAAGTCTTGACAGTGCGGGAACACTGAGACGCTTGGACCTCGCACCGAGGTGCGGCTCTGCGCTCTCTGCGTTAAAAATGAGATGCGAAAGTTCAGATACTTTATTCTTTTCGACACTGCAAAAATATATAAAATTTTGTAAAGGAGCAAATAACAGGATTAACAATTTACAATTTAACAATGAACAATTAATAATGAACATATTGCTACGCAATAATTGAACGAATTTAACGAAAAAAGAATTTGTTTAATTTGGTTAATCTGCCCGAAGGGCGATGTTAAGACCTAAAAAACAATGAACAGAATGAGAGATTTCTATGAAGTTAATTGGCTGATAGAAGAAAAGTCAGGGAATGTTCTTTGTCTTCTCAGTTTTTTTTTGTTTCTTTGCATAGTCATTAGAGAAGCCTCCCCGCCTCTATTTCTCATTTCTCATCTCAAATTGAATGATATATTTTGAACCGTCATCATGAAGAAAATCATTAATCCGTGGTACAACCATCCTGATTATAACTGCTTTGGCTGTTGTCCTGACAATCCCATCGGACTTCATCTGGAGTTTTATGAGGATGGAGATTATATTGTCAGTACTTGGCAACCCAAGAAGAATTATCAGGGTTGGGTCAATACTTTGCACGGCGGCATTTTAGGTACGCTAATTGATGAAGTATGCGGATGGGTTGTCACTCGCAAGTTGCAGACGAGTGGCTACACCGTTCAGTTGAACATCAAATTTCGGAAGGCTGTCCCGACGACCGAACCAGAACTGGTAATAAGAGCGAAAGTTGCCAAACAAGTACGGAATCTGGTGTATATCCATGCAGAGATTACTAATTCGAAAGGCGAACTGTGTAACGAGGGAGAGGTCGTTTATTTTCTTATGAATCAAGACAAAGCAAAGGAGATGGGGTTTCTACATTGTAAGGTTGAGGGAGAATGACTGGTTATGGGTAATATCAAGATTATCAAGGGTGTCTTTGACACGAAACTGGAATTGAAGGATGCAAGGGTTGTGGCAGGATTTCCATCCCCAGCCGATGATTATAGCCATGATTCGCTTGACTTCAACCGTGACTTCATCAGACATCCTGAGGCGTCGTTTTATGGCAAGGTAGAAGGCATGTCGATGAGGGATGCGGGCATCTTGGACGGCGATCGAGTAATCATAGACAGGGCTGTAGAGCCACATGACGGCTCAATCGTCGTAGGTTTCTTGAACGGCGAATTTACGATGAAGTTTCTCGACCTGTCTCACAGGGGCGACGGTTATATTGAACTCCGTCCTGCCAACCCCGACTTTCCTGTGTTTAAGATAACGGAGGAGGATGATTTTGAGATCTGGGGTGTCGTCGTTCACTTAATCAGGACTTTTGAGAACTTGTAACTCTTAACTTTGAAAAAACAGGATTATGGGGATTATGAGGATTTTAACTTTTAACCACGGAAAAATACGGAACAACGGAAAAACTCGGAAATTCTCGGAAAAACACAGAAATTTTCCGTGTGTTTCAGTGTTCCGTTGTTAACTTTTAATTGTTTATTGTTCATTGTTAACATGTACGGTATTATCGACTGCGACAACTGCTACGTTTCTTGTGAGCGCGTCTTTCGACCTGACTTGAAAGATGTGCCAGTAGTTGTGCTGTCGAATAATGATGGGTGTGTGGTAGCAAGATCGAATGAAGCCAAGAAAATGGGCATAAAGGCGGGTATGCCCTTCTTCCAGTTGGCACAGCAATTTCCCAACCAGAAGATTGCTGTATTCTCCTCCAACTACGAACTCTACGGTGAAATGACGGGACGGGTTGTCAGTTTGATAAGCAAAGAGGTTCCTGCCTATTTCCGCTACAGTATCGACGAATGCTTTGTGTATCTCGAAGGCATGGAGCAGTCTGGTCTGAAGAAATGGGGTGAAAACTTACATAAGAAGATTAAGCAGTATGTCGGTATGCCTGTCAGTATCGGAATTGCGCCCAACAAGACACTGGCAAAGGCTGCTGCACATTTTGCCAAGAAATACAAAGGCTATCGTCACTGCTGCATGATTGACACAGACGAAAAGCGAGTCAAGGCCCTCAAACTGCTTCCCATTAGTGACGTATGGGGCATCGGCAGGAGATATGCCAAGAAATTCGAGCGCCTCGGCATTCAGACGGCATACGACTTTGCCTCCCATCATGAATCGTGGGTACGGCTTACATTCAACAACATCGTCATCCAGTATACATGGCAAGAACTGAACGGGCAAGATGTCATCACGAACGAGAGACTGACTCCGAAAAAAAGCATCTGCACCAGCCGATCGTTCAGGGGAATGGTCAGCGACTTGGAAAGTCTCAAAATGCACGTATCGAACTATGCAGCCAGATGTGCCGAAAAACTGAGGACACAGAGAACGGTTGCCAGCATCGTCGGAGTGTTCCTGCATACCAATCCGTTCCGTACCGACCAGCCACAGTATTGGAATTTTCAGGAAAAAAACTTGATTACTCCCTCGAGTTCTACACAAACCCTTGTGAAAGCAGCCAATGATATACTGGAACAAGTGTTCGTATCAGGCTATCAGTACAAGAAAGCAGGTGTGATTGTCACGGGTATAAGGCCGGACACCCCCATCCAGCAGGATTTGTTTGACATCAATGCCCATCAGTTTCAAAAAATGAAGCGACTTGACGAAGTCATAGATAACATTAACAGGCGACATGGCACAGAGACCATTGTACTGGGAGCACAGCAATACACCCAAAAAGACGAGCACGGCAAGGCCGAAGTCTTTGCCAATGCCATCAAGCATGACCACAGGAGCAAGAACCCCACTACACGATGGAACGATATTGTGAAACTAAAATGACTTCACTTTGGATAACATTCGGTCGTTTCAGTCGTTGCATCCGTTTGATGTACCATGTCCCCTTCTCTGTTTGGGAAAACATAGACAACGCTGCTTTCAGTCTTCTTCGTCGTCATCTTCTGCATCGAAGTCGCCCCAGTAGGCGGGCATGGTAAAGTCGTCGAGTTCGCGGCGTTCTTTTTTGGTGGGACGTCCAGTGCCACGAGCACGATTCACAAAGCCTGAAATGCGGGTCATCTCAAGCAGTTCATATTGGTCGGGCGTCGTGACGTTTTCTAGTATCTCGGGGACGAGTTTTGCCCCCACCCTGTTCTGGATGGCACGCAGTATCTTGAATGAGTAGGTAACAGGTGGCTTGCGTACCTGAATGACATCTCCTTCTTTGACCATGCGTGAGGGCTTCATCTTCACGCCGTCAATCATGACGCGGCCGTTCTTGCAGGCGTCGGCTGCAATAGTTCGTGTCTTGAAAATCCGGCTAGCCCAAAGAAATTTATCGAGTCGTGTTTCCATTAACTTCTCTCGGCTGCAATACGTGCGATGTTAATGACAGTATGCATGGCTTTTTCGAGACTCTGTACGGGGCAGAACTCATGGGGACCGTGAAAATTGAGACCTCCTGCGAATATATTGGGACAGGGCAATCCCTTGAAGGAGAGTTGGGCACCGTCGGTACCGCCGCGAATGGCCTTAATCTTGGGCACCATACCAGCCTCACGGATGGCCTGTGTGGCAATATCAATGATATACATCATCGGCTCCACTTTCTCACGCATATTGTAGTATTGGTCACGCAGTTCGAGCACAGCCACGCCGTCGCCATACTTCTGATTGATGGCATTGACCACATTCTGCATCCGCACCTTGCGTTCTTCAAATTGCTGACGGTCGTGGTCACGAATGATGAACGAGAGGGAGGCTTTCTCACAGTTGCCATTCATGCCGATGAGATGGAAGAATCCTTCGTAGCCTTCAGTATGTTCGGGTGTTTCCTGTCTAGGAAGCATTCCGACCAGTTCGGTGGCCACAAGTCCGGCATTGATCATTTTGTCTTTCGCATAGCCTGGATGTACACTGCAACCTGTGATACTGATTTTGGCGGCGGCAGCGTTGAAATTCTCAAACTCAATCTCACCCACTTCGCTGCCGTCCATGGTATATGCAAACTCGCAACCAAACTTCTCGACATTGAATTTCGATGCTCCCATGCCGATTTCTTCGTCGGGATTGAAGCCGACTCGTATCTTGCCGTGCTTCACTTCAGGATGTTCCATCAACCAGACACAGGCCGTGATGATTTCGGCGATGCCGGCCTTGTCATCGGCTCCAAGCAACGTAGTTCCATCGGTCACGATGAGATCTTCACCGACGTGGTCGAGCAGTTCAGGGAACTTCTTTGGACTGGTCACAATGCCATCGTTCAACACGATGTCAGTGCCATCGTAGTTATCTATGATGCGCGGTTTGACATCTTTTCCCGAACAGTCGGGGCTGGTGTCCATGTGGGCTATGAATCCGATGGTCGGCACCTTCTTGTCGGTGTTGGACGGCAACGTGGCATAGAGGTAGCCGTTGGCATCGAGTTCAACGTCGGCAAAACCGAGGTCTTTCAGTTCCTGTTCCAGATAACGGGCCAGTGCCCACTGCTTTTCAGTGCTGGGTGTAGTGGCCGAATCTTCGCTCGACTGTGTGTCAAACGAAACATACTTCAAAAATCTTTCTGTGATAGTCATAGGGTTCTTTGCTTTTAACGATTTACAAATTTACAGCGAAATTCGGAAAGCACAAAGTTTTCCTACAGAAATATACGTTTTCGCACCGACATTCGTTATATAAATAAGGTATAACGACAATGAAACGATTGTACAGAATCATCCTGATAGGCATGTTGTGGGCATATTGCGGAACAACGTTCTTGCTCCATGCTCAGGACGAAAACATAGAACCCGTATCCAGCCTTCCGACAACGATACAGACCATTCGTGTCTGCATCCGTGGCACTGTCATCGACGACGAGAAAAATCCTATCGAACTGGCGAGTGTCAAGGTGGAAGGCACATTGTTCGGTACAGTATGCGACCTGAAGGGACATTACAGCCTGACATGTGAATCGGCCGATAGCGTGGTCGTTGTCTTTTCCATGCTCGGCTACCAGACACGCAAACGTGTGCTTCAAACCCCCACTGACACAGTGACGCTCAACGTCATGCTTCCCTCCAACGGCATTGAGTTGGGCGAGGTCAACGTAACAGAAATCCGACGGCAGACCAATACCATGTCCGATGTGTCAATCAAGGACATTCGCCATATCGGAAACGCTTCGGGCAGTGGCGTAGAGCAGATGATTACCACTCAGGCTGGCGTGAGCACCCACAACGACATGAGTTCACAATACAATGTTCGTGGTGGCTCATTCGACGAAAACTCCGTTTATATCAACGGCATTGAAGTCTATCGTCCCCTGCTCATCCGCGCTGGACAGCAGGAAGGACTGAGTATCATCAATCCCGACCTCGTCGAGCGAGTCAGTTTCTCTGCAGGAGGATTCGAAGCCAAGTACGGCGAAAAGATGTCCAGTGTACTCGACATCCAATACAAGAGAGTAAAGGGCTTCGAAGGCGCATTCTCAGCCAGTCTGCTCGGCACCAGCCTCTATGCAGGCTATGGCACCGACAAGTTCTCCATGCTGCACGGACTGCGCTACAAGACAACCTCCTACCTCCTCAAGACCCTAGACACGAAAGGCGAATACAAGCCCAAAGACCTAGACTACCAGACCTACCTCTCTTGGAGCCCCAACAAGCGTTGGACTTTCGATCTCATCGGAGTCATCTCACTCAACGACTACAACTTCACACCCGCCGACCGCAACACACGTTTCGGTACGTCGGAAGACGTCAAGGAGTTCCACGTCTATTTCGACGGACAGGAGAAAGACAAGTTTCACACCTTCTTCGGGGCAGCCACACTAACCCACCACTTCAACGAACAGAACGAACTGTCACTGCAGGTGTCTGCCTTCAAGACTCAAGAACGCGAAACCTTTGACATCAGCGGCGAATACTGGCTTCAGAATGACGGTGAGGACAGCCGTCTCGCCATCGGCAAATACCTCCAGCACGCCCGCAACCGCATGAATGCCAGTGTGATGAGTGCAGGGCTCGTCGGTCGGAGCCGCTTCACCAGTCATGACCTGCGCTACGGTCTGCTCATGAAGCGCGAAAGCATCAACGAACGGATGCGCGAATGGGAGATGCACGACTCTGCCGGCTATTCTCTACCCCACACCGGCACCGACCTCAATCTCGACTATAACCTCGTCTCGCGCAACGAAATCAGTAGCACACGCATCGAAGCATACGTTCAGGATACGTGGCGCAAAGAGTTTGAAGAGGGAGAAATGATTCTCAACTACGGCGTACGGCTCTGCCATTGGTCGTGGAACAACGAATGGCTCTTCTCACCCCGAGCCACCGTCGCTTTTGTACCCAAGTTCAACGACCGCCTGCTCTTCAGATTCTCCACCGGCCTCTACTATCAGGCACCCTTCTACAAGGAGATCAAAGACACCGTTACCGTCAAGGGCAACACCTCTGTGCTGCTCAATACCAACATCCGTTCGCAGCGGTCTGTTCACTTCGTCCTTGGTGGTGAATACAAGTTCCGTGTCAACAACCGTCCCTTCAAAGCCTCTGCCGAATTATACTACAAAGCCCTCAGTGACCTGATTCCCTATAATGTCGATAATGTCCGCGTTGTCTATTATGGCCAGAACCTCAGCAGCGGTTATGCTGCTGGCCTTGACCTTAAACTCTATGGCGAGTTCGTCCCAGGCACCGACTCATGGGTCAGCGTCGGACTGATGAAGACCGAAGAGACCATCGGCGGTGTCCGTGTGCCACGTCCTACCGACCACTTGCTCAATGCGTCCATCTTCCTTTCCGATTACTTCCCTGGAACTACCCGCTGGAAAGGTTTTCTGCGCGGACATTATGCGGGTGGTCTGCCTTTCGGACCTCCACACATGGGACGTGAGAGCCAGTTCTTCCGTATGCCCGCCTACCGCCGTCTCGACCTCGGACTTTCCTATCGACTTCTCAACAACGAAGACAACCACCTCCAGACGGGCGTTGGACGCTATCTGAAAAACGTATGGTTAGGACTCGACGCTTTCAACATCCTCGACATTTCGAACGTCAACTCCTACTTTTGGGTTACCGACATTGCTCAGAACCAATACGCCGTACCCAACTACCTCACAGGCCGACAAGTCAACTTCCGCGTTCTGGTCGAGTTTTGACGGGAGAACATAAAAAAGGAAACAGGATTATGAGGATGGTTAGGATTTAAACCCATCCAAACCTAATAATCCTGTTTCTTATTATTTCACGTCGTTATTTTAGCACTTTCACGACTTTGTCAGCAATTTTCACAAGGTAGATGTAACCGTCGGGAAGTTCAACATCTGTCTGCTCACCAGCAACCTTCACGGATTTCACAAGCACACCGTCTGGCGTATAGATGCGTGCTGTCTCACCTTCTGCATTGAGGATGCGAATGCCAAATGCTGTCGGACGAACGTACAATTCTGATTCTTCGGTTGCGTCCACAGATGTAGCCACTGTCACAACAATGGTCTTGGTGATACGTTGTGTCGGATAATAGTTCTTGTTGCCTTCCTGCTGCGCCTTGACAATTACAGTTCCTGGATTCAGGCATTCCATATACGTCTTTCTGCCTGCCTGATAGACATCCACAATGTCATTATCTGCCATTGTGAACGTTACAGGAAGTCCAGACGAAGCGATGGCTTTCAGTTCCACTTGGTCACCGACACGGAGGTCAGACAGATCTTGTTCCCATGTGAAAGTCTGCTCAGCACGATTGACGGTCAGCGTTCCAGGCACATACGTAAACGTATAGTTCGGTGACGAACCACCTGTTACATTGATGGCATAAGTGCCGACATCTGATGTTTTCGTCGCTGTTGTGCGAGCCACTGGCTTTGAAACGAGCGAAGTCTCATCATCGTTGCCACCGAAGTTGTCATAGATGAGTTCAAATGCAGGATTCTCCTCTCCGTAGTCACGTTCATAGTCGCCAACAGAAACAGTCAACGGACGCTGCGTGATGGTAAGCTGTCCTTGCTGATAGGAAACTTCATAGTTCGTCGCCTTGCCACCACTCACATACAGGTCATACGTTCCCGCATCGCTGTTAACGGTGGCAGCCGTCATAACGGTAGGAATCTGAGTCAGCACTTTTTCCGTCTCGTTGTTCACAAAACCTTCGTAAGTCAGTTCAAACTTCGGATTTTGGTCGCCATACACACGCGTTGCATCGCTAACCATGACATTGAGCGGACGTGGTGTAATCGTAAGCGTTGCAGGAACATACGAGATGGCGTAGTTCTTTGCCTTTGCTCCCTCCACATTAAGGTCATACGTGCCTACATAACTGCGCTTGATAGCATCAGGCGTAAAGATGGGCTGCACGGTCAACACCGATGCATCATCGTCGTTCTTAAAACCCTCGCACGTAAACGTAAATTCAGGGTCGTCAGCATAGTACGGACGTGTAGCATCATCGGCTTTGAGTGTCAACGGGGCTTGCGTGATAGTCAGCGTACCCGTCTGTTTCGACGTGATGCTGTAGTTCTTGGGCTCTGCCGTCACATCCACGATATACGTCCCCACGTCGCTCTTTGCTGTGGCTTCAGTCGTAAAAGTCGGTGCCATCGTCCAAGCAGGCTCTGTTTCCTCATTCTTCAGACCTGAATAGGTCAGTGCAAAAGCAGGATTCTCGTCGCCATATTCCCGCGTCGCATCGTTTACCGTCACAGCAAGATTGGCTGGCATCACCGTCAACGTTCCATCTTCATACGTAAACGAATAGTTCTGTGCCACGGCACCAGTGGCTTTGATGGCGTATGTTCCTACGTCGCTATTTGCCGTGGCTGTCGTTGTAATTGTCGGAGCAGTTGTGATAACACTTGCATCCTCGTTATTCACAAAGCCAGTGTAGGTGCAGGTAAACGTTGGATTACCTTCACCGTAAGTACGACTCTCGTCACCAATTTTCACAGTCAATGGAACTCTGGAAATAACATAAGTATAATAACAATACACCGTGATAGCTTCCACGTCGCTGGTAAGTGTAACAGGAATATTAGCGGTTTGTTCAAAATGGGAAGATACACTTTTATTAAGGTTAGACAAGTCTAATGTGACGGCGTAGCCCTCCATATTACTACTACATTCCACTTCAGGTGTTTCGCCTGTATAAACAAAAGCATAATTTCCCCAATTAAGCATTGGCAACATCTGTGCATTATTCATGCTGTATTTTGGTGATGAATAGGTATTATAACCCGCATTGCTATTTGGATAGTATGTCTGTGATGTTGCCACCCAATTTGTGGGAGGAGTTGCACCTGTATAGATTATAGTACGTAACAAGTCACAACCACTAAAGATATTATCTGAACCAAATGATGTAACTGACGCAGGAAAGACTATTCTGGTCAGCTTTTTCATTTCCTTAAAAGCATTATTATCGATAGTTTGAATTGTTTCAGGAAGAGATATGATTGACAATTGAGTACGGCCAAAGGCATATTCTCCTATACTAGTTACTCCCTCCTGCATTTCAACACTCGTCAGGTTTGTATTATAGAAAGCACCTTTTGGTATTATCTTTATTGTATTCGGAAGAATAATTTTAGTTACATATGAATTGTATTTTGCATATACTTCATTCGTACTATAATTAGCATATTCCGATGAAAAGGGATAAGGACCACCATTAGCAGCATACTCACCAGCACCATTTACAAAATAGTACTGCCTATACCAAGAAGTAAAATAATTGCAAAAAGCCCCTTCGCCAATAGTTGTAACCGAATATGCAAAATCTTCATATATAATAGAAGCAGGAACTTCAACTGTTGGTTTCTTATTACCGTTTGCCACATGCAATACTGTTGCAGAAGTGCCCGACAAATTATACACCAAGCCATCAATGGTGACTTCCAATGCACTCACAGACGATGTGCCACACAGACACATCAGGAAGAACAACGTTCTTCGCAATAGTTTTCTTGTTTTCATAATTTATGGTTTTATTGAAATGCTAATTTTCTATTTCTTGGTAAAAACCTATATTAACAGGAAAATCTAACCCTTTTCTTCCCAAAATTAGTCCATCCTGTA
>JAIKWU010000002.1 GCA_024684455.1 Bacteroidaceae bacterium | reverse complement strand
AAACCCAAAGTGTTGCTGGGCGAGGGAACTTGCCAAAGAGCAGGTGTGATGGTGCAACACGTGTAAATAACAACAAAAAGACATCACATGACAGGTAAGATTATTTTAACCATCGTCATGGTGGCCGTGGAGGTTCTCTTGAAGAACTGGCCCGACAAGAAGGACTAAGTCCTCCTTGTCCCCGACGCTCAAAGTGTTGCTGAGCGCGGGAACTTGCCCCGAGGCAAGTGTGATGGTGCAACACATGTTGAAAATAAAAACAATTCTATTATGAACTGGAAAATAATAGCAACCGTAGCCATTGCGGTTCTGGAGGTTCTCGTCAACCTTCCCGACAAGAAGGACTAAGTCCTCCTTGTCCCCGACGCCCAAAGTGTTGCTGGGCGAGGGAACTTGCCCCGAGGCAAGTGTGATGGTGCAACACGTGTTGAAAATAAAAACAATTCTATTATGCCTTGGAAAACAATCATAACCGTGACCATCGCGGTTCTGAAGGTTCTCGTTGAGAACCTTCCCGACAAGAAGGACTAGTCCTCCTTGTCCCCGACGCTCAAAGTGTTGCTGAGCGCGGGAACTTGCCAAAGAGGCAAGTGTGATGGTGCAACACGAGTCATTAACCCTTTTTATTCTGACGGTGTCTGCAAGTGCCCAGTTACATATTTGTGTAACTGGGCACTTGCAGCATATACCCTATCAATTAACCCACTTCCTTTGGTACTTAAACAAAAAAACACTATATTTGCAACAAAAAAATCAAGCAATATGTCCAAAGACGAAAGTCAAAGCGAAAAGATTCGCAAAAAGATTGACGAATACGCTTCAGGAGAAGAGTTTGTACAATACAAAGACATCTCCTCGGAAAACACAGAACTTGTCAAGACACTGGTCAGCAGAGAACTGCACGACAAACTGGAATATAAGAATGGAAAAGATGCCACACACGGCTTCCGATTCAAACCCGAGTGCCGTCATTACTTTCGAAAGAGAAAGGAGGACAAGATTATTTGCAACACCAGGGGCGACGAGAGGAAATTGTTTCTCACGGGCGGACTGGGTATGCTGCTTGACCACGAAACAATTGAAAACACTCAAATACAGTTCGAGTGCATCAACGAACTGAAGAATCTTGATTTGGTAAAGAAAATAGCCACTAAGTACCTGGGCAGATGCGTCATTTCGTTCTACTATCAGAAAGGCTACCAAGATAAGTTTAAGATTGTGATGCACCCACACCTGCTCAAAGAATACAACAGCCGATGGTTTTTGTTTGGCTATATAGAAGAACAAGACAAGAGTCTGAAAATAGGAAACTGTGCACTCGACCGCTTCGTCAACAAAGAAATAGAGTCACTGGGGCCTCAAGACTTCAAACCTGCACCACCTACATTCTATAACTCCTATTTTGAAGATATTGTCGGAGTAACGAAAATAGACGAAAACGAGAAACCTCAGCACTTACGCATCCGTACCACAGACTTCAAGGTTCACAAACTCATCTTAACCAAGCCCTTGCACCATTCGCAGAAATCCCTGGAACCGTTTTCCGAAGAAAAGGGATTTGGAGAATTCTCTATCAACGTCATCCCCAATATGGAACTTCAAACTCGCTTGCTCTCTTATGGTTCTGGGGTGTATGTCGTCGGAGAGGGTCCTTTCCAGGCACAAATGAGAAAAGAAGTCGAGAAGATGGCGGCATTGTATAAAAAGTAGTTCAATCGGCCTTGCCTACACCTTCTTGAAGTCTGCCTTCATGAAGCATTCTTTGAACGTCATTGTTTCTTAGGCTTCATCCAACGTCAGCAAAGGCACACTCTCCCTGACTTCACGCGAACACTCACCCCATTTCTTATGATACCTGTACCAATCGTCCAAATCTCCATCTTCCAAATCGGGAATGACATAAAGCGTTTTCTTAGGATAGAAAACCTCGACATTGAATTCAATACGTTCCGGTATCTCGTCCGTATGCCTCTCATGGGCTTCACGGCAATGAATACTGATGATATTCTCAAGTCCGTGCTTCTCAAGATCCTGATAAAACACAGGATTCATCTGCTGAATGATAGCCAACAATTCCTCCACACTGTAATGCAAGACAATCGTGCTGCGCTGAAAGTTATTTTTCCATACCGATTCGTCGAAAGGCTTGATCTTGATGTCTATTGCACTTACGTCTGTTTCTCTTTCCGTACTTAAGACGAAACTGCATTTGCTATTAGGCTCAGCATCCTCCCACTCGTAATCGTCCTTCTCCTCATTCCATGTTCGTGTTTTCCACGGGTACGTCTCAAAGGCACGAGGGTTGGTCAGCACGTCCTTATATCCTAGCATCGACAACGGCATCTCCACAAACCTCCATTGCCTACTGTTTCGGTCACACTGGTCATCCATCGCCAAGTCGCCGCTGAGTTCACCGTTGGGCAGAAGATAGTCCTTGATGCAATGATGTATCGCCTTGCGGAACCATTTCCGTGCCACCTTGTGCTTGCGAAGAAAACGCAGACATTCATAGACATCGTCACAACACGTCCACCTGCATTCGTCGAAGGTGAGCATATCGTTAGCGGGAAAGTTATACAGTTTCCAGAAGCTCCCGTGGCTCTTCTTGTAACACAGGTTGACACGAGCCATCCCGTGGTCGTACTTCAGCACATGGATACTGAAATAGCGGTCCGAATAACTCAGCCGTCCCAGCAACTGGGCATACGCCTCATGTTCACTTAGTTTTCTCATATTCTAAATGGCTATTTAGTTCATCCAATTCCGTGGCGCAGTGTGCTCATATCCGCTCTGCGGTGTAGCCTGAGCCGCACCACAGTGCGCGTGCCTTCACACTGCGCCACGGAAACAGCCGTAAGTAACACCGCTTTCACAGACACCACAAATGCCTCAAAATGCGAGTACGGCAGCGGAAAGCGTCAACCATAGGATCAAGTGCAACGAACAGGAGTTCAAGCAATCATCAGAAAGGAAGCATAATCGTCCATCTGCTGCCACAATGTGGACACGTTTTATCCACAGGCTTACAGATAACTCCGCCACCAGTAGCCACAAACTTCTTTCTGCATTTGAGGCAGAAACAAATATGAAATGTTATCATAATTGCACTATTAACTTAATCGTTCAAACTGTCTAACAAATCATTCCAATCGTTAACACGATCCTCATAATCCTCGTCGGATTCATCATCTTGCTGATTCCATGCATCGTCGGCATCAAACTCATCTTCATCAGTGTCGTCGTTTTCACGCCAATCATACTTACTCATAATAAATACTTTTTTAATTAAACATTGTTTTTGATTTCTCTATTATGTGATGACAACCTATTTAACCTCATAAGTATTCAACATTAAAAAGCAGGACTTCGGAGTGGTTGTCCATCGCAAATGTAGTGCATTTCTATAAAACGACCAAACATTTGGCAGAAAAATTGTTTTCTGTGACATATCACGGACTGCTCAAGAGAAAAGCGACGTGTGAAGTGAATGCTTCGTTAACGCGAGAAGTATATTGCCCCACACTTTAGCTTTTCATGCTATTCTATTCTCCTCAACACGGTTCCCTTAAAGTCTGGAGAGTCGTTGACCAACGACTGGCCATTTCCAATGATGCGGAAAGTTTCAGCACCCATCTTCAAACGACCACCCGAAATGGTGTAGGTCTGGGTCCTGGAATCGATTTTTTGATGAGCTTGTTTGGTCAGAAGTTCCCATTGTTCTTGCGACAGGTTAACATAGGGTTTCTTCTTGAGCTCGATGGTGATGAGGAGTGTGGCCTCGGTGTCAGTATCGAACTGGATGGTAAAGGTAGGCACAATGCTGAACATATCGGAATCGTACTGCTGAGCCAATTTCTTATTAGCAAAAATTACCTTGTCGGAACGGTAGCGACGTCCGACCCATCCATTACCTTTAGACTGGGCTTTGGCGGACACTGTGGGTTTGTTTCCCTTTGTGTTGACAACTGACCCCGACAGCCCTTCGCTGAAATCAAGATAACCACCGTTGTTCTTAACGCTAGCCTTGTAGGATGATTGACCATTTTCGTTATAGATGCAGATTTCACCGTCTTTAACTTCATAGCGACGAGTTTCCGTCTTGTCCATATTAGACTTGAGAATCATGAGTTCGTAAGAGTGTTGAAGCGTCGATGCGGGTATGTCCATACGGGTTGTAATCTCTACCTCGTTTCTAGATTTGAAGTAAAAAGTATAGGCCAGTTTGGCCCCCATACTGCCGAAGAGCAAGGCTCCCCCCACACCACTTTCTCCGCCCAAATGTGCGTCATTGGTCTTGTAGGTCTGACCTGCCACCATGTCATAAAAGATTTTTTGGCGTGCTTCTTCAGCTCTCCGCTCGGCTTCGAGTTGTTCGCGCAATTCGCGTTCCTCTTTTGCCTTTTGTGCGGCATACTGTTGTTTAATCGTCGTCATATGAGCCGTGCAATAGGTACGTAACTGTTTGTCGATTTCTTCAGGAGTGCCTTTTGCGATGGCAAAAGTGTCCAATCCTTTACCTGTAAAGGAAATGGAGTCTGATAGGCTGAAGACATCGTAGTAGTCATCATTGTTGATTTTCAATTTGCCGCCGGATGTCAGTCCTCCAATAGTTACTGTCGAATTGCCTATGTCAAACTTCATTTTCCGGCCATTGGGCCAGTATTCAGTACCCGATTGCAGAATCTGTTTAGTTTCGGAAACTATACCTCCGCTGACGGTTTCGACAAATCTAATATTATCCTTTTCGTATTTTCTTGTTCCCCTTTGCAATGCAAATCCGTCCCATTTTCCATCTTCAAGGATTCCATCAGCACGCTGGCACATACCTGTGGTAAATTGATCTTGGTTCCATTCGCCATCAAAACGATTCCCCAATACATCAGTAAAGGTTCCATTACCATGCTTTTTGAGTTTTTCCCAAGAACCTTCATACATGGCTCCTGAGGCATATTTGATTTTTCCATAGCCCATGCCTTCATACCATTTAGACCACAAACCTTCACCTTCATAGACATCTGATGTTCCTGACGTCATGCTTCCTTGGAAATTTTGCATGCCATCGGACCATATACCCTTAAACACGATACCATCAGTCATGTGGTATTCACCTTTTGTGAGGCAACCTATATGCCATACACCTTCGCACCACTCACCATTATGCCGCCACAGTTTTCCCTGTCCTTCAGGGGCTCCTTTCTTCCATTTGCCCACATATACGTCACCGTTAGGGTATTTCTTTCTCTTTGCCTCGACGTTGGTGGTCAGCACAAATAATGACAGAATGAGCATTGTCATTCTAAAAACAATTGTTTTCATAAGCATTGATTTTTGTAAATTTAATGATTTTGGTTAAGGAAATCTTCTCTTTTTGTTTGAACACAAAAAAGGACACAGCCATATCTTTGCTATATTTGCTTGATAAGGTTCTGGAAAATACCTGTGCGCCCAAATATAGAAAAGCAGTCCGTGTCCTTCGGGAGAAGGAAACAGGATTTGCTTGACTAAACTATGGAGGCGCGAGGGTAAAATTTTCCAGATTCTATCAAGGCCCTATAATTCGTCTTGCTCGTCTTGCAATATGTCTGCCGATGTCCTTTCGGACGTTCGACATCGCAAATGTAGTGCATTTCGGGGAAACGACCAAACATTTGGCAGAAAAAATGTTTTCTGTGACATATCACGGACTGCTTAATGCAATGAACAATGAACAATGAATAATGAACAATTAATAATTATCCACTGGTGAGTTGTTATTTAGTATTTGAAGTAAGGACGGAGTGTTTTCTGTAAAGCGGAGGCTTTCTCTTTCAGTTCGTCCGTGCTTTCGCAATAAATGATTTCTCGTTTTTCAAGATAGGAGGGTTCTTCTGGAGTTTTCCAGTATGCCCGAACAATCCAGTTGCCATGATCGTCATACTCGTAGTTGTCGTAGTGTCCCTGTTCCACCCAGTTCTGCCATTTTCCCATATATTTTTTTCGGCTGAATGTTTTAAGTCGGTCTCCTTGGGAGTTGAGTTCATACTTCACTTCTTTCTCTCCCTGGTCATGCACGAGTTTGAGTATAAGATGGCCGTTTTGGTCATACGTAAAAGTGCCTTCTTCGCCAAATTTTATCTTTTTTGTTGAACGAATGAACTTGTGCACTTCTTTGACGAGCAGGCCATCACGGTATGTTCTTTGACATTCAGCACCTTTTGACCCATCACGATAATAGATGGCAAAATTATACTCTCCTCCGGTTCCGGTAGGCGTTCCCTTCATTTTCTGTTCGATTTCAGAACCGTCAAAAATGGTGTACGAGGTCATCACTCGGTTCTTGTCGAAAATAAATTCAGCGGATGGTTCTTTGTGCCATGTAGTGCGATCATTACTGCCCAAAAGAGTCATCATGTTGTGTTCAAACAAGGCACCCAGAGATAGAATGCTCTGTTCGTACTTTTCGAAGTGATGATTGGGATGACATGCAGATAAAGCAGGTCTGGTCACTTTTACATTCTCGCCATCCTCGTATTCAAAATAGAATGAGTAGGGATATAGATAACCATCATAATTAAGGACATAACGATACAGAATAGAACGTCCCTTTTCATCATAGGCGGTTGATTCGATTTCAAACATGCGATCGAGCGTCGGTTCACCGAATTTTAATCTGTACCCGTATGTACAACACTTGACTGCCAGAACGTTACCCTTGAGGTTGTCATCTCTCAGTGTGTGTGGTTCGCGTTCCTTCCAGTTGTCTGCAAAACTTGTCGCAGCGATACATAATGCGACAAAACTCAATACAATAATCTTTTTCATTTGAATGTGTTTAATTATGAAACGTCCTATAATAGGGCATCTCTGGTTAACAAATATGTTTAATGGTGATGCAAAGAAACACATTTGGAGGCAGACAGCGAAACGTGGCGATGTGTTTTTTTGTGTCGAACGGCGTTTTCCATGCCATTCCGCTGTTTGTGACGGAATAAGGCGTGAAGAGCAAGGTGGAACAGAAAAAAAGAGGGGTTTGTTTGGTGGTTCGTGGGGAAAGGCGTAATTTTGCGGCAAAGATGAATGACATAACTCTTAACAACGGATGACACGGATGAAACGGATTATTTTACTATTAACATCGCCCTTCGGGCAAATTAACCGAATTAAACAAATTGATTTTCGTTAAATTCGTTCAATTATTGCGCAGCAATATGTATTTTATGACACATCACCCTTCGGGCAAATTAACCAAATTAAACAAATTGATTTTCGTTAAATTCGTTCAATTATTGCGCAGCAATATGTTTAATTCTTTACCGATATGAAGGAACAGGAACAGTTGAAACAACTGAAGCGGCGGCTGGATGCCATCGGGCGTTTGCGGCTGCTGACGGAATCGGACGAGGAACTGAGCGCACTGGTGGAGCACCGCGTGGATGAGAAGAACGGGCTGGGCCGTCTGGGCGGACGGAGCCTGTTTCTGAAGCAGGCGACGTACGATGCGCTGTGCCGCTATGCCAACGAGCGTGCCAATCACGACTTCGACCAGTTTCTCACCGACTACGAAGTGGCATCGGCGTTCTACGAGAAATATCAGTTGGAGGCATTGATGCGCAAGGACAGGGAGGAAATGTGTTCACAGTTGCTGGACACCATGTATGGGAATGACGGCAAATGCCAAATGACGGATGCCGACCCTCAACTCGCGCGTATATTTAATAAGGTGTATGGCGAGGACCGCAACCGTTTTGCCGTCAATCCTCAAGTGCTGGTGCTGATGGTGCTCGGTTTGCTGCCTGCGGATTTTAGCCGCAGCCGTGGCCGAGTCGGCAATCTGTTGGAAGACTTCCGCAGCCTCTTCCGTTTCCTGCATCGCCACGTGGGTCACAACGACATGTTTGAGCGCCTGCCGATTTTGGAGCGATACGAGGAGCGTCTGCTGGACGGCAGCAACCCTCATGCACGCTTTTGGCTCTACGACGACATGGCTGACGTGCTGGAGAACTACTACGACATTATGAACATGGAGCAGCGGATGGCGAAGAACCGTGAGTTGCGCGGACGTAGCCTGTGGCCTCCGCTCGACGGATCTGTCTGGAAGGAACACGACGACTGTGTGTGGTGGCTGTGGGAGGAGGTGAGCAACGGCTTCTTCCTGCACCGCATTGTCGTCGATCATGCCCACAAACGCTTGACGCGTGAGAAGTTTGAGTTGTTCCTCTACGACGAATGCGGGGATGCCATGGCCTATGCCGTGCATCCGAAGAGCATCCTCTCTATCGTCGAAGGCAAGCCCGTACCGCCTGGGCTGACGGAGAATCTGCTGCTGACGTGGGACGATGAGAAAAAACCGACGCAACTGGAGTTTGCGTCACTGAGCGGCTACCATTGGTTCCCTGCCGGCAAGTTACACATCTGCCAGATGAATGCCGAAGCGTTCTGGAAGAAACACGAGGGCTACGAACTGGTCGAACGGCATCCCGAAACGACTTATGACTTCCGCATCGGCATCGCTGCCATCACGCCCGAGGCGGTCTTCATCACCGCCGACGAGTGCACCTTCTACCGCATTCCCCACTCCGCCAACGAGGCGCTGCGTCAGGTCTGCATCGACGACCCTGCCGGAGTGATGACGTTTCAGGAGTCTGGCCGCCGCTTCGTCACGTTTACGGACCTCAATCTCTTCTTCGAGGTGACAACTGAAGAATTGTGCCGAAGGCAGGACATCGAAGTGGTGACCGACATCTTATGAACCGTCCTTTTTGCATCTTTCCAAGTGCTTGGAAAAATGACGCCAAGTGCTTAGCGTGATGACGCCAAGTGCTTGGAAAAAAAACGCCAAGTGCTTAGCGTGGTTATGCCAAGCACTTGGACGTTTAATTCAAGAACAGGTAGTCTGCGACGATGCTACTTACCCATGTTCATGAGTCCGCCGAGTTCATCTTCGGTGAATGTGCCGTTCATCTGGACGGCAAAGAAACCGTCCTCGTTGTCATAGCCCCACATGAAGAATTCCTGAATGACATTATCTTTCTTGAGGACATAGACGGATACCTCTTCTGCTTCCTTCTGTTCAGAGACCAACTTCGTCATGCCAGCCTTTTCGATTTTGTCAGCCTCTTCGCGAGCCGTTTTGAGAACAGCAGGCGTGTTTGCCGAGTCCAAGTTGAGCACCTTCATCGACTTGATGTGTTGCATCAACGCCTTTTCTTCGGGACTTTCGACGCTCATCCTTGCCAGCACCGCCATCAGTTCCTCGCCAAATTCCATCACTTCAGCACCTTTGGCGCCTTTCAGTTTGTCGAAGAAGGGGTTTGAGACCTGCGCCACCATCAGTTGCGCCATCATCATGAGCAGCCCTGCTGCCAAGAGTTTTTTGAAGTTAACCATACGATTTACAATTTAAAGATTTACGATTTATCGATTACAACGGAAAAACTCGGAAATTCTCGGAAAACTCGGAAATATCCGTGTGTTTCCGTTTATTTCTGTATATTTCCGTGGTTCAATTTTCAATTATTTGACGCCCAAAGGTAGATATTTTCATCCATTACTTCCAATGTTTTTCTGAAAAAATTAACGTTTTCTGTCGAAAATTCCTATCTTTGCAAGAATAATAGCGTAAAACTTCATCAGCATCATGGCAACGAAGCAGCATAACGACGAGATGAATCTGGCGTGGCAGTTCATTGAAGGGACGGACGTCAGTGTATTCCTGACGGGAAAGGCCGGAACGGGAAAGACGACGTTTCTGAAGCGAATCAAGGAGTTGGCACCGAAACGAATGGTGGTGGTGGCTCCGACGGGTGTGGCTGCCATCAATGCTCAGGGCGTGACCATCCATTCGTTTTTCCAACTGCCGCTGGGTGTTCACATTCCTGGCACGCAATACAAGGAGCAGGGGAGTCATTTTCGCATGAGCGACGAGAAGAAGAACATCCTGCGCACGCTGGACCTGCTGGTCATCGACGAGATTTCGATGGTGCGTGCCGACCTGCTCGACGCCATCGACGGTGTGCTGCGCAAGTATCGTGACCGTTACAAGCCCTTTGGCGGCGTGCAGTTGCTGATGATAGGCGACTTGCAGCAGTTGGCGCCCGTGGCTGTCGAAAAGGAATGGGCACTGCTGCGCGACTACTACCCCACTCCCTACTTCTTCAGCAGCAGGGCGTTGCAGCAGATTCAGTATATTACCATCGAACTGCAGCACATCTATCGCCAGAGCGATGCGCACTTCATCAACCTGCTCGGAAACATCCGCAGCGGACGGCTCGACGCACAGACGATTGCTGCCCTCAACTCTCGCTACATCCCGAACTACGAGCCCTGCGACGGTGAGGAGAGCATTCGACTCACGACGCATAACTATATGGCGAACCGCTACAACGAGCAGAAACTGGCGGCTCTGCCGTCGGAGGAGCGGCATTTCGAGGCAGTGGTGAAGGGTGATTTTCCTGAGACTTCGTTCCCTGCCGACTTTGACCTTACGCTCAAGGAAGGTGCGCAGGTCATGTTCATCAAGAACGAAAGCCTCCCCAACCCTGCCGAAGGTGGGGCTTACTATTACAATGGTAAAATGGGTAAAGTCGTGGGGTTTGAAGAAGGCTGTGTCATGGTCGAATGTAAGGAAAACGGCACCTCTGATGGCGACGGGGCGGCTTCGAGCGTCGTCTTTGCCGTAGAAACGGCGACGTGGGAGAACACACGCATGACCCTCAATGCGGAAACAAACGAGATTGAGGAGGAAGTCATCGGGACCTTCCAGCAGTTTCCGCTCCGACTGGCATGGGCGATTACCGTCCACAAGAGTCAAGGCCTGACGTTCGGCCACGCCGTCCTCGACATCAACGATGCCTTCGCCCATGGGCAGGTGTATGTGGCACTAAGCCGTTGCCGCAGTCTTGATGGACTGGTTCTGACACGCCCTGTCGAAATTAAATCTTTGCTTACAGACCAAAATGTCAATGCATTCATCAACAATGAATTAAAGAGTTCTGAGAACGTTGGTTCGCAACTCAATTCGTTCCGCTTTGCCTACTACCAGAAACTGTTGGACGAGTTGTTCTCGTTTGACCTGCTGGGACGTTCGGTGCGCTATGTCGTGCGCGTGCTGGAAGAGCATCTTTCCCGTCAGCAAAAAGAACTGACTGCGGCATGGAAACAGGCTTCTGCGGATTTCGACACGAACATCACGACCGTCGCCGGACGCTTTCAGCCGCAGTACCACAGCATTCTCGCACAGTCGCAGGACTATCAGAACGACCCGCTGCTGGCTGAACGAATCGCCAAGGCGTCTGCATATTTTGTCGCTCAGTTGCAGCCTGTCGCCGAATTGATTGCGAAGACTAAGCCTGAGATTGGCAACAAGGCCGTTGCCAAACAGTTTAAGAATGCCCTCGACACTGCATCGCTTGACCTGCGCGGAAAACTGGGCACACTTGAACGTGTCGTTGCGCACGGATTCTCGACTCGTACCTATCTGCGCGACAAAGCCAATGCCCTGCTCAACGAAGCCAAAGACACGAAGCCTGCACGCAAAAAGAAGGCTGAGAAGGTGCCAAAGCCGAAGACGTGGGAGATCAGTTATGCCCTGTTCCGCGAAGGAAAGAAGGTGAAGGAAATCGCCCAAGAACGTCAGTTGACGCAGAAGACCGTGTTCAGCCACCTGATGCGCTATGTCGAAAGCGGCGACCTGCAACCGCTCGACCTCATCCCCATTCGCCACGTTGAGGCGGTACGCCGTCTGCTAGCCCGTACCGGCAAGCCTGACGATCTCTTCTCCTTCTACAAACTCCTGCCTTCAGGCATCCTCTACGACGAAATGAAAGTCATCCTGGAGATACTCTGAACCACGGACTTTAGTGTGTGAAGCATTGATTTTAGAAGAAGAATTCTAATTGAATTTTCGCATGTTGAGTTATAAACAGGATTATGGGGATTATGAGGATTAAAAGTAAATCGTATATCCGTAAATCGGTAAAATCTTTTTAATCCTATGAATCCTGTTTATAACTCAACTTGCGAAACTTGAATTATTAACGTTTCTCTTTTGACTCTTTTACCAACGCAGTCATGTTGCCGACGATGAAAACACGGGCAAGGTCGTCCTTGCAGTTGGAGAATATCTGGATGGCCTTCTTGAAACGCCCTGGCATCTTCGTCGAACCGTCGTAGGTGACGGTGATGACACCCCGTCCGCCTGGCGAAATCGGGTCTTTCGGATAGTCGGCATCGGTGCATCCGCAGGAGGTGTGGACGTAGTTGATGACGAGAGGCGACTTGCCGACATTGCTGAATTCAAAAGTACATGTGCGTACGGCATCGTCCTGCGAGAAGGTTCCCAAGTCGATGGTCGTCCGCTCGAATTTAATCACAGGATACTTCTTTTTCTGTGCCTGAGCAGTGAGCGGAGATACAAAGTACAAGGTACAAAGTATAGCGAAATAGAGGATGTGTTTCATATTTTTGTCTTTTGTGCGGCAAAGATACGTAAAAAAGTGAAAAGTGAAAAGTGAAAAGTGAAAAAAATGTCGTAACTTTGCAGGGATTTTTTGAACAGGAAAAATATGAAAGATAAAAATTCACTGATTGGATGGCTACTCATCGGACTGGTGTTCGTGGGCTTCATGGTGTATAACAACTACACGGCCAAGGACCGTGCGGAGCGCCAGCAGCAGGCCCAGGCTGAGGCCAAAGTGGAGCAAGCAAAGCAGGACAGCATTGCCGAAGCCGTGGCGATGGAGGAGATGAAGAAGGCTGAGTCGGAAAGCAACGACTCGACCAACGCCCTCTTTGCTGCACGTCAGGGACAGCCTGGCGAAACGGTCATTGAAAACAACCTGCTGCGTCTGACCGTCACGAACAAAGGCGGCCAGTTGATGCGTGCCGAACTGAAGGACGAGACGTACAAGAACCAGCAGGGCGGACGCGTGGTGCTGTTCGATGGCGACGACTCGAACCTGCGCCTCATCTTTGAAGGCAAAGAGGACAACGTGCTGAGCGACGACTACTACTTCTCACCGAAGGAGGTGACGGAGAAGAGTGTCGTGCTGACCTTGCCTGTGGCCGACGGCAGCATAGACATCTCGTATTCGCTCGACGACGACTCCTACATCCTCAACATGGACGTGCAGGCGCAAGGTCTGCAGGGCTTCTTCCCAGCCAAGGCCAACACGATGGGCATCGTCTGGACGGAACGTATGCGTCAGCAAGAGAAGGGCTACTCGTTTGAAAACCGCTACTCGACCATCACCTACCGCGACACCAACGGCTCGACCAACGAACTCTCGGCCAGCGGCAGCGATGAGGAAGAAGATGCCAGCGACTACGAAAGCAAGTTGGAGTGGGTGGCATTCAAGACGCAATTCTTCAGTCAGATTCTCATTGCCGAAGGTAACTTCAGCGTCGATCGCATGGAGTCGAAACAGATTCCCGAAGAGAAGGAAGAAGGTGCGACGAAGTACCTCAAGACCTATACAGCAGAACTGAACTCGAAGTTCGACCCTACGGGTAAGAACCCGACGAACCTCAAACTGTACATCGGCCCGAACCGTTTTTCCACCCTCAAGGAGAACGAGGCTAAGATTGACGGCGGCTCTGACCTCGACCTGCAAAGCATCGTCTATCTGGGTTGGCCGGTCATCCGCTGGATCAACCGCTTTGTGTTCCTCTACCTGTTCGACTGGATGACGGGCTGGGGACTGAACATGGGGCTCGTGCTGCTCATCATCACGCTGATTGTGAAGTTTGCCGTGTTCCCGCTGATGCGTAAGTCGTACCTCTCCAGTGCCAACATGCGTGTGCTGCGTCCGAAGATTGACGAAATCAACGCCAAGTATCCGAACAAGGAGGACGCCATGCTGAAACAGCAGGAGGTGATGCAACTCTACTCGCAGTACGGCGTTTCGCCCATGGGCGGCTGCCTGCCGATGGTGATACAGATGCCCATCTGGATTGCGTTGTTCAACTTCATCCCGAACGCCATCGAACTGCGTGGCCAGTCGTTCCTCTGGGCCGACGACCTCTCGACCTATGACGACGTCATCAACTGGGGCTTCAACATCTGGGGCATCGGCGACCACCTGAGCCTCTTCTGCGTGCTGTGGTGCCTCTCGACGGTGGCCAACACATGGATTTCGATGCGCCAGCAGCAGGCCATGGCCGTATCGCCCGAGCAGGAGCAGAGCATGAAGATGATGCGCTGGATGTCGTACATCATGCCCCTCGTGTTCTTCTTCTCGTTCAACAGTTACTCGTCGGGCCTCAACTACTACTACTTCGTCAGCGGTCTCATCACCATCCTGATGATGTGGTATCTGCGCAAGACTACCGACGACAACAAACTGCTCGAGCGCCTCGAAGCCCGCTACAAGGAGCGCAAGGCTAACCCCAAGAAGACTTCCTCGATGATGGAGCGCATGCAAGCCATGGCTGCCCAGCAGCAGGAAATGCTGAAGAAGCAACAGGAGGCACAACAACACAGAAAATAACACAAGAGACGGGTTTACCGTCTCTTTTTCTTTTTACGAATTTTCCTTTTTACGAAAATGAGAAAGATAGGTTTCGATAACGACAAGTATCTCCGCATCCAGTCGGAGCACATTCGTGAACGTATCGCACAATTCGACGGCAAACTCTACCTCGAACTGGGCGGCAAACTCTTCGACGACCACCACGCCGCCCGAGTGCTGCCAGGATTCCTGCCCGACTCCAAACTGCGTATGTTCAGCCAACTGCGCGACCAGTTGGAAATCGTCATTGTC
>JAIKWU010000040.1 GCA_024684455.1 Bacteroidaceae bacterium | reverse complement strand
ACGTGCTTTATACGCAAGGCAACCTGAACAACTCCATCGGTGTGCCGCTCACGTTGCTCAAACTGACTGCCGACCACGATGTCGCTGTGGTCGAGATGGGTGCCAGTCACCCTGGCGACATTAAGGAACTGGTCGAACTGGCCGAGCCGCAATATGGTCTTATCACCAATGTGGGACGGGCTCATCTGCTCGGCTTCGGCTCGTTCGAGGGTGTTTGCCGCACGAAGGGCGAACTCTATGACTTCCTGCGCGAACACGACGGAACGGCCTTTGTCAATCAGGACAACGAGTTCCTGCCTGCAATGGCACACGACCTCAAGCGCATCGACTATGTCGGTGCTGAGGTGATGGAGTGCAGCGGATTGCTGAAGGTCCAACTGCTGGGGGCTATGGTCCAGACTCACCTGGTCGGCGCTTACAATGCCGACAACCTGCGGGCTGCAGCCACCGTCGGCTTGGAGTTTGGCGTCGGTGCCGACGACATCTGTCAGGCATTGGCCGACTATGTGCCTTCGAACAATCGCTCGCAATTCATGCAAACGGCTGACAACGAACTGATTGTCGATGCCTACAATGCCAATCCTACCTCGATGGGTGCGGCGCTTGACAACTTTGCGCTGGTCAAGTCGGCGCACAAGATGTGCATCATCGGCATGATGGGCGAACTCGGACAGGACAGCCACTCGGAACACGAGAAACTCCTCAATCGTCTCGCCACTATGCCGCTTGAGACTGTATGGTTGGTCGGCAGCGAGTTCCAAGGATTCGCATTGCCCGCCCATTTCCGCTTCTTCTCAGATGTCGAGGCGGTCAAGGCTGCCATTGCGGAGCAGAAGCCGCAGGGCCGTACCATTCTCATCAAAGGTTCTAATTCAACAAAACTCTTCCAACTGCCTGAACTGCTATGAAAGAACGTATCAAGCAACTCCTCCCCGACGCCATCTGCGTCGCACTGTTCGTCGTCATCGCCTTTGCCTACTTCTTCGCTCCTGTGATGGAGGGCAAGCGCATTCTCGGACACGACAACACGGCCAACGACGGTCTGCAAGTTGAACTGCGCCAGTATCGCGACAGCCACGACGGCGAGACGCCCCGCTGGATCAACAGCATCTTCGGTGGTATGCCGACCTATCAGATTGCGCCTTCGTACGACTCGACGCGCACGATGTCGTTCCTCGAAAAAGTCTGGCACCTGTGGCTGCCCGACTACGTCTGGTACATCTTTGCCTCGATGCTGGGCTTCTACCTCCTGCTGCGTGCGTTCGACTTCAAGCAATGGATGGCAGCACTGGGTGCTGTGGTGTGGGCCTTCAGCAGTTATTTCTTTATTATCATTGCAGCAGGTCACATCTGGAAAGTCATCACACTGGCCTACATCCCGCCCACCATCGCAGGTATGGTGTGGTTGTATCGTGGTAAATATCTGCGCGGTCTGCTCGTGACAGCCTTCTTCGCAGCCCTTCAAATCAGTGGCAACCACGTCCAGATGACCTATTACTTCCTGATTGTCGAACTGGCATTGTTCGTTGCTTTCTTGATTCAAACGAAGCAGAAGGTGTTCTGGAAAGCAACGGGACTGCTCGTCCTCGCTGCCGTCATTGCACTCGCACTCAATGCCTCGAACCTCTACCATACGTATGAATATGCGAAGGACACCATGCGTGGCAAGAGCGAACTGGTGAAGGAAGGACAGAATGCCGCAAATCAGACCGATAGCGGACTCGAACGCGACTATATCACTGCGTGGAGTTATGGACTTGACGAAACGTGGACTTTCCTCGTACCTGATGCCAAAGGTGGTGCCAGTGTGCCGCTTTCAGAGAGCAAGACTGCCATGAAAAAGGCTGACCCGACGCTCGCCAATGCAGGTGTTTATCAGGCCTTTACACAGTATTGGGGCGAACAGCCCATGACGAGCGGCCCTGTCTATCTCGGTGCACTTGTGTGTATGCTCTTCGTGCTTTCGCTCATCATCCTGCCGAACCGAAGCGCCTTGAAATGGGCACTGCTGGCGGCAACCTTTCTCAGCATCCTGCTCTCGTGGGGACGCAACTTCATGCCCTTCACCGACTTCTTCATCGACCACGTGCCGATGTACTCGAAGTTCCGTACCGTCGCCAGCATCTTGGTGGTGGCAGAGTTCACCATCCCGCTGCTCGCCCTACTGGGTCTGAAACGCTTCTGCGAAGGATGCGCTGTGAAGGAGCAGCGTCCGCGGATGTTGCGTGCGCTCGTCACAGCGACAACCATCACCGTCGGCCTCTGCCTGCTCTTCGCTGTCATACCCTCACTCCTGGGCGACGGCGTGTCGAGCAATGACCGCAATGCCATTGCACAATATGTCGAGCAGGGCTATTTCGACCAGTTCACAGGTCAGCGCATCCTGACCAGCATTGCCACGATGCGTCATGCCTTGCTTACTGCCGATGCTTGGCGCAGCGTGCTCATCATCATGCTGGGTGCCGTGATACTCTACTGGATGTGGAAAAAGACAAACGCCAACCTGCTTTGTGGCGCCCTGCTTCTCGCTCTGTGCCTCATCGACATGTGGCAGGTCAACAAGCGCTACATCAACGACACGATGTTCACATCGGCCCCAGCCGCTCTGCAACCGGCTCCCAACGAAGCCCAGAAGTACATTCTCTTGAAGAGCGGCGATGGACGCAACTACCGTGTCGCCGACCTCACCGTATCGACCTTCAACGACAACTCCGCAGCCTTCTATTTCAGCAGCATCGGTGGTTACCATGCCGCCAAACTGCGTCGCTATCAGGAACTCGTCGAGGCCTGCATCGCACCCGAGTTGAAGGACTTCTATACTGTTCTCACTCAAGTTCCCCTCGACAGTCTGAATGAGGTCAACACCGACAGCATCATGCCTGTGCTCAACATGCTCAACACGCGCTGGTTCATCCTCGGCGGACAGAATGGTCAGAAGATTCCTGTCGAAAATCCTACGGCCTACGGCAATGCCTGGTTCGTCGATGAAGTCCTGCCCGTCAGCAACGCCAACGAAGAACTCGATGCACTCCATCGCGTCAATCCACGCCACACGGCAGTCATCGATACTTCATTGTTCAAGGATGTATCTACTCCCCTCCCTCACAGGGAGGGGTCAGGGGGTGGGTCTTTCATCACGCAGACCTCTCTCACGCCCAACACCGTGACCTACGAGACAGACAATGCTGCCGACGGTCTCGTCGTCTTCAGCGAAATATACTACCAGGGTTGGACCGCCACCATCGACGGTCAGCCGGCCGACATCGTCCGTGCCGACTATGTGCTTCGTGCCATGCAGGTACCTGCCGGCCATCATAAGATTGAGATGGTATTCGACCCGCAATCCGTCCACACCACCGAACTCATCGCCTACATCGCCCTCGGCGTGCTCATCCTGCTCGTCGTCGTTGGGGTGGTGCTGACCGTGCGGAAGCGCAAAGAATAACTATTCGCAAGAAACTCCTCCCCGGAAAGGGGAGGTGCCCTAAAAGGGCGGAGGGGTCACTAACTTATAACCATTGCGTTAGGATTGAACAATTGGTTAAGTGAGTGACCCCTCCGTCGCTTCGCGCCACCTCCCCTTTCCGGGGAGGAGTTGTAAACCTATCCTCGCGTTTAATGATTATTGCCCCAAATCCTAAGGTTTGTAGGGGCATAGACAGCTATGCCCCTACAAGGGTGTGTATTTGGAATAAAGTTTCACCGCAGTGAAACTTTTGTACCACCGCGGTGAAACTTTTGTACCACCCCAGTGAAACTTTTGTTCCACTGCGGTGAAACTTTTTATGAAACGAAGAGGATGTATCAGGCCTTCACTATCTCGCCGTCAGCAGGCTGGGCAATGGGTGTGCTGAGCAGTTTGTACATGCTCAGTTCCTTGCCCACCTTCGAGAAAGCCCAGGCGATGACGCTCATGTCGTCGATGAAGCCGCCGACGATGAAGTCGGGAATGGCATCGATGGGGGAGACGAGGTAGATGATGGCGGCGACGATGATGGTGAGGTTCCACACCTTGTAGCCTTTGTATCGGCCAGTGGCGACATCGCGCACGTAGGCACAGAGCAGGAGGACGTCGTCGCGCATCTCCTTGACGTTGCATTTCTTCTTGCTGACATAACGGACTGCCTCACCGGTGAGGGCAAGCAGTTTCATGTTGTCGCCCACGAACTTCTGGGCGAGTTTGAGCCATGCGGCCTTGCTGATTGTTTGTTTTGCTTTTCCCATGATGATGTAAGGTTTTGAGGTTATTTAGTTTTCATTTTCAGGGTGGCAGACTTGAGTCCGTCGGCAGTGGCGGTGAGGACGACATTGCCTCGTTCACGGCCGGAGCGGAGGATGCATAGTGCCGAACCGTCGTAGAGACGGCGGTGGTCGGTCACATTCAGTTCGTCGCTGTCGTGGTCGCCGCTCGATACGGCGATGAGGCGTGCAGGACCTGTGACGGAGAACTGTACCTCGTTCGTGGCATCATAGACGCGACGGCCTTTCTTATCGACAGCCCACACGCGAATGTGCTGCAGGTCGATTCCGTCGGCACGCCAGTCGTCGTTGTCGGCCTCGAGACGCAGGGCAACGGCCTGGCCTGTGGGCAGCAACTCGTGGCGGGCGACTTCGCGGCCTTGTTTGCGGCCGATGGCAACGACGCTGCCTTCGGTGTAAGTAACGTCGGTCCACACGATTTTATTGCGTACTTTGGGGTTCTTTCGGTCGTTCAGTTGGGTGCCGACCGAATGGCCGTTGACGAGCAGTTCGACCTCGTCGCAGTTGGTATAGGTGTGGAGGGTGAGGGTCTGTGCGGTGTGGGGCAGACTGTGTGTCAGTCGGGCACCTCCCTGACGCTCGCCGTTCCAATCCTCGGTCTTGGCGGTCTGGAACACGCCGATGTGGACCATGGGGTCGTCTTCGTTGAAATAACTGCGCAGGAACCAAGCGGTGGGTTTCGGTTCGAGCGATATGTCGAAGGCGCCGAGGTTCCAGCCCTTGGTGGGCCAGCCCTGGCTCTCGCCCAGATAGTCAATCATGCCCCAATAGGCGAGTCCGAGCACCTTGTTCAGGTCCATCTCATACCAGTTCGGACCCATCATCGCGTTGTTGGCCTCGCTCTGGTAGAATATCATGTTCGGGAAACGACGGCCATCGCCAGGGAAGTACATGTAGCGGTAGTTGTAGGCGGCGATATCGGTCTCGAAGACCAGCGGAGCCGGCAGGGAGTCGGTGTCGAGACTGCGGCCACGGGGGTGCATGGCGACGGTAACGGGACGTGTCGGGTCGTAGCGTCGCAACAGTTCGCGTTGTAGGCGGTAGGGCGTCACCCCCCAGTCGGCGTAGGCCTGCTCCCAATAGGTCTGCAGTTCGTTGCCCAGACTCCAGACGATGACGCTGGGATGGTTGCGGTCGCGACGTATCCATTCGGGCACATCGTGCTGCCAGAGTTCCTCCCACGAACGACGTCCGCCGCAATACTGACGGAGCCACTTATCATAAAGTTCATCGACCACGAGGATGCCGTACTCGTCGCAGAGGTCGAGCAGGCTCTCGCTGTAGGGATTGTGCGAGGTGCGGATGTGGTTGAAGCCAAACTCCTTGAGCAGTTGGATGCGTTTCTCGATGGCACGCGGATAGGCGGCGGCACCGAGGGCTCCGAGCGTGTGATGGTTGGCAATGCCTTTCAGCAAAACTTTCTTTCCGTTGAGTTTCAGACCGAATTCCGGTGAAAATTCCACGGTACGGATGCCGAAACGCTCCTTGACCACATCGGCCACGCTGCCGTCGGGTCGCAGCAGGGAGACCTCGGCGGTGTAAAGATAGGGGTCTTCACAACTCCACAGATGCGGCTGCTGAATCGTGAGACTGTCCAAAAGATATTCGTTGGTTTTCTGCCGTGCACGATAGACAGGACGGCACTGCACATCCTTCACTACATTGCCCTGGCGGTCGAGGATACGCACGCGGAAGTCCAGGTTCTTGGTCTTCGAATCGAACGGCACAGTACACTCTGCCTGGATGGTCACGAGTGCGGACCCCTCCCCATCCCTCCCCAAGGGGAGGGCGTTGTTACTATTATCAGAAGGATTGGTGTCCACGCTTCTCCCTTGGGAGGGGATGGGGGAGGGGCTTGTTATGCTTGTCAGAATCTGCAAGGGATGGCGCGTGAAATACTGCCGTGCATCGGTCGTCACGAAGTGGACGTCGCGATAAAGTCCGCCGCCAGTGTACCAGCGCGAATTGATTTCTTTCTGTGTGTCGGCACGCACCGCCACCACATTCTTTTCGCCAAACTTTAGCCGCTTCGTCACGTCTATTTCGAAGCCGAGGTAGCCGTAGTCCGTACCTCCGACTCGTTCGCCGTTCAGATATACGTCGCCCACCAGCATGATGCCCTCAAAGTCGAGCAGGATGCGGCGGCCACGAAGCGAGTCGGCGGGGGTGAATGTCTTGCGATACCAGCCAGCACCCATTTCCTTGAAACCTCGGGCCGAAAGTCGGCTCTTACGGTTCGCACCAGGGTCGCTCGTGTCGGCACGTTCGTCGGCCGAGGGGGCTACCCACGGTTGCTCAATCTGAAAGTCATGGGGCAGGTCAACGTCGCGCCACGCGCTGTCGTCGAAGTCGCGTGACTCGGCACCCTGCACATCACCTGCATGAAACTTCCAGCCGAAGTTCCACAACTCCGATGTACGTGACTGGGCATGGCACACAACAGCCGTTAGCACGAGCAAGGCGAAAAAAAGCGACTTCTTCATGAGAACAAGCCGAAGAGTTTAGCGTCAATCATGTCGGTCACCTTCTGGAAATCCAGCGGATTTTCACCGAACTTCACGTTGTCGCCGTCGATGATGATGAGCGGTCCCTTGTACGTTTCAATCCAGCGTTCGTACAAGTCGGACAGACCCTGCAGATAGTCGAGGCGGATGGTCTGCTCATACTCACGACCACGCTTCTGAATCTGCTGCACGAGGGTAGGGATGCTCGAACGGATGTAAATCATCAGGTCGGGCAATTTCACCAGCGACATCATCAAGTCGAACAAGTCGCTGTAGTTGGCAAAGTCGCGGTCGGACATCATCCCCTGATTGTGCAGGTTGACAGCGAAGATGCGCGCATCCTCGAAAATCGTGCGGTCCTGAATGATGTACTTCGACTCCTTGGAAATCTCGACAACCTCCTTGAAACGCTTGTTCAGAAAGTAAATCTGAAGGTTGAACGACCAACGTGCCATGTCGGCATAGAAGTCCTCCAGATACGGATTGTTGTCCACAGGTTCGTAGCGCGGCTCCCAGCCGTAGCGCTCGGCCAGCATCCGTGTCAGTGTGGTTTTGCCACAACCGATATTTCCAGCAATTGCGATGTGCATAATATATATGTATTAGATTATTCGGCAGGGAAGAGACCAAAGAGCAGGCTGTCAATCTTGTTCAGGATGTCGGCCAGGTCCTGCTCGTTGTGCAAATAGTCGATGTTGTCAACGTCGATGGTCAACACACGGCCCTTGTATTGCTTGTAGATAAACTCGTCATACAGTGCGTTCAGGTTCTCCAGATACTCCAACTGGATGGCCTGCTCGTATTCACGGCCGCGCTTCTGGATGTTCGCCACCAGATGGGGCACCGACGAGCGCAGATAAATCATCAAGTCGGGAATCTTCACCAGCGACATCATCAGTTCGAACAACTCCATGTACGTCTGATAGTCGCGGTCAGACAGATTGCCCATGCGCCAGTTGTTCGCCGTGAATACATACACACCCTCGTAAATCGAGCGGTCCTGAATGTACGTCACGCCGTCGTCTTGTATCCTCATCAAATCCTTGAAACGGTGACGCAGAAAGAACACCTCCATGTTGAACGACCAACGCGGAATGTCCTTGTAATAGTCGTCAAGATACGGATTGTCATCGACCTGCTCAAAAAACGGAGTCCAGCCATAATGCTCGGCCAGCAGCGTCGTCAGTGTCGTCTTTCCGCTTCCCATATTTCCTGCAACGGCAATGTGCATGATTATCTCAGTTTCAACAAATAACGGTTTCTGCTTGCGAAGTTACAACTATCAGCGCAGAGTACAAAATAAAATGCCGAAAAAATTTTGGGGGATAATATATCCGTTGGCACAACTACTTCTCAACTTTTGAATGGTTCTGCATCCAGCATCTCAATTTCTCTAGAACTTCGATGTCGGCAGGCAACCACTTCACGCTTTCCAGTTCATCTTTGCACAGCCATCGTGCAGCCTCATGCTCATTCAGGTGCAAGGCCTCAGAAAGCGGTGAGCAAATGTAGCAGTGAAGCGTCAGGTGAAAGGCTGGGTAGTCATACTCCACCGTACAGAGATGTTCATCCACGCTGATTTCCGCCGACAGTTCCTCGCGCACCTCCCGCTTCAGCGCCTCCTCCGGCGTCTCTCCAGCCTCCATCTTTCCGCCTGGAAACTCCCACCAGTCCTTCCAATCGCCATACCCACGTTGGGTGGCAAATATCATGCTACCCTTATGGATGATTGCAGCGACGACCTCAATTTGTTTCATTTTATCTTAGATTTCTTTTAATCCTATGGATTTCAAATACTCAAAAGTTCCATCATAGAACTCAGGTAAACGTGTTGAGTCTTCAGGGAAGCCTTCTGGTGTTAGATTGCTGTTACCTTTGGGAATACAAATAATCATTCCTTGACGGGCACGAGTCAATAACACGCGATATGCGTTCAGCATGTATTTTTGGTTCTCCTTATTATTTTCCGGATTCCACTTATTCTTACCGTTGAACTTAAAAAAGTTCCAAGTGCCATTATTATATTGCATGTCTGCATCCCAAAGCACGCAGGCATAGTCGAGCTCCAATCCTTGTACCTGAATTTCTGTTGCTGCATCTTCTAAATAGTTGGAAGAACGGATGTCTGTTTTATCTTCGAGAAACCAATGTACAGCATTATCATCGTCTTGTGCTAGAATATGTACAGCTAATGGCTTGAAGCGTGCTGCTACCTTGGTGACAAGAATTCCTGTCTGTTGTGTGCCACGAGCTTGTTTTCGTAACCATGCTCTAGCTGTGTCCATATTTCGAGTCAGAACGACGGGATAGTTTCTTCTAGTAATATCTTTGTATAGTTCTGATGCATCAGTGCGAAACGCAAGCATTGATTGAACAAATGCCGAGAGGGTTTCAGCACGAAAGGAGCGAAGGCTAACTGATAGATGCAAGTCCTCCGCGTATGTCACTTTATTGTTATCTTGAAGTAGTTCATTAACGCGACCATCAGCATATTCTTCATCAGTAAGTTTGTCTGAAATGTAGATATTCCAATGTTTGAACATGGAGTTCAAAGCTTTAATCCATTCAGTGATACAGGCTTCTCCTGTATTGATTTCTTGACCACCTCCAACAAGACAAACAATGACAGCCCAGTCTTCGCGTTGGTCTAGCGACCAGATGAGAAATTCTGCCTCAGACATAGGAAAGTTGGCTACTTTCAACTTGTTGCCGTAAGTTCCGCCTCGTTTCAGGTAATCGGCAATACGTTTATGTGTCCAACTACGTTGAGCCTCATCGAATATTGCAACATGTTCGACCTCGCCATATCCTGTATGCTCCAAATGAATGGCTTTTTCTGGATCAATTTCGACGACACCATTCTCTATAGGATTCTTAATCTTGTCTAACATGTTGTCGCGATAACGGTGGATGATTTGGATGAACTCGCTGACTTCTCTTCTTGAATCAGAGAGATACTTCCGCTCACCTTTAGCCGAGCATTTTTTTTGATTGTCTCTTGCGAGAGCTTCTGTCAGAACTGCTACAAGCGGCCCATTACCAGACAAATAAACGGCTCCGTTCTCCTTATCCAATTCCCCATTTTTATAGGTTTGTTTGATTGCCACATCAAGGCCAACCAATGTCTTTCCAGCACCAGGGACACCTGTTACAAAACAAATGCTTTTTTTATTTTGGGTTTTGCTTTCCTCAATAACTTGAAGAATATAGTTGATAGTACGGTCTGTAGAAACTTTATCTGCTTCGTGGCGTGTTATGTCCTCCACAGAATGGTTTTCATAAAGTGCACGAGCTGCTTCTATAATAGTTGGTGTGGGAGTGTAGGGGCTGATAATCCAGTTGTCAATTGTTTCAGAATTAATGGCGTTAGCATGTTTCAAAATGTTTGCAATTAATTCTTGCAAATGTACTTCACCTGTTATCATCGGATTATAGATGTCATCATTATAAACAGATGGCCGGAACTCAGTGGTATACTTCTTATAATTAGTCGGAATCAGTATTGGAACAATCTTCCTGTTATGACTGAAAAGATGGAAGTTTTTTAAGTCCAAAGCATAGTCCATGACCTGTTCTATATCAGCTTGAAATTCATCCTTTTTGCCCACCTTGAATTCTAGGCAGAAAATCATTCCGTGTAGCAACAAAACTACATCAATACGCTTGCCTAGTCGGGGTATTTCGTATTCAAATATAACCTGTCCGTCATCCTCCTTCCATGGTTGTAGCACCTCCTGCAAGATATCAATTTCACCTTTCCATGCCTCATCTGTTGTGGTGAGCGTATTGCCATGATAATTATTATGAATAGAACCAAGCACGGCTAAGCTTTCTTGTTCAAGAAACTCCTTGAAAGTAGCTATATATAAACATTTGTTCGACATGTTGTTACCTTATATAAATCTTTGGTTGAAAATGTTGTAAACAAAAGATTGGTGTGACAAGTATTGTACAAAGGTAGTGATTTGTTTTCAAAATCATGAACTTGTCTCTAAAAAAACATGTTTTATTCTTTCTTTTGCGTATTTTACAACATATTTGCCAACTAAATCGATTCAATACCTCTGCGTGTTGTTCATTTCACATAACAAAAAAAGCATCTGCGATGTGTCGCAAGTGCTTGATTTTCAGTGTGGACCAGCCAGGGCTTGAACCTGGGACCTCCAGATTATGAGCCCCAAAAAGTGACATTTTCTGATAGTTTGAGACATGTAACTATACTGATGTTCAACGAGTTGTATGTTCATGATTTTCACAAAAACTCACAAAATACCCCTAACTGAAATAGTTAGTTTACGCATTGTTTACGCAAATACCTCCAGACCTACAGTCAAAAGAAAATTCGCTTCTGATTGGTTATCAGCGTTTTGTGGTTTACGCATCTCCAGACTTTTGATATAAGGTTTAGGGCCTAAATCTGTTTACGCAGCCATCGACAGAATCCCAGACTTGTAGTCTGAATCTTTTTTGTTGTTTACGCAACCTCATTTTTGTTTACCTAATCACGCGCCTCCAGCCTTATAGTCGGAATCTTTTATAACTGTTTTGGGATTCTATTCTATAGTAGTATTGCTCCATTGTTATCTAAGCGTCATATTGGGAATAATGACATTTATCATGATTGCTGGAACACAATAGATTGATGCTATTGGGGGTTGATTTGCTTGGATGCTCGTTTTCGTTGATGTTTTGCCTTGATTGAATGTACGAGTTCATAGTATTCGCTCGGACTCAGTTGTTCTTCTTTCACCAAAGGCTGAAACACATCGAGTTTCCCTAATGTCCGCAATACTCTCAGCAACGAATCAAACGAGCCAATCTCTCCCTTCTCGATTTTCTTCAGAGAGGACAGAGAAATGTCTGCCGCATCTGCCAAGCTCTGTTGAGTGATATTCTGCTTCAGTCTAGCCGCTTTTAAGTTACCACCTATTTTATTAAAGATGATGGTATCGGCAAGCATGTAAATGTCATCCATAATAGCTTATTATTGAACTTTTGTGCTGCAAATATACGAATAATAGTTTGATAATAAACTGTTATGTCGGAAAGAATATAAGATTTGGATGTTTTTTGTATATAATCAGATTCTTTATGTGGATCTTACTGATACGCATTCATTCCGCTTAAACTTATTCCACTCAACATTATGAAATCAGGCAACATTAATCCCTCTGTGTATAAATTGTTGCGCACAGGCAACATTTTTTTGATAAAATGCTGGTTGTATGCAACAATTTTATTACCTTTGCACCGATAAAACAAAAATCGTATGGATTCATTATTCAGAAAAAGTGACAGGCTGCTGGCTAATACCCAGACAGAAATCATTCGTGACAAGATGAACGAAATACACTGGAATGCTCAACTTGTCACCATTATGGGAGCTAAAGGCGTGGGCAAATCTACACTCATCAAGCAGTATCTAAAGCAACAATATAGACTTGGTGACCGTCGCATACTTTATTGTTCGGCTGATACTGTAGATTTTTCTATGCGAACACTTGTGGGGTTGGCTGAGGAATTTTCTATTCATGGTGGCGAACTGTTGGCAATTGATGAAATTCACAAGTACAAGTCTGGTACAACTGATTGGAGTCGTGAAATAAAAGAGATTCACGAATTGTACCCCGACCTAAAACTGATCGTCAGTGGGTCTTCCCTTCTGCGACTAAGGGAAGGAGATGCTGACCTGTCTCGTCGTGCTGTCAAATACACGATGCCAGGACTTTCATTCCGCGAATCACTTCGTTTCTATCATGGTTTGGAATTCAAGCGATGGGCATTGGATGACATACTGGCTCATCCATACGATTTATGGCAAGAAGTTTCTTCGAAATGCAAACCTGTTGTCCTTTTTAAGGAGTATTTGGAGAAAGGATACTATCCTTTCTTATTGGAGGGCGAAGGTGAGTAT
>JAIKWU010000039.1 GCA_024684455.1 Bacteroidaceae bacterium | reverse complement strand
CCGCTGGGAGAAATTGCAGCAGGTGATGCTGTGCAGGCAAGTTTTTTAGACCCCGTGACGGGTCTGATTCCTGGTTCTATCGGTGAGACGAGTGTGATTGCCATCGCCCTCGGCGCATTGCTTCTGCTCTGCTCGGGCGTTGCCAGTTGGAAGACCATGCTGAGCGTGTTTGTCGGCGGTGCCTTGACAGCATTCCTGTTCAAGGATCAGGTGACGGCAAACTTTGAGTGGTACGAACACCTGACGGTCGGCGGTTTCTGCTTCGGTGCTGTGTTTATGGCAACAGACCCTGTGACAAGTCCCCGCACAGAAGGTGCGAAGTATGTCTATGGCTTCCTCATCGGTGTGGTTGCCATTGTCATCCGTATGCTCAACCCCGGCTATCCCGAGGGTATGATGCTCGCCATCCTTCTGATGAACGTCTTTGCTCCGCTCTTCGACTATTGCGTAGTTCAATCGAATATCAACAAGCGCGCCAAACGTGCCGCTAAAAAGTAAGGAGGACGAAGATTATGGCAAAACTGAATACAAATGGTAACTTGTACACGATTGTGTATGCTACCGTCATTGTGATTATCGTGGCTTTCCTCCTCGCTTTCGTTGCTTCGGCATTGAAACCGACGCAGGATGCCAACGTGGCTATCGATAAGAAGCAGCAAATCCTCGCCTCGCTGAACATTCGTGGTGTGGAAAAGACTGAAACCGAGGCCAAATACGATGCTGTCATTAAGCAGGCGCTGGTCTATAAAGCAGACGCTGCTGATGTCATCGAAGGCGAAGATGGTTTCGACGTTCCTTCGAAGGAATTCAAGGAGAAGCGTCCCTTCTATATCGCCGAAGTGGATGGCCAGACCAAGTACATCGTGCCTATGACGGGTGCAGGCCTTTGGGGCGGCATCTGGGGCTATGTGGCACTGGACGACGACTGCGAAACAGTCTTTGGAACGTATTTCTCGCACGAAAGCGAAACGGCCGGTCTCGGTGCGCGCATCGTGGAAGAGTGGTTCCAAGAGAGTTTCAAAGGCAAGAAACTTTATGCCGACGGCGACGACAAGACCATTGCACTTTCTGTTGTGAAGAAAGGCAAGGAAGGTACGATGTCGCCCGACAACTATGTGAACGGCGTGACGGGCGCAACCCTCACGTCCAATGGTGTTGACGAAATGATTAAGGATGGTCTGACCAAGTATCAGGACATTCTGAACGCACAAAAGTAAAGGAGGCAACAAATTATGGCACTATTTTCTAAAGAGAATCGTCAGGCTTTCACCAATCCGTTGAACCTTGACAACCCGATTGCAGTGCAGGTGCTCGGTATCTGCTCGGCACTCGCTGTCACTTCACAACTCAAGCCTGCCATTGTCATGGGATTGTCAGTAACCGTGATTACTGCCTTCTCGAACGTGATTATCTCGCTCATCCGCAAGACGATTCCGAACCGCATCCGCATCATCATTCAGCTGGTGGTTGTCGCTGCGCTCGTAACGATTGTGAGCAACATTCTCAAGGCATACGTCTATGATGTGAGCGTACAGTTGAGCGTCTATGTCGGACTGATTATTACGAACTGTATCCTGATGGGACGTCTGGAGGCTTTTGCCATGCAGAACGGCCCGTGGCCTTCGTTCCTCGACGGTGTCGGTAACGGACTGGGTTATGCTATCGTGCTCGTTGTCGTTGGATTCGTTCGCGAACTCCTCGGCTTCGGTACCATCTTCGGCTTCCAGGTTGTTCCTGACAGCTGGCTCATGGATAACGGTGGACTCTATCTGCACAATGGTATGATGACGATGCCGGCTATGGCACTCATCCTCGTTGCCTGCTTCATTTGGGCACATCGTGCATACAATAAGGACATTGAATAATTCACATATCTAAAAAGAAAACATTATGGAACATTTCTTTAGTTTGTTCGTCCGCTCCATTTTCGTGGACAACATGATTTTCGCCTTCTTCTTGGGTATGTGCTCTTATTTGGCCGTATCGAAGACGGTGAAGACGTCGCTCGGACTGGGCATCGCTGTTACGTTTGTGCTGCTCATCACCGTGCCCGTCGATTATCTGCTGCAAACCGTAGTGCTGGCCGAAGGTGCCGTGCTCGAAGGTGTTGACCTCACCTTCCTCAGTTTCATCCTGTTCATTGCCGTCATTGCTGGTATGGTACAGTTGGTGGAGATGATTGTCGAGCGTTTCTCACCTTCGCTCTATGCA
>JAIKWU010000029.1 GCA_024684455.1 Bacteroidaceae bacterium | reverse complement strand
CATCCTACACACTGACCGTCAACCAGGCATCGACACCCACCACAAACATTTATGTGAAAGTTACTTCTGACGATGACTTAACCGACGGTGAATACCTCATCGTTTATGAAGAAGGAAGCCTTGCCTTCAATGGCTCTCTTGACGTATTGGATTATTCGGGCAATACCATCACAGTTTCTATCACTGACAATACTATTGCCGGCAACACAATTGTTGATGCAGCAACATTCACCATCGACACTACCGAAGGTACAATCAAGAGTGCAAGCGGTTATTACATTGGTCAGACAACTGATGCAAACGGTCTGAAAGCAAGCGACGAAGAGGCTTACACCAATGACATCAGCATCGATGAAGGTAATGCTGACATCGTGGCCTCTGGCGGTCCTTACCTCCGTTATAACTCAAACAGTGGACAGGAACGCTTCCGCTACTTCAAGTCAACCACTTACGGTAGCCAAAAGGCTATCGCACTCTACAAGAAGCAAGGTACAGGCACACAGACTGTTGAACTCTTTGCCTCTCAGGATTGTTACAAGACCATGGCTGCTCCTTACGACATGGATTTGACAGATTCAGACCTTGAAGCCTATATCGTAACGCTGAATGACGAACAGAACGATGCAGAATTTGTTCGAGTATATAAAGTTCCTGCTGACACACCAATTATTCTGCACAGCACAACCGCAGGCCCTTATGAACTGACGAAAGCTGGAAGCGACTTTGTTGCAGATGGGGTTTCTACCAATAAGCTGAAAGTGAGCGATGGCACCGTCACAGGTGACGGCACCATCTATGTATTGAATAAGAATGCAGAATGGAATAATGGCGAAGTCTGCTTCTATCGTCTCAACTCAGGCAAGATACTCGCCGAAGGTAAGTGCTACCTGCAGATTGAGAAGTCGAATGGTGCTAAGTTCATCGGCTTCCACTTCGAAGGCGAAGCTACTGGCATTGCAGGACTTGAAAGTGCAAACGACAAACTGCAGGGCACGATTTACAATCTCGCCGGTCAGCGTGTCACAACGCCTGCTCACGGTCTCTACATCGTGAATGGCAAGAAGGTTTTTATTAAGTAATTTTCCAACTCATCAAAAATTTGAACAGTTATGAAACGTACATATATTCAGCCTTCGGCTACGATGGAATCGGTTGAGAACGGTTTTCGCCTCATGGTGGTAGTGGACTCCGACCCGAGTCATGGTGTTGACGACGGTTTCGCAAAAGAACGCGAGCTGGAGGAGGCTGCCCAAGAAGACAAAAAATGGCAAGACGGACTCTGGTAAACGGAGCCGACCTTATAGAAACGAAAAGCGGCGGGTGCTGAGAGCACTCGCCGCTTTTTTTGTGGATAATACTAGAGGTGCTAGATAGACTCGTAGGACTAGAATTCTAGAATTAACTATTCGCGACCTTTCTCGTCGAGGTGGGAGTCCTTGAAGCCGAGGAAGTAGAGCACGCCGTCGAGACCGACGGTCGAGATGCTCTGCTTGGCGTTTGCCACGACGCGAGGCTTGGCGTGGAAGGCGATGCCGAGACCTGCTTCGGAGAGCATGGGGAGATCGTTCGCACCGTCACCTACGGCGATGGTCTGCTGGATGTCCACCTTCTCAACCTGTGCGATGAGTTTGAGCAGTTCGGCCTTGCGACGTCCATCGACAATCTCGCCGGCATAATGGCCCGTGAGTTTGCCGTCCTCGTCGATTTCAAGTTCGTTGGCATAGACATAGTCGATGCCCCAGCGCTTCTGGAGGTATTCGCCGAAGTAGGTGAATCCGCCCGAGAGGATGGCAATCTTGTAGCCGTAGCGCTTGAGCACGTACATCATGCGGTCGGCACCTTCGGTGATGGGGAGGTTCTCGGCGATGTCGCGCATGACACTGGTATCGAGTCCTTTGAGCAGTGCGACGCGTTCGGTGAAACTCTCCTTGAAGTCAATCTCGCCGCGCATGGCACGCTCGGTGATTTCCTTCACCTGGTCGCCCACGCCGGCACGCATGGCCAGTTCGTCGATGACCTCGGTCTGGATCAATGTCGAGTCCATATCGAAGCAGATGAGACGGCGCATGCGGCGGTACATGTTGTCTTTCTGGAGCGAAAAGTCCATTTCCTCGTTCTGCGAGAGTTGCATCAGTTGAGCCTGCATGGCGTGACGGTCCTTGGGGTTTCCTCGGAGCGAGAACTCAATGCAGGCGCGGATGTGCTTCTGCGGATTGGCGATGGACTGACGACCGCTGAGTCGGCGGATGGAGTCGATGTTGAGCCCTTGATCGGCGATGATGCGTGTCGTTGCCTCAATCTGACTGGCCGAGAGCCGTCGTCCGAGAATCATGAGGATATGGCGGTTCTTGCCCTGTCGTGCCACCCATGCCTCGTACTCGTCGTCGGTGACAGGTGCAAAACCGATGTTGACGCCGAGTTCGCTGGCCTTGAACAGCAGTTCCTTCATCACCTGTCCCGAGTGCTGGTCGTCGACACGGATGAGGATGCCGAGCGAGAGTGTGGAGTGGATGTCGGCCTGTCCGATGTCGAGCACCTCCGTGTCGAACTTCGACAAGATGCCCATGATGGCAGCAGTCAGTCCCGGACGGTCCTGACCTGTGATGCGGACAATGATTTGTTCTTGCATAATTAAAATAAAAAGAAGACCCTCCCCCTTGCCCCTCCCTTGTAGGGCGGGGAGTAGAATGTGCCATACGCAATGATGGTGACTACTCCACTCTCTACAAGGGAGAGGTTGGGGGGAGGGTCCTTTTATTACAAGTTCGGATTAATCTTGTTCCACTCGCTGATGGGCGGCACGATGTTGAGCGTCACGAGTTCGTCGCGCATCTTGCAGAGGTGCTCGTACGAAGCGT
>JAIKWU010000096.1 GCA_024684455.1 Bacteroidaceae bacterium | reverse complement strand
TTTGTACCAAAGTATCCTCACCGTATTGGTACAACTGTTTCACTGCGGTGGTACCAAAATTTCACTGCGCCGATACAAAAGTTCCACCGCAGTGAAACAAAAGTACCTCTGCGGTGGAACAAAAACCCCACTGCGTCCTGTTCTTCAGCCTGCATAACACCGATTGTTAAGGCAGTTTGAAATACGGATTCGACGGATTTTTATTATTGCCCGTAAACCAAATTCACGTTTTTTTGTAGGGACGACCCGTGGGGCGTCCCTACAATTAACACAATTTATATTTCAACATTTAAAGTTTCGCAAGTTCAACTTGAAAGGAAGTTATGGAGAATTAATGGGGACAAATGTTTGAAGTGCCCAAATAGTCTTTTTTCTGAAAAAAAAATAATTGTGGGTGGGAGGAATCGTAGATTCAGGATATGTGTCCTTCGTGGTGCTGAAATCGATGAGATAATCGTGAAGAGCGTAATAAAACGACTGATTTTGCGTTATTTAATAAATAGTCTGAGAATGGAAATGAAGATATATACTCGTTTCTTTCTGCGAGTCATCCTGCTGCTCTCTTTCGTCGGCGGGCTCACGTCCTGTATGAACGACGACGAGTTTACGACGGATGCTGGGGCTTTGCTGACGTTTGAGACTGACACGGTGAAGTTCGACACGGTGTTTACGACCATCGGCAGTTCGACCAAGCGTTTCAAGGTATTCAACACGAACAAAAAGGGTGTGCGCTGTCAGAGTGTCACCCTTGCAAGCGGTGGCACGAGTGGCTTCCGCATCAATGTAGATGGTCATTCGGGGGCTTTACTCACTGACGTAGAAGTGCCAGGACAAGACAGCATCTTCATTTTCGCAGAAGTGACGCTCAACCCTCAGAGCAGCGATACCCCCATGTTGGTACGCGACAAAATCCTTTTCACCTTAGAGAGTGGACGCCAGCAGGAACTCGTGCTCCAAGCCTACGGACAGGATATTGTCATTCTGCGTGCCGAAGAGGTAAGCACCGATCGCACTCTCACGGGCGCGCGCCCGTTCCTTATATATGATAGTCTTGTTGTAAAGACAGGGGCAACGCTGACACTTGATGCTGGTACGACGCTCTGTTTCCACGACAAAGCCTATATGAGTGTTCATGGAACTGTTATCTGCAATGGAACACTGGAAAAGCCTGTCACCTTCCGTGGCGACCGCACCGACCGTATGTTTGCCAACCTACCCTACGACCTCCTGGATGCTCAGTGGGGAGGTATCACGCTCCAGCCTGAAAGTGCGAACAACCTGTTCACGCATACTGACATTCATGGGGGAAACTACGGCATCGCCTGCCTTCTTTCCACCACAACGGAAAAGAAACTGACACTCGACAGCAGCATCATTCACAATGTCAGCGGTATGGGTTTGGAACTGCATGGCTGTCAGGCCGAAGCACGCAACTCACAGATTACTAACGCTGGAGCCGATTGTGTTCACATCGTCGGTGGACAGAGCGACTTCGTCCACTGCACCTTTGGACAATTCCAACTCTGGCATACGTTTAGCGGCACAGCCCTCAACATCTCCAACACCAAAGACGACAAGCCTTATCCACTGCTTGCCGCCAACTTCAGTAACTGTCTTATCACAGGATGGTCGAACGACGAAATCAAAATAGGAAGGTCCCCCAAAAACGATGTGGCATGGAACTTCCTTTTCAAGAACTGTCTCATCAACATTAAGATGACGGGTAGCGAAAGCGACGAGGTCAAGTCACGTTTTGTGGATTGTTTCAACGAGAGCGATTTGAAAGGCGAAGATGTGGTGAAGGGAGACAAGAATTTCAAGGAGCGTGACACCTATCAGTTCAACTTTAATCTGTCGGAGACTTCGAATGCTCGCGGCATTGGCAGCAGTGATTATGTCACGCTCTGCCCTATCGACCTCAACGGTGTGGAACGTCCGTCGGAAAAGCCCGATGCCGGATGTTATCAATTTCGTCCCAGCGAATCACTGCACTGACACATCGCTGATATTGTGCATGTCTTAGACAATACGGTGGTGATTTGACTTTTTTTTGATGCACCACTTGGCTGTATCAACTATTTTTAGTAAATTTGCACGATTTTATGCACCGCATTTCTTAAAATGCGTTCGACCCGAAAACTAAACAATTCATTATTCTATAAAAAATGGCAAAAAACAAAAACAAGAACGAAGCCATCGGACTGGATGTCCAACTGACCAAGTCTGAGGCATTTATTGAAAAGTACTGGAAAACAATTGTAGCAGTGCTGCTGGCAGTGATTGTTGTCGTTGCTGGTATCTTTATCTATCGTAAGTATATGGCTGGCGTCGAAGCAGACGCCCAGAATGCCATCGCCAAGAGTCAGCAGGCATTCTCGGCCGAGCAGTATGAGGTTGCCCTGAACGGTGACAGCACCGGTGCGCTTGGTTTCCTGCAGGTCATTGACCAGTTCGGCGGCACGAAGACAGCCAATCTGGCTCGTCTGTATGCAGCCATCTGCTATGCCAACTTGGACCAGACTGACAATGCCATCGAGATGTTTGAAAAGTTCGACAGCCAGGACGACCAGATGGTTTCTCCCGCTGCAACGGCGGCTCTGGGTAACTGCTACGTGCAAAAAGGCGAAAAGGAAAAGGGTGCTGAGATGCTCATCAAGGCAGCCAAAGAGGCAGACAACGACGCGATCAGCCCTCTGGCACTCTTCCAGGCAGGAGAAGTGTATGAGTCTCTCGGTCAGAAAGATAAGGCACTTGAACTCTATCAACAAATTAAGGACAAGTATTTCCGCTCTGCACTTGCCAACGATATTGATAAATATATCGAGCGAGTTAAGTAAATTATAAGCCCCTCTAACTCCACCGAATGGGGGAGGATTCAAATCCAACAAGTCATTAAAAACAGATTGGAACTGAGTCCTCCCCCATTCAGAAGAGATAGAGGGGAATTTCTTTTTTCATTTTTATTATGGCAACAAAGAATCAGAACCTTTCGGCCTACGACATTACATCTGTTCCCGATGCACAAGGTATGAAAATTGGCATTGTCGTGAGTGAATGGAACTACAACGTGACAGGAGCATTGCTTACCGGTGCCAAGGATACCTTGAAGAAACATGGCGTTCAAGAGAATGACATTCTTGTCATGACCGTACCTGGCAGTTTTGAACTCATCCATGGAGTGCAAGAAATGCTTCAATTCACTGCATGTAACGCCATTATAGCCATTGGTTGCGTTATTCGTGGTGACACGCCCCATTTCGATTATATCTGTGAGGGAACGACCTATGGTTTGGCACGTCTGAATGCCACACATGATATTCCTGTTATCTACGGCCTCATTACCACTAACGATATGCAGCAGGCACTTGACCGCTGTGGTGGAAAGCATGGAAACAAAGGGGACGAATGTGCCGTTACCGCCATCAAGATGGTAGATTTTCATCGTAAACTGATTCATCGTCGCTAAAAACACCCTCTTTCAGCCATCAAGAAACTTCGGAAAATACTACGGCCCATCATTTGCAGCATCTTGATTCTGTATGTAGG
>JAIKWU010000042.1 GCA_024684455.1 Bacteroidaceae bacterium | reverse complement strand
CTCGTTCGGAAATAAAAATAAAAGTTTTTCAACTTTCATTTTGTTATTCGCTCACTTAATCGTACCTTTGCCAATAATCTAACCCAAAACCATAACTTTATGAAAACTTGTCTTACGAATTTATTGTGCTGCATGGCAGCGTGTTTGGCCCTGAGCCTGATTTCCTGTGGTGACGACGAGCTTGTTTACGAGCGCTATAATGGCGGCTACAACAACGGGTACAATAGTGATTATGAGACGCCTGTCAATGGCTTTGCAGGCCAGTGGAAGGGTAGCCTCCAGGTGAAGTGCCATGTGTTCAGCACGACATTTCTAGCCGATGAGGTCTATGTGAAAATCGACGTGAATGAGAAAAACAACACGATTGGCACTGGTGAGCTCCTCTGCTTCTATGACAACGAGCGGTGTCCTGTCGTGGCTGAAAGCATCTTCTTCACCTGGTACGTGAGGGATAGCGAGATTGTAATCGATGTTCCGTGCGACGCTAACTTGTGCTGTACAGTGGCCAACTGGTCAGTGTCGGGCGACATGCTGACGGGTGTTATCAAGGGTGAAGGCTTCTCGTCGGTGCTCGAACTCAGGTCGTTGAATGGCTATAATGAATGGGGAAAGTACTCCGAAGAGACGAAGTATGCCGTCTTCTACCGCAATCAAGCCATTTCGGGCGAATGGACCGGCGACCTCAACTTCTCCTGCAAGGAAGGCGATACAGAGTATAAGGCTACCGCCTGCATCCGCTTCCAGCCGAAGGACGAGAAAGGCCTGCGCGGCGTAGGTGAAGAGATTGAGTACTACGAAAAGCCCTGCACCATCCACTACGAGAGCCTGTACTTCACGTGGGAAATGGTCGATGGTGTGTTGGAGTTGACCTATCCCTACGACGAATCCATGAACATGGACATCTATCAGATTCTGCTGACGGCAGATACGTTTGAAGCCCTGTTCAATGCTGACGGCGAATTCCACCTGACCAAACTCGTCGATTACAAGGACTGGGGACTGTACGACAAAACGACGGGATATGCCATTGCCTATTACGAAGTGGAGGCACCCGAGGCTGTGCGTCGCATGATGTCAGCCCGCACGCTGCGTGGACAACGTCTGAACGAGCGTAGCCGTGTGGATTATCCGCAAAGAAGAACCGTTTCTATCCAATAACTAACTATTATTTACATCATGAGAAATTCAATCATTAAGTTTCCTGTGCCGGCCAACGAGCCGGTGAAGGCTTATCTGGCTGGTTCACCTGAACGTGTGGCCCTTGAATCAGAACTGGAGCGCCAGTACAACACCGTCGTGGAGATACCTATTATTATAGGTGGCAAGGAAATCCGCACGGGTGACATGGGTGAAGTGCATTGCCCACACGAACACGGACATGTGCTGGCCCGCTACCACAAGGTCAGCGAGAAGGAAGTGCAGATGGCGGTCGAGGCTGCCATGAAGGCTTGGCAGGAATGGTCGAAGACCGACTGGACCGTACGTGCAGGCATCGTACTGAAGATGGCCGAACTGCTTGCCACGAAGTACCGCCCCATCATGAATGCCGCCTGTATGCTCGGACAGAGCAAGAACATCTACCAGGCTGAGATTGACTCGGCCTGCGAGACCATTGACTTCTTCCGCTACAACGTGCATTACGCATCGAAGATTTACGAGATGCAGCCGAAGGATGGCGTGGGCAATATCAACCACACAGAGTACCGCCCATTGGAAGGCTTCGTACTGGCTGTCACACCGTTCAACTTTACCTCGATTGCCTCCAACCTCTGCATGACACCTGTGCTCATGGGCAACGTAGCGGTATGGAAACCCTCGACCACCTCGTTGCTCTCGAACTACTATCTCATGCAGCTGTACAAGGAAGCCGGCCTGCCCGACGGCGTGGTCAATTTCCTGCCAGGCAGCGGTGCGCTGATTGGTAAAGTCTGCACACAGTCGAAATACTTTGCAGGCATCCACTTCACTGGTTCCACACAGACGTTCAAGAGCCTCTGGCAGCAGGCCTGCTCGCAACTCGACAACTATATCTCCTACCCGCGTCTTGTCGGCGAGACGGGCGGCAAGGACTTCATCTTCGTTCACCCCAGCGCCGACCCGAAGGCTGTGGCTACGGCTGCTTTCTGTGGTGCCTACGAGTTCCAGGGACAGAAGTGCTCGGCTGCCAGCCGCATGTACATCCCGAAGAGCCTCTGGGCTGGTGTGCTTGAGGACATCAAGAAGATGGCTGCCGACGTGAAGATGGGTGACGTGCGTGATGCCGGCAACTTTATCAATGCTGTCATCGACGAGGCTTCATTCGACAAGTGCAAGTCGTACATCGACTTCGCCGAACAGGCAACCGACGCCAAGGTCGTCATGGGCGGCAAGTGCGACAAGACGGTCGGATGGTTCGTCGAACCCACTGTCATCGAGACCTCCAACCCCCGCTTCAAGTCGATGGAAGAAGAAATCTTCGGCCCCATCCTCACCGTCTATCCGTACGATGACGACAAGGTCGAAGAGACCGTTGCACTCTGCGACGAGACTTCGCCTTACGGCTTAACTGGTGCTGTCTTCGGCCGCGACCGCATGGCTGTGGAGAAGATTGCCGACAAACTTGCCTACGCAGCCGGCAACTTCTACATCAACGACAAACCCACGGGAGCCGTCGTCGGTATGCAGCCTTTCGGTGGAGCCCGTGCCAGCGGCACGAACGACAAAGCCGGTGGCGAGTTCAACCTCATCCGCTGGATCATCCCGCGTGTCATTAAGGAAACACTCGTCAGTCCAACAGACTATCGCTACACGTATCTGAAGTAATAGACTCAGACCCACCCCCTTGTCCCCCTCCCTGCGAGGGAGGGGGGAGGGAGTATGTTTGGCAAATGGCATTTAAGACAGCATCACCTGACAGATATGAACTCTTGAAAGAATTTGCAAGAGAGAACAGGAGGAATGCTACACTGGCTGAAACGGTTTTGTGGGAGCATATCCGTGAGAATGCTTTAGGTGTTAAGTTCTTACGTCAGCACATCATTGGCGATTATATAGTTGACTTTCTTTCACGTAAAGGAAACCTTATTATTGAGGTAGACGGTGGGTATCACGCTGAGCGTAAACAGATGGAGGAAGATAGGTGGAGAGAGGATAATTTGACACAGATGGGATACCACATTCTTCGTTTTAGCAATGAAGAGATTCTTTATGACATTAATCATGTTATTCAAAAAATTAAAAACGATTTAAGACAAAATGAAATCATTTAAGTTCTTATTGTTAATTCCTTTTCTTGCAGCCTGCAGCGTCACCCCTCCCTCGCAGGGAGGGGAAGGAGGTGGGTCTGCTGCTTCCGACACCATCGACATACCCGAATGTGTGGTAACGAGCGTACCCGACAGTCTCGGACTCGATCCCTTCTATGTGAAGTATGTCGATGTGAACGGCCTTCCGCTCATCTCCTCATGGCGTGTACCCGACTCCGCCTTTGTGGCAGCCCATCGCACACTTTATGCCATGACCTGCATGTTGCCCGAGGCTGTGCTCGACTCGATGGTAGCCCGTGGTACACGAATTGCTATCATGGCACGTTATGAGGGAACCACTGACATTCCCGAGCATCACCACCTCATCAACGACACGACGCTCAACTGGGACCTGCGTGCCCGCGGACTGGGCGGCGACCTGGAGTTGCCGCTGACCTCGTGTGCCGAGGAGAATGTGCTGGGCTATCAGATTGACAAGTATCATGCCGAGGACATCCTCATCCATGAGTTTGCACACTCCATCCACCTCATCGGCCTCATGCTCGCCGTGCCCGACTTCGACAGCCGACTGAAGACCTGCTACGAGAATGCGAAGGCCAAGGGCATCCTCGACGGCACCTACCGCATCACCGACAAGGAGGAATACTTTGCCGAGGGTATTCAGGACTGGTTCAACACCAACGCCGAGATGGATCATCCCGACGGAAAGCACAACTACGTCAACACCCGCGAGGAGTTGGAAGAGTTCGACCCAGACCTCTACAACCTCATCGCCGAGTATTTCCCCAAGACGACGTTGCACATCAGTAAACACCCCAAAGTAAACAACATCACGCGCAATGACTATAAGCAATGAAACCTACGGCCGTCGCCGTGCCCAACTGAAGGCTGACATGGGCAGCGGTCTGCTGCTCTTCCTCGGCAACGGCGAAGTGGGCATGAACTATGCCGACAACACCTACCGCTTCCGTCAGGACAGTTCGTTCCTCTACTTCTTCGGACTGGACTACCCCGACCTTGCCGCCGTCATCGACGTCGATGAGGACCGCGAAATCGTCTTCGGCAACGAACTGACCATCGACGACATCGTCTGGACGGGCATGCAGCCCACGCTGCACGAAAAAGCCGCCAAGTATGGCATCCGTGAGACGAAGCCGATGTCGGAACTCGCCAATTACATTGGCCGTGCACAAAGCCGTGGCCAGGCCATCCACTTCCTGCCGCCCTATCGCGGCGACCATCAGGTTTGGCTCTACGAACTGCTGGGCACCAACCCAGCCGAGCAGGCAGCACGTGCTTCCGTCCCCTTCATCAAGGCCATTGTGAAGCAGCGCATCCATAAGACCGACGAGGAAATCCGAGCCATCGAGGAGAGCGTCGACATCAGCACCGAGATGCACCTTGCTGCCTACCGCAAGGTACGTCCCGGCGTGCACGAGAGCGAAGTCGCTGCCGTTGTCGAGGAGGTTGCCTGCCGCCATGGCAATGCGCTGGCCTTCCCGACCATCGCTACCGTACAAGGTCAAGTGCTCCACAACCACGGCTTCATCCACGAACTGAAGGAGGGCGACATCTTCCTGCTCGATGCCGGAGCCGAGACCAAGATGCACTATGCTGGCGACCTCTCGTCGGCCATGCCTGTCGGCGAACGGTTTACGGAACGTCAGAAGACCATCTACGAACTGCATCTCCGTTCTTTCTATGCCGCCGTTGATACGCTGAAAGTCGGCGTACCCTTCCGCGACGCTCACATCGCCGCAGCCACCGCCATCTGCGAAGGCATGAAGGATCTCGGTCTGATGAAAGGCGACCCTGCTGAGGCTGCACGCATCGGCGCCTATGCCCTGTTCTTCCCTTGCGGCCTTGGCCACATGGTCGGCCTCGACGTCCACAACATGGAGAACCTCGGCGAACAGTACGTAGGCTATCTCGAAGGTGACAAGAAATCGACGCAGTTCGGATTCAAGTCGCTCCGTCTGGCGCGTCCGCTCGAACCAGGCTTCGTCTTCACCGTCGAACCTGGCATCTACTTCATCCCCGAACTCATGGACAAGTGGGAGTCCGAGCACCAGTTCACCGACTTCATCAACTACGACGCCCTGCGTCCGTGGCGCGACTTCACCGGTCTGCGCAACGAACTCAACTACGCCGTCATGGCCGACGGAACCGTCCGTCTGCTCGGCAATCTCAAGAAGCCGATGACGGTCGAAGAAGTCTATGCCGCAAAAAATGCTTAATCACACAGTGCCTTGCGGTTTTCCCGCAAGGACAAAACCCTCAAGAACATGAAGAAAACATTATTACTCCTGACCCTGATACTGCTGGGCATCAGCTCGATGTCGGCACAGACCCTCATCGGAAAATGGAAAGCCGACAAGGCATTCAGCCAGTTAGTGAACGACGACCCCGAAATGCACGTCGATCTCATCCTGCAGTTCACCGTCAAGAACCTCAACCTCCAGATGGTCATCAAGGCTGAGGACGAAGAAATGAGCATGAAGTTCGAGTACACCATCCCTGGCACCTACACCAAGAAAGGAAAGCAAGTGACGGCTAAGTACACACCCGACAATGCCACCTTCAAGATCCTCTCCCTCACCACCACCGACGAAGAGATGCAGGCCATGCTGAAAGACGAATCCATGAAGAAGATGATCTACGAGATGATGAACGAGCAAGTCAAGATTCAGATGAAAGACCAGCTTGTCGACCTCCTACCCTTCACCGACCTCTTCAAGGAATTCAACGTCGAAAGCGTCACCGCCGCCAAGCTGAACCTCACCTTCAAGGAAGGCACCCAAGTCGGCTTCGACCGCACAAAGTAACCCTCATTTCCTGTAACAAAGATATCTGTAAAACCAATATCCATTCAATCTCATAAGAAACCTCTGAAAACAATTTAGATGCACAGCGGTGCTTTTTTCCCATGTTGAAGGGTAAAAAACGATGCTGAATTTCGCCTGAAGATTTTTCAATTCCCAATTGTGTATATGTAAAAAATGTTTGTTACCTTTGCAAGTTAATAGACAAATACGTCACAATATGAGCAATTTCCCCATCAAGAACCCTCAGAACGAGGGTGGTATGAACGAGCGCATCAAGCGGTTGCGTCAGCAGAACTTTGACACACCGACGACGCTCTCGATCGAACGTGCGTTGATTGAAACCGAGTTTTACAAAAAGTACTACGGCACGATGCCTACCGCCGTGCTACGCGCCAAGAACTTCTACGAAATCTGTAAGAAGAAGACGCTCTACATCGGCGACGACGAACTCATTGTGGGCGAACGCGGACCTGTGCCCAAGGCGGTGCCGACGTTCCCCGAACTGACCTGCCACTCGGTCGAGGACCTACATACGCTGGATACACGCGAACTGCAAAGTTACCACATCTCGCAGGCCGACATCGATACCTACGAACGTGAGGTCATCCCCTACTGGGTAGGCAAGACGCAGCGCGAGCGTATCTTCAACCACGTCAGCAAGGAGTGGGAAGATGCCTACCACGCTGGTGTCTTCACGGAGTTCATGGAGCAGCGCGCAGCAGGACACACGGCCATGGACGGCCGCATGTACCGCGAAGGTCTGCTCGACATGAAGGCACGCATCGAGAAGAAAATCAGCGAACTCGACTATATCTACGACCCTGAAGCCACCGACAAGCAGCAGGAGTTGGAGGCCATGGCGATTTCGTGCGACGCCGCCATCCTCTTTGCCGAGCGTCATGCTCAACTCGCCGAGGAGATGGCTGCGAAGGAGCAGAACCCACAGCGCAAGGCGGAACTGGAGAAGATTGCCAGCGTCTGCCACTGGGTGCCGGCTCATGCTCCGCGCGACCTCTGGGAGGCCATCCAGATGTACTGGTTCGTACATCTCGGCACGGTGACCGAACTGAACGGCTGGGACTCGATGAATCCCGGTCACATCGACCAGCACCTCTTCCCCTTCTACGAAAAGGGAATCAAGGACGGCACCTTGACACGCGACCAGGCCAAGGAACTCATTTCGTGCCTGTGGATTAAGTTCAACAACCAGCCCGCACCCCCGAAGGTAGGCGTCACAGCCCTCGAATCGGGCACCTACAACGACTTCACCAACATCAACATCGGTGGTGTGAAGCGTGACGGCACAAGTGCTGCCAACGAGATTTCGTTCATGATTCTTGAGATTCAGGAAGAACTGCACGAACTGCAGCCCGGCCTTTCCATCCATATTGCGGAGAACACACCCGACGACTTCCTCATGGCTGGTCTGAAGGTCATTCGCCAGGGACACGGCTATCCTTCGGTCTTCAACCCCGACACCTACGTCAAGGAGATGGTACGTGCCGGCAAGACCGTCGAGGATGCTCGCGAAGGCGGCTGCTCAGGCTGCATCGAAGTGGGCGCTTTCGGCAAGGAAGCCTATCTGCTGACGGGCTACCTCAATACCCCGAAGATTCTGGAGATTACGCTGAACAACGGTTATGACCCTGTGGCGAAGAAGCAACTCGGCCTCAAGACTGGTGACCCGCGCACGTTCAAGACCTTTGACGAACTCTACGAGGCTTGGCACAAGCAGATGATTTATTTCGTCAACCTCAAACTCTCGGTCAACAACTACATCGAGCGTATGTTCTCGCTCTATGCCCCCGCCACTTTCCTGTCGCTCTACATCGACGACTGCATCGACAAGGGCAAGGACTACTACAGCGGCGGTGCACGTTACAACACGACGTACATCCAGTGCACAGGTCTGGGCACAATCACCGACTGCTTCACCACACTCAAGAAGCACGTGTTCGAGGAACATCGCTACACGATGGACGACATGCTGAAGGCTGTCGATAAGAACTGGGAAGGCGAGGAAATCATGCGCCAGTACATCCGCAACCACACGCCGTTCTTCGGCAACGACGACGAGTATGCCGACACGATTGCCGTGCGCGTCTATGAAGACCTTGTAAAAGCCATCGAGGGACGTCCCAACACCCGTGGCGGCGAGACACACCTGAACATGCTTTCGACCACGTGTCACAACTATTTCGGCTCAGTCTGCGGCGCCAGCGTCAACGGCCGCTTCGCCAAGTTCGCCATCAGCGACGGCACCTCGCCCGCACATGGTAGCGACTCGCACGGTCCGACGGCTGTCATCAAGTCGCTCGGCAAACTCGACCAGACGAAGAGTGGCGGCACACTGCTCAACGTGCGCTTCACGCCCCAACTCTTCAAGCGCGACGAGGACATCAAGAAGTGTGCTTCGCTCATCCGCACGTACTTCAAGTTCGGCGGTCACCACATCCAGTTCAACATCGTTGACACTGCCACGCTGCTCGACGCCCAGAAGCATCCCGACCAGTACAAGGACCTTCTCGTCCGTGTCGCTGGCTATTCGGACTACTTCAACGACATGACCGAGCAGTTGCAGAACGAAATCATCGCCCGCACGGAGAACGAAGCAGTGTAAAGATATAGCATTTCCCTAAAAAGCGCGGCGGATGAACCATACGAGTTCATCCGCCGCGTTGTTTTTGTATAAAAACACCCTGGTTACCACTTCAGCGGTTCCTGCAGGATGACACCGTCGGTCATTGGGCTATCTGCTTCGCCAAAAACATTGGCTTTGTACTGAATGCAGAGCATGGTCAGGTTTTCGCTGCCCGTGTTCTTGAGGGCGCGTTTACCTTCGGGAGCCACACGGACGATGGTTCCTTCACCGACGGGGAAGATTTCGCCGTCCACCTGGTACTGGCCTTCGCCTTTCAGAATGATGTACAGTTCTTCATGCGTCTTGTGGGTGTGCAGAAAACCGCTGTCCTGACCAGGCACAAGGGTCTGGAACGAAAATTCGCTACCTGTGGCACCGACGGCCTGTCCTGCAAACACTTTTCCCTGAATCGTCACGGGACCCATGGGCAGTTCGTGTTCGATGATTTCACAAACTTTGCCTACGCTCACTGCACTGTAGTTCTTGCCTGTTGCAATTGTTTCAATCTTTCTCATGATTCTTTTCTTTTTTTACGATTAGTATTGATTTTTTTCGTTTTGCGATGCAAAGTTAAGAATTAAATTGCGGTTACGCAATAAGTTTCCAAAAGGCAGCATAGTTACCTAAAAGTAGGAAATGAGCAGGTGTCAGCCTTCTTTGTCATCAAGTTTAACACAGATTAACGCTTTCGTTTTGTCTGCTAAGTTACTTTTAGTTACCTTTGCGCTGTTATTAGGAGATTGCCGGCTCAATCGGCATCATGGTATTTAATTCTATTATTTGTATGACAGACATACAGGCTTCTTATCTCGACTGTCCTATCCGACAGGTTATCAGCCGTTTCGGTGACAAATGGTCGCTGCTTGTGCTCTATCAACTCCATGTGAGCAAGACGGGCATTCTTCGTTTCAACGAACTGCGTCGTCTGATGACCGACTGTTCTCAAAAGATGCTCTCTCAGACACTAAAGAATCTGGAGCAAAGCAACTTGGTAAATCGGAAAGTCTATCCCGAAGTGCCGCCACGCGTGGAGTATTCGCTGACGGAAGTGGGACAGTCGCTTATGCCCACGGTGAACGACTTGATTAGTTGGGCCTTGCAGCATTTTCACGACGTCGTCACTCCTCAGGTTGTCTTTTCGTGAATGTTTTTCCATACGAAAGGGGAGAGAAGCACCCGATGTGCCTCTCTCCCCTTTTTTAGTCATTCACTTCGAAGCCGAACTATTGTGCCAGTCGCAGGCCGAGTTCGTTGTTGCTCATCGTTGGGTCATTGGAACCACGATATGAGTTGCGACAGTTGCTTGCTGCGTAGAACCAACTGCCTCCACGGGTCAAGCGCCACGAACCGTCTGCCGGGCCTTTGGGGTTGGTCTGGTCGTTGTCGCTATACGATGCCTGCCAGTCTTGGCACCACTCCCACACATTGCCGGTCATGTCGTAGATTCCCAGTTCGTTCGCGGCTTTGGTCTTTACGTCTTTGGAACCTTTGTCATCGGTGGTTTCTGTGTACCATGCCACAGCGCTGATGTCATTGCTTCCGCTGTACTTAAAGCCTTGCGACTTCTTGCCGCCACGAGCAGCATACTCCCATTCGGCTTCGGTGGGCAGACGGAATTTCTGGCCTGTCTTCGCATTTAACTTGCGGATGAATTCCTGACAGTCCACCCAACTGACGCAGCACACAGGGCGCTGGGGGCCCTTAATGTCATAGTCTTCGGATGAAATATTTTCGGGAAGGCTGCCCATCACAGCCTGCCACAAGGCCTGTGTCACCTCGGTCTCACCAATGCTGTAGTCCGAAAGCGTCACGTTGTGAACGGGTTTTTCGTCGTCCTCGGGGTATTCACCCTGGTCGCTTGTCGCACCCATCTGGAACGTGCCACCCTCGACCTTGATCATTTTAAAACTGACACCACCCACGGTGTATGTCTTCGAATTTGTCTGTGCCCATGAGGCAGTGGCAATCATCATCGTGATGACCGTCCATACAAGTTTCTTTTTCATAATTATACTTTTAATGATTAGCATTAGTCGTGGGCGTGATTCTGTGATGGAGGGTAAGGTCAGAGCGCCTGCATGTCGTTGAGACGTTTGTAGTAACCGCCGAGGGCGATGAGTTCGTCATGTGTGCCTTGCTCGACGATGCGGCCTTCGTGGAGGACATAGATTTCGTCGGCGTTCTTGATGGTCGAGAGGCGGTGGGCGATGGCGATGGTGGTGCGCGACTTCATGAGGCGTTCTAATGCGTCCTGAACGAGTTTTTCGGATTCTGTGTCGAGTGCCGACGTGGCTTCGTCGAGGATGAGGATGGGTGGGTTTTTGAGGATGGCACGTGCGATGCTGATGCGCTGTCGTTGGCCTCCACTCAGACGGCCTCCGCGGTCGCCGACGCGGGTTTGGTAGCCGTCTTCCATTTCCATGATGAAGTCGTGGGCGTTGGCGATGCGTGCAGCCTGTTCGACTTGTTCCTGTGTGGCGTGTTCGACGCCGAAGGCGATGTTGTTGAAGACGGTGTCGTTGAAGAGGATGGCCTCTTGGTTGACGTTGCCGATGAGTCCGCGCAACGACTTGATGCGCAGGCTCTTGACGTTCTTTCCGTCAATGAGAATTTCGCCGTCGGCGATGTCGTGGTAACGCGGAATGAGATCGACAAGGGTGGATTTGCCCGAACCCGACTGCCCGACGAGTGCGATGGTCTTGCCTTTTTCGACGCGAAGGTTGATGTCGTGGAGTATCTCGCGTTGTCCGGTGTAGGAGAAATTGACGTGACGCAGTTCGATGTCGCGTTCAAGTCCTTGAATTTCAACGGCATCGGGGCGTTCGGTGATGTGGTTCTCGGCTTTTAGGATTTTGTTGATGCGTTCCATCGACGCCATGCCTTTCTGGATGCTGTAGCCGGCTTTCGAAAGGTCTTTCAGCGGCTGGAGCGAGGTGTAGAGGATGACGAGGTAGTAGATGAACTTGGGGGCGTCGATGGGGGAGTTGCCGGAGAAGATGAGGTAGCCGCCAAACCAGAGCACGATGACAATCATGCAGGTGCCGAGGAACTCGCTGACGGGGTGGGCTGCACTCTGGCGGATGGCTACGTGCATGGATGCCTTGCGGTATTCGTCGTTGACAGCGACGAAGCGTAGTTCCATCTTACGCTCTGCGATGAATGCCTTGATGATGCGAAGTCCGCCGAGCGTTTCCTCAAACTGGCTCAGGCCGTCGCTCCATTTCGACTGGGCATAGAGTGAGTCGCGCTTGAGCGTCTTGCCGAGCCGTCCGATGCCGAACGCCATGATGGGCACGACGACGAGGGTGAACAGAGTGAGTTCCCAACTCAAGTAGATGAGTGTGCCGATATAGACGAGCAGGAAGATTGGGTTCTTAATGACCATGTCGAGCGAAGAACCGACGGACGAATCAACTTCGTTGACGTCGGTGGAGACACGTGCCAGGATGTCGCCTTTTCTTTCTTCGGAGAAGAAGGAGAGTGGGAGTGCGAGCACCTTGCGGTAGAGTGTGGCACGGATGTCACGCACGATGCCTGTGCGGATGGGCATGAGGGTGGCTGAGCCGGCGAAGTAGGTGCCTGTTTTCAGCAGGGTCATCACCGACAGTCCGATGCCAAGCAGCAGCATCGTCGTGGCTGGACCGTGGTCGGCAATGAGTTGCTGCGAAAAGTAATAGAGATTGTTGAACGCCACATCCTTGATGGTGTTGAAGTCGGCCTGGCTCCAGGGTATAAATTCGTAGTGGCTTTGGTCAATCTGGAAGAGTATGTTCAGGATGGGCACGAGCAGTACGAACGAGAATACGTTGAACAGGGCTGTAAGGACGTTGAACACGAACGTTGCAACGACATAGCCTTTGTAGGGCGAGAAGTAGCCGCCCATGATGCGGAAAAACTCTTTCATTAAACTACGTTTTTATCCTCCTTGCAAGGCGGGGTTAGCGAACGATGCTCATGCTTCGTTCTTCATTTACGTCCGAAGTCTGCGGGGATTTCGCCCCAGTGGTCAGTGTCCCACTTCAGGACGGGGTTGTGGTCGGGATTGTTCATCAGCCAGCGTTCTGCACGGGCGATGATGGCGAAGAGCGGCTCGGTCTGCTCGTTGCGCTGTAGCGTGGTTTTGCACTTGCGCTTCTGCACCCATATCTGAGCCGTACGGCTGTCGCTATAGACGGGTATAGTCGCGCCACGCTGCTTCAACAGCGCCAGTGCATGGACAATGGCGAGGAACTCTCCGATGTTGTTCGTGCCCTGCACAGGTCCGAAATGGAATATCTGACGGCCTGAAGGCATGTGGACGCCACGGTACTCCATGGGACCAGGGTTGCCGCTGCACGCAGCATCGACACAAAGAGCAGACCCTCCTCCTTTCCCCTCCCTTGTAGGGCGGGGAGTAGATGCCTTTCCCTGTGTGTCGTTACCGGTGTTCATATTCAAATACAGAGATGATGAAAATTAGATAAAATGATGTAATAGAAACCACTCCCCGCCCTACAAGGGAGGGGCAGGGGGGAGGGTCCACCATCACATTCTCTCTGGCATTTCGATTCCTAACAGGCCCATGCCCAGACGCAGCACTTTGGAGACGGCTTCGGAGAGCATCAGGCGGAACTGTCGCTTGTGCTCGTCCTGTTCGCCCAGTATGCTGTAGTCGTGGTAGAACTGGTTGTACTGCTTGGTCAGTTCATAGCAGTAGTTGGCAATGCCGCTCGGGCTGTAGTCCTGCCCTGCCTGGCGCACGGCGGCACGGAATCCGTTGAGTTTTTGGATGAGTTCTATTTCCTTTTCGGAAATGCCATTCAGGCCTGACAATTCTGATGTGCCTGCGACGCCGGTCTCCTGTGCCTTGCGCAGGATGGATGCGATGCGTGCATAGGTGTATTGTATGAAGGGACCTGTGTTGCCGTTGAAGTCGATGCTTTCCTCTGGGTTGAAGAGCATGTTCTTGCGTGCATCGACCTTGAGGATGAAGTATTTCAGGGCGCCGAGTCCTACCTTGCGGGCCACTTCGTGTGCTTCGTCGTCTGTCAGTTGAATCTTCTTGGTGTATTCCTTCGACACGTTGTAGGCATCGTCGATCATCGTTGCCATGAGGTCGTCGGCATCGACCACGGTGCCTTCGCGCGACTTCATCTTGCCGTTGGGCAGTTCTACCATGCCGTAGGAGAAGTGTACGAGGCTCTTGCCCCATTCGAAGCCGAGTTTGTCGAGCAGGATGCTGAGCACTTGGAAATGGTAGTTTTGCTCGTTGCCCACCACATAGATCATCTTGTCGATGGGGTAGTCTTCGTAGCGGAGTTTGGCGGTGCCGATGTCCTGTGTCATATAGACTGACGTGCCGTCGCTGCGAAGCAGCAGTTTCTCGTCCAGTCCGTCGCCTGTGAGGTCGGCCCACACTGAGCCGTCGTCGCGGCGGTAGAACAGGCCCTTTTGCAGTCCTTCGAGCACTTTTTCCTTACCTTCCAGGTAGGTGTCCGACTCGTAGTAGATTTTGTCGAACGACACGCCCATCATCCGATAGGTCTCGTCGAATCCGGCATACACCCAGTCGTTCATCATCTTCCAGAGGCGACGCACTTCGGTGTCGTTGTGTTCCCAGCGCACGAGCATGTCGTGCGCCTCCTTGATGAGCGGTGCCTCCTGCTTGGCTTTTTCCTGCGCATCGTCTTCCGACATGCCGTCTTTGACGTATTGTGCAGCCAGAGCCTTGCATTCCTCGCGGTAGTGCTTGTCGAAGAGCACGTAGAAGTCGCCGATGAGGTGGTCGCCTTTCTTGCCGCTCGTCTCGGGTGTCATGCCGTTGCCCCACTTGAGCCATGCGAGCATCGACTTGCAAATGTGGATGCCACGGTCGTTGACGATGTTGGTCTTGACGACACGGTTGCCGTTGGCCTCCAGGATGCGTGCCAGGGCGGAGCCCAGCAGGTTGTTGCGCACGTGTCCGAGGTGCAGCGGCTTGTTCGTATTAGGCGACGAGTACTCAATCATCACCAGCGGGCTCTTGGCCGTGGCTTCCGTGAAACCGAACTGAGGGTCGCTGGCAATCTCGCCGAGCAGGGCCACCCAGGCGGCTGGGCTGACGACAAGGTTTAGGAATCCCTTCACCACGTTGTAGCCGCACACCACGTCGGCGGCTTCCGTCTGGAGGTAACGGCCCAGTTCGTCGGCGCAGGCCTCGGGGGCCTTCCGTGCCATCTTCACGAAGGGGAACACGACCACGGTCAGGTGTCCCTCAAACTCGCTCCTCGTCTTCTGCAACTGTATCTGTGCGGCATCGACGTCGGCTCCATAGAGCGACTTCACGCCGGCGGTCACAGCCTGTGTTATTTTCTGTTCAATAGTCATCGTTGCTTCGTCAAAATTAGATTGAAAAATAATCCTTTTACCTTTGTGTGTGCAAAGGTACGCATTTTTCTTGAAAACAGAAAGCAGCAGACCGAAAAACAATCTCCACCCTGCTGCCGTCGCCAAGTACTTGGAAAAAACACGCTAAGCACTTGGCGTTCGTACGCTAAGCACTTGGAGACATCACGCCAAGCACTTGGCGTTATCAAAAAGGTGGGTCAGAATGGAGCCGACTCTGTGGCTTCGTCGATGCCGAGAAAGCGACGGAGGTCGGCACGGAGCCACTGGTAAGGCTCGGAGTCCTTGAACTGCGTGTTGCGGCGCAGGCATTGCAGGATGGGCATCTGGCTGTGCTGATAACTGGCCAGTTCGTTGTCCAGCTGCTGTTTGCGTCCCTGTGCGAGCCGTTTGATTTCCTTCTCGCGTTCGCGGCGCAGGAGGGTACAGGCGGGGTCGATGACAGCCATGACGACGTTCTCCATGATGTGGTGTCCCTGGACGAAGAGATAGACGTTGTCGGGCCGCACCCCCATTGCCATGAGTTCGTCTTTCAGTGGGCGGAAACTCTCTTTCGCCTTGGGGTAGCGGTGCTGCATCCATGCCATCTTTCGGTTGACGGTGCGGCGCAGTTCTTCGAGGGCCGTGCCGGGATTGAAAAGATTGAGTTTGTTGACGCTGACGAAGTTGCAGAAGGTGTTCAGCGGGAAGTCGCGGTACATCTGCCGTCGGTAGAGCCATACGCTCCAGACGAAGAGGTCATAGACAATCTGGCTATAGCGGCGGAGGTAGGCTTCAAAGTCGAAGACGGGACGGTCGTTGAGCGTGGCCATCACACAGACATTGTGGAGCGACGGGGCGTAGCACTGGTAGTTCTCGATGGCATAGACGTAGGTGTGGAAGATGTAGGGGTTGTTCAGCATGTCGCGCGAATAGGCTGTGTGTCCCTGCATCAGCCAGTCGTAGTCGGCATCGACACAGGCAATCATGCTGCGCCCGAGACCCTCGCCCAGAAAGTTGGTCATGGCCTGCTTCTTGCCGCGTGACAGGTCGGTACGCGATGGGAGCATGACCTGAAACTCGCGCTCGTCGTTCTCGAACTCACTGAGCACACTTCGCCAGAAGAAGATGTCGTCGTAACTTTCGACATAGGCGATGATGCGCTTCTTCTTCTTGCCTCCAGGACGCAGGGAGTTGGCGGCGTCGAGGTAGTGCGAATTGATGTTATTGGTTAGGCGCTTGCTCATGGGCTGAGCACTTTGTATATAGGAAATAGTACTTTGTACTTGGTTCTTTGTACTTTATTCCGTTATTTCCTCAACTTCAGTCACGATATCAGCCCAACCGTCCATGATGAGCGCGGGCGAATGGGTGGAGAGAATAATCTGTACGTTGGGGTTCAGACGCCGGATTAGTTGGATGAGTTGCTGCTGCCACTCGATGTGGAGCGAGATTTCTGGCTCGTCCATGAGCAAGGTGTAGGGTTCATTGTTCTCGACCAACACGGTCATCAGGATGACGAGCAACTGTTTTTCGCCCGAAGAGAGTTGGTAGGGCGTGAGGACTTCGCCATTCTGGATGAACTGAATCTCGTTGGAACGGCGGTCGATGGTCTTCTTCGTGTCGCTGAACAGTTCGTCCACCATGTCTTGGAACATGGCTTTGGGGCGCGAGACTTCGGCTGCCTTGAGGGCATCCTGTGGGTCGCCCGAGGTAAGCAGTTCGATGATGCTGTTGCCGATGTTGACCTGATAGTCGAGAAAGCGCTTCTGAAGTTTATATACCTGCCAGTCGAGTTCGGTCTTCACCCGCGAGTCTGCCAGTTTCTCGAGCAGGTCGCTGTGGAGCAGAGGACGGTCGAACGAGCGGATGACGTCGTAGCGAATGCTGGTGGCATCGGCAGGCGAAAGCGTGATGGTGATGCCGTTGCCAATCTCGCCAGGTTTGAGTTCACCGCTGTCGATGAGGTGCAGGCCGCGTACGGAGTGGTTGATGATGGTCGATTTTCCCACGCCGTTGATGCCGCTGAGGATGTTGACGTCGGGCCGCAGCGACCACTTGATGTGGCGACCGCCCTTCCACAGTGCATTGATCTCAATGCTGCTGATGTATTGTGCCTGTTTTTCCATGTCGTTTTTTGTGGTTAGTAAAAAGAAAGAGCGCCCGACTGTCCGTTCGGGCGCTCGTAGGGATTGTATCAGTGAATGTGACGTGTGCCGCTCACTCCGTCCCACTTGTCTGACTTGGCATAGATGGCAGAGGCATCGGGATTCGTCACCGTAATGTCGATGTCGCCGGCCGACTGGTAGAGGAAATACTCTGAACGGATGCCCTGACAGTTGGAATTGTCAACCGTATAGGTGCCTCCGCTCACCGTCATCTTCACGTTCGTACCGTCGAAATGGAGGTAACCGCCACGCAGAACGGTGCTGGTCGCAGCCGTGAGACGGCGTCCGCGAATGCCTTTGGAGCCGTTCCCGCTGATGTTGCATTCGATAGTGCCGCCTTCAAGGTACATGTCGTAGGCTGAACGAATGCCATTGCTGACCATACCTGTCACGTTGGCGACAATCTTGCCGCCTGTCATGTAGATGATGGAGTCGCACTTGAGGCCGTTGCCGTCGATTTGGCTCACATCCATGTTGATGATGCCGCCGTTGATGAACATCGAGCCGAAGTCGTTGCTGTCGATGCAGTCGGCCCCGCAGTTGGCAATGTTGATGACGGTGGAGTCGCTGCCGTTCATAATGAAGTAGTTGTCTTCAGGGTCGGCATCCTGCTCGACTTTTGTGTTGACACCGTCGCCGCAGTGGATACCATCGCTTACGGCACCCAAAATGTTGATAGTGCCAGTAGATTGCTTGATTTTCAGGTACTCTTCCACTCTGATGGCGTGTTTGGTGAGTCCCGTTACGTTGAGCGTGCCGTGTCCCTTGATTTCGACATGTCCCTCGCAGTTGAACGTGGCCTTGTGGTGATCCTCGGACGGTGCCTTGAAGTCTGTAAGGGTGTTGACGGTGTTCTTCATCAATTTCACTTCCACACGCTTGCCGCAATCGATGTTCATCGCAGGGCCGATGGAGGAGGTGAGGCTCACTCCGTCGAGGTTGATGCGTGTCTTATAGCCGCTGGTCAGCGTGAACGAACCGTTGCTGGAACTGCCTGAAAGTACATACAGCAACTCCTTCGTAGTATTCTTGCAGGTGACATACACGTGGCCTCCCGATGTCGTATAAGTAACGCCCGTGATGGAGGGGTCGATCGTTACCGTGGCGGAAGCACCGTCCCAATGGATGTCGATGCAGGGAAACTTGGGCTTTGTGAACGTGATGGAGTCTATCTCGTCGATGTTAAAAACGTCCTTGCCGATGGTGAGCGTCTTTCCGTCAGCCGAAAAGATCATCTCATCGTGCTTCTCCAGGTTGTAGTCTTCATCGTCATAGCCTTCGCAGATGTAGAATTTCTGCGACGAAACAGGGTCTTCTTCCTGTGCAAAGGCTGTGGCTGACGTGAAGGTCAGCAGTACCAATGCTGCATATCTGTAGATGTGTTTCATAAGTCTGTCCCTTTCTTTATTTCTTCACAATCTTAAAGGTCTTTCCGCCTTCTTTCACGACATAGATGCCTTTGGGAAGCACAGCGTTCGTTGAGACGCGGCGTCCTGAGAGGTCGTACACTTCGCGATTGGTACCCGACTCCACGTCCTCGGCATTCTCGACGCTCTTGATACCAGTAGCGACTTTGTCGAAAAAAACACGCTCGATGCTGCTGATGTTCACTGCAGCAGTTTCGCCTGTTTTTGTGGCGATGACCATGTTGCCGTCGGAAAAAGTAATGCGCTGTAGGTCGTCGAAGGCGTAGGTGTATTCTGCTGCTGCCGTCTGAACGTACAGTGTATAGTCGTCAGCAAGTGCCGACAGACAAAACATTGTGGCGAGTGCCATCATCATGATTCTTTTCATATTGTTTCTTTGTTACGGAGTTACTATAGATTGATTTTGTAGCCGATGCCGAGCAGGTTGCCGTTCGGTTCGTCGTCATCGTTCTCGTGCTGATAGCGATAGAAGATGGTGAACTTGTTGGTCTTGGTGATTTTCCAATCCAGACCGACGGTGTACTTCCACTTCGACGTCGAGTAATTGAGGCCGCAGCCGTAATCGACGCTGGCGAAGGGATTGAGGGGCACACCTTTGACGTTGTACTCGATGGTCAGTTTCGAGCGGAGCACAAGTTTGTCTTTTGCGCGACGTGGTGCTTTCTTGTCTTCGTCGGCGAAGGGGAGAGCCCTTTCCGGCTTGTTGGCTGGTGTGTAGAGCGCATCGCCGTCGCCGTTGATGCTGTAGTTGAAACTGTCGTAGTAGAGCGGTAGGAGGTCGTCGCCTGTTCGTGGGTCGGCCATGCCACGGATGTCGTCCTCGGCTTTCCAGGCTTCGCGCCACTTGTGGCGTACTTCGGTATAGCGTGTGCGGTCAAGCGAGTCGGTGGTGTTGTAATGGCTGTACTGAAATGTTTCCTTGAGGGTGAAGGTCCAGCGTTTCGAGGGCTTGTAACTGGCGGAGAGCGAGAGTGAGTAGCGTTCGCGTCCGCGCCAATAACTGTCGGTTATCTTGTAGCCTTTGCGATAGTTGTAACCGTCAAGGTCGGGCACAACTCCGTCTTTGTTCTTGTCAATGTACTCGCCCGTTATGTTGTCCGTGGCGTAGTGCTCTGCGAGTTTCTCGTAGTTTTCTCTTTCCGCCAGTTTCATCATGCCGTAGTAGTCGAAGTTAAAGCCTGCCTTGAGGTCGAACTTGCGGGTGTCAATGAGTTTGTAGCCCATGCCGACGCTAATCATACGGCGTTCCATCTTGCGGCTGTTGTCCTGTGTGCGCAGGTTGACACCAAGCGACACGTCAAAACGAGGCGTAATTTTCTTCTCCACGTCGAAGGAGACATCGATGCCGAAGTCGGACGAAATGCCTTCTTCGACAATCTCAATGTCTTTGAGGCCGCCGATGAAATAACTGCCGAAACGGTCGTCATACGCTACTGGCACAGGCTGGTCGGCCATGGGGATTTCCTGCGCACAGAGTGGCATTGTGGCGGTCGCAAAGACGGACAGGATGATGAGTTGTTTTTTCATTACTGAAACATTTTGGGCAGTTTGTCGAGGTTTTCCTCGCCGTGTTCGCTGTCGTTGTCGTTGTAGAAGATCTTGAGCAGCGCCATGTCCTTGAGGAAGTCGATGGAGCCGATGGAAACCTTCGTGATGTCGAGGCCTGTGCGCTTCTTCAGGTCTTCGATGAGTTCGTCGTGGCGCTCAGGCGTGATGAGGTCGATCTTGTCGTAGCGGATGAACTTCGACGAGAGTCCGCGTGCGAAGTTGACGCGTTCGACAATCCAGATAGCGAGAACGAAGAGTAGGTCGGTAAGGATGAGTTCGCCGGCACTCACGAGTTCGGGGCCGAGGAAGTCGGGATGCTTGCCGCTGATGTTGGCTTCCCATGCCACGCCGTTGATGGTTGCCATGGCGATGGTGAGGAAGAGGTAGGTCATTTCGCGGATGGGTACACTCTCCGTGCGGTAGCGCATGATGCTGAAAATGGCGAAGAGTCCCATCGCTATACCTGTCTTGATCTTCGAGTCGCCCATCAGGTGGATGAGCATGAAGATGGCGAAGCCCATGAGCAGGTAGGTGAAGAAGAAGTCGTTGCGACGGCTCTTCGGGAAGTACAGTCCTCTGGCGATGATGAAGCAGAAGACGGTGTTGATGATCAGTCGCAGAATCAGGTCGATGATTCTGGCGGAGTCGCCCGTGAGGGAGAGGAGAAAGTCGTTCAGTGTGTCCATGTATTATTTAGTTATTGTTGTTTGCTTTTAATTGCTTTTTTAATTTTCAGCAGATATCTTCGTCGTAGCGGATGCGATAGGTTTCGTCGGCGTTGATTTTGCGGAGCAGCCGTAGTTTTTCCTTGAAGTTGTTCTGCTTGAGCCCAGGGTCGGTCATGGCCATGCCGATGCAGCATTTCGAGAATCCTGTGGGATGGATGTGCAGGTCGCGCAGGATGGACAGGATGGGCGAATAGACATTGCCGTCGCGTTTCAGTTCGATGATGACGATGTTGCCTGTGTCGCGGTCGAGCGTGGTTTCGTAGTTGTGGAAACGCACGTTGAAGTCGATGGTCAGACGCTCGGTCTTGCCCATGTTGACAAGGGTGATGCGCTCGAAGTGATTCTGCACGATGGGGTGCATGGCGAGAAAGTCGAGGCCAGTACGCTCGCGGACCAGTTCTGCGGTGCCTGCCACTTGTTGTGCGGCTTCGAGACTTGGTACCTCGATGCGTTTCTTCTTGGTGCGCATGTGGTTGTTCTTCTTCTTCACCTCGAGGAACGTCAGGTCGCCCGACGACAAGTAAGTGCGCACACGCACTTTGGTGCGTCGGGCGTGGCGGTTGTGGTGCTGCATATACTGCGCATAGTTGTCCGTGTCGAAGTAGGTGGTACGGTAGGGGCTGACGCGGTCGCCGTTGACTTCCTGGACGTAGTATTTTTCGCGGACGAGACGCAGCATCTCGGTAAGTTGTCGCTTGGAGCAGACGAACTTTGTGTCGATGCGGTTCATGAGCCGTATCGACGACATCTCGTCGAGCGTGATGGGTTGCATCGCGCCAAGCAGGGTGAGGATGCTGTGATCGTAGTCAGGTGTCATATAAAAGGTGCGTGTCGCGTAGGCACAGGCGCACATTATCGCAATTTAATGTGGCAAAGATACGGCTTTTCTTCCACCCGACCTAATTTTTTAACAAAAAACTTAGTAGATACGTTTTTTATGCACCATTTGGTGGAGCTTCCACAGGGTCTAGGCCGCCGCGATGCCCTTTGCCGACGGGCAAGTCGCGGTTTGCGGGAGAGGATGCTGAAGTTGTTCCTCTTTTCCTCAAGGATCATAACACTTCTCTCTCCGTGAAAACAACCTGCATTTGTTAAAAAAATGGAGTTTTATTTTGTTTTCCGCTCAACTTGCACTATCTTTGCGCAATCTTATGTTTTAAGTTAATCAGTACACACTAAATAACAAACGATTTTATGGCTAAAGCACCTGAATTCAAGTATGCACCGATGTTCCAACTGGGCAAGGACGACACGGAATATGTGAAGTTGACGGACCAGTATGTCAGTGTCGGTGAATTTGAGGGAAAACCCATTCTGAAAGTACAGCCGGAGGCACTCGAACTGATTTCGAAGGCAGCCTTCCACAACGTCAGTTTCTTCCTGCGCCGCTCGCACAATGAGCAGGTGGCGAAGATTCTGCGTGACCCCGAAGCAAGCGACAACGACAAGTACGTCGCCCTGACCTTCCTGCGCAACGCCGAGGTTTCGGCCAAGGGACAGTTGCCACTCTGTCAGGATACGGGCACAGCCATCATCCACGGCGAGAAGGGACAGCAGGTGTGGACGGGATTCTGTGACGAGGAGTACCTGTCGAAGGGCGTATATGAGACCTATACCGAAGACAACTTGCGCTACTCGCAGAATGCCCCTCTCTCAATGTACGAGGAGGTGAACACCAAGTGCAACTTGCCCGCCCAGATTGACATCGAAGCCACAGAAGGCATGGAGTATCGCTTCCTCATGGTCACCAAAGGTGGCGGTTCGGCCAACAAGACCTACCTCTACCAGGAGACGAAGGCCCGTATCCAGAACCATGGAACACTCGTGCCTTTCCTCGTGGAAAAGATGAAGAGCCTCGGCACGGCGGCTTGTCCTCCCTACCACATCGCTTTTGTCATCGGTGGTACGAGTGCCGAGAAAAACTTGCTCACCGTCAAACTCGCCTCGACCCACTACTATGACTCGCTGCCTACGACCGGCGACGAGACAGGACGTGCCTTCCGCGACGTCGCACTCGAAGAGGAACTGTTGAAGGAAGCCTACAAGATAGGCCTCGGCGCACAGTTCAGTGGCAAGTACATGGCACACGATGTGCGTGTTGTCCGTCTGCCCCGCCACGGCGCATCGTGCCCCATCGGACTCGGTGTATCATGCTCTGCCGACCGCAACATCAAAGCGAAAATCAACAAGGACGGCATCTGGATTGAGCGCATGGACGACAACCCAGGCGAACTCATCCCCGAAGAACTGCGCCGTGCAGGCGAAGGCGACGTCGTGCGCGTTGACCTCAACCGCCCGATGAGCGAAGTGTGCAAGCAACTGAGCCAGTATCCCGTTTCCACACGTCTGTCGCTCAACGGCACCATCATTGTCGGCCGTGACATCGCACACGCAAAAATCAAGGCTCGCCTCGATGCCGGCGAACCCATGCCTGAGTACATGAAGAACCACCCCATCTACTATGCAGGTCCAGCCAAAACACCGGCTGGCATGGCCTGCGGCTCGATGGGCCCGACGACTGCCAATCGCATGGACCCCTACGTGGACGAGTTCCAAGACCACGGCGGCTCGATGATTATGCTCGCAAAAGGCAATCGCACACAGCAGGTGACTGACGCCTGCCAGAAGCACGGTGGCTTCTACCTCGGTTCCATCGGCGGCCCTGCAGCCATCCTTGCTCAGAACAACATCAAGTCGATAGAATGCGTTGAGTATCCAGAACTCGGTATGGAAGCCATCTGGAAGATAGAGGTCGAAGACTTCCCCGCCTTCATCCTCGTCGATGACAAGGGCAACGACTTTTTCAAGCAGTTGAAGCCCTGCACAGGATGCACGATTCTCAAATAATCACACACACAACATTTATATCATCCCCATCAACAATGGAAGAAGTAAAAAAGTATCTTGACGAGGCCGAAGAGGCTATGGAAATGGCTTCGATGCACCTCGAAGAAAGCCTGTCACGCATCCGTGCAGGCAAGGCTAATGTCCACATCCTTGATGCTGTTCGCGTTGATAGTTACGGACAGATGGTTCCGCTGTCGAACGTTGCATCGCTCGCCACACCCGACGCCCGAAGCATCACCATCAAGCCGTGGGACAAGTCGATGTTCAAGGTTATTGAAAAGGCCATTATCGACTCCAACGTAGGCATCATGCCGGAGAACAACGGCGAGGTGATCCGTCTTGGCATTCCCGCACTGACGGAGGAGCGTCGCCGCGACCTCACGAAGCAGTGTAACAAGGAGTGCGAGACCGCCAAGATTTCTGTTCGTAACTCACGCCGTGAAGCCATCGAAAGACTGAAGAAGAGCGTGAAGAACGGTGTGCCCGAGGACCTTGAGAAGGATGCCGAGGAGAAAGTCCAGAAACTGCACGACAAGTACATCAAGAAACTGGACGAGATGCTCGATGCCAAGAACAAGGAAATCATGACGGTATAGGCTTCGGGCGCAGTCCCGAAGGAATCTTTTCTCAAAGATGCACGGCCTCGTCATTCGCAACACTGGCAGTTGGTACACGGTTCTGGCTGACGACGGAACGACTTGGGAAGCGCGGGCGAAGGGTAACTTTCGTCTGCGTGGCATTCGTTCGACAAACCCAGTCGCGATCGGCGACCGTGTGACATTCCATGCCGTCGAGAGCGAGGCGCTGATTACCGACATCGACGACCGCAAGAACTACGTCATCCGTCGTGCCATCAACCTGTCGAAGCAGTCGCACATCCTTGCTGCGAACGTCGATCAGTGTTTCCTCATCGTGACGGTGCGCCAGCCCGAAACCTCCACGACTTTCATCGACCGCTTTCTGGCTTCGGCCGAAGCCTACCGAATCCCTGTCGTCCTCGTGTTCAACAAGACGGACTTGTTGACCGACGAGGACGACAGGGATTTGCTTACGGGAATGTGTCGTCTGTACGAGACGGTGGGCTACTCATGCCGCTGCGTCAGTGCAGAGACGGGCGAGGGCATCGACGAACTACGCACCCTGTTGACCGACCGCATTACCCTGCTCAGTGGCAACAGCGGTGTGGGCAAATCGACGCTTATCAACTGCCTGTTTCCTCATCTTAACCTGCGCACTGCCGAGATTTCGGACATGTACAACACTGGCCGCCACACGACGACGTTCTCCGAGATGTTCCCTACGGGTGACGGCGGCTATATCATCGACACCCCAGGCATCAAGGGGTTCGGCACGTTCGACATGGAGCGCGAGGAAGTAGGGCACTACTTCAAGGAAATTTTCAAAACGTCGGCCCAGTGCCGCTTCAACAACTGTACGCACACCCATGAGCCAGGCTGTGCCGTTCGTGAGGCCGTCGAGCGGCACGACATCAGTGAGAGCCGCTATGCGTCGTATCTTTCCATGCTCGGCGACAAGGACGAAGACCGCTACCGTCAGAATTGAAAATTGATATTTCTTATTCCTGAGCCTTTGACACGTTATTTTTTCATCATTTTCATATGGATTGTCTGTGCTGTCCCACTGGCGGCCCAAACCTACGAGCAATATGTTGAGCGGGCACTTGCGGCAGCCACGCATGACAGTCTGTCCGCAGCCGAGAGTCTGTTCAAACAGGCATTGAAGACATCGCCCCAGGACTATCGCAATGCACTCGTTTTCAACAATCTGGGCAAGATTCAGGAACGGATGTACTGGCAGGACACACAGCGGACGCAGAAGGCCAATGAGGCCCTTGAGTCCTACACGATGTCCCTGAGTTTTGCACCCGAAGCCGTGCCGCTGCTCACCTCGCGTGCCGAACTATACATGCGGCTGGAGCAGTATGGAAAGGCCGCCATCGACCTGACTACCATTATCGACGTTGCGCCCGACAACCTTGAGGCCCGCAACCGTCGCGCCTATTGCTATGCCCAGAGCCGTCGCCTCGACGAGGCACGCACTGACTATCAGCGTGTACTTGAGCGCGATGCCGACAACCGCATAGCGCGCCTCGGCTTGGCGATGCTCGCGCAGCAGTCGGGGCGGCTGCAGGATGCTATCGAGCGTATCAGCCTGCTCATAGATCAGGAGAAGGACAATGCTGAATACCTGAGCATCCGCTCGGGCATGTACGCCGAAAACCATCAGCCCGAACTTGCCATCCTGGACCTCGACCGTGCTTTGTCGCTCGCCCCGTCGAACACCAACTATCTCCTCGCCCGAGCCTATTTGCACAAGCAGCAAGGCAACCGCCGTCAGGCTCTGTCGGACTTTGAACAGGCCATCGCGCTCGGTGTCCCGCGTGCATCCCTTCGGCAAGAGTTGAAGGAGTGTCGCTGAGCATATAGTGCAACAGCCTGAAAATCAAGTGCGTTTCAGTGCCAAATGAAGCGTTTGCGTTGGTACAGTTGTACCACCGCAGTGGTACGAACGTTTCATCGCAGTGAAACACTTATACCACCGCAGTGGTACAAAAGTTTCATCGCAGTGGTACGGCAAGCGAATAGTGGAGAAAGCAAAACGGTGCTGTTCCGTATGCCCAAGCAGTGTTTTTTGTAACATTTTCAGGAAAACATTCTGTTTATTCAAGAAAAATTCAGTACCTTTGCAAAGTCTGTGCGCGTAGCGTGCGCGTAGGACCTACATTTTGACTTTATCAGACTACTAAAAAACCACTTTTCTACATGAAAGCCGTTATCTTGGCAGGCGGATTTGGTTCACGCCTGAGCGAAGCGACTCATCTGATACCAAAACCTATGGTCGAAATCGGCGGCAAGCCGATTCTCTGGCACATCATGAAGACCTACAGCCATTATGGCATCAACGACTTCGTGATTTGCTGCGGATACAAGCAGTACGTCATCAAGGAATACTTCGTCAACTACTTTACGCACAACAGCGACATGACGGTCAACCTTGCCGACGGTACGGTCGAGACCCACAACGACCACTCTGAGAACTGGCGTGTGACGCTGATTGACACAGGGCTGAACACCATGACAGGCGGACGTGTGAAGCGCATCCAGCCCTACATCGGTCAGGAACGGTTCTGCCTGACCTATGGCGACGGTGTCACCGACCTCAACATCGCCGACACCATCCAGGCACACATCGACAGCGGCGCCACCATCTCGATGACGGTCTATAAGCCCGCTGGAAAGTTCGGCTCCGTGCAGATCAACCACGAGACCAACATGGTGAAGTCGTTTCTGGAGAAGCCCGACGGTGACGGCAATTGGATCAACGCTGGCTACTTCGTCTGCGAGCCTGAGGTGTTCGATTACATTCCCAAGGGTGACGATACGTGTATCTTCGAGAAGGGACCACTGGAACGCATGGCCCGCGAAGGCAAGATGCACGCCTTCAAGCACCGTGGCTTTTGGAAGCCGATGGACATGATGCGCGACAACAGCGAATTGAACGAGATGTGGAAAGACGGAAAGGCTCCGTGGAAATGCTGGTGATTCAAACAACAACATCAACGATGCAACAGAAAGAAGAACTCAAGAAACAGATATTGGAGTTGACTCGTGAGTACTACAAGGTGGCTCACGAAGAGAGTCAGGAATTTGTGGCAGGAAAGACGCGCGTCAACTATGGCGGACGTTTTTTCGATGCGGAAGAGATGGTCAACCTCGTTGACTCGTCGCTCGACTTCTGGCTCACGGCAGGTCCGTGGGCCACACGTTTTGAACGCCGCTTTGCCCAGTGGCTCGGCGTGAAGTTCTGCTCGCTCGTCAATTCTGGCTCGTCGGCCAACCTGCTTGCCTTCAACACCCTGACAGCACCGGAACTGGGCAAACGGCGCATCTGCCGCGGCGACGAAGTCATCACCGTGGCTGCCGGATTCCCGACCACCGTGGCACCGATCATGCAGTACGGTGCCGTGCCCGTCTTTGTCGATGTGACGCTTCGCGACTACAACCTCGACGTCAGTCAGTTGGAGAAGGCATTCTCGCCTCGTACCAAAGCCGTCATGGTGGCCCACACCCTCGGCAACCCCTTCGACCTTCAGGCCGTCGTTGATTTCTGCAAGAAGCACCATCTTTGGCTCATCGAAGACAACTGCGACGCGCTCGGCTCGGAATACTTCATCGACGGTGAGTGGAAGAAGACGGGAACCATCGGTGACCTCGGCACGAGTTCGTTCTATCCGCCCCACCACATGACGATGGGCGAAGGCGGTGCCGTCTATACCAACAATGCCGAACTGCATAAGTATGTCAACAGTTTCCGCGACTGGGGACGTGAGTGCTGGTGTCTGGGCGGCGTGGACAACACGTGCGGCTATCGCTTCAGCAAGCAGTTCGGACAACTGCCCGTGGGCTACGACCACAAGTACGTCTATAGCCATCTCGGCTTCAACCTGAAGGCTACCGACATGCAGGCCGCCATCGGCTGTGCACAACTCGACAAACTGGACGACATCGTCAGCCGTCGCCGTGAGAACTTTGACGTGCTGCGCCGTGGCCTCGAGGGCACGCCGGGACTCCTGCTGCCCGAGGCTCAGGAAAACTCGCGCCCGTCGTGGTTCGGCTTTCTCATCACAGTCAAGGCCGACGCAGGCTTCTCCCGCAACGACCTCACCAGCCATCTCGAAGAAAACAAGATACAGACGCGCAACCTCTTCGCCGGCAATCTGACGAAGCACCCTGCCTTCGAGACTTATGTCGAAGGCAAAGACTACCGCATCGCCGTCTCGCTCGAAACGACCGACGTCGTGATGAACCAGACCTTCTGGGTGGGTGTCTATCCAGGCATGACGCGCGAAAAACTGGACTACATGGTGAAGACCATCCGCGCCTTCTGTGAAAAATAATGCCCCATGAACGCGAACGACACATCGGTAAGCCAGACCCTGCAGGGCAAGCGGGTGCTCGTCACCGGCCATACAGGTTTCAAGGGTTCGTGGCTCTGCATCTGGCTGCACGAAATGGGAGCAAAGGTGGTCGGTGTTGCACTTGATCCGCTGACTGACCGCGACAATTATGTGCTCTCAGGCATAGGGCAGAAGATGGAAGCCGACATCCGCGCCGACATCCGTGATCGTCAGCAGATGCAGGAAATCTTCGCAAAATATCAGCCTGAAATCGTTTTCCATCTGGCGGCACAGCCGTTGGTTCGCCTCAGTTACGAAATCCCTGTCGAGACCTACGAGACCAATGTCATGGGCACCATCAATGTGATGGAGGCTATTCGCCATACCGACAGTGTACGTGTGGCAGTGATGGTAACGACCGACAAATGCTACGAGAACAAGGAGCAAAAGGAAGGGTATGTCGAAACCGACGCGATGGGCGGCTACGACCCCTACAGTTCGTCGAAAGGAGCCTGTGAAATCGCCATCAGTTCGTGGCGTCGCAGTTTCTTCAACCCTGCCGACTATGGCACAAAACACCATGTGAGCATCGCCAGCGTACGTGCCGGCAATGTCGTCGGCGGCGGCGACTGGGCCAAGGACCGCATCGTGCCCGACTGTATTCGTGCGCTCGAGGCGGGTCAGCCCATCAACATCCGCAGCCCTCACTCCATCCGCCCGTGGCAGCACGTGCTCGAACCCCTCAGCGGCTATCTGCTGCTGGCAGCGAAGATGTGGCACGAACCTACTGCCTATTGCGAAGGATGGAACTTCGGACCGCGTGCCGATAGTACGACGCCCGTGTGGGATGTTGCCAGCCTCATCGTCAAGCATTATGGCAGCGGCGAGTTGCATGACGTGTCGAATCCCAATGACCTGCACGAAGCCTCGCTCCTGACACTCGACATCACCAAAGCACGTACGCAACTCGGCTGGCAGCCGCGCACCGACATTGCACAGTGCTGCCGACTCACTGCCGACTGGTACCGCCGCTATCGGAACGAGGATGTTTACCGGTTGTGCTGTCATCAGATTGAAGAATTCACTTCTTTTTCATGCGAACCTACGTCATAACAGGTGCAACAAGTTTCATCGGCTCCTGGCTTGTCAAACGCTTGCTGGGAGAGGGTCATCGGGTGATTGCTGTCGTACGCAACCACCCGAAAGCCGTTTCTAAACTCGGCACACATCCGCAACTGGAACTTGTCGAGGCTGGCATGGACGACTATCGCCGCCTTGCCGACTACATTCCGCAAGCCGACGTGTTCGTCCACTTTGCATGGGCAGGAACAGGACATGACGGACGTAACGTCGAGGAAATACAGCAATCCAATATCAGTTGCACACAGTCTGCCCTTCAGGTTGCAGCCAAATTGGGTTGTATGCTCTTCGTCGATTCGGGTTCACAGGCAGAATACGGAACACAACTCGGCCGTATTACCGAAGACACACCTTGCCAGCCCTTCTCTGCTTACGGTAAAGCCAAACTGGCGGCTTATGAATCGTGCAGAACTCTGGCACAGCAACTCGGCATGAAGTACCTGCACCTGCGCATCTTCAGCCTCTTTGGTGTAGGTGACCATCCGTGGACCCTCGTTATGACTTGCATCGACCGAATGCTCCGCAACGAGCCTGTCGAACTCTCGCCCTGCACACAGCAGTGGAATTTCCTCAACGTCGCCGATGCCGCCGAACAGATTGCCAGACTTTGCACATACGCACTGGATAAGCCAACTTTCACGCAGGAAGTCTTTAACATAGCCTCGAACGACACACGCCCATTGCGCGAATTTGTCGAAGAGATAAAGCGACTGACCCACTCCGAGAGTACGTTAGTCTATGGTGTTGTCCAGCCTGCCCACTACGTCTCGCTGAACCCTGACACCACCCGACTCACACAGGCAGCCCAGTTCGTCTGCAATAGCACATTCAGTGCGACGATATGTGAAATTATCCGTAGATACAATCAAACAAAACCACATAATGCTATGATTAAAGTCAGCGACTTCATTTTCCAACACCTCGTTCAGAAGTACGGCATCCGCCACTGCTTCCTCGTGACAGGCGGCGGTGCGATGCATCTCAACGACTCGCTCGGACACACCGAGGGGTTGCACTACGTCTGCAACCACCATGAGCAGGCTTCAGCCATCGCGGGTGAAGGCTACTACCGTGCCAGCGGACGTTTGGCCGTTACTTGTGTGACGACGGGGCCTGGCGGCACTAACGCCATCACCGGCGTGCTGGGTCAGTGGCTCGACAGCATCCCTGGCCTCTACATTTCGGGACAAGTGAAGCAATCGACCACCATCGCTGCCTGTCCAGAACTGCCCCTGCGCCAACTCGGCGACCAGGAGGCTGACATCAAGAGCATGGTGCAGAGCATCACAAAATACTGTGTGACCATCACCGATGTGCGTGACGTGAAGTACGAACTCGACAAGGCCATCGCCATTGCCCTCAGCGGACGGCCTGGCCCTGTGTGGGTGGATGTGCCGCTCGACATTCAGGGTGCCATGGTCGATGAAGCCGAACTGCGCGAGTTCGACCCCAACGAACTTGCAGACCCATACGACCATGACCTCATCGACAGTCAACTGCATACGCTTTTCGAGAAAATCAGCACAGCAAAATCGCCTGTTATCTATGTCGGCAACGGCGTACGTCTGGCCCGTCGCGAGAAGCCGTTTATCACGCTTGCCGAACGTCTTGGCATTCCCGTCGTCACCGCTATCAGTGGCAGCGACATCATCTGGCACGACCATCCGCTCTGCTTCGGCAAACCAGGCATCTGCGGCGACCGCATCGGCAATATCATGGTACAGAACAGCGACCTGCTCATCGTCATGGGCACCCGCCTGTCCATCCGTCAGGTCAGTTACGCCTACGACCTGCTGGCGCCTCGTGCCTACAAGGTGATGATCGATGCCGACGCTGCTGAACTCTCGAAGCCTACCCTCAACATCGACCTGAAGATACATGCATTGCTCGACGAGGTCATCGACAAGATGCTGACCCTCCCCAAGCCTGCTGCCGACTTTGACGAATGGCGAGAATGGGGACGCTGCATTGAGGCGAAGTTGCCGACGCTCTTCGACGACAACCCCGACTGCGAGGGCTATACCAACTCCTACAAGTTTGCTGACGAGTTGTTCCAGCAATTGCATGACGGCGACGTCGTCGTGACCGGAAATGGCACCGCCTACACCTGTACTTATCAGGCCATGAAGGTGAAGCAGGGTGTGCGTGTGTTTGCCAACCAGGGTTGTGCCGCCATGGGTTATGGTCTGCCAGCAGCCATCGGCGCCTGCGTCAGCAACGAGCAAGGCCGTACCGTCTGTGTCACCGGAGACGGCTCCATTCAGATGAACTTACAAGAACTGCAGACACTCGTTACCTACAGCCTTCCTCTTAAACTTTTTGTGCTGGAGAACGAGAGTTACCTCGCTATCAAGACGACGCAGAAGTCCTTCTTCAAGGGACGCTTTACAGGGTCAAATCCTGCCAGTGGCGTCGTTTGTCCGAGTTTGGAGAAGATAGCCGCTGCCTACGGAATTCCCTACATCAGCATCAGCGAGAATGGCGAGGCCCTCACTGAGGCCATCCGTCGTACACTCGCCACCGACGGTCCCTGCATCTGTGAGGTTCACATGCACCCAGAACAGACGCTCTTTCCCAAGTCAGCCTCGTTCATGGACAAGGAGACTGGCAAAATGTCGTCCGCTCCGCTTGAGAAGATGGCACCCTTCATGCCTGACGACTTGCAGCAACAATGCATCTACCGCTCATGAATCCTATCCGCAAAGGCATACTGGCGTTCCAGCGCCTCATCCCCAACAAGTTCATCCGCTTTCTCTTTGTCGGCGGACTGAATACCGCGTTCGGCGTAGGTGTCTATTGCCTTGCGATTTTCATCGGACTTCCCTATTTCATCGCCACGCTGGTGAGTAACGTGCTGGGCGTCCTCTTCAACTTTGTCACGACGGGCAACATCGTCTTTGAAAACGGTAACCCGCGCCTCATCTTCCGCTTCGTACTTTGCTACGTCGGCGTCTATCTCGTCAACACAGGCATTGTGAAGTTGTTTATCCTCATAGGCATGAACGACTACTGGGCAGGCATCCTCGCCACCATCCCCACCGCCGTGTTCTCGTTCTTCGCCCTGAAAACATTTGTCTATCGTACCCCTAAGCAAACGAAATCATGAAGAAAATAAGCATCGTCACCCCTTGCTATAATGAAGAGCCCAACGTTGAAGAACTCTATCGCCAAGTCAAGGCTCAGTTCGACCAACTTGCCGACCGCTACACCTACGAGCACATTTTTATCGACAACGCCTCCACCGACCGCACGGTCGAGGTGCTCAAGCGCATTGCTGCTGAGGACAAGAACGTGAAAATCATCGTCAATGCGATGAACTTCGGGCACATCCGCTCACCCTTCTACGGTCTCTGCCAGGCAACGGGCGATGCTGCCATGCTCATGGTGGCCGACCTGCAAGACCCGCCCGAACTGATTCCACAGTTTCTTGAGCAGTGGGAACAAGGTCGCCGTGTGGTCATCGGCGTGAAGAGCCAGAGCAAGGAGAACCCCATCGTCTATGGTCTGCGCACAGCCTTCTACAAGACCATCAAGGCCATCAGCGAGACCCGTCAGGTCGAAAACTTCACCGGCTTCGGACTGTACGATCAGAGTTTCGTGCGGCTGCTGCGTTCAATAGACGACCCCTACCCCTACATGCGCGGACTCGTGGCAGAATACGGCGGCGACCTCGGCGAGGTGTTCTACACCCAGCCGCGACGCATGGCTGGAAAGACCCACAATAACTTCTACACCCTCTACGACATGGCGATGCTCGGCTTCGTGAACCACTCCAAAGTGCCCCTTCGCATGGCCTCGTTCATCGGCTTTGTATGCGGGCTCATCAGTCTGCTCGTGGCGTTTGTTTATCTCATCTACAAACTGTTCAACTGGAACACCTTCGATGCCGGCATCGCACCGCTCGTCATTGGCCTCTTCTTCTTCGGCAGCGTCCAACTATTCTTTCTCGGCATTGTCGGCGAGTATGTCGGCAGCATTCTCACACAGGTGCGCCGCCGTCCGCTTGTCATCGAGAAAGAACGTGTGAACTTCTGACTCACATTAATATATAATAAGGAACGCGCGTGCGAGAAAACATACTTCCACACGCCATCTGTCCTCCTCTTTCCGTACTGCTTTCGACTGTTTACTGCAGAGAACAGAAGAAAATTTTTTGATACGTCAAAAAAATAATAGTTACTTGCCTTTTCGCAACCAGAGTTCAATAGTCCCGTCACGCCCGTTGTCTATCCTGTAAAGCGGCTGATAAAGCATCGGGACGTCACGTTCGAAAAACGCTTGCAAAGCCCGCTGTCCACTGGGATTTCCCCCTCGGAACACACGTTCGACGTATGCCCATTCCGACCGTTTCATATTGTGCCAGACGAGCATCTTCGGTGGGTCCTTTCGCAGATGGTTAGCCACCTGAATGGCAAGCGAGTCGGAGCAGACATCGAACCACGTAATCGGCACATAGCCAGGGATTTGTCGATGGGTCAGCAGGTTGAACAGCGGGATGTTGGCAAACTGGAACACACGGTCGTCCTCCGTCGTGTTTTCCTCGATGAGCCGCACGATGGTCGAGAAAGGACGTTCGACCGAGTCGGGCAGTGAAATACCCTCCAGACCATCAATGCTGCTGCGGATGTTGTTGTGCCCGATAGAGGCCTCCGTCCAACCTTGCCAACTATAGGGCACTTGAATTTTCATCGACACACACGTGAGGCTGAAGAACCCGACGATGAGCAGCAACACGCCGTTTTTCAACTTGTGATAAGGGCATTTGGCATCAAAAGCCATGGTCAGCAACCAAGGCGTGTACATGACCAGATAGAGTTCCTCCAGTCCGTCGGTCGAAAGGACACCCGTAAAGAAATGGGCAACAACCAGCGTCGTAAACAGCAAGACCGACGACACCCCCTCACGCTTTGTGAAATAGCGCCCTGCCTTGTAGAGCCAAAGGAGGAAACTACCGTCGATAAGCAGCATATAGACACGCGTACGCCACTTGGTAATCAATTCATTACTCGTAATGTCAGAATGAATCTGGAGCGGCTGACCAGCATGATGGACAAGGTCGGCGAGCAGGGCGGCGAACATGCTGACAACGACCAAGTTGCTCAGCATCATCCCCATTTCCGTATGGCGCCGTTCGTGATGATGATAATAGACACGCAGCAGGGCATACACCGCCAGTAACACGATGATATAACTCCAGATGCGCATGTCCTTAAAGACGTGAACAACGCGCATCAGTATCTTGTCCATGCCGCCTTTGGCAGCCCCGACGCTGAAGATGCAGTCAAAAAACTCATGCCAGCAGTCGTAGTAGGTCAGATAGACAATCAGGGGAATCATGGCCACAATGGCTCCGGCGACAGAGAACAGAATGTAACGGCGGAAGTCGGACCGCCTGCCTTCGTATTCTCGGAAATAGATGATGGCAGCCATCACCACCACCGTGAACGACAGCGTCAGGCCAAACGTCTGCTTCAGGCAGAACACCAGCGACAGGAGCAGCCCGATGAAGAAACTATAGACGTAGGCTGTACGTCCAGCCTTCAAGCGTTCGTAGAATTTCACGAAGAAATACATCGCCAGCAGACAGGGAAACATGGTCAGCGGGTTGAAGTCGTAAAGCATGTCCATCTGATAGGTCGCCGACAGACAGGCTCCGAAGAACACCGCCAGACATGCATACATCGGCTTCGACAGGCGGCATAACATCGTGTAGAGCATCAGGAGACAGCCTACACGGACAGGATAGCCTACCAGCAAGGTGTAAAGAATCAGGTGGTTGCCGAAGAACGTATATAGAGCCCGTGTGATAAACACAAAATAAGGAGGCATGAACAGATATACATCCTTGTATAGCACGTCGCCCTCAGCCATGCGCCACGCATAATAATGCCACCAACCAAACTGCGGCGAGATGACGGCATCGACATACGTGGATAGGAACACCGTAAACAACACCGTCAGCAAAACTCCATTAAAAGTCTTGTTGTCTGCCAGATTACGGCTGCGCATTATGTTAAGAATATACGCTGTCATCCAGTTCTGTTTATATCTGCCTTGCAAATTTACGCTAAATAAACGAGTATATCAGTGTGAAATGCAATTTATTTGCTTTTTATACAGAAAAAAGAGCGTTTTTTTTGGCTGAACGCTCAACATTTCGTAACTTTGCAGCGAAATGGATAGGAGGGGCCGAAGGTTCCTCCTTGATTTTTAACCTTACTGACGCTAAACGTCCGAAACGCGAATGATTGACAAGAAGAAAGTGAGCGAGCTTTGTGAGGAATGGCTCGAAGGAAAAGATTACTTCCTCGTGGATGCAACGGTCGATGCCGACAACCGAATCGTCGTTGAAATAGACCACAAGGATGGTGTATGGATTGAAGACTGCTGCGAACTCAGTCGCTTCATCGAAGACCATCTCGACCGCGACGTCGAGGACTTCGAACTGGAAGTAGGCTCGGCAGGTATCGGACAACCTTTGAAAGTGCTCCAGCAATATGTCAACCACATCGGACGCAGCGTCGAAGTGCTCACCGCTCAGGGCAAGAAAATGACGGGCGTGATGAAAGCAGCCGATGCCGAGGGTTTCATCGTCAGCGTGGCTGAAAAACAAAAACTCGAAGGCAAGAAGCGCCCTGTCATTGTCGATGTCGAACACCGCTTCGCATTCGACGACGTGAAATGGGTAAAAGCCGTTATAGACTTCAAATAAATCCGAAAACTATTAAACAATCAACATACAATGGCTATCAAAAAATCAAAAGACAGCGTCAACTTGATTGATTCCTTCAAGGACTTCAAGGAGACCAAGAACATCGACAAGACCACACTTGTCAGTGTGATTGAAGACTCGTTCCGCAGCGTGTTGCAGAAGACTTACGGCAACGAGGACAACTACGATGTAATCGTCAATCCGGAAAAGGGTGACTTTGAAATTTATCACAATCGTACCGTCGTTCCCGACGGCGAAGTCTCCAACGAAAACACAGAAATTTCGCTGAGCGAAGCACGCAAGATTGACGATGACTACGAAGTAGGGGAGGAGGTGAGCCAGCGCGTCAACTTCAGCGACTTTGGCCGCCGTGCCATCCTGACCCTGCGTCAGACCATGGCTGCAAAGATTCTGGAACTGGAGCACGACAACCTGTATAATAAGTATAAGGATAAGGTGGGCCAGATTGTAACAGCCGAGGTTTATCAGATTTGGAAGCGCGAGACATTGCTTCTCGATGACGATGGAAACGAACTGCTCATGCCGAAGTCGGAGCAGATTCCTGGCGACTACTTCCGCAAGGGTGAGACGGCACGTGCCATCGTACTCCGCGTCGATAACCTCAACAACAATCCGAAGATTATTCTCTCTCGCACATCGCCCGACTTCTTGCGACGTCTGCTCGAGAACGAAGTACCGGAAATCAGCGACGGACTCATCACCATCCATAACATCGTTCGCATCCCTGGAGAACGTGCCAAAGTGGCTGTTGAGAGTTACAACGAGCGCATCGACCCCGTCGGTGCCTGTGTCGGTGTGAAGGGTAGCCGTATCCATGGCATTGTTCGTGAACTTCATAACGAGAACATTGATGTCATCAATTATACGAACAACCCCAAACTCTACATTCAGCGTGCCCTCAATCCTGCCCATATCTCTTCCATCACTCTCGACGAAGAGAATAAGAAGGCTGAAGTGTACTTGCAGACCGACCAGGTGTCGCTTGCCATCGGTAAGAACGGTCTGAACATTAAACTTGCCTCGATGCTTACTGGATACACCATCGATGTGTTCCGTGAACCAGGTGCCAACGAAACCGACAACGAAGACATCTATCTCGACGAGTTCAAGGACGAAATCGACGAATGGATTATCGAAGCCATCAAGGGCATCGGACTCGACACGGCCAAAGACGTACTCCAGGCGCCTCGCGAAATGCTTATTGAACAAGCCGACCTCGAGGAAGACACCGTCGATGAAGTGCTTAACATCCTCCGTTCTGAGTTTGAAGACTAAACTCGAACTATGCCTCAATTGTTAATAGTAAATTCAAATCGTAGATAAACTTTATGCCTGTAAGACTTAACAAAGCACTAAAAGAACTGAACGTGGGAATCAACACCGTGGCTGAATTCCTGCAAAAGAAAGGCAAGGTACTGGAAGACGTCAGTCCCAACGCAAAGATCACGGATGAGCAGTACGAACTGCTCATGAGCGCATTCGGTGCAGACAAGAGCAAGCACGAAGAAATCAGGCTCGACATCCAGAAACGCAAGGAGAAAGAGCAGAAAGAACGTGACGAGCGGCGTGAGCAGCAACAGAAGGAAAGGGCGGAAAAGAAAAAGCAAAGCGAAGAGCCTTTCCGCACACCTTCTGAACGTAAGCAGACGCTGAAGATAGTCGGCAATATCAACGACATACAGGCGAAGAAGGCTCCCGCCAAGCCCAAGGAAGATGTCAAGGAAGAACCTGTCGTTCCGACTACGCCGGCAGAGACAAAACCTGCTATTGAACAGACAACTGAGCCTCAAGCAGAAGTTACTGTCGAAGCACCTGTTGAAGAAACTAAGACGGAAAAAAAGCCGTCTTCGAAGAAGAAACAGGAAGTGCTCGGAACAACTGGCGACGACGGTGTCTTTCGTATGGAGACGCCTGATGCTGGTGTACAGTTCAAGCAGGTCGGCTTCATTGACCTTTCCAGCATCAACTCCAAGACGCGCCCCGACAAGAAGTCGAAGGCCGAACGCAAGAAAGAGCGTGAGGAGAAAGAACGCCAGCGCAAGCAGACCTCTGCTGCTCCAACTGCCGCAGGGCAAACGGGTGAGCCTGGCAAGAAGAAAAAGCGTGCCCGCATCAACAGTCAGCGCGTTGACATCAATGCCGTTGCTAATCAACAGCAACAGGACGGCAACAAGAAGAAGAAAGGGCAAGGCGGACAGAACTCAGGTGCCGGCCAGAACCAGCAGAGCGGTGGAAAGAAGAAAAAGAAGAACAGCCCTGCCAAACAGCCTGAACTGACCGACGAGGAAATCTCAAGACAGGTTAAGGAAACACTTGCTCGTCTCACCTCCAAGCAGATGAAGAAGGGTGTGAAGTACCGTAAGGACAAGCGCGATGCCATTCACCAGCGTATGGAGGAAGAAGAAGCAGCGGAAAATGCAGAGAGCAAGGTTCTGAAACTGACCGAATATGTCACTGCCAACGAACTGGCTACGATGATGGATGTGCCCGTGACAAAGGTTATCGGCACCTGTATGTCCATCGGCGTGATGGTCAGCATTAACCAGCGTCTCGATGCCGAGACCATCAACCTTGTTGCAGAAGAGTTCGGCTTCACTACGACATACGTCAGCGAGGATGTCTCGAACGCCATCGTTGAAGAAGAGGACAAGGATGAAGACCTCGTTCCACGTGCACCAATTATTACCGTAATGGGTCACGTTGACCATGGTAAGACATCGTTGCTCGACTACATTCGCAAGACTAATGTCATCGCTGGTGAAGCGGGTGGTATTACACAGCACATTGGTGCCTACAATGTGAAGATGGCGAGTGGCAAGCACATCACATTCCTCGACACACCTGGTCACGAGGCCTTCACGGCTATGCGTGCCCGTGGCGCGAAGGTTACTGACATTGCCATCATCATCATCGCTGCCGACGACAGCATCATGCCGCAGACCCGTGAGGCCATCAGCCATGCAGAGGCCGCAGGCGTACCGATGGTGTTCGCCATCAATAAGATTGACAAACCAGGTGCTAACCCCGAAAAGATTAAGGAAGCACTGGCCGGGATGAACTATCTCGTAGAAGACTGGGGCGGTAAGTACCAGAGTCAGGATATTTCGGCGAAGAAGGGTATCAACGTCGATGAACTGATGGAGAAGGTGCTGCTTGAGGCCGAGATTCTCGACCTGAAGGCCAACCCTAATCGCAAGGCGACGGGGTCTGTCATCGAGTCCTCTCTTGACAAAGGTCGTGGCTACGTGGCCACTGTGCTTGTCCAAAACGGTACATTGCGTCAGGGAGATGTCGTTCTGGCTGGTACGCATTACGGTCGTGTCAAGGCTATGTTCAACGAACGCGGACAGCGCATTCAGCAGGCTTTGCCTGCCGAGCCTGCCCTGATTCTTGGCTTGAACGGTGCTCCTACGGCGGGCGACCAGTTCCACGTCATGGAGTCGGAGCAGGAGGCTCGTGAACTGGCTGCCAAGCGTGAGCAACTCAAGCGTGAGCAGGGCATTCGTACAACGAAGCGCAAGGGTCTCGAAGACATTGCTCACGACATAGCCGTCGGTGGTGTTCAAGACCTTAACCTCGTTGTCAAGGGCGACGTGGATGGCTCAATCGAAGCCCTCAGCGACTCGCTCATCAAACTTTCGACTGAGAAAATCAAGGTTAACGTCATTTACAAGGCCGTGGGTCAGATTTCAGAGAGTGACGTTGATTTGGCAAAGGCTTCCGATGCTATCATCATCGGTTTCCAGGTACGTCCTTCGCAGGCAGCCCGTAAACTTGCCGAACAGGAAGGTGTCGATATCCGCCTCTACTCCATCATTTACGATACGATTGAAGAGATCAAGTCGGCCATGGAGGGAATGCTGGCACCCGAAATCAAGGAAGAATATACGGGTACGGCTGAGGTGCGTCAGGTTTACAAGATTACGAAAGTCGGTACTGTGGCAGGTGCTTTCGTCACAGACGGAAAGATTCACCGTTCCGACAAGATTCGTGTCATCCGCGACGGTATCGTCGTCCACACGTCCGACATCAATGCGCTCAAGCGTTTCAAGGACGATGTGAAGGAGGTGTCGAACAACTTCGACTGCGGTATTTCGCTGGTCAACTACAACGACATCCGCGAGGGCGACGTTCTGGAGGCCTTCACTGAAGTAGAGGTCAAGCAGAAACTCTGACATGGATACACTGATTTTGATTGTTTTGCTTGTCGGTGCCGTGATAGGTTTCATACAGGGCGCTTTCAAGCAAATCGCAAACTTTCTTGGAGTGACGGTGGGCATCGTGCTTGCCGTCGCTCTTTATGACCAGTTCGGGCAGTATCTGTCGCAGGCGACAGGTGCCAGCGAAGGCATTGGTCATATCGTTGCGTTTATACTCATCGTCATCATTGTTCCTGTGGCGTTGGGCCTGTTGGCTTCCATGCTCACGAAACTTGCCAGCAAGGCGCACCTGGGCTGTGTCAACCGTGGCATTGGTGCCCTTATCGGTATGGTATGTTACGGACTGCTCATGTCTGTGGTGTTCAATCTCATGGACTTTGCGATGAGCAATGGCGGGCTGAAGCCTGAGAAACTGGAGCAGCGCAGTGAACTTTTTTATGCGTGGAAACATGCGGGGCAGTTCATCGTACCCGATGTGACGATTGTGACCGACTCGACCGAGGAAGCGCAAGGATGCCCGCCTCGACATGGTATCAGCAAAGAGATTCCGTCGTTTCTCGGCGGTGAAAAAGAGTAGTATGTCTGACAACGAGAATCCCAAACCGAAGCATCAACGCGAGAACGAACAGCCATCAAACGAGTTCGTTCGCCGTGTCGCCGAAGAGAAGTACAAGTTCGGCTTCACCACCGACGTGCATACGGAGGTCATTGAGCGTGGACTGAACGAGGATGTTGTGCGCCTGATTAGCCAGAAGAAAGGCGAACCGCAATGGTTGCTTGACTTCCGTCTCGAAGCCTTCCGCTACTGGCAGAGCCAGCAACAGCCTTCGTGGGGACATCTGCGTCTGCCCGACATCGACTATCAGGACATCTCCTACTATGCCGATCCGACCGTCAAGAAGAAAGAGGGGCCGAAGACGCTCGACGACATCGACCCAGAGGTGATGAAGACGTTCGACAAACTTGGCATACCTCTTGAGGAACGTCTTGCGCTGAGCGGAACGGCAGTCGATGCAGTGATGGATAGCGTGAGTGTGAAGACCACGTTCAAGCAGCGTCTGTCGGAGCAAGGCATCATCTTCTGCAGCATCAGCGAGGCTGTGCGCGAGCATCCCGAACTGGTGCACCAGTATCTGGGCAGCGTCGTGCCCTACCGCGACAACTACTTTGCTGCGCTCAACTCAGCCGTGTTCTCCGACGGTTCCTTCGTCTATATTCCGAAGAACACACGCTGTCCCATGGAACTCTCCACTTACTTTCGCATCAATGCCCGCAACACGGGCCAGTTCGAGCGCACTCTCATCGTCTGCGACGAGGGTTCGTATGTCTCGTACCTCGAAGGTTGCACGGCTCCGATGCGCGATGAGAATCAACTCCATGCCGCCATCGTCGAAATTGTCGTCCTCGACAACGCCGAAGTAAAATACTCGACTGTGCAGAACTGGTATCCAGGCGATTCGGAAGGTCGTGGCGGCGTGCTCAACCTTGTCACCAAGCGTGGACATCTGCGCGGTGTGAACAGCAAACTGTCGTGGACACAGGTCGAGACTGGTTCTGCTGTCACATGGAAATATCCCTCGTGTGTGCTCAGCGGCGACGGCTCGCAGGCAGAGTTCTACAGCGTCGCCGTCACCAACAACCATCAGCAGGCCGACACAGGCACGAAGATGATTCATCTGGGACGGAATACCCGCTCGACCATCATCTCCAAGGGCATCAGTGCCGGAAAGAGCGAAAACTCGTATCGTGGCCTTGTGCGCGTAGGAAAACATGCCGACGGAGCCCGCAACTACTCGTCGTGCGACTCGCTGCTTTTCGGCAACCAGTGTGGTGCTCACACGTTTCCGTACATGGACGTGCAGAACAGCACGGCCGTCGTCGAACACGAGGCGACGACGTCGAAAATCAACGAAGACCAACTGCTCTACTGCAACCAGCGCGGCATATCGACCGAAGATGCTATCGGATTGATTGTCAATGGCTATGCCAAGGATGTTATCAACAAGTTGCCGATGGAATTTGCCGTCGAAGCACAAAAACTTCTTCAGGTAAGCCTGGAGGGAACGGTAGGGTAGTCTGCGATTCTTTTCAAGTACTTGGAAAAAACACGCCAAGCACTTGGCGTTTGCACGCTAAGCACTTGGAGACGTCACGCTAAGCACTTGGCGTATAAAAAAAGGTAGTCATTAACCGCATACATACAAAGTAAAATATGTTAGAAATTCGCAATCTGCACGCCTCGATTGCAGGCAAGGAAATCCTGAACGGTGTGGACCTCACCATCCGCGACGGTGAAATCCATGCACTCATGGGGACGAACGGCGCTGGCAAAAGCACGCTGTCGAACGTCATCGTGGGCCATCCCGCCTATGAGGTGACGCAGGGCACCATCACGTTCAACGGGCAGGACTTGCTCGCCATGAAGACCGAGGAACGCGCTACTGCGGGCATCTTCATGTCGTTTCAGCAGCCCATCGAAATCCCTGGGGTGTCGATGCAGCAGTTCATGCGCGCAGCCGTCAATGCACGCCGCAAAGCCCTCGGCAAGGAGGAACTGAAGGCGACCGACTTTTTGAAAATGATGCGCGAACGCCGCAAACTCGTCGAGATTGACAGCAAACTGGTGAACCGTTCGGTCAACGAGGGGTTCAGCGGCGGTGAGAAGAAACGCAACGAGATTTTCCAGATGGCCATGCTCGAACCGACGTTCTGCATCCTCGACGAGACGGACTCTGGTCTCGACGTTGATGCACTGCGTATCGTGGCTGAAGGCTTCAACCGTCTGCGCACCGATGAGACCTCGGCACTCGTCATCACGCACTACCAGCGTCTGCTCGACTATATCCACCCCGACTTCGTACACGTCCTGCTCGACGGCCGTATCGTCAAGAGCGGCGGTCCCGAACTGGCACAGGAAATTGAAGACCGAGGTTTTGACTGGATTAAGGAGAAACAATGAACAGCGCACAACAATACATCGACCTCTACGCTTCGCAGCGCGACCTCATCTGCCATCATAGCGCACCCGTCATGAACGCCGTGCGTGATGCGGCAATGGAGCAGTTTCAGCAGAGAGGTTTTCCGTCGCTGAAGGAAGAGCGTTACCGCTACACTGACGTGACAAAAGCGTTTGCTCCCGACTACGGTGTCAACCTGAACCGCGTGCAGGTGCCCATCAATCCGCGTGAAGTCTTTCGCTGCGACGTTCCTAATCTCTCCACACATTTGGCATATGTCGTCAACGACCAGCCCCTCTTCGAACGTGACATACCCTACGTTTCGTCACTGCGTCAGGCTTGCATTGACCACCCCGAATTAGTTGTTAAATACTACAACAAAGCCGCTACGGGTCTGGCTCTGCTCAATACAGCCCTTGCACAGGACGGTCTCTTTGTCTATGTGCCTAAAAATCAGCATATGGAACGCCCGTTGCAGGTGCTCAACCTCCTGCGCAGCGGTGTTGACATGATGGTCAACCGCCGTGTGCTCATCGTGCTTGAGGAGGGTGCCGACGCCACGCTCTTGCTGTGCGACCATGCCATGGACCGTGTGTTGTTCCTCACGACGCAGGTCATCGAGGTGTTCTGTGCCGACCGCAGCCGTCTCGACCTTTACGAACTGGAAGAGACGCACACACGTTGTCGCCGCTTTTCAAACCTGCATGTCCATGTTGGCAGCGACTGTGTGGTCTCGCACAACAGCATCACTCTCTACAACGGACTGACGCGCAATACCACCGACGTCGTCCTTGATGGCGAACGTTCGGAAATCACGCTCAACGGTTGTGTGGTGGCTGACAAGCGCCAACACGTCGATAACAACACGCTGGTGGACCACCGTGCGCCCTCGTGTACGAGCCGCCAACTCTACAAGTACGTTGTCGATGAAGAGGCGGTCGGAGCCTTTGCCGGCAAGATGCTCGTGCGAAAGGATGCTCAGAAGACAGACTCCAAAGAGACGAACGCCAACCTTTGCGCTGCCACCACGGCACGCATCTACACCCAGCCGATGCTCGAAATCTATGCCGACGATGTGCAGTGCTCCCACGGCTCGACCGTAGGCGTGCTCGACGAACAGGCCCTCTTCTATATGCAGCAGCGCGGCATCAGTGCCGATGAGGCACGTCTGCTCCTCAAGTTTGCCTTTGTCGGCCAAGTCATCGACTCCATCCGTCTTGAACCCCTGCGCGAACGCCTGCACTATCTTGTCGAGAAACGTTTTCGCGGCGAACTTAACAAATGCACTGGATGTGCCCTATGCAAATGAACAGAGAAGATTTCCCCATCCTTCAGCGCGAGGTCTATGGACGGCCACTCGTCTATCTCGACAATGCTGCCACGACCCAGAAGCCACGCTGTGTCGTCGAAGCCATCAGCGAAGAATACTACAACGTCAACGCCAACGTACATCGTGGCGTGCACTTCCTCTCGCAACAGGCGACCGAACTGCACGAGCAGGCACGCGAGACTGTGCGACGCTTCATCAATGCGCGTTCGACGTCGGAAATCATCTTCACGCGCGGCACGACTGAGAGCATCAACCTGCTTGCCTTCTCCTTCGGCGAAGCATTCTGCCACGCATGCGACGAAATCGTCGTTACGGAGATGGAACACCACAGCAACATCGTGCCGTGGCAGATGCTCTGTGAGCGCAAGGGCATGACTCTCCGTGTCGTTCCCATGCGCGACGACTACACGCTCGACATCGATGCCTTTGAGACACTTCTCAGCCAGCGCACACGCCTCGTCTGTGTCACCCACGTCTCAAATGTGCTCGGTACGGTCAACCCTGTCGGCGACATTGTCACAAAGGCCCATCAGCACGACATACCCGTCCTCATCGACGGTGCACAGTCGGCACCCCATTTTGCCATCGATGTGCAAGCCCTCGACTGCGACTTCTTTGCCTTCAGCGGGCATAAAATTTACGGACCGACCGGGGTGGGTGTGCTCTACGGGAAAGAACGCTGGCTGGACCGCTTGCCTCCCTATCAGGGTGGAGGCGAAATGATACGTAACGTCTCGTTCGAACGTACCACCTACAACGATCTGCCCTATAAGTTCGAAGCTGGCACGCCCGACTACGTCGGCACCCACGCCCTCGCCGTCGCCCTTGACTACGTCACCGCCATCGGAATGGACCGCATTCATGCCTACGAAAGCGAACTCGGAGCATACGCGCTGCAGCAGCTACAACAAATCGAAAATATAACAATTTATGGCTATAACTCCCCCCTGTCGGGAGGGATGGGGGGGGCTTTCTCCTTCAACATCGCCGGCATCCACCATCTGGACCTCGGTACCTTGCTCGACCGCCTCGGCATCGCAGTGCGCACCGGCCACCATTGTGCCGAGCCCCTCATGCGCCGCCTCGGCATCGAAGGCACCGTCCGTGCCTCCTTCGCATTCTACAACACCCGCGAGGAAGTCGATGTCCTCATCGCTGCCATTCGTCGTGTAGTTCAGATGTTCTGAATCCGCAGGCACCCACACATCTTTATCCTCCATCACTCCGAAAAAACTGTTCCTGTATCATTTGCAGTGATACAAATGCGACAGTCCACCGTTCCTATTTTAATGCTGTGGATTTTTATAATTTACAACAAAAGTGATATTTTTTTCAATAAAAGCGAAAAATTACATTGCCTTTTTTTGTATTTCTTAACCATTCGTTTGTACTACTCTGCAAAAAATCGGCTTAAGGTTCAAATATACTCCTAAAAATACCCTAAACAGGCTATCATTTCTACTTAAGGCTCTTTTATGCTCCTGGAATCATTGATACGGCCTTTGTCTACAGGGATTGTATAGACGTAATAAGTTCGCAATAAGCAAC
>JAIKWU010000043.1 GCA_024684455.1 Bacteroidaceae bacterium | reverse complement strand
TTGCAGCGTTTTAAGCGTAAAAAGATTTGTTAACCTCTAAACATTTTGTGAAATGAAAGTAGCAATCGTTGGTGCGAGCGGTGCTGTGGGACAGGAGTTCCTGCGCGTGCTCGATGAGAGAAATTTTCCAATGGACGACCTGGTGCTGTTCGGTTCGCAGCGCAGCGCCGGACGTAAATATACGTTCCGCGGCAAGGAATACGAGGTACAGTTGCTGAAACACGGCGACGACTTCCGCGGCATCGACATCGCCTTCACCTCGGCCGGAGCCGGCACGTCGAAGGAGTTTGCCGACGACATCACCCGCTTCGGCACGGTGATGATTGACAACTCGAGTGCCTTCCGCATGGACCCCGACGTGCCGCTCGTTGTGCCCGAGTGCAACGCAGCCGATGCGCTGGTGCGTCCGCGTGGCATCATCGCCAACCCCAACTGCACGACCATTATGATGGTAGTAGTGCTGCAGCCGCTGGAAAAAATTTCGCACATTGAGCGCATCCACATCGCCTCCTACCAGAGCGCCTCTGGTGCCGGTGCCGCCGCCATGGCAGAGTTGCAGCAGCAGTACAAGGACATGGCCGAAGGCCGTGAACCGAAAGTGGAGAAGTTTGCCTACCAACTGGCCTACAACGTGATTCCTCAGATTGATGTCTTCACAGACAACGGTTACACAAAGGAAGAAATGAAGATGTTCAACGAGACGCGCAAAATCATGCACACCGACGCCCGCTGCTCGGCCATGTGCGTCCGCATCTCGTCGCTCCGTTCACACTCCGAGGCTGTATGGATTGAGACCGAGCGTCCCATCACGCCCGACGAGGCCCGCGAGGCGCTGCGTCAGGCTCCAAGCGTCACTGTGGTCGATGACCCCGCCCATCAGCAGTACCCCATGCCGCTGTTCACGGCAGGCAAGGACGACATCTACGTCGGTCGCATCCGCGAGGACCTTGCCAACCCCAACGGACTCACCTTCTGGCTCTCAGGCGACCAAATCAAGAAGGGTGCCGCGCTGAACGCCGTGCAGATTGCAGAGTATCTTATAAAGCAATAGGACTCTCCCCCGACGGACCCACCCCCTGCCCCTCCCTGTGAGGGAGGGGAGTATATAGTAAAATCCCATGCAAACGATACTGCTTGCATGGGATTATTCTTTTGTTTTGAGTTAGTAACTGCTCCCCTCCCTCACAGGGAGGGGCCGGGGGTGGGTCCGTCGGGGGTGGGTCCGTTGGGGGAGGCCATCACCACCACTTCGTGTCCGTATCAATCTTATACCGATAGACGCGAGCGAGTTTGACGTCGAAGATCAGGGTGGAGTAGGCGGGAATGTGTGAAGTTGTTTGCTCGGCCGAGTTGTAGCCGAGGAAATAGGGTACGTAGATTTGCCATCTGTCACCCTCCACCATGTTCATCACGGCGGTCTTGAATCCGCTCACCAGTCCGTTGACCCCCATCAGCGTAGGTGCATCAGTGGTTTCGTCGAGGGTGTAGCCATAGTAACTGCGCCCGAAGTTGTAGCCCTGTGAATGGACATCGGTGGGAATGAGGCGGCCGCTGTAATGTACGCGGATGCTGTCGTTGTTCTTCGGCATGTAAGTCCCTGTGCCAGCCGACTCCTTGTGCACATAGACGAAGTGTCGTGTGTCGGTGTCGTCCTTCACGTTCGTACCGAGGTCGTAGGCACGGAAGGCAACCCACTGACCATCAGCGTTCGCATGGCACACCTGTGCGATGGAGTCGATGTAGTGGTCGTTGCGCTGCTGCCAGTTGTCGTATTCGCCTGATTCCGCTTGCTCCTTGCACGAGGTGAGGGCACACAGCGTCAGACCCACGAAAGCGAGAATGGTGATGAGTTTCATTTACTTCAGTTTTTTGAGCAGACTGGTGATGGTCACTTCGTCCTCGATGATGCTGCGCAGTTCGCTGATCTTCACGCGCTTCTGCTCCATCGTGTCACGCAGACGCAGGGTGACTGTGTCGTCCTCGAGCGTGTCGAAATCGACGGTCACGCAGTACGGCGTACCGATGGCATCCTGACGGCGATAGCGCTTGCCGATCGAGTCCTTCTCGTCGTACTGACAGTTGAAGTGGAACTTAAGGTCGTCGATAATCTGGCGAGCCTTCTCGGGCAGACCTTCCTTCTTGACGAGGGGCATCACGGCCAGTTTCACAGGTGCGAGGGCGGCAGGCAGACGCAGCACGGTGCGTGTCTCGCCGTTCTCTAACTGCTCTTCGCAGAAACTGTGGCACATAATCGAGAGGAACATGCGGTCAACGCCGATGGATGTCTCGATGACGTACGGCGTATAGGATTCGCCCAGTTCGGGGTCAAAGTATTTGATCTGCTTGCCCGAGAACTTCTCGTGCTGCGAGAGGTCGAAGTCGGTACGCGAGTGGATACCCTCCACTTCCTTGAAGCCAAATGGCATCTTGAACTCGATGTCGGTGGCGGCGTTGGCATAGTGAGCCAGTTTCTCGTGGTCGTGGAAGCGGTAGTTCTCGGCACCGAAGCCCAGATTCTGGTGCCATGCCATGCGCGTTTCCTTCCACTGCTTGAACCAGTCGAGTTCGGTGCCAGGCTTGATGAAGAACTGCATCTCCATCTGCTCAAACTCGCGCATACGGAAAATGAACTGACGGGCGACGATTTCGTTGCGGAACGCCTTACCGATCTGTGCGATGCCGAACGGAATCTTCATACGCCCCGTCTTCTGCACGTTGAGGTAGTTGACGAAGATGCCCTGTGCCGTCTCCGGACGCAGGTAGATGGTCATGGCGGCGTCGGCCGTGCTGCCCATCTCGGTCTTGAACATCAGATTGAACTGGCGCACCTCGGTCCAGTTGCGCGTGCCCGAGATGGGGCAGACGATACCTTCGTCGAGGATAATCTGGCGCAGCTCCTCCAGGTCCATCTTGTTCATAGCCACGGAGTAACGCTCGTGCAGAGCGTCGCGCTTCTGCTGTTCCTCCAGCACGCGAGGCGACGTCTCACGGTATTTCTGTTCGTCGAAGGCATCGCCGAAGCGCTTGCGGGCCTTGGCCACCTCCTTCTCGATTTTCTCGTCGTACTTCGCAATCTGGTCCTCGATCAGCACGTCGGCGCGATAACGCTTCTTCGAGTCGCGGTTGTCGATCAACGGGTCGTTGAATGCGTCCACGTGGCCGCTGGCCTTCCAAATCGTCGGGTGCATGAACACGCACGAGTCGATGCCGACGATGTTCTCATGCATCAGCACCATCGACTGCCACCAGTATTGCTTGATATTATTCTTCAGTTCCACACCGTTCTGGCCGTAGTCATACACTGCGCCCAGACCATCGTAAATCTCGCTCGAAGGAAATACAAAACCATACTCCTTACAGTGCGAAACCACCTTCTTGAAAACGTCTTCTTGTGCCATTTCTTATTTCGATTGATAATAAATTTGGCACAAAGTTAGGCATTTTTCCGCAAACTGCCGTGCTACAAAGTGTTATAAATACAAAAAAAGGCAAAAAACGCCCCTCAGACACGCCCCGAAAACACGATAAATTTGCACCGCAGTGCAAATTTTGGCATGTTTCAGCCGTATTTTTCGTCAACTAAAATCCGTCATTCCTGTAGGGACGACCCGTGGGGCGTCCCGATTGGTCATAGATCCATTCCGTTTGTATTTCCCTTATCCATCATGGACGCCCCACGGGTCGTCCCTACAAGAAAACCACAAAAAAGGCGCTGCAGAACAACGTCCGCAGCGCCCTAAGACACAAGGTCGGAATGCTTATTCAGCCTCGCCTGCAGCCTCGGCAGCGTCAGCAATCTCCTCAACCTTTTCCTCCTCCTCATTCTTCTCGTCGAAGAAGTCGTCATCGAACATGTTTTCGTTGAGGCGTGTGTAAACCACGACCGTACCGTTAGCATCGAACGAGAATGTCGTGCCGTCGCACTTCACGTCCTTGTAAGACAGCGTCTCGAAGTCCTTGTTCTCACTTTCGTAGAACTCCTTCCAGCCTTCCATCTGCTTTTCCTCAACAACAGCCTCGAGTGTGGCAACGATGTCTTCCATTTCCTTGCCCTGATACTCGTAGCAGTTGCCGTTAGCATCGTTAAACTCGATGTTGCGCTGAGTATAGCCCACCATGTCTTCCTCGTCCAGGAAAATAGCCAGTTTGTCGAGGTCGTACTTGTAACTGATACGACGGTCGGCCGTCAGTGTGTAAACACCCGTGATATAGACCGTCGTCTTGATGTTCAACTCAATGTCGTCGCCATCCGTGCCGTCCAACACGACTTCGCGCTTCTCCACAAATTTGCCTGTCTGCTCGTCAGCACTCGGATAGAACTGTACCGTAACCTTCTCCTCAGCATCGTTGTCGGTATAAGTGCCCACCATGTTGGCCAGCAATTCCTTGTTGTCCGTACAGGACGCCAGTAACATGACCACAGCAGCAGCCATGACTGAGAAAAACAGATTTTTCTTCATTGTTTCTTTGATTTAAGGGGTTTATGAATAAAATGAACTATATTCGTGTCAAATTCTGCTCATACACGTTGCAAATATACACAAAACCCTCCACACTCCCAAGCAAAACGTTAATTTTTTTTAATACTTCACCCCTTTTTCGCAAATTTTTTAATTATTAATTGTTAGTTATTAATTATTTGTCGTACCTTTGCACCCGCTTATCGCCCAGATGGCGGAATTGGTAGACGCGTTGGTCTCAAACACCAATGCCGCAAGGCGTGCCGGTTCGATCCCGGCTCTGGGTACGCTTTTTCAGCGGAGTCCTTTGTAAATCAAATGTTTACAAAGGACTTTCTTTGGTAACGATATACCTGTTGACTGAAGATTATATCCATCTAAATATAAATATGTGTTTGCGTTGAAAAGTATTCAAACAAATAACATATTTACCCAAAATCACTGATATTCCATGAGTTTGTCAGTGATTTTTTTGCTTTTATGCCTGTATTTTTACACTTTAGAAAACTTTAGCATTTGTCTAGCATTCTTTAGCTAAAAAAATCAGGGTTTTACTGGAAAAAGCTGTACCTTAGCTTTACAATTATATATAAAAGGATAATAAACTAAGAAAATTGTAAAGCATTATGAAGATAGATTTCAGAAAATTCGACAGCCTTTTCACAGTAATGGAATACTTCAACACGGATGACATCTGCAAGCAGACCATCGCGCAGCATCGTTGGGCTGACGGTGATGTTGTCTGCCCTTATTGCGGTGGTCATCACTGCCGTGTCTGCAAGGATGGCCGTTACCTTTGCAGCAAGTGCAACCACAAGTTCAACGTGACCGTTGGAACGATATTCGAGAACACGAAGATTTCGCTTCGCAAGTGGTTCATTGCCATGTATCTTGTGTCCTCTCACAAAAAGGGTGTGTCCTCTCATCAGATTGCACGTGACTGCAAGGTGACGCAGAAGACGGCTTGGAACGTCTTGCAGAAAATACGCACGCTCTACAAGCAGGACACGAAGGAACTTGAGGGTGAGGTGGAATGCGACGAGGCATATATTGGCGGACGCGAGAAGAACAAGCATGAATCCAAGCGCACGGAGGGTACGCAGGGACGCAGCACAAAGACCAAGACACCCGTATTCGGCATGGTTGAACGTGGCGGTACGCTTGTGGCAAGGAAGGTACAGAACACGCAGGGACATACCCTTTCACCTATCATCCGTCAGTTCGTCAAGCCCGGCTCTCGCATCTATACGGACGAATACATCGGTTATCACTCGCTCTATGACAGTGAATACACCCATGCAATCGTTCGCCACAACGCCAATGAGTTTGTCGTAGGTGAGGCATACACCAACAGCATTGAGGGATTTTGGGGACTGTTCAAGCGTTCCATCTTCGGTATCTACCACTGCGTTTCCGCCAAGTATCTGCAAAGATACGTGGACGAAGCCGTGTTCCGCTACAATACGAGAAAATACAAGGAGAGCGCCCGATTCCATGAAATGTTCAGACGCTCCCTCAATGTGGTAAGTTACAGGGACGTTAGGAACGTGGCTTAATCTTCTTTACGCTTCAGTTCTGTTGGGATGGCAAAGACAATCATTGTTATGCCTCCAAATATCATTATGCAACCAAGGCCATAAGAGATTATGTCTGATTGAAGTATAATCAGTTGCCCTGTAGTACATTCAGCATTTTGAATACCCGTGTATGCGTCTCCACCATAGTTCTGACGTAATTCTGCATGACCTATATTCATGTTCAGGACATCAGACCCACACAAAATAAGGCAAAAACCCAATATGGTGAGTAATATAGAACGAAGTATTTTCATTTTACTGACGATAAATAATGATTTTGTAAATCAATTGAAAGTGTCTTGTACCCTGCATTACGCAATGCCACCATATATGACAGGAAGAAATTACGAGCATCTTCGGAGTTTTTCCATACTTTGTTCATTACATGAAATACATCAATACTCGGTAACTGCGTTTTATCAATTTCTTTGATGGATGCTATTCCATTTCCATTGTAAACCAAATTACCGTTCTCTTTCACTTCCCAATTTCCGTAAATTGGAGAAAGGTCTTTTTCGACATCTTCAAAAAGTCGAAAATCGTCTTCAACAAAGTTGCCTTGCTGCATAACTTTTAAGTGTTTGATGCCTTTGGCCCTACAGACATGTGTTAATAAAATATTTAGTTGCCCAAGACACATAAAAGAAGCGAGGCCACTTTCTGAATCTTATTCTTGAGTGTGGCCTTCGACTGCCAATATGACGATAAGATAGAATTTAGCCTCGCCTTGACAGTATATCTGTATGTTGACTATACACGTCAAGGGAGTGCTACCAATTCTCATCCCTGTCATATTGATTGAAATTGTCGAAGTTTCACTCAACGGAATGAAGATGCGGAATGCACTTCCAATAATATGTCTGTCATCCACAAATAGCAAATGACATTGCAAAGATACATTATTTCTCTGAGACAGCAATACGAATAGGATTATTTAACATTAAACTCCGCTCATGAAGATACCCAAGTCACCACGTCCACCATTGATTGATTTAGATAAATGTTCTGCAATTAGTCTGCTTATTTTTCTAACAAGAAGAGGGTCCGTTTCCAACTGCCTTGAAATGTCAAAGGACATTCCATTTTCCGTTTTCAGCATAATATCTCCATGCAGATTGATGTCTATAGGGGAACTGTGTTTGGGATTGGTATTATTTGCAATACTGTTGCTTTGTGCGATTTTCCATGTATTTCTTATGGATTGTTCTAAAGAAGACTGTGGGAGCATTCCTTTGAGTGCTTTTGGTTCTGCAATTGTGTCATAGATTGCATTGACACGACCGAAAATATCGTCAAAGAGTTTGTCAAATGGTCCGCCTGTTTTTGCAAATATAGCAGTGTCTTTCGGGTCTGTTTTAACAAGTTTTGCAGAACCATCGTGTATAGGTGTAACACTTGAAGCTCCAACAGCCATTGGTTTATTGTTTGAAACAGCAACAGCATCAAGTGCCATTGACATTGCATCCCACATTGCAACTTGTTGTTCATTATGCGCTTTTCGTTTATTCTCGGCGTTAATAATACTTTGTGGGGTATTTTCACTATGTTGCCAATACTCATTAGATGAATTAAATCCAGTAATCCAATCTGCAACTTTTCTTATACCAATTCTCCTATCCGTATTATAAAGTTTCTCTTCTTCTTCAGAACTTAGATTCCGTTGTTTATTATTTCTTTTTAATAGTTCAATCTGTTTAGAAGTTGCATTATTATTCTTGAATGCTTCTCTTGCCTCTTCAACTTCTTGTTCAGATGTTAATTTTCCTTTGTTCTTGATTGTCAGAAGGGCATCATTAAATTTTGTGTCAATGCTTTGCAAGTTTTCTAACATTTTTTCCAACTCTTCATATGCTTCAAATCTGTTTTTTTCTATTGCTTCTTTAATTTTATCAGCATTAGCAGCATAAGCAATTGATGTTGCTTCTATTGTTTGTTGTACGGTTTTGGCAAAGTTGTCAAATGTAAGTTCTCCTAAAAATGCATCAATCTTCTTTGTGTTTGCTTCTATCTTTTCTGTAAAGCCCATTGTTTCCTTTGCATATTCCTCTGCATTCTTAGCAGGGTTTTCTGCCTTCAAGTTGTTTAGGTCAGAGGCTTGCACATCATTGACGTTTATTCTTTTTCCTTGCAGTGTCTGAACATACCATTCACCCGTGGTTTCATCTCTCTGGGCCTTGTTTGCCACCAAGTCCTTTTGGTCATTTGTCAGAGTCGAACCTCCCATTTGACGTTTTACGGTTGCCTTCTTTGCCTGTTCACGACGAATATCCTTGAGGTCTTCCACATTCATGCCCCATTGTTCCGCCATCTGACGGATAAGCATATTGGCAGGTCCACGGAAATTGACCTCACCCGTATTCCTGTCAACCACGCCCAAATCTGCCACTGAATCTGCAATACGTTTTGTATAGGCTTCGGGGTCTGCATTTACCTCGTAGAGCATTGCTAATGGGTCTGCATTCATTGCTGCCCTGCCACCTAACACCTGTAGTTTGGCAGCCTGCGTAATGACACCTTCCAAACCTCCGCTTTGTACCTTCTCGACAGCACCACCGACAGCACCGAGGTTGAATCGTGCATTCTCTGCCCACTTTGCCAATTCAATGAAACCCTTTGTTCCGTTCTTGAAGTCATACTTGTTCGCAAGTTTGAGGTTTGCAAGAACATTCTTCACCAACTTCTGCTGTGACAGCCCCATTCTGTTTGCGTCCTTGTACATCTGAAACATAATGTCGGCAGACTCGGCAACGGAATGGTTGAACACCTGCATCTGCGCTTGAAACGATGTTAGATTTTCTTCACCCACCAAACGACCAACGGCAAACGACTGTGTAATGTCCGCATTGGAAAAGTTGACAGCACGTCCGCTCTGCTCTGTAAATGTGTTCTGAAGTTTCAGCGCGTCCTCAAGAGTCTTGTTGAACCTTGCAAATGCCTGTCCCTGTGCGAACATTCTCTTCTCGAACATCTGTGTCTGAGCAACGGAAAGACCATTCAAGACTTGATATTGGTGGACCGCCTTATCCTGTTTCTTGATGTATTCGTCCGTCTTTTTCGTAAACTCGTTCACTTGACCGATGATTTTTATTGCATTCTGCATACGGGTTTGTGCAAGTTGTTGTTCTATCTCCAACGTGGTTTCTGCATATTTGTTGATTTCTCCCCAAATCGGAATCCAATTCGTCCAAGTATGTTCGAGTTTCAAGGAAGCAAGTTCGTTGGCGTTCTGGGCCTTCAAAAGTTCCAATGAACTTTCTGCGGACAAGGCTTGCGAAGCATAAGCACCGTTGACCACGTCCTGCCAAGCATCGAGACTTGCTTTCATCTGATTCAGGTTCACAGTGGTAGTGGCATTTATTGTACGCATCAAATTTTCTCCTGCCACCTTTGCATATTCCGTAGCCTTTCCGATACCGAACTCAATGGCACTAATCAGTGCCTGTGCAACCATGACATAGACATTGCCTTTCATGCCACCCAATGCCTTGGACAAGCCGCCACCCTTTGACGCAGCAAGCAAGCCTGCTTCCATCTTCTCGTTCTGTGCAACAGCCTTAGCCATGTCTGTCACACCTTTTTTGGTTAGTTGTCCCTTGATTTTCCCTTGTTTGTTTTCTTCAGATTTCCTGCTTTGTTCAAGTTTGTCCTTTTTATTGAGCAAACGGTTTCTTTCAGAAAGGTTGTCATCCAGCTCATTCTGTTTCTTCGTCCTTTCAGAAGCGGACAACGTGCTTTTTGACAATTCATCCCTCAATTCCTTGATTGCGTCATTCAAACCGCCCAAAGACATTTCCGTCTCCTTGATTTCCTTGTCATATTGCTCCATGCTTTCCTCGGAATCCTTGAATTGCTCAATAAGGGAAACCACCTTGTCGTGTTCCTCCTTGCTGATGCCAAGTGCCTTGTCAAAATCACTCCTGATGCTTTCTATCTTACCGTCCCGGTTGTCTATTTTCTTTGAGATATTTTCCAATTGGGAGAATATCCCGTCCAATGTCATGCTCATACGTGTTTATACTTGTTGCTTTTTATCTTATGTCATAGAATACGGAATCGTCAAACACAATCCAATCCCTGAAATCCAATTCCAACCCCGGAGAGTTGTAGGTGACGAACCGTTGGAAAGAATGCAGTTCGTCGTATGAAAGAACGTCCAACCATTCTGTCAGAAATTCATAGTCTGTATTCCCGTTCACGGAAACAATCATCTTGCTTAGAATGGATTTGGTGAACTTCACATAGACTTCCTCCATTGAACCATCCTCGTCCTTCAAGTCATTGAGACACTCGTTTGCATCCTTGACTGCTTCTTCCTCTTCTTGGAAAGGAAGCAGACGATACAGAACCCTGTCACCGTTCTTGAACGTGTAAGAGAAGTGTCCTTCGTCATCACCAAGCAGGTGAAACTCCTTGTACTTCACTTCGCCCAAATTGATTTCAACGTCAGAGAAAGGTGCTTTGTATTGGTTTCCATACCCTGTTTTCCGAAACCACAGCACGATTGCTTCCTTGTCACCCGAACAGAGGGACAATCCGTCAGCGTCACCCGTCACGTTCCTTTTTATGAGCGTTGCACATATTTTGTTTGCAGAACGCAACTTGTCGGAAAAGATGACGTTCTCGTCCATTGCCGTCAGATACTTGACGGCAACAAGTCCATTCCTCAACGGTGAACCGACAGGATAGCATTTTCCCTTGCTCGGAAGTTCCACCCATTCATAATCTAATGCTCTGCTCGGTTTTTCCACATATTTATAATCCTGTTTGGTACTTAATATATACTTTATTCCACAAATGTGATTGGGATATTCTCCGTTTTTTATTGTATTTGCAATGTCATCTGCTAATAATTGAAGCTGCTTTGGACTAACTTCTTGTGCTATGTATGAAATTTCTTCCACCGTAAAATCATACCCTTCCATTACTTGTATTTGGGGTGTTGTTCGTACATTCTCAATCACAATGCTATATCTATAGGGTGATTTGTATGTACCATTATCAATCCAACTTTTTAAGTTTGTTCGGTGGTCTGCAATTCTAATACAATCACCGCCATAGGCGGATATACCTTCGTTATCTTCATGGATTTCAAAGTTTAATGCAAAAGCAAGTTCCCTAATCATAGGTCTTGCTAAATGAGTGAAGTTTGGGTCGCTCACGTCAATACCTTGGATATTACTTATATCGACTCCTTGGAAATAGCGTTTTTGTGTAATTTCTCCGTTTTCCATAATGATTTCGTCACTTTAATGATAACATTCTTGTCTATATAAAATAAATAGTGTATTTTTGCAAATAAATCAATAATAACCATGACAAACGAACATATTACTCATAAAGTTCATACAACACATTTTCCCGAACTTTACAGAAAGTCTATTGAAGAGGGGGAATTGTTATGTGCTGATTCGGACAGAGAAAGGTCATTTAAGGTTGTTGATAAAGACGGCCTTGTTTATTTGCTTATTGAAGCAAGAAAGGATTATATTTGTGAAGAAGACATTGTAGAAGAACGGCATGGCTGCTTCATAAAGAAATTTGTAGTTGAAAAAGATTTTATTGGCTCTGAACAATTTCAACAATATATGGAAGATTTTCAAAATTCAATAACCTATGCAATGATTTTATCATCCAATAAGACGCACTTTGCAAGATACAAATATATTTGGGCGAGAAAAGAAAAGGGACAAGACTGTCTAATAGCAGAATATTTGAACCTTAAACTTGTAGATGAATACTGTGATATTCAAATCTATAAGAGTGGAGAATTAAACAATGGAAATCTGTAATTTTGCAATAGTTAAGACTATTTATAATAAAAGTCTGTAAAATATGATTAAAAAACGTAATGTACTTATTGAAATAACTAAAGGTTTTGATGCAGACGAAAAACGTCTTTCGGCCTCGGAACGTCAGAGTTTAGACAAGGCATTAAATGAACTTGTAAAAACTGCAAGAGAACAACCTTGGCCAAGGAAATTATATCGTTCTCACAATGTTTCCTTTCCTGCTTCTATATCTCAACAGAAAAGCACATTGTACATGTTCAGGGCAACAAGGAAATATCGTGTTATTTTGACTTTTGACGAAGACCCAATTTTTAACCAACGTATTATTCAATTATTACGAATAACTTCAATTAATGAAAGTGTAGAAGTGTTTAACGTAGTGGCTTCAATATTATATAATAAGAAATGACACCAAAACCATTAAAAGATGAACTTGGCATTATAGCCAAGGCATATAAAATTTTGTCAAAAAATTTATACTCTGATTTTTTAAAGGCACTTGCTGAGTTGGAAGATAACGAAAATCACATAAAACGGGTTTTCCCTCACACCCAACTTCATAAAGTTAGCGGAATCAAATCCGTAAACGTATATCGAGCATATATCAACAAGATAAAAGGATGGAGAATACATCTTCAATATGACAATGATAAGTTTCTACACTTATGTGATGTATTAACAGGTGAAGAGCATGATGAGACAACAGAAGTTATAAAGAGAAGAAAAAACAAATATAAAAAGAAAAGATAATCTTCAGTCAACAGGTATATCGTTACCCTTTCTTTTTTGGTGCAACAGCAGTGCCCTGCACCGCCTTGGCTTCTTCAATCCTAACCGTATTGATTACAAAACAAAGAAATTACCCTACATCAGGCATGACCACTTCGTGCAGGTTGTCGACATACTTTGCGAGTGGCAGCATGTAAGGGGTGAAGACGGTGAGGCGTTCGTCGAAGGGGGCTTCGTTGACGACAACCTCCTTCGTGATGTCGCCATTCTCGCAAACGTAGGAAATGATGGTGTTGAGGAAGTCTTCCTGTTCGGCGTTCAACTCGCTGCCTGAGATGAAGTCGGAGAAACGGCGCACGGCTTCTTTCCTGTCCACGCCCAAGACGCTGCGAAGGAAGATGGCCACGTTCGTGCCGCACACCATTCCCTTCGTGTATCGGTTGTAGTCTTCCCTGCTGCCCAACTCCTTCCACAGGATTTGCTCCAATTCGGCAAAGTCAGCCCCTGTGAGTTGCTCCATGTTGTAGATTTTCTTCAACACGGGCAGGTCGCGATTTTGAGCGAGGAAGTCCAAGACGCTCTGCTTGTAGGTTACACGTGGCGTTATACCTTCCACCGTTCCTTCGTCGCTGACGGTATCTTCGATGTTGACGCTAAACCACGGCATCTCCTGTCCTACCAGGAATTTCAGCAGGTCTCTCAGGTCGTTTCTCACCTTTTCGAGCCATGGCAGCGACACATTTTCCCAAGCCACAGCCGTCAGCACCTCCTTGATGGTAGCCATCTTTTCCACCACCTGTGGCAGCGTGGCTTTCTCCTGCAATTTCTCGGCTATGTCCTGAATGGCACGCACCGACCTTACGGCTTTCGTTTCCTCGTCGAGCAGCGAGAGTTCCACCATCAGGGTCAGCAGGTCGAACTTCTTGGCACTTTCGTCCATGGTGTTCTTGGGCAAGAGCGGTGCAATTTTGTTCGACAACGTGCTCACATCCACTTCCGACAGATACACCCAAGCCTCCTTCGTCTTGAAGTGGCTGACCGCCTCCCAATTCATGCGCACGTTGATGTGGCTGTCCGACAAGGCTGCCACCTGTTCCTGCATCAGCGCCTTGATGTCGTCGTGCAGTCCTTTGCTGTATTCGTCCTCCTGATACTGCTGATGTTGCAAGAAGAAGGCTATCTTGGCGCGTGTCGCAAACAGTTTCTCGGTCAGCGATGCCGTGACGGTGGCTTTCTGTCCGTCGGGATTGTTGCCGAAGTACTCGAAGTTCCTGCACCAATCGAAGATGTAGAAAAACGCCTTGTCCTGCCCTGTCCCGAAGATGTCCTTCGACAGACGTGTGCCACGTCCAATCATCTGCTGAAACTTGATGCGACTCTTGATGGGTTTGAAGAACACGAGGTTCAGCACGTCGGGCACGTCGATGCCTGTGTCGAGCATGTCCACGCTGACGGCAATTTGCGGATTTCCGTCACGTATCTCGAAGCGGTCGATGAGGTCTTTCGCGTAGGTAACATAATTGTCGATGAGCGCGCAGAATTCCGGGCCGTACTCAGGGTAGAGCGCATTGAACCGCTGCACAATCATCTCGGCATGGCGGTGATTGTAGGCAAAGACGATGCTCTTGCCGATGCGTTCACCGCTCTGCACCTTCAGTCCGTTCTCCATCAGGTCTTGCAGCACATGGTCGATGGTGTTGTCGTTGTAGATATAACTGAAAATCTCGTGCTGCTGAATGTCGCGGTGATAGGTTTCGTTCGTGTCTTCAGCGGCGACGCTGCGTGGCTCGTCTTCGTAGGCGGCATACGAGTCAGCCTTTTTGTCTTCCAAGAAGATATGCCCTTTCTTCGCCTTCTCATATTCCCACACACCGTCCAACTGCTCCTTTTCTTCCTCGCTGAGGCTGTCATATTTGATACCCTCGCGCAAGATGAGCGACCCACGTTTGAAGCCCTTGTAATTCACGAGGTGTCCTTCTGCCACAGCATCCTCCAACTCGTAGGCAAAGTTCGGTTCGCCTTGCTCCATCTCAAAGGTCTCGTAGGTGCTGCGGTCAACTTCGTCGCGTGGCGTGGCAGTCAGACCGACAACAAGCGCATCGAAGTATTTCAGGATGGAGGCATACTTTCCGAAGATGCTGCGGTGAGCCTCATCCACGATAATCAGGTCGAAGCGACCCACCGAGAACGCCTTTTCGTCCCTGTCGATGTAGTTAATCATCGTCTGGTAGGTCGAGAAGGTGATGCGTGCGGTCGTGTCGGGGTCATGTTCCTCGCTCAGAATCGACGTGGTCATGTTGGGCAGCAACTTCACGAAATTCTTATGCGCCTGACTGACCAAGGGGATGCGGTCGGCAAGGAACAACACGTTCTTCACCCATTCGTTCCTTGTCAGCACATCGACCAATGAGATAGCCACACGCGTCTTGCCCGTACCTGTCGCCATGACCAGCAGCCCTTTCCTGTGCTTGCCGTTGAAGTGCTCACAGACCGCCTTGATTGCCATCTTCTGATAGGCGCGGTCGGTGATGCTGTCCTTGATGCTGAAGTCCGCGATGTCGTGCCGTTTGCGCTGCTGAATCAGCCATTCCAGGTCTTGCTCGGTGTGGAATCCGTACAGTTTGCGCGGCGGATAGCCAAGCCCATCGACGATGTACGTCTCAAAGCCGTTGCTGTAGAAGATGACAGGGTGCAGACCATACTGCTGTTCCAAGCAGTCGGCATAGAGTTCTGCCTGATGCTTCCCTTTTATGGCATCTACCGACGTGCGTTTCGCCTCCACCACGGCGAGGGGCAGTCCGTTACTCCCGAAGAGCACATAGTCGCAGTAGCCCACACCCTCCGAGTTTGGCATACCCTGTACCTCCACTTCGATGCAAGCCTTCGAGGGCTGCACGGCTCCCTCTCTTTCGAGCACGTCCCACCCTGCTTCTTTCAGCATCAGGTCGATGTAGAGTTTGCGTGTCTCAGCCTCCGAGATGTCGGTCGGCAGTTGCTGCACGGGAGTCTTGTCGGCGACAGCCTCTTGGCTCGAAGCCTCAACGAGGGCAGAGGTCGGGCTGACGCTGACGTTCGTCGGGGTGAGCGTCGGCTGTTCAGGTTGCCGAGGTATGAGGTCTCTGTCGAACGGCTTCACCTCGCTGACAATGTTGAGTTTCAACAGGACAGCCGCCACGATGTTGTAGATGTTGAGCAGGCAGAAGAACGATTCACGCTTCGACACCTCCGTACCATGCGCACCGTTGTTGCCGACCTTGCGCACGTAATGTACCGCCATCATGACGCGGTCGTCGTTGATGAACGATTGGAAGGGTTCGCCATCGACCAACTCAAACAGCGAGGCACGTTCAGGAATCTCGATATTCTTTGTCACATAGAGCGAGCGCACCACATACTCCAACGCCTTCCTTGCGCTGATGGCACTCAGGTCGGGGTTGCTCAACTGCATTTCCTCGGCGGCTGAACAGAACCGATGCAGGTCGGTCAATTCCAATTCCTGTAAATAGTCGAAGTTTCTCATCGTCGTTCTTTTTTCTCCACGTCAATCTGCGGAAATCTTGGCATCAATCCCTCATAATCATTGATAAAGATTGACGTGTCAATTCACGTAGATTGACGTGTTAAAATACACTTGTTACTTCCGTTCAAATTGCACCGCAGTGCAAATTTAGTTGCACCGCAGTGCAATTTTTGGTCATTTTGGGCGTCCCGATTGGTGTTTCCTGTCCGTCATGGACTCCGCTTTTTCTTGTACGGACGACCCGTGGGGCGTCCCGATTGATGTTCCCCCATTCCATCATGGACGCCCCACGGGGCGTCCCTA
>JAIKWU010000088.1 GCA_024684455.1 Bacteroidaceae bacterium | reverse complement strand
TACAATGCAACGATTATCGCATACGAACGCATGACGGCTTTTGCCGGCATTACGGTGATGGACGCCATGTTGAAGCTTGGAGTGGCTTCTGCCTTGTGCCTGTTTGCCGAAGGCCGGCGATTGGTGCCGTATGCTTTGCTGATGCTGTGTGCTGCCGTTATTACACGTGTTTCCTATAGTGTGTATTGCCGACGTGCTTTCCCACAGCTTCGGTTCCACTTCTGCCGTGACCGTGGCATCGTGCGTGAGATGTTGTCCTTCGCAGGCTGGAGCACGTTTGGCAATGCCTCGATTGCTTGCAACACGCAGGGCTTGAACCTGGTGCTCAATAGTGTGGGCGGACCGGCTGTGAATGCTGCACGAGGAGTGGCGTTCCAGGTACAAATGGCTGTGACGCAGTTTGTCGCTAGTTTTCAGATGGCTATCAATCCGCAGATTACAAAGTCATACGCTCAGGGTGATGTGGCTCGGACACGGGAACTTGTGCTGCGCTCGTCGCGCCTGTCGTACATGATGATACTCATCATTGCGATTCCTTTATTTCTTGCTGCGCCGTGGGTGCTGGATGTGTGGCTGGATAGAGTGCCAGACCATGCCGTTAATTTCATGCGGCTGATGCTGCTGACGTCGATGGTCGATGCCATAGCTAATCCTATGATGATTGCAGCTGCTGCCACGGGACGCATTCGCAGATACCATACATGTATAGGCACAATCCTTCTCTTGACGCTTCCCGTCGCGATGGTGTGCGTGAAGTGGCTCGCCATGCCAGTTGAGGCGGTGTTCGTCGTCCTGCTGTTGATGACTGTCCTTGCCCAGTGTGCCCGCATGGTGCTGTGCCGTAGCCTCTTCGGACTTGGGATAAGCGACTTCTGTCGTCGGGTGCTGTCGTGGGTCGTCATAGTGTCTGTGCTGACCGTCGCCCCGTTGTCTGTTCTGTTCAGACATGTGGCGGACGTATGGCAGGCAGTAGGGGCATGCTTCCTCTCTGGGGCATGGCTCGTGGCTGTTATAGTGGCGGTGGGACTGCAGGGGGATGAGCGAATGTTCATGGTGGAGAAAATAAGAAATTCGATAATAGGGAAATTACTCCGTAGAAGATTTAGGAAAGAAGAAATTCAGAAAGTATGAGAAAACTGGTGTTTAAACTTTTCATAGCGATTGGCTCGCTATGTGGCAAGCTGTTTCCCGAAAGGTTGAGACTCGTTTGGCAAAATTTGATGAACGAATGCTATGCCGCATACCTCAGGCACTACTTCGTAGGGGCCGAAAACTTGATTATAGACAGCAAGCCAATACATTTCCTTGGAGGTAAGTACATCAGGGTAGGGAAGCAAGTCTCGTTGGGACGCCATGCCTGCATCAATGCCATATATCGCTGGGAAAACTGCGGACAGGAGTTCACGCCGAAGGTAGTTCTTGGAGACCATGTGGTCATAGCTCCCTTCACGCGCATCGGCTGCATCAACAGAGTTGAGATAGGGGAGTGGACCACGACTGGGCAGCGCGTCTATATTACCGACCATACGCATGGAGATGTGTCCTATGAGCAATTGAACCTGCCGCCGCGCCATCGTCCGCTCTATTCTAAGGGGCCTGTCATCATAGGAGCTTATGTTCACATCGGCGAGGGTGCCTGCATCATGCCGGGCGTTACCATTGGCGACCACAGCGTCATCGGTGCCGGTTCCGTTGTCACCCGCGACATTCCGCCCTACAGCGTGGCGGCCGGCAGTCCTGCAAGGGTGCTGAAGACTGTGCAGCCGACCGGCTGAGGATGATTCGGCAGCCTCTTATGTCTCAGTGCCTTGATGAAACTCTGAAATATCTTTACATGAAAATCCGCTCCAGGCAGGTCTTTGGAAGGGCGTGGCGTGAGGCGTCGGCCGATGCTACACGTTGTGTCGGCTCACGCTCCACGTTGCATCGGCTGATGCCTTGTGCTTCGTTCACCTTCGCCTAACGCCGTTTTTGCCTTAAAAGTGTGCTGATTTTGTTGTTCCTGCATGTTACTGTGATATTTTCTTAACAAGGCGGCGGAAAATGCACCTTTCTAAGTCCTTGATAGCCAATGCACATTCGTTTTGAGCCTATTTCTTGCGTTTGGGGTAGCAAAGTGCCACCGCGACCGAAAAAGGCCGCCAGAGAGCGTCGAGTTACGAACTTCCTTTACAAAAGCAAAGTGCTATCCAACGTGAAAAAGCACAAAGCAGAGGCTGGATTCCGTTGACGACAGCCGCGCCATTCCTGCTTTCTGATGTGCATTTCGTGGGTTAGCATTGGCGTTTTTATTGCTTTTTTCGGAAAATTCCTTGTTTCGTGACACATTATTTAATAACTTTGCATGCGGAAACCTTTATTTAATGCATTATGAAGAAGCTATTTTTCCTTTTTGCTGTCACATTCTGTCTGTCTCTCGGCGCACAGAAGAAAGTTATCGATTCCAAGACTACGTTTGCTCGCGAGGCCTTGCAACCTTATGTTGACCGTGGCGAACTGCCCGGCGCTATCAGTATTTTCTACAACGACGGAGTGCAGGAGACGTGCTGCATCGGCTATGCCAACGTGGAGCAGAAGCGTCCCATCCGCCTCGACAACGTCTTCATGCAATGCTCGCAGACGAAGGGCTTCTGCGGCGTGACCATCGCGAAGCTCGTGGAGGAAGGCAAGCTCTCGCTCGACGACCCCGTGTCGAAGTATCTGCCTGAGTTCAAGGAACTATGGGTGCTGGACAGCGACAAGGACGGCATCAGGACGCTCCATAAGGCGAAGAACGTCCTGACGGTTCGTATGGTGATGAACCACACGGGCGGCTTCCCCTTTGAGGCAAGCGTGAAACGCAACGACGTACGCGGCGGCGGATGGTCCGGCGGTGCGCCACTTCGCCAAGTTGCCGCCGTTGCAGCCGGTTCGCCCATCTATTTCGAGCCTGGTACGAAAGACCGTTACTCCAACACGGGTATCGACATCGGTGCCGCCATCGTGGAGGTCGTGACGGGCATGAAGTGGGAGAACTACCTGAAGAAAGAGGTGCTCGACCCGCTCGGCATGAAGTCCACATGGTTCTGGCCCACCGACAAGCAGCTGAAGACGCAGGTGGAGATGTACGATGTGAAGGCAGGTCAGAAAGCCGTCTATCGCCTCGAGAACAACCAGCAGCAGCGTCCGTACAACGACGGCCACGTCTTCGCTTCGGCAGGCGCAGGCCTTTGGACGACGGCGAACGACCAGCTGAAATTCTATAAGATGCTCATGAACCTTGGCGTGGGTGACAACGGCGTCCGCATCCTGAAGGAGGAGACTGTGAAGAGCATCCTCGCTGTCACCACAAGGCCCGACAATCTCGGCGGCTATTCGCTCGGCCTCAATGCTCCGAAGAAGGACGGGGAAAACGAGTGGTTCGGTCACGGCGGCGCTTGGGGAACCAA
>JAIKWU010000085.1 GCA_024684455.1 Bacteroidaceae bacterium | reverse complement strand
GAAAGGATGCTGCGGACTGTGTCTGTGGGCTGGGCACCTACTTCTACCCAGTAGAGAGCACGGTCGAATTTCAAATCAATGGTTGCGGGATTGGTGTTGGGGTTGTAGGTACCAATCTTCTCGATGAAGCGTCCATCACGTGGAGCACGAGAGTCGGCAGCGACGATGCTGTAGAACGCATAGTTCTTACGGCCGTGACGCTGCAGTCTGATTTTTGTTGCCATAATGTATGACTTTTGTTTTTATGAAGGACGGGTACTCGACAAGTCCTTCGGGTTAATAAAACGGTTGATTTGAGTGCCGCTTACACGAAACGGCCTGCAAAGTTACGACAAAAAATTAAAAATTAAAAATTAAAAATTAAAAATTTGCTCATTTACTGCATTTTAAGCAGAAATGAAAGCCTTTCTTCTTCTTCAGAAATCATTTTTCAACTATTTATTGTTGTACTGGTTCATGGCGGTCTGCACACCTGCAAGGCAGAAGGTCTTGATGGCTTCGACAGCCAAGGCAACACGCTCAGGCATGGTCTGCAAATCCTCGTCGGTAAACTGACCCAGCACGTAATCGACTTGTGTACCTCGCGGAAAGTCGTTGCCTATACCGAAACGCAAACGTGCAAACTGCTGTGTACCCAGCATCTGGGCGATGTGTTTGAGACCGTTATGGCCTGCATCGGCACCATTCTGACGCATACGCAGTTTGCCAAAAGGCAGCGCAAGGTCGTCACAGACCACGAGCACACGCTCAATGGGCACATTTTCCTTCAGCATCCAATAGCGCACAGCATTGCCGCTGAGGTTCATGTAGGTCGAAGGCTTCAGCACGACCAACTCCGCATTCTTCACTCGAAAATGCGCCACAAAGCCGTAACGCTTGTCCTCAAACGAAGCAGAGGCCGATGCAGCCAGTGCATCCGCCACACGGAAACCAATGTTGTGGCGCGTACCGTCGTACTCTGCGCCGATGTTTCCCAAGCCTACTATCAGGTATTTCATGCTGTTCTCCTCTTCCACTTTCCCAGTAGAGTTACGATGGAAAAGCGTAGCAATCGTCTGAAAAATGTTCATCTTCCTTTTTACGAAAAGAACCGAACCGAGGCATGTCCTTCGGTTCGGCTCTTCATGTCTGAATCTCGTGAATTACTCAGCAGCAGATTCTTCTGCAGCACCTTCACCTTCTTCGGTAGCAGCCGAACGAGAGGCACGTGTGACACGGACAGCGCAGACAACGACTTCCTTCGAAGTAACGATTTCGAGACCTTCGAAACTCAGTTCAGCCACCTTCATAGTCTTACCAAGAGCCATGTTCGTCACGTCGATGTCGAGTGTGTCAGGCATCTGAGTGTAAGGAGCCTTCACCTTCAGTTTGCGAACGTTCAGCGACAGTTTACCACCGGCGCGAACACCTTCAGCAAGACCGTTCAACTTCACAGGAATCTCCATCACGATCGGAGCGTCTGTGATTTCGTAGAAGTCAACGTGAACAGGAGTATCCTTCACAAAGTCGTTCTGCAACTCCTTCAGGATAGCCTTCACCGTCTTACCCTCGATGTTGAGGTTGATGATGTAAACGTTTGGAGTGTAGAGCAACTTGGCCAGTTCCTTGTCGCTAACAATGAGCGACTGAGCAACGGGAAGCATTTTCTTCTTACCATACTTGTCAACCCTTTCTTCGCGTTCTACTCCATAGATGTTGCATGGAACCATGCCGGCACGACGCAGGTCGCGACTTGCCTTCTTGCCGAGGTCCTTACGTACCTGGGCATTGAGTGTGATTTCTTTCATTTTTTTAGTTTTTGTGTTACTATGAATTAAGTATTACTGCTTAATCTGCCATCACACATGGAGACCGCCCCAAAGGGTGCTCCGAGGGTGCTTGTCGAAAAAGCGGTGCAAAGGTACGAATAAGTGAGGGAAATACAAAACAAAAGACAAAGTTTTTTTAGTTTTGCATTTCCGAACGGAAGTACCTTCGGTAAAACCAAAGGTACGGAAAAAAGTTAAAAGTTAAAAGTTAAAAGTTAAAAAAATGCTATTACGATGATTATTTGTCATTATAATGGCCATAAGCGGTAAGGACAAGCACAATTCAACCCAAAAGAAACGCAAACAAAAAATAAAAAGGCGTCATTCTAATAAAAAGGGTTAACATTCTAACAATAAAGGTTAAACTACGCTTTCTTCTCGTTGATTTTGAAGAATTTATTTGTACGTTCTTGCCATTTCCATTAACTTTGCCACATCTTCTTAAACAATCGTTATGAAAGCAAGAAAAACAGTCATTACGTTCACCTTCATGCTTGCCTTTGCAGCATGTGTACCATCATTCGCTCAATCATCTTCAGCCCTTCCGATGTGGGAGCGCAAGAGTGCGCCAGCCGTCATTCTGGGGCGCGTTCTCGATTTTAAGCAGGGCGAACGGTACAAGTTTCCTGGCTTCTGGGGAAATGGTGCCTCGCTGAAGGGCGAACATTACCCTGCCATCACCACCGATTCCATTCACGGCACGTTCACCTTCGTTTGGGACATTTGCTACCCGCTCAAGCATGGATTTCACGGTTGGGACCTCTGGCTCTGCCCTGGCGACACCATCCGTCTGGACATCGACCGTGGCGCGATGGCCGATTATGAAGCCTACAAAAAAGATACGCCTGCCGACAGCATCACGACCGAGCGGCTGCAGGAACTGTGGCAGCGCGCCGTCCATACGGAAGGAGGCACACTCGAACAGCCCTTGCCGGTTCATTTCGACGGGATGGTGCGCGGATATAGAAAGGAATATGCCGAGGCACACTTGCACGACACCTTCGCCGAATGGCAGGAAGTGTGCTGGCGAGAATATCAGGAGGCCATGCAACGGCTCGACTTGCTCACGCTTTCGCCAGCCCAACGGGCCTATCAGCGTCTGGGGCTTGAGGAGGACTATGTCTGCAAGCGGAATGAGTTTATGTTCTGCAAGACCAGTTGGGGACTGCTGACCGACGAGGAAAAGCCTGCCTTCGAACAGCAAGTGACGCTGCGCGACCCTCATGCCGCCGAACTGACGTTCTATCGGGACATGACTGGCTTCTATGCCCTCAGCGACTTTTTCGGCGAGAAAGATATGCTGGACTACCTGCGTGCCAACAACTTGCAGGATTCGCCTCTGGGGCATTGGCTGCAGGAGTTGGAAGTTGCTCATGCAGTCATGACCCGTGCCAAAGCCATGCAACCTGTCGAGGAGAGCGAAATTGAGGCCCTTGCTCCTGAATATCAGACGCAAATCCGCGAGATGCAGGCCACGCTCCGTCAGCAAGCCACCGACAGCAAGGGCATTCGCCGTGAACTGCCCGAGGGCGAGCCGCACGAATGGCTCCCCAAAATCGTAGCAGAACACAAAGGGCGTATCGTCTTCGTCGATTTCTGGGCGACATGGTGCGGCCCTTGCCGGCAAGGCATGAAGGAGATGGAAAGCGTAAAAAAGGACCTGCTGGCGCGCGGCGTAGATTTCATCTACATCACCGACACCAGCAGCAATGCCGACGCATGGCTGGACATCGTCGGTCAGCACGCAGGCGACCACTACATCACGCCCACAGGTTTCGGCAATCTGCAAATCCCTGGCTACGACAACGCCATTCCCCACTATCTCCTCTACGACCGCGAAGGTCGTCTTGTCAAGTTCATCAGCGGCTGGCCGGGTGTGGAAAGCATGATGCAAGAACTCAAAGAAGTCAAGTAAATAACCGTCCACAGAGCACTCACAAATCGTCCACAGTCGGTGCCGGCATGGACCACAGTCGGCACGAAGACACACCACAGTATAAAATCAAAAAGAAGTAACAGGACGATGTCTTGGAATGATGACGCCAAGTACTTGGAATTTTCACGCCAAGCACTTGGCGTGAGAACGCTAAGCACTTGGCATTAAACTTCCAAGTGCTTAGCCGCTTTATTTTGCTAAGGTGTGGAAGGGAAAAAATGGTGACGGAAGGTTCTCTCGTTCTGAAAAATGCTAATAAAATTTGCTTTTTCGCTCACTTAATCGTACCTTTGCAGCGTAAAGAGAGACATGAAGGACATCATCGACCACTTAGGCATCGTTGAAAGCATGGAGGAGCGGCACGTCCGAGTACGGATTGTGCAGTCATCGGCGTGTTCGGGCTGTCATGCAAAAAGCCTGTGTGCATCGGCTGAGTCGAAGGAGAAAATCATCGACGTATGGGAGGCTGACACGGAGGGGCTGAATGTGGGCGACGAGGTGCGTGTGTGTGCATCGCTGTCGATGGGCCGCAATGCCGTGACGCTGGCATTCATTGTGCCGCTTGTGTTGATGGTGGCATGGATGGTCGTGGCTCTCATGGTGCTCCATCTGGGCGAATTGACTGCCATCGGCGGTGTGCTCACCCTACTCCTTATCTATTATATAGGGTTGTGGGCGATGCGGAACAGGCTGAAGCGGACGTTTTCGTTCTGGATTGAGAAAAAGTAATCATTATCAATACTCAATAAATTCAAAAAACATCTAATTTATGAATGTAATTCTAATCGCTGTTATCGTGCTTGGTGCCGTTGGACTCATCGCAGCCCTTGTGCTGTGGGGTACCTCCAAGCAGTTTGCAGTCAAGGAAGACCCACGCATCGGACAGGTGAACGAAGTGTTGCCTGGTGCCAACTGCGGCGGTTGCGGATTCCCAGGATGCGGCGGTATGGCGGCAGCCTGTGTGAAGGCCGCTGACGAAGCCGGCAGTCTGGACGGTCTGAACTGCCCTGTCGGTGGACAAGAGTGCATGGGAAAAGTAGCAGCCATTCTCGGCTTGCAGGCAGCCGCTGCTGCCGCGCCGAAGGTGGCTGTCGTTCGTTGTAACGGTACGTGTGAGAACCGTCCGCGCCTCGTCGAGTACGACGGTGTGAAGACCTGTCGCATTGCCAACACGACGTGTATGGGCGAAACGGCCTGCGCCTTCGGCTGTCTGGGCTGTGGCGACTGTGTCGAGGCCTGTCAGTTCGACGCTATCAAGATGAATCCCGAGACAGGGCTGCCCGAAGTCGATACGACGAAGTGTACGGCCTGCGGTGCTTGTGCCAAGGCATGTCCGCGCAGCATCATCGAAATCCGCCAGATGAAGGGTGCGAAGAAGATGGGCGTCGTCGTCGAGTGTATGAACAAGGACAAGGGTGCCGTGGCCATGAAGGCCTGCAAGGCTGCCTGCATCGGCTGTATGAAGTGCGTGAAGGTGTGCGAGTTCGACGCTGTCCATGTGGAGAACAACCTCGCCTACATCGATCCTGAGAAGTGCCGCCTCTGCCGCAAGTGTGAGGACGAATGCCCGAAGAAGTGCATCCGCGCCATCAACATGCCGGCACGTAAACCTAAGGCAGAAGCACCTGCTGCTCCTAAGGCAGAAGCACCTGCTACGCCAAAACCAGCAGCACCGAAGGCTGAGGCACCTGCTACACCTAAGGCAGAGACTCCGAAGGCTGAAGCACCTGTAAAAGAGTAATTTCTTTCAACGCTAAACGATAAACGTTAAACGATAAAACATGAAGACATTTAGAATTGGTGGAGTACATCCAGCAGAAAATAAATTGTCAGCCGCCGAGCCCATCAAGGTAGCCGAACTACCCAAGGTAGCCGTGTTCCCATTGAGCCAGCACATCGGTGCGCCAGCCAAAGCCATCGTCCAGAAGGGCGACAAGGTGAAGGTGGGCACGATGATTGCCGAAGCCGGTGGCTTTGTGTCGGCACCCATCTTCTCGTCTGTCTCGGGTACGGTGCTGAAGGTTGACACCGTCATCGATGCCAGCGGCTATGCCAAGCCCGCCATCTACATCACCGTCGAAGGCGACGAATGGGAAGAGACCATCGACCGCTCGACCGACCTCGTCACTCTGAAGGAACGTCGCGAACTCACAGCCGACGACATCAAGAAGAAAATCCAGGATGCCGGTATCGTCGGTATGGGCGGCGCTTGCTTCCCCACACATGTGAAGTTGGCTCCTCCTCCAGGCTCGAAGCCTGAGTGGATTATCATCAACGCCGTGGAGTGCGAACCCTACCTTACTGCCGACCACCGTCTGATGCTGGAACATGCCGACGAAATCCTCGTAGGCGTCACCCTGCTGATGAAGGCCATGAACGTGGGTAAGGCGTACATCGGCATCGAGAACAACAAGCCTGATGCCATCGAACTGATGAAGTCGAAGACGATGAAGTTCATCCACGACGGCGACATCGAGATTGTTCCGCTGAAGGTGAAATATCCGCAAGGCGGCGAGAAGCAGCTGATTGATGCGGTTGTCGGTCGTCAGGTCCCTGCCCCACCAGCATTGCCCGTCAGCGTGGGTGCCATCCTGCAGAACGTCGGCACGGCCTTCGCTGTCTATGAGGCTGTGATGAAGAACAAGCCTCTGTTCGAACGTATCGTCACCGTAACAGGTAAGAGTCTGGCTCACCCTTCGAACTTCCTCGTTCGCATGGGTACACCGATGAGCCAACTCATCGACGCTTGCGGTGGTATGCCTGAAGATACGGGCAAACTGATTGGCGGTGGCCCGATGATGGGTAAGGCACTCATCAATGCTGAAGTTCCTATTTGCAAAGGCTCCAGCGGCGTTTTGCTGATGAACGACCAGGATGCCAAGCGTCCAGAGCCTCAGCCGTGTATCCGCTGTGCCAAATGTGTCAGTGCCTGCCCGATGGGACTGGAGCCGTATCTGCTGTCGAAGTTGGCAGAGGCTCACAACTGGGACCGTGCAGAGGCTGAAGACATCGTCAGTTGCATCGAGTGTGGCTCGTGCCAGTTCACCTGCCCAGCCAACCGTCCGCTGCTCGACTACATCCGTCTCGGCAAATCAACCGTTTTAGCAAACATTCACGCTCGTAAAGCAAAAGCATAAAGAAAGATGAATAAGTTAACTGTATCATTGTCACCGCATGTCCACTCGGGCGACACCATCGGCAAGAACATGTACGGCGTACTCATCGCCCTCATCCCTGCCCTTCTGTGCTCGTTCTACTACTTCGGACTCGGTGCCATCCTGGTGACGGCAGTGTCCGTTGCCTCCTGTGTATTCTTCGAATGGGCCATCAACAAGTATTTGCTCAAGAATCCGCAGAACACGGTTCGTGACGGCTCGGCCATCATCACGGGCGTACTGCTCGCCATGAACGTACCGTCGAACCTGCCGCTGTGGATTGTCATCCTCGGTGCGCTCTTCGCTATTGGCGTTGTCAAGATGACGTTTGGCGGACTGGGCTGCAACCTGTTCAACCCCGCACTGGCCGGTCGCGCCTTCCTGCTTATTTCCTTCCCTGTGCAGATGACCACATGGCCGCTACCTGGTCAGGGCTTTCTGACGTACATGGATGCAGAGACGGGTGCCACGCCACTGGCCCTGTTCAAGCAGGCCATTAAGAGCGGCGATGCAGCATCGTTCGACAATCTGAGCGAAGCACTGCCCATGCTGCTGGGCAACACTGGTGGTTCGATGGGTGAGGTCTGCGAGATTGCCATCCTTATCGGCCTCGTTTACATGTTGGCACGCAAGATTATCACCTGGCACATTCCTGTGAGCATCCTGGTGACTGTCTTTGCCTTCGGCGGCATCCTGTATCTGGTTGACCCGACAACTTTCATCAATCCTGCTCTGGAGATGGTCAGCGGCGGTCTGCTGCTCGGTGCTGTCTTCATGGCAACTGACTATGTGACTTCGCCGATGTCGAAGAAAGGTCAACTGATCTATGGTGTGGCCATCGGTTTCCTCACCGTCGTCATCCGCACATGGGGTGCCTATCCCGAGGGTATGTCGTTTGCCATCCTCATCATGAATGCCTTCGTGCCGCTGATTAACAACTATTTCAAGCCAAAGCGTTTTGGCGAAGTCACCAAAAAGAAGTAATGCGTTATGAAAAAACTCAAATCATCCCTCACAAACATGGCTTTGGTGCTCACCATCATAGCCATCGTAGCAGGTGCGGCTCTGGCATCCATCAATGCGGTCACCGCTCCTCAGATTGAGAAAATCAACGCCGACAACCTCGCCGCAGGCATCAAGAAGGTGATGGGCAGCGACGACATTACGGTGGCTGAACCGCAGGAACACAAGGCTACTGTCACCGGAAAGGAAAAGACGTTTGTCGTCTATAGTGTCGCCGACAAGCAGGGCGAGAATCTCGGCTGTGCGATTCAGACGAGCGAGAACGGTTTCGGTGGCGAACTGAAGGTGCTGGTGGGCTTCGACCCCACAGGCACGATACTCGGCTACACCATCCTGCAACACGCCGAGACACCAGGCCTCGGAGCCAAGGCCGGACTTTGGTTCCAACCCGAGAACGGTGAAAAGCGCACCGTGGTCGGCAAGAATCCTGGCCAATGCAACTTCACCGTGAGCAAGGACGGTGGCGACATCGACGCCATTACAGCCTCTACCATCACCTCGCGTGCCTTCCTGCTGGCTATCCAGAACGCCTATACTGAAATCTACGTGAACAGCAAAAAGGCTGACGGCACCACTGGAGCGACAGCGCAGTCAGACAAAAAGTAAATTGTAAATCCGTAAATCGTATATACATTTATGAGTAACTTTAAGATATTGATGAACGGCATCGTCAAGGAGAATCCTACCTTCGTACTTCTCCTTGGTATGTGCCCCACCCTCGGAACGACGTCGTCCGCCATCAACGGACTTTCGATGGGCATCGCCACCATGTTCGTCTTGATTCTCAGCAACCTCATCATTTCGCTGATTAAGAATCTGATTCCCGACATGGTGCGCATCCCCTCCTACATCGTCGTCATCGCTTCACTCGTGACCATCCTGCAGATGCTCATGCAGGCCTACGTACCTGGCATCTACGCCACCCTCGGCCTCTTCATCCCGCTGATTGTCGTAAACTGCATCATCCTCGGACGCGCTGAAGCATTCGCCGCGAAGAACAACCCCATCGCCTCCATCTTCGACGGCATCGGCATCGGACTGGGTTTCACCATGGCCCTCACGCTGCTCGGTGCTGTGCGTGAACTGCTCGGCACTGGTGTGCTCTTCAAGAGCGACGACTTCGGCATTGCCGGCATCACGCTCCAAGGCGAAGACTACGGTATGCTGATGTTCGTGCTGGCACCAGGCGCATTTATCGCCCTCGGCTACTTAATCGCAGTTGTTAATAAATTGAGAAAAGCATAAAGACCCTCCCTCCTACCCCTCCCAAGGGAGGGGAGTGGTCACATAAGCAAATGAAAATCATTAACCAATAAAAAAAGTATCTACTCCCCTCCCTGGGAGGGGTTGGGGGGTGGGTCTTATATTGATTATGGAATATATCTTGATATTCATCACAGCGATATTCATCAACAATGTCGTCCTGTCGCAGTTCCTCGGAATCTGCCCTTTCCTGGGTGTTTCAAAGAAAATCAGCACCGCCTCGGGCATGGGTATGGCCGTGACCTTCGTGCTCACGCTGGCAACGATTGTCACCTACCTCATCCAGAAGTTCGTGCTCGACCCTAACAACCTCGAGTACCTTCAGACCATCGCCTTCATCCTCGTTATTGCCGCACTCGTGCAGATGGTCGAGATCATCCTGAAGAAAGTGTCGCCCAGCCTCTATCAGGCACTCGGCGTGTTTCTTCCGCTCATCACGACCAACTGCTGCATCCTCGGCGTGGCTATTCTCGTCATCCAGAAGGACTACAACCTGCTGCAAGGCGTTGTCTATGCCATCTCGACTGCCCTCGGATTCTACCTCGCCATGGTGCTCTTCGCAGGACTGCGTGAGCAGATGGCCATGAACAAGGTGCCCAAAGCCGTCGAAGGAATGCCTCTGGCACTCATCACTGCAGGACTGCTGTCCATGGCCTTCATGGGCTTCAGTGGCGTCGATGGTGGACTGAAACTGCTCTTCGGCCTCGACTAACCTCCGGTCGTCCTTACAAAACAATCCCGCCAAAACAACCAAGTGCGTTTGTTTCGGCGGGATTGTTTTTGCAGATGCGAAAACCTTCTTACAGACCGTTGGAAATCATGTACTGGCGTGGCGACTTGCCTGTCACGCGCTTGAAATAGCGGCCGAAGAAGGATTGCGTGGGAAAGTGCATTACCTGGGCAATCTCCTTGATGTTGTAACGGTTCTCCTGCATCAGCACCTTGACACGCGAGATGACATAGTCGTCAATCCACGAACTGGCATTCTTTCCGCTATACTCGATGCAAAGCGCGGAAAGATACTTCGGCGTTATACCCATCTGACGGGCATAGAACTGCACCTCACGTTCCTGGTTGCTGTACTGTCCAAGCAACTCTACAAAGTCGCGGAACAGGGCGTGTTGCCTCGAAATGGCACGGCTGGAGTCAGGGACATCCTCCTCAAACAACTCAAAGTCGTTGGAGTAGATGATGCAGAGATAAGCCTGCGCCACATGTTTCTGATAGTCGGGAGCGACACGATTGAGTTCGGTGTACAATTCTTTGTAAAGGCTCTTGCGATACAGCATGTCGCTGGCTGGAAGTTGGCGGCACACAAATTTCTTGTAACGAGAAGGCATCTTGAAGGTGATGCCCATGTCGCGGTACACATCGAGCATCAGATCCTGATTGACAGAGAAACAGAAGAACTGCGTGTCGGGAGCCATGCTGAGAAAGCGGCAGAGACAGTGTGCCGACACATAGCAGAAACAGCCACTCTTCATCACGTGCGGATGACCGTCGATGACGATATCCACCTGTCCTTTCAGTATGCCGACGCAGATTGTCTGACGGTTGATAAACTCTGGCTGGTCATCAATGAGAACCGCCACAGGATTCTCTCCGTTGAAATTGTCGTACAGATAGATATAGTCTTCAACGGCAGCAGTTGCATTGTCGAAGGCACTCTTCGCCAGGAAGCGCAACTGCATGTAACTGTGTTGTGTGTTGTATATCGTTTCGGTCATAGCGTTTAAGAGTGTGAAGCATTCAGGTTCCGGCAATTCTGCTTCATATACTGGCGGGGGGAGCAGCCCACGATGCGCTTGAAATAGCGACCGAAGAAAGACTGCGTAGGGAAGTTCAGCATCTCGCTCACCTGCTTGATGGAAAGTTGGCTACGGTAGAGCAACTGCTTCACACGGAAAGCGACGTACTGGCTGATGACGACCGAGGCCGACTTGCCTACAATGCTCTGTGAAATCATCGACAGATACTTGGCGGACATGTTCAGCCGCTTGGCGTAGAATTGTACTGAGCGTTCGTGTGTGTAATAGGTGTCCAGCAGTTCAATGAAGCGTTCGAAGACCTGTCGCTGACTCGTCATCGGGTAAGGCACGACGGCAGACATTGGTGCATCGGAAGTGGCTTCGAGCAGTGCGACCATGTTCAGTTTCGTGATGGCACGCAGCGAGTTTTCCTTCATCGGATAGTCGTCGCGCAGCACCTCCCGTTTCATAATCAGATAGATTTCCTTGAAACGCTCAGTCTGTGTACTGCTGAAGTGGTAGAGACGCAGCGAGAAGGCACGTTTCGTCATGGGGATGTTGCAGTTCACCTCTTCGTATTGGTCGAAAATGATGTGTGCTTGTGCCGCATGGCTGAAGAAGATGCAGCGCGAGGCCTTCACCTCCACGTTCGTACAGGGCATGACGACGAGGTAGTCGTTGGGATGGAGTGTCAGGTCGAGCCCATTGACACAGAGGTTCAGACTGCCCTGTAGGACAATAAACATCGCACAGAAGGACTGGTCGTAAATGGGTTCCTGTGCTTCGACCACACCACTTTTCTGTTCCAGATTGTCGGACATCACATGGCGTTCGTGATACATCTTGAAGAAGATGTTCTGACGACCGTTTATGTCGCTGAGTGCTTGGGTGTTGGCTGTACTCATGTGTTGTTGTTTGTGTTGTCTGCTGCTCTCAGGATCAATGTCGTCGCTCCGATGGTGATAATATCGCCATCGTTGAGGCGGATGCGGTCCTGATTGCGCAGGATGGTGTTCATATAGAAAGTTCCTGTGTCGCTCGGCGCGTCCTGCAGCGTGTAGGTCAGCCCGCCATGCTTCTTGTCGTGTTCGACGGTGATGACGCAGTGAAACGTATCGACACTCGGATCTTTTGTCTCGATGGGCTTGTTGATGTTCGTGCCTTTGACGTAGCGGCCCAATTCATTGCGGCCCATGTCGAGCGGTATGACTTGCTTGAAGGCGAACTGGTTTTCCACGACGACCACGCTGCCGCAGTCATCTTTGTAGGCCTGTTCGTCGAGCGAGCGTTCCTGATGGATGCCTGTCAGTTTCGACTTGCCGATGCGGATGCCAAATTCTTTCCTGCACGTCGGGCAAAGAAATACGAGCGACTGTCCCTGCTCGTACTTTGTCTCATCGAAGACAATGTAGTTGTCGCACTTGGGGCATCTCACTCGTTTCACTTGACAATCCTGTGTTTATGATAGATTATTCGTATTCGTAAACCCACGCTTCGGCAAACTCCTTCGACTGCTCCTTCAATGCCTTCAGCGCATTTTGGGCGGCTTCTTCCGTCGGATAGTGTCCATAGAGCACACGACCCACACGGCCTGTCCGCTCGAAGCGTCCCTCCTTGAAACCAGCCTTTGTCAAGTCGTCCACATACTCCAGCGAAGACTTTTCGGCGACGTAACTGGCCAGGACGATGGAGAATGTGGCCTTCGTTTCCGTCTCAACCACGGCAGGAGTGGCTGTTTCCTGTGGAGTGGCTGCTGCCTCAATGCGCTCTGCCTTTACTTCCACCTTTGCGGCAACAGGCGTGGCAGGCGTAGTGCGAGTCATTCCCGTGCCGGCCACGACTACGTCGTCCGTGGCTTGATCATGCATCATCGGGTAGGAGAACAGGAAGAAAAGCAAGACAGCCGCAGCGGCTGAGATAGCGATGTCAACCCACCGACGACGGATGCTGATGGTGACCGTGCCGTTGTCCTCTGCCTCGTTTCCAGGTTCGGTGACGACAGGCACCAGCGTGGTCAGTTCGATGGCTTCCTTCAGTTTACGCTCAGCCTCGACAGCCTCGGCCGAAGGCAGTTGCAGCGTCGAGAGACCGTACAAAGCCGGTGTTGTCAGGCCCGATTCCGCCGTGTCGAGTGTCACACAGTGGTTGAGGTCCATGTGCAGCGTGCCGATGTTCGTCAGCGTGTAACTGCCGTCCAGCAACAGCGCATCCACCATAGCGTTTACGTCCCTACGCATCTGCTTCTCCGCTGCAGGGAAGGCGGCATCGTAGGCAGCCATGTAGGAACCCACCAGCAAGCCGTCGCTCTGCTGGAGCGACTGGTTGAAACGCACTATGCGGTACGGCGGATAGAACACCGTCGTAGCATCCTGTTGCTCGGACAGAGCCTCTACATAGTTCGTGATGAAGCCGCCGAAGCCTGGCACAACCACACAGTCGTGCTGCAACAGTAACGTTTCAAGATGTCTTGCCAAGGGATTCATGTTGCAAAGTTAAAACAATTTCGTCAGAACTCAAAAACATTTAACACATTTTATTAACAATAATACTGAAAATTGTACATTTTGGAACGCACTCCAAGTACTTGGAAAAACAACGCCAAGTGCTTAGCGTTCTCACGCCAAGTGCTTGGAGCTTTCACGCTAAGCACTTAGCGTTGATATTTGGGCACAGATTTCCAATTTTTCAGAGGCAAACAGAGAGTTTGTGGTCCGTTATTTTGCCGTTTCGTATTTTTGCAGTAAATTTGCATTCACGAAACTCACAACGCTATCATTTAATACTCTATTATAATATGTACAGAACTCATACCTGCGGAGAACTCCGCATCGAACACGTCGGCCAGACCGTCACACTGGCCGGATGGGTACAGCGCACACGTAAGATGGGCGGAATGACCTTTGTTGACCTGCGCGACCGCTACGGCATCACACAGTTGGTATTCAACGAAGAGGTGAATGCTCCGCTCTGCGAGCAGGCCAACAAACTGGGACGTGAATACGTCATCCAGGTGGTCGGAACCGTCAACGAGCGTTACAGCAAGAACAAGAACCTGCCGACAGGCGACATCGAAATCATCGTCTCGGAACTCAACCAACTCAACGCCAGCGAAGTGCCTCCCTTCACCATCGAGGACCAGAGCGACGGCGGCGACGACCTGCGCATGAAATACCGCTACCTCGACCTGCGCCGTTCCTGTGTACGCAAGAACCTCGAACTGCGCCACCGCATGTGCATCGAGGTACGCAACTACCTCTCCAACCTCGGCTTCCTCGAAGTGGAGACACCGATGCTCATCGGCAGTACACCCGAAGGCGCACGCGACTTTGTCGTGCCCAGCCGCATGAACCCAGGACAGTTCTACGCCCTGCCGCAGAGCCCGCAGACGCTGAAACAACTGCTGATGGTGGCTGGTTTCGACCGCTATTTCCAGATCGTGAAGTGTTTCCGCGACGAGGACTTGCGTGCCGACCGTCAGCCCGAGTTCACACAAATCGACTGCGAGATGTCGTTCGTCACTCAAGAGGACATCATCCAGACCTTCGAAGGCATGGCCAAGCACCTGTTCAAGACGCTGCGTGGTGTCGAACTGAACGAGCCATTCCTCCGTCTGCCCTGGGCCGAAGCCATGCGCCGTTTCGGCAGCGACAAGCCCGACATGCGTTTCGGCATGGAATTCGTCGAACTGATGGACGTGCTGAAGGGTACGGGCGAGTTTGGTGTGTTCAACGACGCTACCTACATCGGCGGTATCTGCGCCGAAGGCTGTGCCGTCTATACACGCAAGCAGATTGACCAGTTGACCGACTTCGTGCGTCGTCCGCAGATTGGTGCCAAGGGCCTTGTCTATGCCCGTGTCGGCGACGACGGCAGCGTGAAGTCCAGCGTCGATAAGTTCTATTCGGAAGACGTGCTGCTGAAGTTGAAGGAGAAAATGGATGCCAAGCCAGGCGACCTCATCCTCATTCTCAGCGGCGACGACACCCAGAAGACACGCAAGCAACTGTGCGAACTGCGTCTGGAAATGGGTGAACGCCTCGGACTGCGCGACAAGAACAAGTTTGCCCTGCTCTGGGTCACCGAGTTCCCGATGTTCGAATGGAGCGACGAGGAGCAGCGTCTGATGGCCATGCACCATCCGTTCACACACCCGATGGACGAGGACATTCCGATGCTCGACACCGACCCAGCCGCCGTGCGTGCCGATGCCTACGACATGGTATGCAACGGCATCGAGGTGGGCGGTGGTTCCATCCGTATCCACGACCCAAAACTGCAGGCCAAGATGTTCGAAATCCTCGGCTTCACCCCCGAACGTGCCCAGGAGCAGTTCGGCTTCCTGATGAATGCCTTCAAGTACGGAGCACCACCCCACGGAGGTCTGGCCTACGGACTGGACCGCTGGGTGAGCATCTTCGCAGGGCTCGACTCCATCCGCGACTGCATCGCCTTCCCGAAGAACAACTCCGGCCGCGACGTCATGCTCGACGCACCCGCCGCCATCGAGCAGAAACAACTCGACGAACTCTGCCTCGACCTGCGCTTGCCACAGTAAATATCACGCACCATGCTAACAAACACAATTATCAACGACCGCATCTGCTACATCGAAATGCAGAATGCGCAGCACTTCAACTGCCTGAGCGAGCAGATGTGCCACGAACTGATCGATGCCATCCGTGAAGGCTATGACAAGGAATGTGTCGGCATTGTCATCAAGGCACAATGCCACAAAGGCGTGTGGAGTGCTGGACACGACATCCGCGAATTGCCACAGAACGGCGAAGACCCTCTGGCCTACGATGTGCCGATGGAGCAACTGCTGCGAGCCGTTCAGGACACACCGATTCCCGTCATTGCCTGCGTCAGCGGAACCGTCTGGGGCGGTGCGTGCGACCTGTGCCTGTCGTGCGACATGATTGTAAGTGCCGACAGCGCCACCTTCGCCATCACACCCGCCAAGATTGGCATCCCCTACAACGCTTCGGGCATCATGCACTTCGTCAACCAGTTAGGTATGAACAAAGCCCGTGAGATGTTCTTCCTCGGCACACCCATCACAGCCCTCGACGCCCTCAACGTCGGACTCATCAACCATGTGGCAGAGCCTGACCAACTGGACACGTTCCTCGAAGAGCATTTCCTCGCACCCCTGCGGCGCAACAGCGTCATGTCCATCAGTGCCATCAAACGGCAGTTCCGCATTCTGAGCCGTGCTGCCACGGTCATTCCCTCCGAGAGTTTCGAGCGCATCAACGCCTACCGCACAAAAGTCTATAAAGGTGCCGACTACCTCGAAGGCATCCGCGCCTTCCTCGAAAAACGCAGCCCACAGTACCAAGGCAAGGCTGCAGACTTGGACAACTGAAAAATGGGGATGTGTCATGCATTTGGCACATCCCCATTTTCATTTGTATTCCTGCCAATAATTGTCCACCGACGCAGAGCCATTCTATTTGCCCTTGTAACAAGATTTTCCTGTAACACATTTTTTACTTTTCACTTGCACGCAATGTGTTTTTTCATTAACTTTGCAGAGTCAACAAAAACTAAATAGCATGACCTAAGTTTCATAAGACATTAAGACATAAAGACATAAGAAAAGTGTTTGCTTTTTGCAGATGATGTCTGAGAAATCTCCAATTTCAATAGTTCTCTACAATTTATTAGCAAAAAACGGTATTATGATAAAAGCGAATGATACGATATTCCGGTTTTATCTGGCAATGATGGATTCTTTTGAGAAGTATCTTTCTGAAAGGTATCCAGAATGTAACTCTATAGAAGATACAAAGCACTATCAGACAAATATAATTGAGAAGATTGTACGGATGTTCCATACCCTTGAATTATTAACGAAGAACACATTGGACGAGGTGTCTGCCAGATGTATACTGCGTGGTATTATAGATAGTGTTACAGCATATTGCTTCATCTATCAAAGAGCTGATAAGGAAGAAATCCTATTTCGCCATTATTTATATGCCCTGGATGGATGGAAAGTATATAATAAAAGCGTTCTTGGAATTTCTGAAAAGAATGAATTTAGTAACAAAGAGGAATGCCTTTGTAACCATGTTATTAAACAGATAGAAGATAAACTACATCTTCATCCTTTCTACGCACAAGATAGTTCTGCTGCTAATAAAATAATTCTAAGTGCAAGATGGAACTATGAATCATTACAGAATCCACGTAGTATAAAATATGGGGAAATGTATTCACTTGTGGGATTTAACTCAAGTTTAACAGAATACTTTCAAGGTTACTTATCTCAATTTGTTCATGGCTTGTGCTTTAGTAATAAAGGCACTAATCCTGAGGTTTTGAAGACCGTTATGTATGAAAGTATTATATTTGCAGATAAATTTGTCCAAGCGATATGTCAAGCATTTCGCGATCAGGAAATGGTTAATCATTTCCTTTTTTCTGATACTCTTCAAAAATTTCTCGCTTCTAAGGATTTTAATTGTGATGACTTAGCAGATTTTGCATCTGCATTAGTACAAAAGGATAAAACCTTATTGATATGATTCATTATATACGAATTAGACTATATAAAGTACATAATAATTGATTTCTCAAATCTTGAATTGCACGAGGATTACTTACGTTATAACAAAAAAAGAACACATATGACACAAGATTTTTTCGATACAATAAGATACGATTATTCTATTGACAAAATACTTAAGGAAAGGACAGCCTCCAGAGTTAAATTAGCCTTCAGGTTAGCGAAAGTCCAACAAAATATCCTTGAAGAACTCGGATACAAGAACCTTGCTCCATTATCTGTTGACTATGATGAAATATGGTTTTATATAAAAGACGATAAGTTCCACACTGTTGATGATGATAACGGGACATATAGGTGTGATGATAACGGGACATATAGGTGTTATAGTCATTTATATGGAGATATCCTTCTTTGTTTAAATGATGACGGCTATCATCTTTGCGAGCCTTCGAGTGATAATGAAACCAAATACTATAATGTTAATAACGGGGTGTACTATTTTTTATGGGACAATGATGAATATTTAGAGTTAAAATACATAACACGCATGAGAACTTGGTATTGCAAGGAAGAGTTTGAATATATCAAGAAAGATAATTATGTCGCCATAAAATATCATAATAAGGAAAAGTATGGGGATTCATTTATGAATGAGGCGGAACGATTAATAGAAAAACCGCGTAAGGACACAATAATTTCAAGAGAAAAAGATATTTGCCATTTAGAGGTATTTACATATTATTACAATGACAGAATCGTTGTTGATGATGGCAATAAAGTAATTGTATACGATGAGGAGTTTAATGTCTTGTATGAAAGCTATAGAGATTTTGAAATATGGGAGGTAAATTCTACTTCTTATTTACTTTTTCCGTCTGAGGCTTTAGTTTACGATTTATCTAAAGGCGAAGAAATAGAACTGGTAAACAGTGATAATTTATGTTGGCATTATGTGAAAACTTATAAAAACATAGCCGTATTTTATACAATAGAGCGTTTTCAAGTGGAAGACAATTCGTACTATGATGAAGATGGCGATTACTGGGAGAGTGTTTATAACAAACAGGACATCCCAATTAGGAATACAACAGGTCATATATTCGACTCGTCTTTCCAGTTGCTAAGAGAATTCAATGTGATAGGTGCGATAGAACAACTTAAAGAAATAGGCGATACTATTGTAATGATAGTTCATTCATCATCTACAGATTATTATAATGTTAATGCACCCAATCTTACTCGACATATAGATAAAACCGATGAAGACTTTTCTGTTCCAGATATTACATTTAGGTATATGGATAGATGTATGTACGATTTTGAAGATGAAAATCGACTGGTAATTGTTACGGCAAGAGTTCCTAGTTCAGATTATATAGACTTAACGGAAAGTACAAAGTCTCAAGTATTTAAAAAGAAATGTGGCGTCTATTATTGTGTTGATAAGGGTATATACAAGAAAATAATTGAATGCAAATATGATTATATAAAATCGTTACCCATTAAAGATGATTATAACGTATACTATGCAGGTGTTATAGGCTTAGGAGAAGATAATAAATATGATTTCTACATAAATCACAAAATCGTGTTGCAGGGAATACCTTTCAACAGAGGTCACTCTGTGAAATTGATTAAAGATGGGACTTTCATTCAAATTACAAATATTGATGGTAAAAAGGGAATAATAAGAAATGGAAACTTCATTATAAATCCATCATATAAAGAGATTAGAACTTTTGTTCAGCACGAAAGGGATTATAATCCTGAAACTAACGTTACTTCAGAAACTCTAAAATACTTATTTGCAGTTTCTAATGGCGAATTATTTGGTATATGTTCTCCTTCGGGGAAATTAATTCTTCCTATGAAGTATTCTACAATTGACATGGATGATGAGCTTTGCATAGTCTTAGTAAGAGAATTCAATCCAGAACTCGATGACGAGTGTGATGAATCAGTTAAAGACATGCTTGATTATGGCAAAAATATTTATGAAACTGGCCATTATGATGAAGAAAATGATGTTATAGTAACAGAAAAAGCCTGTTTTAAAGATGGCAATGTCCTTTTAGATGATGAAGGTAATTATGTATGGGATGGGAGTTTTAGATATTTAAAAGAGAACGATTATTCACGATGGACGGATCAAGAACTTAGAGATGCCGCCGACATTGCATATGAAGGTCATAGCAGATTGGAATTGGGACTAGATTAATCACAATTATCATTGAGATTGGGAAAACATTAGTATCTTTATTTTAAAAGGATTTGAGATATGACGAAAGAAGAACTGTTACAGAAACTATCGAAAATAGAAGGGAACAATTTTGAATGTAAGGCGGTCCAGGATAAACTGCCTGAGGATGTGTAGGCAACGGTTTCGGCATTCTCCAACACCTCAGGGGGATGAAGTAGTATTCGGCATCAAACAGCGAGGGAAACTGTTTGAGATACAGGGAAAAAACAATGGAAAGAAAACGGCATTGGACTTGCTGAATACTCTGCGCAATGGGCAGTAGTTCAATATGCGGCTGTCTGATCTGAGACAGAAATACAACTTTGACAGAAAACTAGTACTGGCATTCTTTGTACCGTCGTCCATCGTGAAGATTGCGCTTGGGCGAACGATGTGGAACATCATCGATGTCATCGTGGCTGTTCTGCTCATTATCTGCTTCTTTCTTGAAAAGAACACAAGGGATTTATAAAACAGATGATCGCCTTATTTGAATAAAAAAGTGGGCAAAACTAATCAATAAAAACATTAGGACAATCTTCATAAAAAAGATATGACATACGACGAATTACTTTTACAAAAAGAGTGGTGGTTTAAGTGTAATGAGATATTAAACAGAGATCGTTATACATGCCAAGATTGTGGTACTCTTGGTTTTCACAATGAAAATAATTTCATGAAATTATCAAGTGTTACAGAATTGAATGATTTGTTAAGACAAATTAGAATCAAAGATTTATCTGTAGCCGAGTTTGTTAATAATAAACCTATTACCTCGTTGAAAGAAACGAATATTAACTTGAAAGAATTAACTACAGATAAGGACACTACTATTTATGATATAGATATACCCATTGATCCATTGAATAATAATATAAGAAGAAGTGGAATTTTCAATAAAGCAAAACTTATATGTGATAAAACGCACATTGCTCCTATTGCTGCGAAATATCATATGGGTCGAAAGGTTATACTTTTACCTAACACTAATAATAATGAATGGCTTTTATATTTGGAAACAGACAAAGTGTTATCTGACACCATCTACGTCAATATTGAAAACTTCGTAGCTTCTACACCTACATATGAAGATGGTTATGTACCAATTTACCGCACTGTACCAATTTACCGCACAATTATAAATATCACATTTAATAATGCTCTAATCTCAATTAGTACAAATACGGATTTCATTAAAGGTTTAAACATTCACCACGAGTATTATGTCCAAGGAAGAAAACCCTGGGAATACCCAAATGAAGCATTAGTAACACTTTGTACGGACTGCCATCACAAAAGACATCAAGAGAAACAGATTCCGTTATATACGGAAAACAATCGTCTGGTTAAGAACCTTATTCCTTGTAGTAAGTGTGGTGGAAGCGGGTATCTACCACAATATGCACATATTGAACATGGTATATGCTTTCAATGCTGGGGCGAAGGTATTGAAATAGAAGATGAAAACATCTGATTCATCGAACTATTTTCACATTATTGATACTACAAAAAGCACGGAAGCCTCATCAATTTTTAATGAGGCTTCCGTGTTAATATATATACAAGATATACAAGTCCTACGTTACCACGTCCAGATTGTGGCGTTTGAATGATTGCTCCGCTGCTGCGTCCTCTTGTTACCCATCATATCGGTGGAAGATGACGAGGTACCCACTGAGTTGCCATAAGCATCGCGATATTTTGTCGTTGTATTGCCCATCATATCCGTAGAAGTGGAAGATGAACCCACCGAGTTGCCATAAGCGTCACGATATCGGGAGTTTGTATTTCCCATCATATCCGTTGAGGATGTTGTCGTTCCAGTTCGGTTACCATATTGGTCGCGATGCACCGTGGTTGTATTACCCAACATATCAGTAGAAGTGGTTGAGGTGCCAATCCTATTTCCATATTGATCACGATGGACAGTAGTGGTATTTCCCATCATGTCGGTCGAAGAGGTTGAGGTGCCAGTTCTGTTTCCATACTGGTCACGATGAACAGTTGTTTGATTGCCCAGATAGTCTGTACTTGTCGAAGAGGTTCCAACATTATAGAACTGCGCTTTTACGGTCACGGCAAATATGATTGCCATGAGCATCAATGATACTTTTTTCATAATCTTACGTTTTTATTTGCTAAAATACCTATTGTCTTGATTTTGTTTATCTTTGCTATTAAGCCTGTCTAATGCCATGGCTGCTGCGGTATTATTATATTTCTTTCCTTTCTTGTAATCACTTTTGGCCTCCTTCAAATAGCCTAACTGTTCGTACGAATAACCACGGATATAATAGAGAGAGCCACTATAATAGCCCAATTCCAGTGCTTGATTGACGTATTTGATAGCATCCCACCATTTATCTTCGTCGTAAGCATTCTGTGCCATTTCACAATAGAAATAAAATAGTGCCTGTTTTCTGGCTTCGATTTCCTGTCTTCTGGCTGCAGTTTCAGACAAAGCGCGGAGATGCATATTCATTAACCCTTGATCGTAAATGTCTCTTGTGGGCAACTGAGCCCATGAGTCATAACCGTAAATCTGAGCATTTCCAGAAAGGCAAATAGAGCACATGAGTGCTACTGCTAAAAATTTCTTTTTCATGATTACCTCCTTTTTTTGCGCAAAGATACAGGTTCATCAAACAATCACCAAACAAAAATGAGCCACAAGGCTTGTGAAACATAAAAAAAATTACTCCCACACAACCATTCCCCTCGGCAAACTGATGCGTTTTTTCTCAGCACGCATTCCATCTATGTAGTAGTTGCTCGCCAGTCGATTGTCGAAACGGCTGAGGAATGCAGCACGGATGCGGGCACATTTCTCGTTGATGGAGTTTAGCAGCGGATTGGTGACATCCTCGATGCTGCGCTGCATCTGTGGAGTGAGGTCGCCTGGGCGAAGACGACGGTATATTTTCGTGAGTTCCTTCCTGTAGTCTGGCAGGTCTTTGAAGTAAATACCTTTCGGATGCTTCAGAAAGAGAAAAAAAACAGCCTTGACGAGCGGTTCCATCTTGATTTCCATATTGTTGTAGCCAGGCAGGAAGATGCGATAGTCTTTGGTGATGACCAGTTTACTAAGTTGTTCGTCAGGGTGAATGAGTTGGTCAAGCAGATGTTCAGCCACCCCTCGCTGACGCAGTTTCAGAATACGTTCTCTTACTTCTTCCATTAGGTCGTGGAGGTCCTCTTCCATCTTCTGAGAAACAAAGTTGTTGTCGGCATAGTATTCTTCTTCATCACCTGCTGTGTCTTTTTTCCCTGTATAAAAAACACCCGTGACTGTTGTATCTTTCTTAATCTGCTTGGCAATTCTCTGAACTTGTTCGTCCAACGTTTCTTCACTCTCTGTCGACAAATCATAATAGAAAGCAAACCACGTTTCCCAACCACCGCAAGTCGTATATGCTGTATCCGTGCGCAGAAATCCGTGTCGCATCATCTCCCTGTCTTCAGGATGAACGAGTTGTTTGAACATGTAGTCGTTACTCATCCTCGAAGGCGTGATTGAGGGATTCTTCATATAAGGATAATGGTACTGCAACACCTCTGATTCTTGCAAAACAACGGGGACCGCAGGCATATAAACAATCCTGTATCCTGTGATTTCTTCCCAACAGGCGATTACTTCAGGGTGGTTCTCAAACAAATCATTCAGTTGCTCACATTCTTCATTGGCCACATAGACCAGTTCTTTGGAACTCATCCCCATCAAGTCAAAAAGCTCAACCTGATTATCGTGTTGCATCCATAATCGTGGTTGTTGCATCCGTTCTTCACGACTGAGTTTCTGGACTTCTTCCTGTTTCTCCTCTTTTTCCCCTCGTATACGGTTTACCATCCACTTGATGGCGATAATTATGTACCTAATACAGTAAAAATAAACGATAAAGAAGGGTAAACATATCACAAAGATGACAGATGCAAGGGGATATATCCACACTTTTGACCAGTCAATGTCCTTAAGGCATATTTTCTTCATATCAAGTTTTTTATTCCGAAATATATTATCTGGCAAAATTAACTAAAATAATTTTGCCGACAAAAGTTCTGTCACTTAATTATTTTCCACAAGCCTTGTGGGACGAATTTGTTTGTAAAAACAGGATATTGTAAATAACTTTGCGGACAATACTAATTATATTAGACTATGGACAATTATGCATTCATTATCAATGAGAGTAGGAAAGCGCATTATGGGAAATGGGAAGAACAGGCTGTAGATGCTTGTGTGTCTCGACTTCCCATGCTAAAAAGAGAAGAACTTGTACGACTATTGTCTTCCCGATGGCTGGAAAAGAAAGATGAAGTGAGGAAAGAGGTGGTTAAGGTTCTCTTCAAAGAGCAACTGGAAAATCATCAACAGAAAATTGCGACGAGTTCGATTGATGAACTGGGCGACATGTTGACAGAACAAGGCGGAACCAATGTAAAATGGGCTCGTCTGGAATTAAAACGTCGCTATCAAGAAGCCCGTCAAGATGAACAGCTGCGTATTATTTCCTTCTTCGTGAACGGAACGACCAAGCAGGATGTCAAATGGGGAAAGGTACGCGAGAAATGGCAACAGCGCGGAATGGCCAATCCTCCTTCTTTTCTGGAATTACTAAAAGCGAGGTAGATAAAATGATTACTCGTAAAAATATGAGAACCAATCTGACAAAAGCAACAGCCAATCTGTTTGTGCCGACACGCGGCACAATCGAGCGATGGGAGATGTGGGCGTTTTTCTTTCTGATAACGGAGGGGGCAATGTTTTTATCCTGTTTAATTCCAACTGGATTCAAAGACGGGTTAGTCCTTTTATTCTTATTGCTGTACCATTTATTCTCAATGTTTACGGGCGTCCTTCCCATCAGCATCTTCTTTGTGCTATACAGTACATGGGTGGCGCCGCAATATAGCGTTTGGTACCTGCCCGTTGTCCTCCTCTGTGACATTGCCCTGTATGTCTATATCGTGCAGTGCATCAAGCGTTGCAGGGATATGGGCAAAGCATGGTGGTGGGCATTTATTCCTATTTTTAATCCTTACTGGCTCCTTTTCAAAAAATAAGAAATTCGCAAAGAGTTTTCCACACCCCCTGTGGAAAACTTTTTTTGAGATGATTGTTGCTAAAGAAGTGAAAAGTCTATACTTTTGTAAAAAATTTACTTTTCTAAATTAATTTTCTATAAATCTAAAGATGTTATGGCAGAAATACCATTACCCAATTTCAATTTCCCGATTCAGGACAAGTCGGAGAAGATTATCAAAGTGATTGGCGTGGGCGGCGGTGGAGGCAACGCAGTGCAACACATGTATGAGTCTGGTGTCAAGAATGTCACCTTTATTGTTACGAACACAGACAGTCAGGTTCTGTCGGCCAACAAAGTGCCGAACAAACTGCTGCTGGGACAAGGTCTTGGTGCTGGCGGGAAGCGTGACCTGGGTCGTAAATATGCTGAAGAGAGCCTGGAGGACATCAAGCAGTTGTTTGACGATGAAACACAGATGGTGTTCATCACTGCCGGACTGGGAGGTGGAACAGGCACGGGTGCCACTCCCGTCATTGCCCGTACCGCCAAGGAGATGGGCATTTTGACCATCGGGGTGGTCACGCTGCCGTTTCGTATGGAAGGCCGTAAGCGCATCTATCAGGCTTTGGACGGGTTGGAGGAGATTCGCAAGTGCGTCGATTCGCTTATCGTCATCAATAACGAACGCCTCATTACCGACGATCAGTATGGCGACCTCACATGGGACGATGGCTTGAAAAAGGCTGATGAAGTGCTGATGATTTCTACGAAGACCATTGCCGAAATCATCACCGTCCTCGGCAAGGTGAACCGCGATTTCAAAGATGTTGAAAGTGTGATGAAGGATGGTGGCGCTGCCATTGTCTCGGTCAGCAAGGCCAGCGGTGAAAACCGTATCTTCAAGGCTATGACACAGGCCATCAGTTCGTCACTCATTTCCAATGTCAACCGCAGCCGTGTGAAGCGTATGCTTTACATCATTTACAGTGGTGAAAAGAGTCCGGCACGCACCAATGAATTAGGCGAAATCAACGAATTTATGGAGGATTTCTCCGACGACATTTTGCTGCTGTGGGGGTTGTATCCCGACAACACGCTGGACGATGAAATCAAAGTCGCCGTCGTTGCCACGGGCTTTGACGAGGACGATGGTCCTCTGTCTGCCGAGAACAAGGACATGCGTGCCGAACTGTACAACAAATACTATTCATCGTCGAAGACTAACAAGAAAGAGGCAGTCACACAGACGAGTTTGGAACTGAATGAGACGAACGAACCTGAAGTGAACTCAGCAGACAGCGACACCGACGAAAGTGCTCCTGGCAAGTTCCAGCAGATGCTACATAAACTGCGTGATATACTTGAGCGTATCACTGACGAATAGGTTGTCCTTCAAGCAGTGTTTTTTCCATCATAGTCAGAGCGAATGACAGCCGTCGTTCGCTTTTTTCTTGATAGAATTTCGCTATTTGGCTGATTCTTCGTAACTTCGCAGCCTGATAAAGAATTGACGATGGGGCGACTCTTGGCTATTGACTATGGAAAAAAACGGACAGGCATCGCTGTCAGCGACCCGCTGCAACTGATTGCGGGCGCCCTGACGACGGTGGAGACGAAGACGCTGTTCGACTTTCTGGCGGACTATATGGCCAAAGAGGACGTGGAGCGCATCATCGTAGGGTTACCCAAACAGCCCAACGGAGAGCCGTCTGAAAACATGAAGCGCGTGGAGCCCTTTGTCAACCGCTTACGCAAACTCTACCCCACCCTGCCCATCGACATGTACGATGAGCGATTCACGTCCGTGCTGGCACATCAAGCCATGCTCGACAGCGGCATCGGCCAGAAAGCACGCCGCGACAAGGCCCTTGTCGATAAAATTGCCGCCTGCATCATCTTGGAAGACTATATGGAATCAAAACGCTTATGATATTACCAATGTACATATTCGGTCAGCCCGTGCTGCGCAAGGTGGCCGAAGACATCCCGTCTGATTATGAAGGTCTGCAAGACCTCATCAACAACATGTTTGAGACGCTGAAGAATGCCGAAGGCGTCGGACTGGCAGCACCACAGGTGGGTCTGCCCATCCGTGTCGTGGTGGTTGACCTCGACTGCATCAGCGAAGATGAGCCCCAATTCAAGGGCTTCCTCCGTACTTATATCAACGGCCACATCATCGAAGAGAGCGAAGACACCGACGACTACGAAGAAGGCTGCCTCTCGCTCCCAGGCATCCATGAGAAGGTACGTCGTCCACGCAAGGTGCGCATCCAGTATCTCGACCGCGACCTTCAGCCACACGACGAGTGGGTCGATGGCTTCGTCGCCCGCGTCATCCAGCATGAGTTCGACCACCTCGAAGGCCGTATGTTCGTCGACCACATCAGCGGCCTGCGCAAGCAGATGATAAAGAAGAAGTTGCTCAACATGTCGAAAGGCAACTTCTCCTGCTCCTACAAAGTGAAAGCGAATAGGTAAAGACCCACCCCTTGCCCCTCCCTTGTAGGGAGGAGAGTAAATACAAATAAGCATCTATGAAAAGGGGCTTAGCACTATTGATTATCTTCATTCTGCTCCCCTCCCTGCAAGGGAGGGGATGGGGGGTGGGTCTGCTCTATGCCCAAATCAATACGGAGCGCATGATGGACATTGGGCGTAATGCGCTCTATTTCGACGACTACGCCCTGTCGATTCAGTATTTCAACCAAGTCATTGCCGCCAAGCCCTACCTCCACGAGCCCTACTTCTATCGCGCCTTGGCGAAATTCTACCTCGAGGACTATACAGGTGCCGAGCGCGACTGCTCGCAGGCCATCCGCATCAATCCCTATTATCCCAACACGTATGAAGTTCGCGGACTTTCGCGCATCAACCTCAACAAATTTGCTGAAGCGGCTGCCGACTATGCCGTTGCCACCGAGGTGCAACCGCAGAACAAGGCCGCATGGCACAACTGGGTGCTCTGCAACATCGAACTCGACAGCCTACAACGTGCCGACAGCATCGCCTCGGTACTCATCCACAAATGGCCGCGCCATGCCGACGGCTACGCCATGAAGTCGCAGATACGGCTGGCCCAGCAGGACACCGTCAGTGCCGAAGCGTGGGTCGATAGTGCCCTCATTGCCGACCGCTACCATGTGCCCTCCTTGTCGATGAAGTCGTCGCTGCTCATGCATCGCCAGCAGTGGACCGATGCCGACACCCTGCTGACCGAGGCCATCCGTCTGCAACCCCGCAATGTTCAGAACCACGTGCAGCGTGCGCTGGCCCGCTACCATCAGACGAACCTGCGCGGCGCGATGGCCGACTACGACTTCGCCATCGACCTCGACCCGACCAACTTTGTCGGCCACTACAACCGAGGTCTGCTGCGCGCCCAGGTCGGTGAGGACAACGCAGCCATCGAAGACTTCGACTTCATCCTCCGCATCGATCCCGACGACGTGATGGCACTCTACAACCGTGCCGAACTGCTTATGGAGACAGGCGACTATCGTGGTGCCATCCGCGACTATACCGCCCTCATCAAGATTTATCCCAACTTCCTGCAAGGCTACCAGCGTCGGGCCCAGGCACGTCGGCAGATAGGCGACATCCGTGGAGCACAGCGCGACGAAGAACACATCATCCGTGAGCAAGTAGCCCACCGCTACGGCTATGCCTCCAAGGCGAGCCGCACGGCAACGACCCGTAAAAAGTCGGAAGTCAATCTCGACGAATACCAGAAACTCGTCGTCGATGATGAAGAAGAAAAACAGTATGAGAGCGAATACCGCGGAAAGATTCAGAACCGCGATACCGAACTGCGCCTGCTGCCGCCACTCTCCGTGCCCGACTACCAACTGGTCATTGTTCCCAGCGACACCGCCCGTGCCGCCTTCACCCAGGGGCTCGAACACCTCTTGGTCGAGGAGTACGAACCCGCCATCGCCGTGCTGACCGTAGCCATCGACCATGCGCCCAACTTTGCCGAAGCCTATTACAACCGCGCCTACGCCTTGATGAAAACACGCAAAATCCAGGCAGCCATCGACGACCTGACCGATGCCATCCGTCTGCGTCCTCGCTTTTCACAAGCCTTCTTCAACCGAGGCATCATCCTCATTCAGAACGGTCGGTCCGCCGATGCCATACCCGACCTCAGCATGGCAGGCGAACTCGGCATCTACGAGGCGTACAGCATCATCAAACACAACACACCGAAAAAGTAACGCTAAGTGCTTGGAAAAATAACGCTAAGCACTTGGAGTGATTACGCCAAGCACTTGGAATTTTCACGCCAAGCACTTGGAAGTGAAAATAAACGGAGTTTTATTCTGCTGCGAAACGGAGCGTACCGCCCTGCATGATGTCGTCGTGGGAGATGAGGGGTGCGTCGAGACGCTGGCCATTGAGATAGACGGCTGTGCAGGGTGCGCCGTCGGGTGTGTCACGAAGTATGGTGAAGTCACGGTGGCTTTCCAGATGCAGGGTGACACGGGGAAAGGCTGGGATGCCGAGCACATAATAGGGTGTGCCGGGACAGACGGGATAGAAGCCGAGGGCACTGAAGACGTACCACGCTGACATCTGACCGGCATCGTCGTTGCCCGAGAGTCCGCCTGGCGTGTCACGGTATTCCTCGGCCATCAGACGTCGGACGACGGCTTGCGTACGGTCCAGCCGGCCTGCCAGCGCATAGAGGTAGGGTATCTGATGACAGGGTTCGTTGCCATGCCAGTAGTAACGACCGGCAAACAGTGTGTCGAGTTTTTCGAGGAAACGTTCCTTGCCTCCCATCGCGGACATCAATGCTTCGACTTCGTGCGGCACATAGAACGTGTAGTGGCAGGGTGCTCCCTCGGTGATGAAGGGCTGCAGCTCAAAGGGACTGACAGGGTCGGCAAAGCGGCCGTCGGCATGGCGTCCGTTGACATAGCCTGTGCGGGGGTCGAACACATGCTGCCAATTGTGCGAACGCTGTGTCAGCACATCGGCATCTTTCTTGTGGCCCAGCAGACGTGCGACCTGGGCGAGGCAGAAATCGTCGTAGGCGTATTCGAGCGTGCGCGAGGTCTGTTCGGCGGGGTGATAGGCTTCGGCGACTTCGTCCTCGAGGGGTATGTAGCCGTAGCGAAGATAGGACTGCAGGGCGCGACGTCCCTTGCCGTCTTTGTAGTCGGCGGCGCGACGGGGTGACTGGAAGGCGTTCTGACGCATGAAATGGTAGGCGCGGTCGATGTCGAACGAACGGATGCCCTTGACCCATGCGTCGCAGAGGGCTGCCGTGCAATGGTCGCCTATCATGCCTGAGGTGTAGGAATCCCAGCAGGGGAAGGTGGGCAGCCAGCCGCCTCGCTCGGCAAAGCGGACGAGCGACTGCATCATACGTCCGTTGAGCGTGGGATGGAGCAGGGTGAGCAGGGGATGGAGGGCCCGATAGGTGTCCCACATGCTGAAATCGGTGTAGTAGTTGGCGCGGTCGCTGTCGCTCATCACTCGGGGCAGGAAGGCGGTGTGGTAGAGGGCTGTGTAGAATTTGCGCAGGGCGAGTGTGTCGGTACTTTCAACCTCGACGACGGAGAGCCGACGGTTCCACGTGTCACGGAGTTGACGGACATGACGGTCGAAAGTCAGCCGGTACTGTTCGGACCACAAGTTGAGACGTGCCGCTTCGCTGCTGGTAAAGGAAGTGGCTGCCCGCAGGAGTACGGTGTCGCCAGCCTGGACGGAGAAGGTGAGGCAGAGTGCCTGCGACGGCTGGGTGGCGTCGGGCGACACGGACTGGGGCTGCAGGTTGAGCAGTTCGGGCAGTTCGACATAGAGCCAGCCACTGAACCCTGCACGCTGACCTCGTCCCTGGTAGAGCCGACGGACGGGGTTTTCACATCGGACGGTACGGGTGGCCTCGTCATAGACCACACTACCCTCCTGCAGGTCGCTATTGACGACGATGCGCAGACAGGCTGTGCCCGAGGCGGAGAACACGTAGCGCAACTGGGCGCTGTGGCTCCACGCTGTGAGTTCGGTGGTCAGGTGCTCGTCGGGCAACGTGACTTTATAATAATAAGGTGTGGTGATTTCGTCCTGATGGCTGAAGCGGGTGGCGGCAGAGGGCGTGTCCATCGACATCGCAATGGTGGCCGAACCGTAGTCCTGCATACATCCGCCGACAATCCAATGGCTGGCACGAATGCCCATGAACAGGGAGTCGGCGTGGTAGTAAGGGGCGATGCACTTACGCTCGGTGGCCCGTGTCTGGGGTGTCCACAAGGTCTGCCCGTTGGGTTCCAGGACGGCGGGCAGAGTCTGGCCCAAGACTTCGGTGCCTCGGCCATAGACGGTGGCTGAGGGTGCCTCGGAATGGGCCGTACCGACCCGTGTGTTCACATAGTCGACTGGAGTGCGCTGGGCGCACAGGGTCATAGGCACCCATGCAAAGAAGAGGAGCAGACGTCGAAGTTTCATGTCATTGGGGGAATAGACAGTCGAGCACCTCGCCAAAGTGTGTCAGCCGACGGCATCGGGGATGGTCGAAGGTCTCGACCTGTTCCATCTCCCACTCGGCATGGAAGGGGATGTAGAGACTGGCAGCACCGACGGCCAGCGCAGGAGCGATGTCGCTCTTGAACGAATTGCCGACCATGAGCAAGTGTTCGGGACGGATGTCCAGACGTTCACACAGACGCTGGAAGTCGGCTGTCTGCTTGTCGGCTGTGATTTCCACCCAGTCGAACAAGGGTGCCAGGCCAGAGCGTTCGAGTTTGTGCCGCTGATTGAGCAGGTCGCCTTTGGTGAAGACTGCCATGCGCAGCGGCAGACGTTCGTCGTCAATGCGTCGTCGCAACGTCTTCAACGTCTGCTCCACCTCTGGCAGTGGGTCGGCAGGAAGGTTGAGCAGGCCGTAACAACTCTGAATCAAATCGTTGACGGCACTCGCGCCAATCTCTGCATGGCTCACGCGAATCGCCGTCTCGATGACCGACAGGATGTAGGCCTTACAGCCATAACCCGTGAGCGGCAGGTTCTTCGACTCTGTCCTGAGCAGTTCCTGCCAACAGGTGTCGTGGTCGGCCCACGGACACAAAAGGTCGCACATCTGCTCGGTCACATGGTCGAAATAGGTCTGGCAATCCCACAACGTATCATCGGCATCGAAGGCAATCACTCGTACATCGGTAAGATAGTCTTGATTAAGCATCGTTCTGATATTTGTAACCGCGAAGATACGATAAAATCACGGAATCGGGACACACACGGGAACTTTTTCTTTGATTTTCAGTTTTTTTTGAAGAAGAGTTTGGTCAGTTTGGAAAAAAGTTGTACCTTTGCAGTCGCTTTGTGCCGTTGGGGCTCGGAAAAGTGGGCTACGAGATAGCCTCGCCTCGCGGACGAAAACCGTTTTTAACAAAATTATTAAACAAAAAAATGTACGTTATTGTAGAAATTAACGGGCAACAGTTCAAGGCCGAAGAAGGCAAGCGTCTGTTCGTACACCACATCAAGGACGTGGACGCACAGGCAACTGTTGAGTTTGAGAACGTCTTGTTGGTTGACAACGACGGTTCTGTGACAGTAGGAACGCCTACAGTAGAAGGCGCGAAAGTAGTTTGCGAAGTGAAGACGCCACTCGTGAAGGGTGACAAGGTCTTTGTGTTCCACAAGCGTCGCCGCAAGGGCTACCGCAAGTTCAACGGACACCGCCAGCAGTTCACAGAACTGACAATCAAACAAGTTATTGCTTAACCTACTAAAAACAAGAAAGAATTATGGCACATAAGAAAGGTGTAGGTAGTTCAAAGAACGGTCGCGAGTCGCACAGCAAGCGACTTGGCGTGAAACTCTTCGGAGGTCAATTTGCAAAGGCTGGCAACATCATCATCCGCCAGCGTGGTACACAGCACTATGCAGGCAAGAATGTCGGCATGGGTCGTGATCATACGCTCTACGCACTGGTTGACGGCGTCGTTACATTCAAGAAAGGACGTATGGACCGCAGCACTGTCAGCGTAGTTCCCGCAGAGTAATTGAGAGAGTATTAATACAGTAAGTAAGAAACAAGATTAAAGAACGCGCATTACAGGACAGCCAACGCCTGTAAACGCACATCGAAGATATGTCAAAAACTTGTCAAATCACAGGTAAGAGGTCGATGATCGGAAACAACGTTTCCCACTCACTGCGCCGTACCAAGCGCACGTTCGACGTCAATTTGTTCACAAAGAAGTTCTACTATGCTGAGGAGGACTGCTGGATTGTACTCAATGTCAGTGCACACGGACTCCGCATCATCAACCGCATCGGTCTCGACGCAGCCCTCAAGCAGGCTGTCACCAAGGGAAACCTGAAGTGGGAGGACATCGAAGTAATTGGTTAATCACAAAGTAAAAATTTTCGTTTAGATATGGCTAAGAAAGCGAAAGGTAACCGTGTGCAGGTCATCCTTGAATGCACCGAAATGAAGGAAAGCGGACTCCCTGGCACATCGCGTTACATCACCACCAAAAACCGCAAGAACACTCCTGACCGCATGGAGTTGAAGAAGTATAACCCCATCCTCAAGCGCATGACTGTGCACAAGGAAATTAAGTAATTCAGAATAGACTATGGCAAAGAAAACAGTCGCAACCCTTCAGGACAAGAACAGCCGCGCCTTCACCAAGGTAATCCGCATGTTCAAGTCGCAGAAGACCGGTGCATACGCATTCGATGAGAAGATGGTTCCTGCCGATGAAGTAAAGGACTATCTGAAAAAGTAAAGCGCATAGACAACAACAACCTATATGAAAAACCTCCTGACCTGCGGGTCGGGAGGTTTTTTGTTGCAGATGACTGAGAAAGGCAACGGCTATCGTTGACGGAAGGTGAGCACGACAGGCAGATGGTCGCTGTAGCCCCGATGATAGGCAGGACCGTAGAACGTGCGAAAAGGCTTCACTCCGCCATACGCTTCGTCGCGCTCAAGCAAAAAAGGTAGTGCCAGTGCACGAACATTATCGGTAGAAACGGACAGATGTGCAGGTCCATCGCAGAGGGATTTCGACACCCACACCTGGTCAATCCATTCCCAGTGTCCGTGAAATTTGTACGAACCGCCCTTGCGTCCGAGCATCAGGTTACGCAGCGACGGAAAGCGACGTGCTGTCTTTTTCGAAGGAGATTCGTTGAAGTCGCCAGCCACGATGACATTTGCCGAAGGGCGTGCTGTCAGAATCGAGTCAACGCTGTCAAAAAGCAGCCGTTGCAGTCCACGACGCTTCAGTTGCCCTTCCCTACCCCCGAGTCGTGATGGCAAGTGGACGGCAAAGATGTCCAGCGTGTCGCCTGAGGCACATCGTCCGCAAACATGCAGTATGTCGCGCGTAGGCAGCAAGTCGTGTTCTTGTAAAAAGGTGTCGGAGAGCCCGATGCATTCTGTCGCAATGAGCCGGAAGGTGAACGGCTGATAGACGAGTGCGACGTTGATGCCGCGAGGGTCACGCGACGCAGTCATCACATATTCATACCCCACCGAGGCCAGCGGCGTGCGGTGCAGCAGCCACTCCATCACCGTGTCGCTCTCCACTTCCTGCAGCACCATCAGGTCGAGCGGATGGAGGGTGTCGGCAGCCAGCACCACCTGCGCGATGCGGTTCATCTTCTGACTGAAACGCCAGCGAGTCCAGTGCTGCATCCCGTCGGGCAGAAACTCCGTATCATCATGGTCCTGTGCAGGAATGGTGTCGAAGGCATTCTCACAGTTGTAGGTCATGAAGGAGAAGTGGAAAGACCCGCCCCCTTGCCTCTCAGGACTCTCCCCCGGCCCCTCCCTGTGAGGGAGGGGGGCATATAGTATAAATAATATAATAAGGAGTAGAACCACTTCGTTTTTCACATTCTACTCCCCTCCCTCACAGGGAGGGGTCGGGGGAGAGTCCCTTCTTTTTCTTCTCATTATCATACGTAATCTTTGCCTGACGCAGGATATCTGAGGCAAAGATGAAGTCTTCGAGCGGTTTGTTCGTGGCGTCCATGATTTCCTTGTTTGAGCCCTGCCACTCGGCACGGCCTTCGCAGATGAACGTGATGTTTTCGCCGATGCCCATGACTGAATTCATGTCGTGGGTGTTGACGATGGTCGTAATCTTGTCCTCATGGGTGATGCCGGCGATGAGTTCGTCGATGACAATCGAAGTTTTGGGATCGAGGCCCGAGTTCGGTTCGTCGCAGAAGAGGTACTTCGGCTCGAGTGCGATGGCACGTGCGATGGCGACACGTTTCTGCATACCGCCACTGAGTTCGGCTGGCAGTTTCTTGTCCGTACCCTCCAGGTTGACACGCGCCAGGCAATGCTGGGCACGCTTGACGCGGTCCTCGTAGGGTTTGTCTGAGAACATGTCGAGCGGGAACATGACATTTTCGAGCACGGTGAGCGAGTCGAACAGGGCGGCACTCTGGAAAATCATTCCCATCTCACGGCGCAGCATGACACGCTCCTTCTTCGTCAGCGTGACGAAGTCGCGGCCGTCGTACAGGATGTTGCCGCTGGTCGGTGTGAGCAGCCCCACAATGTTCTTGATGAGGACGGTCTTACCGCTGCCCGACTGTCCGATGATGAGGTTCACCTGGCCATTATTGAAGGTGGCGTTGATGTCTTTCAACACCTCCTTGTCGTCGAACGACTTATACAGATGCTTGACTTCTATCATGGCGTGTCAGGTGAGAATTTGTGTGAGGAAAATGTCGGCGAAGAGCACGAGGATGCTACTCGACACGACGGCATCGGTCGAGGCCTTTCCCACCTCCACACTGCCTCCTTCGACGGTGTATCCCTTATAAGCCGACACGCTGGTGATGATGAAGGCATAGACCACGGCCTTAATCATGCCGCACCAGAAGAACCACTGGTTGAATTGGTAGCGGAAGCCTTCGTCGAGTTCGGGCACCGTGGTCGTGCCCATCAGGCTCGTGGCATACGCTCCCATGATGCCTGAAAAGACGCTCAAAGTGACCAGCACAGGCATGATTGTCATCAGACCCGCTATCTTGGGCAGGATGAGGTAGTTGGCCGAATTGACACCCATGATGTCGAGGGCGTCAATCTGCTGTGTGATGCGCATGGTGCCCAGTTCCGACGCGATGTTCGAACCGACCTTGCCTGCCAGAATCAGACACATGATGCTCGATGAAAACTCCAGCAGCATGATTTCACGAGTGGTGTAGCCCACGACCATGCGCGGCATCCACGGACTCTGGATATTCAGTTTGATTTGCAGGCAGATGACGGCACCGATGAAGAACGAGATAATCAACACCAGGCCTATCGAGTTGTAGCCCAGTTGGAACATCTCGCTGATGTACTGTTTGTAGAACATGCGCCAACGGTCGGGTTGTGTGAGCACCCGACCCATCAACTGGACGTAACGTCCCAAATGTGTGAGACCTGACTTAACTGTTAACACGAACTATGTTTTTTGCACATTTCATCTACAGAGGAGTTGTCATTCCGAGCGTGATGAACTACCACGCTAAGCACTTGGAAATTTCACGCTAAGCACTTGGCGTTCGAACGCTAAGCACTTGGCGTAAAAACGCCAAGCACTGGGAAGTGTCATTTTCCTGCACTCTTTTTCACTGCAAAGGTACGATTAAGCGAGCGGAATACAAAATGAAAAAACATTTTTTTTATTTTTATTCCCGAGCGACAGTACCTTCGACGAAGTCAAAATTAACAAAAACCGCGCAAAAACAGCACACGAAATGCGTTTTTTTCGTTTTATGCACGACATTTCGGCAAATTATGAGTATTTTTGCAGTTAAATTCAGAACTTACTACAGCATGGCAGAAGAAATACTGAAGACGGCGACTACCAATGCCGGCGACGCCGAAATCCCCGAATACAGCGAGGAACGGCAGACGCTCTACACACGCCACCTGGTCAAGACATACGGAAAGCGCACCGTCGTCAACGACGTCTCCATCCATGTGCGTCAGGGCGAAATCGTCGGGCTGCTCGGACCGAACGGTGCAGGCAAGACCACCTCGTTCTACATGACCACGGGCCTCGTCGTTCCCAACGGCGGACAGGTATTCCTCAACGACCTCGAAATCACGAAGTTCCCTGTGGCGAAGCGTGCGCAGGCTGGTGTGGGCTACCTGGCACAGGAGGCCTCCGTGTTCCGCACCATGAGCGTCGAGGACAACCTCATGACCGTGCTCGAGATGCGCAAGGACCTCACCCGTGCCCAGATGCGCGAGAAGATGGAAAGCCTGCTCGACGAGTTCCGTCTGCAGAAAGTGCGCAAGAACCAGGGTAACCAACTCTCAGGTGGCGAGCGACGCCGCTGCGAAATCGCACGCTGTCTGGCCATCGACCCGAAGTTCATCATGCTCGACGAACCCTTTGCTGGTGTTGACCCCATCGCCGTCGAGGACATCCAGTACATCGTCTGGAAACTGAAGGACCGCAACATCGGTATCCTCATCACCGACCACAACGTACAGGAGACCCTCTGCATCACCGACCGCGCCTACCTCCTGTTCGAAGGACGCATCCTGTTCAAGGGAACACCGCCCGAACTGGCTGAGAACCGCGTGGTCAAGGAGAAGTATCTGGGTTCGACCTTCGTGCTCCGTCCGAAGGACTTCCAACTCATCGGCGAGAAGAAGCAACGCGAACAGGAAGAAGAATGAACGAACAACTGAACCAAGCCTGGGACCAGGGTGCCGAGACCTACATCCGCACCCTCACCGACGCCTACCTCCAGCGGCTGGGCGGCGAACTGACCGCTGAGAACATCGGCCTGCTCACGACCGACCAACTCACCCTGCTCGCCTACCGCTATCTGCTCGACGAAGTGATGGAGGGTGGATTCATCCAACTCATACAGAACGGACTCGGACCATTCGTCCTCGACGGCCCCTTCGCCATGATGATGAAGAAGCAGTGGGGACTGCGTCAGTTCGGCAACTTCATCTACGACGTGCAGCACGAGTACCACCGCCACCGCGACGAACTCGAAGCCGACCTCGACGACGAGCAGTTCATGGCCCTGTACGAACAGCAAGAGACGATGAACGAACTGGGCGATGCCTTCCTCGACGACTATCAGGAAGAGGTGACACCCACCGTTGCCGCCTACGTCCGTGAGCACGAAACCGACTTCCTGCTCCACTAACGCCCTCTATGCCGCAAAACCATTGCAGCAAACACAACCATGGCAAAGAAGAAAATCAACAGCAACCAGCGCATCAATATCAAGAATAAGCGGGCGTCGTTCGACTATGAGTTCATCGACACCTACACCGCCGGCATTGTCCTCACAGGCACGGAAATCAAGTCCATCCGCCTGGGCAAAGCCAGCCTCGTCGATACCTACTGCTACTTTGTCGCAGGCGAACTTTGGGTGAAGAACATGAACATCGCACAGTATGCCCAGGGTTCTTACAACAACCATCAGGAGCGTCACGACCGCAAACTGCTCCTCAACCGCAAGGAACTGCGTAACCTCGAAGCCGAGACGAAGACACCCGGATACACTATCGTACCCGTGCGCCTGTTCATCAACGAAAATGGTTTGGCTAAACTCGACATCGCCCTGGCGCGTGGTAAGAAGGAATACGACAAACGACAAAGTATGAAAGAGCGCGAAGACCGCCGCGAAATGGACCGCGCCATGAAGCATTAACATGCCAACACTACAAGACCTCATCCAACAGCGCATCCTCCTGCTCGACGGAGCAATGGGCACCATGATTCAGCAGTACGGACTGGCTGAAGAGGATTTTCGTGGCACACGCTTTGCCGACGTTCCAGGTCTGATGAAAGGCAACAACGACCTGCTCAACCTGGTGCGCCCCGACATCGTTCGCAACATTCACCGCCTCTACCTCGAAGCCGGTGCCGACATCATCGAGACGAACACCTTTTCTTCCCAGCGCATTTCGCAAGCAGACTATCACTGTGCCGGTGTGGCACGCGAAATGGCTCTCGAAGGTGCACGCATTGCACGTAGCATCGCTGACGAATATACACTTAACAATCCTGCTCAGCCCCGTTTTGTGGCTGGTAGTGTAGGCCCGACCAACCGCAGCCTCAGCATCAGTCCCGACGTGAACGACCCTGCGCTCCGCAACCTCACCTTCGACACACTGGCTGAAGCCTATACGGAGCAGATGGAGGCTCTGCTTGAAGGCGGTGTAGATGCACTGCTCATCGAGACCATCTTCGACACGCTCAATGCCAAAGCAGCACTCTTCGCTGCCGAAGAGGCGATGCAGACAGCAGGACGTCGCGTGCCGCTCATGCTTTCGGTGACCGTCAGCGACGTTGCTGGCAGAACGCTGTCGGGACAGACTCTCGAAGCGTTTTTAGCCTCGGTTCAGCACGCCGACATCTTCAGCGTAGGCCTGAACTGCTCGTTCGGCGCCCGTCAACTCAAGCCGTTCCTGCGCGACCTTGCGCAAAAAGCACCCTACTACATCAGCGCCTACCCCAACGCAGGACTGCCGAACGCACTGGGCCAATATGACCAGAGCCCTGAGCAGATGCGCGAAGAGGTACGCGAATACGTTGACGAGGGACTTGTCAACATCATCGGCGGCTGTTGCGGCACGACGGATGCCTACATCCGCCAACTCCACACATTGCTCGATGCGCATCCACATGGTACGATTACGCCTCCGCCACATCTGCAGTTGTCTGGCCTGGAAGTCTTAGAAGTCACGAAAGAACGCCTTTTTGTCAATGTTGGAGAACGTTGCAACGTAGCGGGAAGCAGAAAATTCCTGCGACTCATCAACGAAAAGAATTATGACGAAGCCTTGTCCATCGCACGCCGTCAGGTAGAGGACGGTGCGCTGGTGCTCGACATCAACATGGACGACGGGCTGTTGGATGCCCGTCACGAAATGGAGACGTTCCTCAACCTCTGCATGTCCGACCCCGATGTGGCACGTGTACCCATGATGATCGACTCGTCCGACTGGGAAGTCATCCGCACCGGTCTGAAATGTGTGCAGGGAAAGTCGATTGTCAACTCCATCTCGCTGAAGGAAGGCGAGGACATCTTCCTCCGCCACGCGAGGGAGGTGAAAAGGCTGGGTGCCGCAGTGGTCGTCATGGCTTTCGACGAAGAAGGCCAGGCCACGACCTACGAGCGGAAAGTCCAGATTTGTGAGCGCGCCTATCGGCTCCTCACCGAACAGGTGGGTATGCAGCCACATGACATCATCTTCGACCCCAACGTGCTGGCCGTCGCCACTGGCATCGAGGAGCACAATGCGTATGCCCTCGACTTCATCCGTGCGACGGAATGGATACGTCACCATCTGCCAGGAGCCCACGTGAGCGGAGGTGTGAGCAACCTGAGTTTTGCGTTCCGAGGCAACAACTACCTGCGCGAAGCCATGCACGCGGTGTTCCTCTACCACACGATGGCAGCAGGCCAGGACTTCGGCATCGTCAATCCTGCCACGAAGGTACAGTACAGCGACATCCCTACCCCACTGCTCGAAGCCATCGAGGACGTGCTGCTCTGTCGCCGTCCTGACGCGACGGAGAGGCTCATCGAACATGCCGAACGGCTGAAAGCCGAACAAGAAGCAGCCAAAGCCTCTTCTGCCAACCCTGCCGACAGCGACCATGATACAGCCAGCCACACCTCAGTCGAAGAGCGTCTTGCCTATGCCCTCCAGAAAGGTGTGACCGACCATCTCGAAACCAACCTCATGGAGGCTGTGAAGAAATACGGCAATGCCGTGCGCGTAATTGAAGGGCCGCTTATGGACGGCATGAACCGCGTCGGCACGCTGTTTGGCGAAGGAAAGATGTTCCTGCCACAAGTGGTCAAGACCGCACGAACGATGAAGCAGGCTGTTGACATCCTCCAGCCGCTCATCCAAGCACAGCCGACGCTCCACACCTGCGACTGCTGCGGCACACCCAAGAGCCACCAGCGTCCGCGTGTGCTATTGGCAACGGTGAAAGGCGATGTACACGACATCGGAAAAAACATCGTAAGTGTCGTACTCGCCTGCAACGGATATGAAGTCATCGACCTGGGTGTGATGGTGCCTGCAGAAGAAATCGTCCGCCGTGCCATCGAAGAAAAAGCCGACATCATCGGACTCAGCGGACTCATCACGCCGTCGCTCGAAGAGATGGTCAATGTGGCACGCGAACTGGAACGCAACGGGCTCAGCATCCCTCTGATGATAGGCGGTGCCACCACCAGCGAACTGCACACGGCGCTGAAGATTGCACCCGTCTATTCCGCACCCGTCGTCTGGATGAAGGATGCTTCGCAAAACGCCAAGGCAGCATCACAGTTACTCAGCGACAAAGAACACTATGCCGACAGTCTCGGACAACGTTATGCCGACCTCCGCCGTCAGTATGCAGAAAAAGAAAACGAGCCTCTTCCGCTCGAAGAAGCCCGTCGTCGTAAGCCTAAACTATTCTGAACACCAGTCCAGTGTGAACCACCGTTCATAACGGTTCGTCAAGCCGTCCGTAGTGCAGGTATGCACCATTCGGACGGCTTTTTTGTGCCAGTCAGGATGCTCCACAATCTCAAACGTAACACTCGACACCGCCGACAACTGCATGGAAGCCTTGCTATCCGAGAGGTCCGTCAGGCGTACCATGCCGCCCAGCCGATTCTTCACCTCCGCCTTCACGCCGCCCTGCCACTCATCGACAAGGTCCAGACGGTCGTTCCGTGTCAGCAACGGCAAAACACTGTCAGGCATCGTGCGCAACACATCCGCCATCGTCTGAGCATGTACCGGCATCATCGCCATCATGCACCCACAAATCGCAAGCAAAATCTGTTTCATGCTGCAAAGGTACGAAATAACTTTCAACTTTCAACCTTCAACTTTCAACTTTTTACTGACATGCCGTCAGAAGCACGATTTGGCACAATTTTTGCTGCATCCCTTTCAGAATAAATACACACAACAAATTATGGCAAAATTCATTGACTATTACAAGATTCTGGGTGTTGACAAGAACATACCGCAGGACGAACTCAAGGCTGCCTACAGGAAGCGTTCGAAGCAGTTCCACCCCGACCTGCACCCCGACGATCCGAAGGCCAAGGCCAAATTCCAACTGCTCAACGAGGCGTACGACGTGCTCAGCGACCCTGAGAAACGAAAGAAGTACGACCAGTACGGCGAGAATTGGGACAAGGTCGGACAGGGTTTCGGCGGCGGTGGTTTCGAAGGCTTCAGCGGTTTCGGCGGACAAGGCGGAGGATTTAACTTCGATTTCGGCTCTGGCGGTATCAACTTTGGAAGCGGCGGTTTCTCTGACTTCTTCGAACAACTGTTCGGCACCGCATCTGGAGCACGTCGTTCCCGCGAACGTCAGCAGACACGTCGTCAGGCACAGCAGAATGCTGACACCGAGGCACAGACACAGATCGACATGTTCACCGCTGCCCTCGGAGGCGACCTCATCATCCAGACGCCCGACGGCAAACGCCTGCGTCTGAAAATCAAGCCAGGCACACAACCTGGCTCCAAACTCCGTCTGAAAGGCAAAGGTCTGACACGCCCCGATGGCACCACCGGCGACCTCATCCTCACCATCAACGTCACCGTCCCCGCCACCCTAACCGACCGTCAGCGCGAATTGCTCGAACAGGCACGACGCTAACCCTCACCCAAACACACCTTCAGGCACATCCCCACCTCGGGCGATGTGTCTTTTCGTTTGCTTCTACCCCACTTCACAACGCCCCAACATTTCCTCCGCAGTGCATCGTGAAGCCGACCACAGTCCACGCCAGCACCGCCCACAGTCCGCACGAACATGGTCCACAGTGCAAAAACGATCCTAAGGCACACCTGTTTTTATCGAACTTCGAAACACGGATTTTGCGGATTTGACGGATGATTACACACGTCAATCTTCATCAATCTAATCATCAATTATTATTTCTAAAGATTGATGTCATCATTCACATAGATTGATGTGTCACTCCCCAATCCGTCCTATCCGTAAAATCCGTGTTCCTAAAATATCCTTGTTGAAATTTGGTACAAAAAGAAAAATGCAGTAAATTTGCCGATACATAAAAACAACTTGTTATGAAAAAGTTTCTATTTCTTCTCACATTCTTGATGCTATCATCAATTACCTATGCGTATGACGCAGAAATTGACGGCATCTATTACAATCTTGATAGTAGTACAAAGACTGCTACTGTCACTTATCGTAACACCTATAATAATTCCTATTCTGGAGTTATCACCATTCCAGAATCTGTAAATTATAATGGAGAACCCTACAGCGTCACGTCCATCGGAAGTTATGCTTTCAATGGCTGCAGCGGCCTGACATCGGTGGTCATTCCCTACAGCGTCACGTCCATCGGAAGTTGTGCTTTCCAAGGCTGCAGCGGCCTGACATCAGTGACGATTGAGGATAGCACTCAACCATTGTCACTCTCAACCATTTATTCAACAAGTCCTTTTTCAAACTGCCCCATCCAGTCCTTATATTTAGGGCGCAACCTCACATACTCTTCCTCTTATTCTCCATTTATGGGTATAAAATCTTTGACAATACTGACCATTGGCAATAGCGTCACATCCATCGGTGAGTATGCTTTCTATGGCTGCAGTGGTCTGACAGAGGTGACCATCCCCAACAGTGTTACATACATTGGTGAAGCTGCTTTCAAAGGTTGCAGCGGACTCACATCGCTGACCCTTCCCAACAACATAACCTCTATCGGTGATTATGCCTTCAGTGGATGCAGCGGACTGACATCGCTGTCCATCCCCAGTAGCATCACATCTATTGGTTATGACGCCTTCGGAGGTTGCCTCAACTTAGCAACAATCGTTGTTGAAAGTGGCAATACTTATTATGATTCTCGCAGCAATTGCAATGCTATAATAGAAACTGCAAATAATACTATACTTCGAGGTTGTAAGAATACCATCATACCTAACAACGTCACATCTATTGGGAGCAATGCATTCAGAGGTTGTAGTGGCCTTACTTCCATCACGATTCCTGAGGGCGTCACATCCATTGGCGGAGGGGTTTTCGCTGGCTGTACTGATTTAAAATCAATAACAATTCCCAATAGTATCACATATGTCGGATGCTATGCTTTTGATGGATGCAGTAGTCTTGAGGCGGTACATATTGTAGATATTGCAGCTTGGTGCAAAATAAGTTTTTATAATCGTTATAGCAATCCTTTATACTATGCCCATAATTTGTATATAGATGATAAAAAGATTACCGAACTGACAATCCCCAACAATGTCACCTCAATTGAGAATTCCGTTTTCTCCGGCTTCAGCAGCCTGACTTCTATATCAATTCCTAATAGCGTCACGTCCATCGGCAGCAGTGCTTTCTGTGATTGTAGCGGCTTAACTTCGGTGAACATACCCAACAGCACTACATCCATCGGCGACTATGCTTTCCAAGGCTGTAGTAGATTATCATCAATATATCTTCCTAATAGTCTATCGTCTATCGGCTCTTGGTCTTTTAGAGACTGTAGTACCCTTAATTCTGTCATAATTCCCAACAGCGTCACATCAATAGGCGAGGCTGCTTTTTCAGGATGCAGTGGACTGACCTCACTCACCCTCTCTAATAGTCTTACGTCTATTGAATGTGAGACTTTTTATAAATGTAAGAATTTGAGAGAGATAGCCATCCCCAACAGTATCACATCCATAGAAAGTAGAGCATTCCGTAACTGCAGCGGTCTAACATCACTGACCATTGGCAACAGCGTCACATCCATTGGCGGTGATGCTTTCAGAGACTGCACAGGACTGACATCGCTGACCATTCCCAACTGCGTCACAACCATTGGCAGCGGTGCTTTCTGGGAGTGCAGCGGCCTAACATCATTGACTATTGGCAACAGTATCACATCCATCGGTGACTGGGCTTTCTCTGATTGCAGTAAATTAACTGTTATTCAGTTTGGTAAAAGTATTACGGATATTGGTCGTGAAGCATTTAGGAATTGCAAAAGTCTAAAAGATGTATATTGTTATGCTGTTACATGTCCTAAAACTTTATACAATCCCTCATATATGGCCTCAATGAGTACTTTTTATGACACCCCTATAAACACTGCGACACTTCATGTTCCCACAAAAAGTATTAATTTATACAAAACAACTCCACCCTGGAGTTTATTTGGTAGTGTGGTGGCGCTCCCTCCAAGCAATCATTTAATCGTTCTTTCTGATGCAGGATATGTTACTTTCTACGATGAAATGTATGATTATATTTTGCCTACAGATCTGAAAGCATATATCGTTACCAATGCCACAGATGAGAAGTTGACTTATGCCTTAATTGCAGATGGTGAGCAAGGAGGTTTCGTTCCTGCCAATGTTGCTGTTTTGCTGAAAGGCAAGGAAAGACGTGCGGATTCTTATGTTTTAGCACCACAAGAGAACACTACAAGTTACACAGGACCGAACCTGCTGCATGGCAGCGACGACGTGACTACGACGACGGCAGAAGGTGACTGTCTGTTCTACAAACTGGCGTATGGTCCGAGCGGAACGGAATGGAGCAACGTGCTCGGATGGTTCTGGGGCGATGCTGACGGTAAGCCTTTCGATATAGAAGGCCACAAGGCATGGCTCGCCATTCCGAAGTCTGCAGCCGTGAAGTCTCGTCCTCTCTTCTACTCTATCGACGGAAATGCCATCGAACTTGAGGACCTCTCCTTAATCCACTCCCAAGGAGAGGACATCTCGGAAAGCGAGTGGTATGACTTGCAGGGACGAAGGCTCAATGTTTCAGCAGGCGAGACGCCTGCGCTCCCAGGAGTGTACATCCGCAACGGACAGAAAGTTCTGATAAAGTGAGTTTTACACGTCAATCTACGTGAATGAAGGCGTCAATCTTTAGAAACAATAATTGACGAATAGATTGATGGAAATTGACGTGAGTTTATAACTAATAATAGAATAAGTTTATGAAGGCAATAAAGATTTTAGCAAGTTTGTGTTTTGCAACGTTCGTATTGGCCTCTTGTGGCGGCGGTAGCGATGGTGGTTCCAGCAACAGCGACCCTATCAATGTTGAGCCGACGGGCAAGACTTATTCAGCAGAACTGGAACTTCTGGCCGAAGCGTCGACACAAACGGTCAACCTTGACAAACTGAGCAGTGCGATTTCCACCATTCAGTGCAGCGAGAGTTGGCTGACCGTGGAAAAGCAAGCCTACACCTCGGGCACTCCACAGGTCAAGATGAGTTGGACAGAGAATACTACAGACAACGAGCGCAAGTGCATCGTCACCGTGACAACGACAACGAGCGACAAGCTCACCATCTCTGTCACTCAAAAGGCAAAGGCCGTTGATACGGGCGAATCGCACGATACCGTGACTGACCAACCAGCATTGTAGGCAAGGCATTACAAAGAAAAAACACCTCTGCTCGATGTGAGCAGAGGTGTTTTTGTGTGCTTCGCGGTGTTTCTTACTTCTTCAGACCCTTGTAGCGGTTCATGAACTTGTCCACGCGACCGGCGGTGTCCACCAGTTTAGCCTTACCTGTGTAGAAGGGGTGCGAGCTGGAAGAGATTTCGAGTTTCACAACGGGATACTCAACGCCTTCGAACACTTCTGTGTCGTTGGTCTTGGCGCAAGAGCGAGAGAGGAACATATCGCCATTCGACATATCCTTGAAGATGACTTCGCGATAGTTTTCGGGATGAATACCTTGTTTCATTGTATTGTTCTGTTTAATGTTTTTTAGTGGTGGTAACACTATTAAAAACGGTGTAATGGATTTCGAGGTGCAAAGGTACGAAAACTTATTGATTGCACAAAACAAACCTCTATCTTTTTCATTCTGAGGTGTCAAAAAAGTGGTATTTTGATGTATTTTTGATACCGACAGTCCAGAAATACTCGCTGACGACGCCTTTAACAGCCACTTCTCGTCCCTGATTGCTGGGGTGACTGTATAGGTTCAGGTTTCTGCGAACGTCGCTTTTGTTGGGTAGTTCGATGGGAATGCACTGACGAATGTCTTTGGTGTCTGCAGTCGGTGCCAGAAGGATATTTGCATCGTGTTTATATCCGTTTACTCCCGTCCAGTTCCCTTCAAAGATTCCGTTCAACTCGTCGTTGTCCATTGTTGCAACGCCAACAATGAATCCTTTGACCCATAGGCTCCTCCCACCCCATTTCTTGCCATTCTTTTTGGTGACAATATCCTCATATACACAGCCACCTGCGAGAAAATCCTCAAACGGGGCAGGTGTGTCATAACTCTGTGAAAAAGCAGTGATGTAGGCTGAAGGCGTATCATACCCATGATAGGGCCCGGTGGGCGTATCGGGCTCGGGGTCAGGGTTATCTGGCGTAGGGTCATCAGGGTCTGGATTGACTGGTTCGGGGTCATCTGGCTGAGGATTGTCTTCGGGATTTCCGTCATCGTAATAGCCATCATAGACTTGAGTAAGTCCCAACGTGTGCATATAGTAAGAAAGGACACCTGCCAAGCAGACCAACTTGCCCAACATATCAGGATTGTCTTTCAAATTCAGCGCTTCACGCATATTCCGCTGATCGACGGATGCCTGGGACAATTGTACAGGGAAACAACGTGCCATGTCGGCCTCATCTGGTTTTGCAGCCAGGACGATGTTGCTCGGCACTGCATCCGTGATGCCAATGACGGCCTTCTTCCACGTCGTCCCATTGATATAGCCTACGACATAGCCCTCCACCCAACAATTCTCAATACCACTGATGTTTCCGTTTTGCATGATAACTTGATACAGACATCCGCCAGGCAAGACATCCTCCATGGGAATGGGCTTGTCAACGCTGCCATACACCTCAAGATACTCTCTCAGAGTTTCGTAGCCTCGAAATGCGCCGACGACGTCACCTGTATCGTCGGATGAGCCTTCGTCGTCACGATTCACAACTGGTGCATTGCTGTTGTAGTTGACCTCGTCAGACTGTGATTGCCCTCCTTCCTCCGGCAGCACAATTCTTCGACATCCTGCCATGACCAACAGGCAACATAAAGAGAGGAAAATGCAAAGTCGATGTTTCATATTAAAATTTTAACACTACAAAGGAACAAAAAAAGTTGAGAAAAACCGCACCTTCGCTGAAAAAAATGACTTGACATAACGAAAAGGCGAGAAAAATAGCGTATATTTGCATTCGGAAATGACCCACGGGGCCATTGGAGAGAGTTTATTTCTAACTTTTAATTTATAGTATTTATGGTTAATTACAAAGATCTTGGTCTTGTGAACACACGTGATATGTTCGCAAGAGCCGTCAAGGGCGGCTACGCTATCCCAGCCTTCAACTTCAACACAATGGAGCAGATGCAGGCCATCGTCATGGCTGCTGTCGAAACTAAGTCACCCGTCATCATGCAGGTGTCGAAGGGTGCCCGTAACTATGCAAATGCCACCATCCTCCGCTTCATGGCCGAAGGTGCTGTCGCATACGCCAAGGAACTGGGTTGCGCTCATCCTGAAATCGTGCTCCACCTCGACCACGGTGACAGTTTTGAAATCTGCAAGGACTGCATCGACATGGGCTTCTCGAGCGTGATGTTCGACGGCAGCGCACTGCCTTACGAAGAGAACATCGCTGTCACGAAGAAGGTGGTTGAATATGCTCACAAGTACGACGTGACTGTCGAGGCAGAACTCGGCGTGCTCGCCGGTGTCGAGGACGACGTAGTTGCTGCTGAGAGCCACTACACGAAGCCTGAAGAGGTTATCGACTTCACCACCCGCAGCGGTTGCGACTCGCTGGCTATCTCGGTCGGCACAAGCCACGGCGCTTACAAGTTCACACCCGAGCAGTGCACACGCGACCCGAAGACAGGTCTGCTCGTTCCTCCCCCACTCGCATTCGACGTGCTCGAGGAGATTGAGAAAAAACTTCCTGGCTTCCCCATCGTGCTCCACGGTTCTTCGTCTGTTCCGCAGGAAGAAGTTGCTACCATCAACCAGTATGGCGGCAAGTTGCCCGATGCCATCGGTATTCCGGAAGAGCAGTTGCGCAAGGCTGCCAAGTCGGCTGTCTGCAAGATCAACATCGACAGTGACTCGCGTCTGGCCATGACCGCTGCCATCCGCAAGCACCTGGCTGAGAACCCCTCTCACTTCGACCCGCGCCAGTACCTGAAGCCTGCCCGCGAGAACATGAAGAAGATGTACATCCACAAGATTGTGAATGTGCTCGGTTCAGACGGCAAACTCGCTCAGTGCTAAGACGCATTCCAGCGTTAATTATCTGAGATTCAAGGGCACTCCGCATATCGCTGTGGAGTGCCCTTTCTCATGCTCCAGCACCCATCAAGTTTCAGCGCAGTGGAACAAAAGTTTCAACGCGGTGGAACAAAAGTTTCAACGCAGTGATACAAAAGTTTCAGCGCAGTGAAACTACAACACCATCACAGCGTGATTTTTTGCAGACTTTGACTTTGCCGAAGTACTCTCGCTCGAAAAACCTCTAACAAGTTTGGTTTTTTCCTCGCTTATTCGTACCTTTGCAGGCAATTTGGTAAAATAAGGTTGGTCCGGTAGCTCAGTTGGATAGAGCAACAGCCTTCTAAGCTGTGGGTCTTGGGTTCGAATCCCAACCGGATCACGTTTTACGCACGCATACCTTATATATTATTATATAGGAGTCATGAAAGTTGTACACACAATTTCTGAGTTAAAATCTTTGCTTGGCGGCTTCCGTGCCGAAGGCAAGAGCGTTGGACTGGTTCCGACAATGGGTGCCTTGCATGAGGGACACGCCTCGCTCGTGCGTCGAAGTGTCAACGAAAACGACGTGACAGTGGTGAGTGTCTTTGTGAATCCCACTCAGTTCAATGACAAGAACGACCTTGCCAAATACCCTCGCACACTGGAGGCAGACTGTCGGTTGCTCGAAGGCATCGGTGCCACCATCGCCTTTGCACCGAGCGTCGAGGAGGTCTATCCCGAACCCGACACTCGCTCGTTCTCCTATCCGCCGACGGATACGGTGATGGAAGGCGGCTACCGTCCTGGCCATTTCAATGGTGTGTGCCAGGTGGTGAGCAAACTCTTTATGATGGTGGAGCCTGACCGTGCCTATTTCGGCGAGAAGGACTTTCAGCAGATTGCCGTCATCCGCCGCATGGTGGAGGACCTGCAGTTTCCGCTGACCATCGTGCCCTGCCCCATCGTACGTGAAGAGAGCGGACTGGCGCTGAGCAGCCGCAACTCTTTGCTCACAGCCGACGAGAAGGAACTCGCCACAAACATCTCGCGGGTGCTGTTCATCAGCCGTCACTATGCCAAGAACCACTCGCTGGAGGAGACTCGCCAGTGGGTCATCGACACCCTCAACGCACTGGACGGGCTGGAGGTGCAATACTACGAAATTGTTGACGGCCGTTCGCTGGCTTCTGTTCAGAGTTGGGACGACAGCGACTACATCGTCGGCTGCATCACCGTCTTCTGTGGCCAAATTCCCGTTCGTCTCATTGATAACATCAAATACCAAGAGCCATGATGATTGAAGTTTTGAAGTCGAAGATTCACTGCGGACATGTGACTGAGGCCAACCTCAACTACATGGGCAGTATCACGATTGACGAGGACCTAATGGACGCCGCCGACCTCATCGCAGGCGAAAAGGTGCAGGTCGTCGATAACAACAACGGCGAGCGGTTTGAGACGTATATCATCAAAGGAGAACGCGGCACGGGCAGCATCTGCCTGAACGGTGCGGCTGCCCGCAAGGTGCAGGTGGGCGACACGGTCATCATCATCGCCTATGCCCTGATGGACTACAACGAAGCAAAGACCTTCAAGCCCTGCGTGGTTTTCCCCGACGAGCAGAACCGCGTATAAAACTCTGTTGAATCAAGTAATCCCCGAAAGTCCGATGGAACTTTCGGGGATTACTTTTTGTCACGGACTGTGCCGTTAATTCATGATGGCGAAGTAGTCCACAATGCCGATGAGGCGGTGCTGATCGTCCACGACCAGCAGGGAGTGAATCTTGTGGCGGCGGAACATCTGCTGAATCTGTGCCAACTTGGCTTCTGGGTCGATGGTCTTCGGATTCAGCGTCATCACGTCGGACACTTTCACGGAAAGGAAGTTCTGCTTGCGGTTCTCAACGGCTCGGCGGATGTCGCCGTCGGTGATGATGCCATAGACACGTTCCTGCGCATCGAGCACAATACCGAGACCGAGTTTTCCACGGCTGATGTCGATGAGCGCATCGACGAGGAGCATATCGCAGGAAATGATGGGGAAGTTCTCGGTGTACATCACATCCTTGACACGTGTGATGAGTTTTCGGCCGATGCTGCCTCCTGGATGGAACGAGGCAAAGTCGGCTGCCTTGAAGTGGCGCAACTCCATGAGCGTAATAGCCAGTGCATCGCCCATCGCCATCTGTGCCGTCGTCGAGGACGTGGGAGCCAGGTTGAGCGGACAGGCCTCCTTGTCCACATGAACAAGAATGTGTACATCACTGTGGCGTGCAAGCAAAGAGTCGGCATTTCCTGTCATGGAGACGATGGGGATGCGACGCTGCTCAAGTGCAGCGACGATGCGCAAGAGTTCGTCAGTGTTGCCGCTATTGGAGAGCATGAACACAAGGTCGTCGGGCATGATCATTCCCATGTCGCCATGCATAGCATCGAGCGCACTGATATAGACGGCTGGAGTGCCAGTGCTGGCCAGGGTGGCAGCAATTTTTGCACCGACATGGCCGCTCTTGCCCACCCCCGTCACAACGACGTGTCCCTTGCAATGGAAGATGAGGTCAACGGCACGGTCGAACTGTGCATCGAGTTGAGGTATCATGTCGAGCAAAGCCTGTGACTCGTCGCGCAGACAATTCTCAGCGTATGTGCGGATGTTTTTCATTATTATTCGTTTTTTGTTTCGGTCCTTTTATTGTATCAATGAGGCTACAACGGCCTCGAAGTCCTGCAGACGCAGCATGTTCGGTCCGTCACTGAGGGCATGGTCGGGGTCGGGATGGACTTCGAAGAAATAGCCGTTCGCACCGAAGGCTTTGGCAGCCAAAGCCATTGCAGGGATGAACTCACGGTTGCCGCCCGTTTTGCCTCCCGCAGCACCAGGACGCTGTACGCTGTGTGTACAGTCCATGATGACAGTGTCTGTGAAGCGGTGCATGTCGGCAATGTTGCGGAAATCGACGACAAGGTTGTTGTAGCCGTAGATGTTGCCTCGTTCCGTCAGCCACACGTTGTCGTTACCGCTCTCACGCACCTTCTGCACAGGATATTCCATGTCAAGCCCAGACAGAAACTGTGCTTTTTTCACATTAACAGCCTTTCCCGTCTTTGCAGCAGCCACAAGCAAATCTGTCTGACGACAGAGGAATGCGGGAATCTGCAGCACATCGACCACCTGACCGACGGGCTGTGCCTGCTGACTCTCGTGAATGTCGGTGAGCACCCTCAGGCCGTAGCGTTCCTTGATGTCGGCAAGCATCTGCAGACCTTTCTCAAGTCCAGGACCACGATACGAATGCAGCGACGTGCGGTTGGCTTTGTCAAACGATGCCTTGAAGATGATGTCGGTGCCGAACTTCTGGTTCAGTCGCACCAGTTCCTGTGCCACGGCATCAAGCACATCCATCGACTCGATGACGCAGGGACCGGCAATCAGTATCGGAGTTGGTTTCATGGTCAATTTAACTTTGAATGGAATATGTCAGCACAAAGTCGGGAAAGACTTTGTAGTAAATCGTCAGGTGTTCTTCGTCGTTCGTCTTGTACTCCTGCAACGTGAATTCACCCTCTTCCTGCTGCTCGAACGGCAGCACACGGAGATGTTTCTTAAAATCCACCTTGCTGCGGTTGAGAATCTTGAACGCAGTCTCCTTCGCCGACCAGTGCAGCAGCAACTTCTCCAGCGTCTCAGCGTCTTCGTCATCACGGATGAACTTGTGGCGCACACGCTCGACCTTCGCTCCGATTTGCTCGATGTCGATGCCGATGGCGCCATGTTCTGCCAGAGCCACTGCGACATAGCCGCGTGTGTGAGAGATACTGATGTCAAGATGTTCGTACTCAGGCAGATAAGGCGCACCATTCTCTTCATACAGAATTGGCACCTGGCGGTCGAGCATATCGTACAGTAACACCCGCACCGCCGTCCACTCCAAAATACGGGATTCGGAGCGGAAGCGTGACTCGGCTTCCGTACTGACGACTTCTTCGTCGGGCAGCAATGCCAAGAGTTCTTCAAGCGTCTCGGTCACATGCCAGATGGCAATGCGCCAGCCTGCGTGCTGTTTGTCGAAGTATAGCATTTAGAAGGGAACGTCGTCGTTGTTTTCCTGAGGTGAGACGGCCGCAGGTGTGGATGGCTGAACGGGGTGAGGCGCTGGTGCAGACTGCGGCGTTTCGGCAGACGCTGGATTAGCATGACGGGTGAGCATTTCCATGTTCTCTGCCATGATTTCGACAACACGTCGTTGCACCCCAGACTTATCAATGTAGGTGCGCGACTGGATCTTGCCTTCCACAAAGAGTTTGTCGCCCTTGTGGACGTACTTCTCCACCGTCTCAGCGATGCCGCGCCAGAAGATGACATCGTGCCATTCGGTGCGGTCGGGCACTTGCGTACCATTCTGCAACGTATAGCCACGCTCAGTGGTGGCGAGACGTACCTGCGCCACACAGACGCCGCCGTCGAGATAGCGGACCACGGGGTCGGCACCCACGTTGCCGATGAGCATTACTTTGTTCATATTGGTTTTTATAAGGTTACAGTTCTGTTCAAAAGATAGAAGTCAAGCAGCGTCATGGCGGTCATGGCCTCGACGATGGGTACTGCACGCGGCAGCACGCATGGGTCGTGGCGGCCACGCATCGCGAGCCACACGTCGCGGCCTTCAGTATCGACGGTCGGCTGTTCACGCAGCAGCGTGGCGACAGGTTTGAAGCCGACACGGAACACGATGTCCTCGCCATTCGAGATGCCGCCCTGTATGCCGCCACTATGGTTCGTAAGTGTGCGAATGCGACCGCCAGCGTTGGTGAAGATATCGTTCTGCTCACTGCCTTTCCGTCGACAACCGGCAAAGCCGTCGCCCACCTCGAATGCTTTGGCGGCATTGATGCTGAGCATTGCGGCACCCAGTTGGCTATGCAGTTTTCCAAAGACGGGTTCGCCCAGTCCCACAGGACAGCCTTCGACGACGCAAGTCACGATGCCGCCGATGGTGTCGCCCGCCTGCTTCACCTCCATAATGAGGCGTTCCATCTGTTGCGCCTTGTCAGGCTCGGGACAACGCACAGGGTTCTTCTCGATTTCGCTGAAGTCAAACAGATGGTAGTCATCATCGAGGGCAATGTCACCCACTTGTGAGGTATAGGCTGTGATATGGATGCCCAGTTGACGCAACGCCAGTTTCGCAAAAGCGCCGCCTACCACACGGGCGACGGTCTCGCGTGCCGACGAGCGTCCGCCACCGCGATGGTCACGCACGCCATACTTCTGCTGATAGGTGAAATCGGCATGAGAAGGACGGAACATATTACGAAGTTCTTCGTAGTCCTGCGAGTGGTGGTCGCTGTTGCGCACGATGAAGCCGATGGGCGTACCCGTCGTCACTCCTTCGAACACCCCCGACAGCACCTCCACACGATCCTGTTCCCGACGTGCCGTAGTGAGTTGGCTCTGCCCAGGCCGGCGTCGGTCGAGTTCGCTCTGCACAAATTCCACATCGACCGTTATGCCCGCAGGCATACCGTCGATTACCCCGCCGATGGCTTCACCATGACTCTCGCCAAACGTCGTCAGCGTGAAGATATTTCCAAACGTATTTCTCATCAGTGACAATGTCCACAGCCGCAGTCGCCGTGGTGATGTTTCTTTCCATGTCCGCCGCAGTCTTCGCATTCACAGCCACAGGTGTCGTTAGCCATCATGTTCACCATGCCCGTGATTTCGTCGGGCGTAGCCTCGCGCTTTTCAACGACGATGCCGCGAAAGTGGAGGTCCTGTCCCGCACGGGGATGGTTCAGGTCGATGGTCACAGCGTCGTCCTTCACGTCGATGACCGTCGCACTGAACGGCTGTCCGAGTTCGTCCTGCATCGGGATGATATTGCCCTCGTAGATGTTTTCCTCGTCGAACTTTCCATCAACCGTGAAAACATCCTTAGGCACATCAAAGATGCGGCTGTCGTCCACATCGCCGTATGCCTTGTCATGCGGGATTACGATGTTGAACTCGTCGCCCGTCGCCAGCGGCTCCATAGCCTCCTCAAAGGCGGGAAGCACGCAGCCTAAATGCGTGATGAAGCGGAACGGTTTGTCTTTCGTACACATCTCAACCAGCACCTCTTCCTCATCACCCTCTTCGCGGACATACAGACGGTAAGCCACGGTCATGTAATCATTTTGTACTGCCATAAATCTTATCTCACAATAGAATTAACACTATAATCTTACATAGCTCTTCGAGCTAATTAAACGAATTCAACAAATCTGTTTTTATAATTGGGATTGAACAACCTCTCATACTCTAACGATTCAGCACCAAAGTTTAACAACAGCGCAACTTCCATATTCCCGACACGCGCATAATTAATTGCCTGTGCTTCGTGCAACCCCACCAATTCTTGTACAGCCTTCAGTTCAACAATAATTCTCCCATAACAAACGAAATCAGGAACGAATTCCATAGAGAGAACCTTGCCTTTGTACACTACCTGCATTCGTTTTTCTCTTTCATACGGAATCCCTCGTGCAACAAATTCCTCTTCCAAGGCCTCTTGATAGACTTTCTCTGAAAAACCGCAACCCAGTTGTCGATGTACTTCCATAGCCGCACCAATAATGCTATATGTCATCGGTTCTTTCGTCATGCTTTCTTTTCAAAAAAACTATCTGTACAATTCGTTTAATTATTGCGGAGCAATATGTTTTTTCTATATCTTCACTTCATTTTGTTCGCAAAGATAATGTAATTTTCCGACTTTTTCCACTAACTTTGCCACAAAAATAAGAATTCGATGAAAAAACAGCATATTCTGACCCTGTTTGCACTCTCACTGCTTCTGCTCAATGCCTGCACCCATTCCCCAAAAACAACGACGGAAAACGAAGTGACGGCAGACAGCACGCACTCGGGAAACATCATCAGAACAATCATTCCGGCCAGCCGTAACTTCCAGCAAATCAACATCTTCACCGACATGGACATCGAATGGACCGAAGGACCATGCAGCGTCACCTTCGTCGGCAATCCATTCCAACTCGCTGACTACGACATTGACATCGACGACGCAGGACTCACCGTCAACCTCGTCGGCAACGCAGGCGACGGCTCGCTGGCAGTCACCTCCCCCACCCTCACGCTCCTGTCCAACTATGGCAACGGGACCATTCGCCTACGAGGCACGCTTCACACCGACCACCTCGAAATCGGAAACATGCAAGACGGACGCATCGAAGCCGACACCCTCGACTGCCAAACCCTGAAATACACATCGCTTGAAAATGCCGAAGCCGACTTCGGCCTCGTTCGAGGCGACGAGGCGATGATCATTGCCGACGGACACGGTTCGACCCGCCTCACGCTCGACGTCCGCCATCTCAACCTTCAGGCATGGGGCACCCAGATCGTCAACCTCGACGGACATGCCGACACGAAAGACATCCAGAGCAACCCCACCACAACGGTCAACGATAGGCTGAACTAAAGCCACGCCAAGTACTTGGAAATTCTACGCTAAGCACTTGGAATTTTCACGCTAAGCACTTGGCGTGATTACGCCAAGTGCTTGGAGGGGGGCTGGAAGTTATGTACAAGAAACAGAACGGCGCAGTGAAAGATTTCTCTCACTGCGCCGTTCTGTCAGTCATCCTGCATCACAGGCATCGCAGCACTTCGACGAGATGGTCCCAAACCATTTGCACGGTGGGAATGAGCAGGCGTTCGTCGGGCGAGTGGACGCCACGGAGCGTAGGTCCGAAACTGACCATGTCGAGGCCAGGATATTTCTCACTGAACAGTCCGCATTCGAGGCCGGCATGGATGGCACGCACCTTCGGCTCCTTCCCGAAAATCCGCTTGTAGGCATCGACAGTGACTTCAAGCAGGTGGGAGTGCGGATTGGGCTTCCAGCCTGGGTAGCCGTCGCCGATTTCGACTTCGGCACCAGCCAGACGGAACGCGGCGGCAATGGTACGGCACATGTTGTCGCGTGCACTGGTGGCCGAACTGCGCTGGCTGGTGACAATCACAATCGTGTCGTCGTGGGTGCGGATGCTGGCCAGGTTTGAACTGGTCTCGACGAGTTCGTGGATGCTTTGGTTCATCTCCAGAATGCCGTTGTGCAGGGCCTGAAGCGCAAAGATGAGGTTGCGTGCCGTCGTCTGGTCGATGGCTTCGGCAGCAACGTCGTCGGCCGACTGAAGCACAAACTCGATGTTCGGCTCCTCCACCTGAAATTCGTCCTCCACCTCGGCGGCAAAGACATTGAAGTCGATGCGCACCTGCTCCTTGTCCTTCGCAGGGACAGCAATCACGGCCTGGGCGTCGCGCGGAATGGCATTGTGCAGGTTGCCGCCTTTCAGGTCGATGAGGCGTGCATCATACTTGTCCCACACTTGATAGAGGAATCGGGCAAGCACCTTGTTGGCATTGGCACGTCGCTTGTTGATGTCGTCGCCCGAGTGTCCGCCTGTCAGTTTATCGACCATGACACGGAGCATGACATAGCCGTCGGGAACAGCCTCGCGGGTGTAGCGGAACGTGGCAGTCGTGCCTGCACCACCGGCGCATCCGACGAAGATTTCGCCCTCGTCCTCAGAATCGAGATTGATGAGATACTGACCGTTCATGAAGCCTGGTTCTATTTCGAAAGCACCCGTCAGGCCCGTCTCTTCGTCGCGCGTGAAAAGACACTCCAGCGGACCGTGCTGCACGTTCGGATCGGTCAGCACAGCCAGTGCCAGCGCGTCGCCAATGCCGCAGTCGGCACCGAGCGTCGTGCCGCGAGCCTTCATCCACTCGCCATCGACATAACTCTCGATAGGCTGTTTCATAAAGTCGAACTCGATGCTGGAAACCTTCTCACACACCATGTCCATGTGACCTTGAAGGACGACACCAGGATGGTTCTCATAGCCCTGGGTCGCAGGCTTCGAAATGAGCACATTGCCCGCCCTATCCACCTTGCACGGGAACCCATGTTCGGCAGCAAACTGCTGCAGCCACGCAATCATCTGCTCCTCGTGTTTTGAAGGACGAGGCACGCGGTTAATTTGCTTGAAATAGTCAAACACCGCCTTTGGAGTTAATTCTACCATAATAAATGTTAAATGTTAAATGATTATAGTTTAATGTTGCTTAGTTTTGCTTAACTTTGCCACAAAATTAACAAATAATGCTGAAACTTCTGCTACTCTCAGCCATAATTCTTGTCTTTTGCATGGCTTTTTTGGCTATTTCCATCCTTCTCAAGAAGAACGGACGCTTCCCGAACACACACGTGTCGGGCAACAAAGCCATGCGAGACCGTGGCATCACCTGCGTGCAGAGCCAAGACTTTGCAGCACGCCACCGCAGCAAAGGAGTCAGCGAAATAGTCCGTTAAAACCATTAACCCAATTTCAATATGAAGAAAATCTTTTACACTCTCGCCGCCGCTGCCCTCTTCGCAGCGTGCAACAACAATCCCAAAGAAGAAACTGCGCAGCCCACAGCCGCACCTGCTCAGGAAGTTCAACAACTGAAAATCGCCTACGTCCTCATCGACACGCTCACCAGCCAGTACGAACTCTACAAGGACGCCAGCGACAACTTCCAGAAAAAGCAGGCCAACGCCGAAGCCACCATCACACAGAAAGGCCGCAACTTCGCCGCCCAAGTGCAGGAATTCCAGAAGAAAGCCCAAAGCAACCAGTACACAGAAGAGCAGTTCAATAAGGAACAGGCCCGTCTGGCAAAACTCCAGCAGGACATCGAAGACCTGCAGACACGCCTCAGTAACTCGCTTCAGGAAGAATACCAGAAGGAACTCCAGGCCCTCACCGACACCATCAAGTCGTTCATGGACAGTTACGCCAAGGAGAAAGGCTTCGACTTCATCCTCTGCAAGTCCAGCGGCATCGACAACGTCCTCTACGCCAACGAGGCCTACGACGTGACCGAAGAAGTCGTCGCTGCCCTCAACAAGCGCTACGCCAAGGACAAGAAAAAGGACGAAACTGCCGATGCTGCTCAAGATGCTAGCAAGGGAGGCAGCACCAAGAAATAAAAGCACATCTATTTCAATAGACTAACAGAGCGCAACATCCGCATGGGTGCCGCGCTCTGCATTATTGTTAATCATACATTTATATATATAATACAAAATTAGAGAAGTTAAAATCATTCCTCGGATTAACTCCTCCGAAGTAATGCTATATAGCAATTTTTTTTCAAAATACTTGTTCCTTTATAAGATTTACTGTATCTTTGCCATGCCTAAAAACACTTGTAACTAAATAATTCCTAATCAATAATCATGAAAAAGAAATTTTTTTGTTTGTTTTGTAGCCTTATTTGTATGATACAGGCTTTTGCCTACAACTTTGATGAGGGTGGAATTTATTATAACATCACATCCTCAACCAATATGACAGTTGAGGTGACCTATGGAAAAAATTACGGCGATTACAAGGATGTCTCTGTCATCATCCCCGACAAAGTAACACACAATGGGAAGACATACTATGTGACACGAATTGGGAATAATGCTTTTAGCGGGTGTACATCAATTGCCACGGTTACGTTCAACGATTATATTACCAGTGTAGGTTCATCCGCATTTTCAGGTTGCAACTCCTTGAATCGCATCACAATCCCCGAGCAGGTAACATCGATTGGTAATTATGCTTTCTCGGGGTGCGTATTATTGAGAACAGTGATAATAGAGGACAGTAAGAACACACTATCTTTGGGTTATGGCACAATGAACGGTTCCAAGCATGGACTTTTTGAAGATGCAAATCTGGAAAAATTCTATTGGGGACGTCCACTCAGTTATTCTACTGATTACGGTCTTTCTCCTCTTGCCAACCAATCCACATTAGCAGATATTACAATAGGGCCAAATGTCACGACCCTCTCTCCATATATGTTTTATGGAAATGCAGCTCTCAACACCTTTGAGTTACCTTCTACTGTGACGAAGTTAGGCTCTCATGCCTTTGATGGTTTCGTGGGAATGACCTCGTTTACCATTCCCGAACAGATTACTTTTATCAGTGATTATGCTTTTGCAGGGTGTAAAGGACTTCAATCATTCACGATTCCCAATCAAATCACAACTATAGGCAACTATGCATTCCGTTATTGCACAGGTCTTACAACTTTTTCCTGGGGCAAGAGTATTGAGAGCGTTGGACAGGGTGCCTTTAGTGGTTGTTCTGGTCTGACTTCGCTTACAATTCCTGGCTATATTAACAGTATAGGCAACTTTGCTTTCAACGGATGTTCGAACCTCAAGACACTGAAGTTTGAGCCCGGAACGGAAAAGTTGTCACTCGGAATTATTGGCTATTATAATGATTGCAGT
>JAIKWU010000082.1 GCA_024684455.1 Bacteroidaceae bacterium | reverse complement strand
CCATCTGCCCTCATCGAAGCAAGTCACCGCCATGCTGCGTGCCCAGAACAAGGCCGTGCTGGCGTCGATTGACATGCAGTACCGAGCCGATGTGATGGAGTCGTATGCCAAGGAACTGCGCCTGCATCGCATCCAGATTTGGCAGAAGATTACGCTGGCATTGGCGTGCATCGTCTTCTTCTTCATCGGTGCACCGCTCGGCGCCATCATCCGCAAGGGCGGCTTGGGTATGCCCGTCGTTGTGGCGGTCATCATCTTTATCTTCTACTACATCGTCAATTCGCTGGGCTACAACCTGGCGTATGGCGGCACGATACCTCCGTGGCTGGGCATGTGGTTCAGCACCGCCGTGCTGGCCCCCATCGGCGCCTTCTTCACCATCAAGTCGAACAACGACAGTGTCGTCTTCAACATGGACGCCTACACGCAGTTCTTCCGCCGCCTCTGGGGCATCCGCACGAAGCGCCACATCGTGCGCAAGGAAGTCATCATCAACGACCCGCAGTATGCCGAAATGGCCGTGCTGCTGCAGCAGATTGTGGAGGAAGCACGCGACTATCGCAACACGCACAACCTGCGCCGCTTCCCGCATTACTACAAGGTGTTCTTCCGGATTGAACGCGATGAACAGATAGAGCATCTGAGCCAGCAACTCGAATACTGCGTCGATTCGCTCTCCAACAGCAAGGACCGGCATGTGCTGCGCGAACTCAATGCCTTCCCCGTGCTCGACCCACACGCACACACCGCGCCATTCCACAACAAATATTGGAACATGGCAGCCGGCATCCTGTTCCCCGTCGGCATCATCCTTGTGTTCCGCATGGCACGCTTCCGTGCATACCTGCGTCGCGACCTGCGCCAGATTATGACCACGGGTGAAAAAGTTTCTGAAATGTGTAAAAAACTATCATAATGGACAAAGTTAAATTTGCAACTATAGAGTCCGCTATCGAGGATTTCAAGCAGGGAAAGTTCGTCATCGTCGTCGACGATGAGGACCGTGAGAACGAAGGCGATTTCATCACGCCAGCCGAGATGATTACGCCCGACAAAGTGAACTTCATGCTGCGTGAGGGCAGGGGAGTGCTTTGTGCGCCGATAACAATTTCCAGGGCCAAAGAACTGGAACTGTCGCACCAGGTCGAGGAGAACACCTCGATGCTCGGCACACCGTTCACCGTCACCGTCGATAAACTCGAAGGCTGCTCCACGGGCGTCTCTGCCCACGACCGTGCCGCGACGATTCGCGCCTTGGCCGACCCTACATCGAAGCCTGCCGACTTCGGACGTCCAGGCCACATCAACCCCCTCTACGCCCAGGACAACGGTGTGCTGCGACGTGCTGGACATACCGAGGCGTCCATCGACCTGGCCCGTCTTGCCGGACTACGTCCCGCAGCGGCTTTGATTGAGATTCTTAACCCTGACGGCACGATGGCGCGGATGCCCGAACTGAAGAAGAAAGCGGAGGAGTTCGGTCTGAAAATCATTCAAATCAAAGACCTCATCGCCTATCGTCTGGAACGTGAATCGCTGGTCGAAAAAGGCGTCGAGGCAGACCTTCCCACCGAGCACGGCCACTTCCGCATCATTCCGTTCCGTCAGAAGAGCAACGGCCTCGAACACGTCGCACTCATCAAAGGTACTTGGACCAAAGACGAGCCCGTGCTTGTCCGTATGCACTCTTCGTGTGTCACTGGCGACATCTTCGGCAGCCAGCGTTGTGACTGCGGCGAACAGTTACACCGTTCGATGGAGTTGATAGAGAAAGAGGGCAAGGGACTTATCGTCTATCTCATTCAGGAAGGACGCGGCATTGGTCTGATGAACAAGATTGCCGCCTACAAGCTGCAGGAGCAAGGCCTTGACACCGTCGATGCGAACATTCATCTCGGTTTCGACCCCGACCTTCGCGACTATGGCGTAGGAGCACAAATTCTCCGCGACCTGGGAGTGGGCAAAATCCGCCTCATTACCAACAACCCCGTAAAGCGTGTCGGCCTTGAAGGCTACGGCCTTGAAATCGTCGAGAACGTACCCATCGAAATTCCGACCAACCCCTACAACGAGCGCTACCTGCACACGAAACAGGAACGCATGGGCCACCTGCTGCATTTCAACAAGTAGCAGCGCGCTGGTACAACCCTAACAACACAGCGTGATAGATTTTGTACTGCGAACTCTCATTATAAAGACTGTAAATCTTTTAATTCAAACACATACAATTATGGACAACTACGTAAAGAACTACCAAGACATGTCGGGCGAAGTGGCCACCACGACGGCGTTCGCCTCGCTCATGCGCAAAGTCTATCTTTGGATGGCCTCTGCACTGGCTGTCAGCGGACTTGCCGCCTACTACGTCGCCACATCGCCCCAGTTGTTGATGGCCGTCTATGGCAACAGTTGGATGATGTGGGTGCTCATCATTCTCGAACTTGGACTTGTCATCGGACTCACCGCTGCGATTCGCAAACTTTCCTTCCCTGTCGCTGCGCTGATGTTCATGATTTATTCCATTGTCAACGGCGTCGTGCTCAGCAGCATTTTCCTTGCCTACACGATGTCGTCCATCGCCACGGCATTCTTTGTCACGGCAGGCACGTTTGGCGTGATGGCTGTGGTCGGAAGTGTGACGAAGAAAGACCTGACGCGCATCGGCAGTTTTGCACTGATGGGCCTCATTGGTATCATCATCGCATCGGTCATCAACCTGTTTGTGGGTAATGGTATTGCCGACATCGTCATCTCCA
>JAIKWU010000008.1 GCA_024684455.1 Bacteroidaceae bacterium | reverse complement strand
CCTATAGGTACACCGCAGTGCATTTTTTGTTACACCGCAGTGCAATTATAAAGACAAGGCCCTGCACTTTTTTCGAATGTTTTGTCGGAGATTTTTGTTAATAATCTTAAAAAGTTGTATCTTTGCAATCGATTATGCACGTGCGCGTACTAATTTCTTTTTTACGCGCGCGAGATAAAGTGTGGAATGTAGAAAGAAAAACTCTATAAAACATTATTTATCAACACATTTATGGCGAATGTAATTAAACTGAAAAAGGGCTTGACCATCAATCTGAAGGGCAAGGCTGCTCAGGAAGTTTCTGCCGCTAAAGCATCGAAAGTCTATGGACTTGTGCCCGATGCTTTCTGGGGAATGAAACCGAAGGTAGTCGTGAAGGAAGGTGATAAGGTCAAGGCCGGTGATGCCTTGTTTGTGGACAAGTTGCATCCCGAGGTGAAGTTCACATCGCCCGTCAGTGGAACCGTGAAACTGGTGGAGCGTGGTGAACGTCGCAAAGTGTTAAGCGTTCAGGTCGAAGCAGACGCCGAGCAGAAGTTTGTCGATTTCGGCAAGCAAGATGTCCAGAAGATGGACGGGGAGGCCGTTAAGACCGTGCTCCTCGAAAGCGGACTGTTCGGTTACTTCCTCCAACGTCCGTATGCCGTGACGGCCAATCCCGAGGAGACGCCCAAAGGCATTTTCGTCTCGACCATCCAGGACATGCCGCTCGCACAGGACTTTGAGTTCGTGATTGCTGGTCAGGAAAAGGATTTCCAGACAGGCATCGATGCTCTGGCAAAGTTGGCAAAGGTCTATGTCGGTGTGCAGCCTGATACGAAAGTGAAGGTGCAGAATGCTGAAGTGACGACTTTCAAAGGCAAGTGTCCCGCAGGCAACGTAGGTGTGCAGATCAACCATGTCGCTCCTGTGAACAAGGGCGAAGTGGTGTGGACACTGGGTGCCGAAGAGGTCATCTTCGTGGGCCGTCTGCTCAACACGGGCAAACTCGACCTGACTCGTACGCTGGCTGTTGCTGGAAGCGAAATCGCTCAGCCGAAGTATGTGAAGGCACTGGTCGGCGCACGCATCGGCGACATTGTCGAAGGTAACGTAAAGACCGACGTGAAGGTACGTCTCATCGACGGCAATCCGCTCACGGGCCTGAAGGTCTGCGAGGAAAGTTTCCTCGGTGCACACACGACCGAAGTGACTGCCATTCCAGAAGGCGACACCGCCGACGAAGCATTCGGCTGGATCATGCCGCGCTTTAAGGAATTCTCGACAAGCCGCACTTACCTTTCGTGGCTTTTTGGTTGCAAGAAGGAGTACAAGATGGATGCACGCATCAAGGGTGGTGAACGCCACATGATCATGTCGGGCGAATACGACCGTGTGTTCCCGATGGACATCTATCCTGAGCAACTTGTCAAAGCCATCATCGCTGGCGACATCGACCGCATGGAGGCTCTGGGCATCTATGAAGTGGCTCCCGAAGACTTCGCCGTCGCCGAGTTCGTTGACAGTTCGAAAGTGGAACTCCAGCGCATTGTCCGCGAAGGACTTGACATGCTGCGTAAGGAAAATGCTTAATTAAAAGGAAAGAGACTATGTTTTTAAGAAAATTTCTTGACAAGATAAAGCCATCCTTCCAAGAGGATGGTAAACTGCATGCCTTCCGCTCGGTCTTCGACGGCTTCGAGACGTTCATGTTCGTGCCGAACGAGACAGCGAAAGCACGCGGTGCCCACATCCATGATGCCATCGACTCGAAGCGCATCATGTCGTTTGTGGTGATTGCGCTGATTCCCTGCCTCTTGTTCGGTATGTACAACGTGGGTTATCAGCACTATCTGGCCATCGGTGAGACTCCCGAGTTCTGGGCCAGTTTCCTCTACGGACTTGCAGCCGTGCTGCCGAAGGTTGTCGTAAGTTATGCCGTCGGTCTTGGCATCGAGTTCACCGTGGCTCAGTGGAAGAAAGAAGAAATCCAGGAAGGTTTCCTCGTGAGCGGTATGCTCATCCCGCTGATTGTCCCCATCAACTGCCCGCTGTGGATGATTGCCGTGGCTACAGCCTTCGCTGTAATCTTTGCGAAGGAAGTGTTCGGTGGCACAGGTATGAACATCTTCAACGTCGCACTTGTGACTCGTGCGTTCCTCTTCTTCTCTTATCCTTCGACAATGTCGGGCGACAAGGTGTGGGTGAACGGCGACTACATGGAGTGCATCAACGGTGTGAGTGGTCAGGCTGTTGACGCTGTTTCGGCAGCAACACCGCTGGGACAACTTGCAGCAGGTGATGCCGTGCAGGCAAGTTTCTGCGACACCGTGACGGGTCTGATTCCTGGCTCTATCGGTGAGACGAGTGTGATTGCCATTGCCCTCGGTGCATTGCTTCTGCTCTGCTCGGGCGTTGCCAGTTGGAAGACCATGCTGAGTGTGTTTGTCGGTGGTGCCTTGACAGCGTTCCTGTTCAAGGATCAGGTGACGGCAAACTTTGAGTGGTACGAACACCTGACGGTCGGCGGTTTCTGCTTCGGTGCCGTGTTTATGGCAACAGACCCTGTGACAAGTCCCCGCACAGAAGGTGCAAAGTATGTCTATGGCTTCCTCATCGGTGTGGTTGCCATAGTCATCCGTATGCTCAACCCTGGCTATCCCGAGGGTATGATGCTCGCCATCCTTCTGATGAACGTCTTTGCTCCGCTCTTCGACTATTGCGTAGTTCAATCGAATATCAACAAGCGCGCCAAACGTGCCGCTAAAAAGTAAGGAGGACGAAGATTTATGGCAAAACTGAATACAAATGGTAACTTATACACGATTGTGTATGCTACCGTCATTGTGATTATCGTGGCGTTCCTCCTCGCTTTCGTGGCTTCGGCCCTGAAACCGACGCAGGATGCCAATGTGGCTATCGATAAGAAGCAGCAAATCCTCGCCTCGCTTAACATTCGTGGCGTGGAAAAGACTGCGACCGAGGCTAAATACGACGCAGTCATCAAGCAAGCCCTTGTTTACAAAGCAACGTCTGCTGATGTCATCGAAGGCGAAGACGGCTTCGATGTTCCTTCGAAGGAATTTAAGGAGAAGCGTCCCTTCTACATCGCCGAAGTGGATGGCCAGACCAAGTACATCGTGCCCATGACGGGTGCAGGCCTGTGGGGCGGCATCTGGGGCTATGTGGCACTCGACGACGACTGCGAGACAGTCTTTGGAACCTATTTCTCGCACGAGAGCGAAACCGCAGGTCTCGGTGCGCGCATCGTGGAAGAGTGGTTCCAAGACAGTTTCAAAGGCAAGAAACTTTATGCCGACGGCGACGACAAGACCATTGCGCTTTCTGTTGTGAAGAAAGGCAAGGAAGGTACAATGTCGCCCGACAACTATGTGAACGGCGTGACAGGCGCAACCCTCACGTCTAATGGTGTTGACGAAATGATTAAGGATGGCCTGTCCAAGTATCAGGACATTCTGAACGCACAAAAGTAAAGGAGGCAACAAATTATGGCACTATTTTCTAAAGAAAATCGTCAGGCTTTCACCAATCCGCTGAATCTTGACAACCCGATTGCTGTGCAGGTGCTCGGTATCTGCTCGGCACTTGCTGTCACATCGCAACTCAAGCCTGCCATTGTCATGGGATTGTCAGTAACCGTGATTACTGCCTTCTCGAACGTGATTATCTCGCTCATCCGCAAGACAATTCCTAACCGCATCCGCATCATCATCCAGTTGGTGGTTGTCGCTGCGCTCGTAACGATTGTGAGCAACATCCTCAAGGCATACGTCTATGATGTGAGCGTACAGTTGAGCGTCTATGTCGGACTGATCATTACGAACTGTATCCTGATGGGACGTCTGGAGGCTTTTGCCATGCAGAACGGCCCGTGGCCTTCGTTCCTCGACGGTGTCGGCAACGGACTTGGCTATGCCATCGTGCTCATTGTCGTTGGTTTTGTTCGCGAACTCCTCGGCTTCGGTACCATCTTCGGCTTCCAAGTCGTTCCTGACAGTTGGCTCATGGATAACGGCGGACTCTATCTGCACAACGGCATGATGACGATGCCGGCTATGGCACTCATCCTCGTTGCCTGCTTCATCTGGGCACATCGTGCATACAATAAGGACATTGAATAATCGGACCCTCCCCCTTACCCCTCCCAAGGGAGGGGAGTGGTTAGTAAGTTTAATTAGTAAAAACAAATAGTAGAATATCTCTCCCACAAATCATTCTACACCCTCCCCTTGGGGAGGGATGGGGAGGGGTCTAATATGGAACATTTCTTTAGTTTGTTCGTCCGCTCCATCTTCGTGGACAACATGATTTTCGCCTTCTTCTTGGGTATGTGCTCTTATTTGGCCGTATCGAAGACGGTGAAGACGTCGCTCGGACTGGGCATCGCAGTTACGTTTGTGCTGCTCATCACCGTGCCCGTCGATTATCTGCTGCAGACCGTAGTGCTGGCCGAAAATGCCGTGCTCGAAGGAGTTGACCTCACCTTCCTCAGTTTCATCCTGTTCATTGCCGTCATTGCCGGTATGGTACAGTTGGTGGAGATGATTGTCGAACGTTTCTCACCTTCTCTCTATGCAGCACTGGGTATCTTCCTTCCGCTTATTGCTGTGAACTGCGCCATCATGGGTGCCTCACTGTTCATGCAGCAGCGCATCAACCTTGAGCCTGCATCGACCCAGTTCATCGGCGGTGTCGGTGACTCGATTGCCTACGCGCTCGGTTCTGGTATTGGTTGGACGCTGGCGATCGTCTGCCTTGCTGCCATTCGTGAAAAGATGGCCTACAGCGACGTTCCTCGTCCGTTGCGTGGCCTTGGCATCACCTTCATCACCGTAGGTCTGATGGCGATGGCATTCATGTGTTTCTCTGGACTTAAAATGTAAAGGACTATGGACATCAATTTCAGCTTTATATTAGCGAGCATCATCGTCTTCCTTGTCGTCATCCTCGTGGTGGTGCTGATTCTGCTCGTTGCGAAAAAATATCTGTCGCCCAGTGGCAACGTCACGCTGACCATCAACGGCAAGGACAAACTCTCCGTCGAGCAGGGTAGCAGTGT
>JAIKWU010000091.1 GCA_024684455.1 Bacteroidaceae bacterium | reverse complement strand
ACTATCACAAACAGTAAATCCACTGCAACGTTCACCGTCTTTGAAAACAACAGCACGGGGCAGGTGCTGAACATCTTCGTCACAGGCTCAGGCATCGTGGCACAGAAGGATGCAGAAAAAGACGATGCAGCCTACCTGACGGCTCAGAGCACAACATCTTCTACCATAAAAATAATATCCAACGGACAAGTTCTTTCCAAGACTATCAGATTGACTGCAAATCGGACAATCCACATCTATGTCGAGGATGGAAGCATCAAGTCAAAGGTGGTGAAGAATCCAAGTGCCACAAACATTGACAGCGACAAAACCCATTATATCAAAAATCCCTCGTTCGAAGCAAACACGACCAAGGGATGGGAAGGTACAACGATGACGGCAGATTATAACGAAGTGGAGAAATTCAATGCCAACTTCGACTTTCACCAGACACTGACCGACCTACCAGCCGGTGCCTACGAACTCTCCTGCCAAGGATTCTATCGCAATGGTTCATACGAAAATGCCGCATCGACCCACGCCAACGGCACGGAAACCTTAAACGCCCTGCTCTATGCCACATCGTCGGCCTCAGAAGAACAAACCACTCCCCTGCCCTCCATCATTGACGAGGCAGGCAAGAAGGGGGCACTTGGAGTGAAGCCATCCACGTACGGCCACATCCCAAACACGATGGAAGAAGCCTCAGCCTATTTCGCTTCAGGGCTTTACCCCGTGAGCCTTCAGGTAGCGGTCGGCGATAATGGCCAACTGACAATCGGTGTGAAGAAAAGCACTCAGGTCAATTCTGACTGGACCATCTTCGACAACTTTCGCCTGACCTATCTGGGCAACGCCATTAAGGGCGATGTGGACAACGACGGCTTACGTTCCGTCAACGACCTCCAAACACTGATAAAGGTTGTACTGAACCTGCAGGAAGACAAATACAATCGCTATGCCATCGACATCAACAGCAATGGCAACGTTTCCTTAGGCGATGCCACCTTGCTCGTAAATATGCTTAACAACCCATAACTTCTCACCTCTCACATCTCACTTCTCACATCTCACTTCTCACTCATGATCGACCGAGCGACCGTAAACAAGATAATGGATGCAGCGAACATTGTGGACGTAGTCTCCGATTTCGTAACGCTGAAACGAGCTGGAGCCAACCTTAAGGGGCTCTGTCCGTTCCACGACGACCGCACCCCATCGTTTATCGTCTCACCGGCCAAGAACTATTGCAAGTGCTTCGCTTGCGGAAAGGGAGGCAATCCCGTAGGCTTCATCATGGAGCACGAACAGATAAGCTACCCCGAAGCACTGCGCTACCTGGCCAAGAAATACGGCATTACCATTGAAGAGAAGGAACTGACGCAGGAAGAAGTGCAACGGCAGGATGAACGCGAGTCGATGTTCATCGTCAACCAATGGGCTAACGAATGGTTCCAACATCAGCTTAACGATACCCCAGACGGAAAAGCCATCGGCCTTGCCTACTTTCGAGGACGTGGTTTCCGCGACGACATCATCAAGAAATTTCAGCTCGGTTTCTGTCCCGACCGCAGTGTGGAAGTAGAACAGACGGACGAAGAGGGTCATCCACGTCGCCTTCGCATGGGCGCAATGAGCTACGATGCCTTGAAGGACGGATATCAGGAGAAATTCCTCACAAACAACTCGGAAACGGGCATGGGGACAGGCCTTTCCATCAAGAACGACAAAGGAGCATTGCGCGACCGTTTCTGGGGACGTGTCATCTTCCCGATCTTTACCATGAGCGGTAAAGTGGTGGGGTTCGGTGGACGCGTGCTCGATGCCGCCACCAAGGGCGTCAACGTCAAATACCAGAATTCGCCGGAAAGTGTCATTTACAGTAAGAAAAAGGAACTCTATGGACTTTTTCAGGCCAAACAAGCCATACGTAAGCAAGACCTCTGCTTTTTGGTAGAAGGCTACACAGATGTCATGGCCATGCACCAGAGCGGCATCGAAAATGTCGTAGCCTCTTCGGGCACAGCCCTCACCGACGACCAGATACGACTTATCCACCGACTAACGGACAACATCACCGTGATATACGACGGCGATGCAGCAGGTATCAAGGCCTCCCAACGAGGTATTGACATGTTGCTCGCACAAGGCATGAATGTCCGTCTGCTCTTGTTGCCAGACGGCGACGACCCTGATTCGTTCGCACGCAAGCACAATGCCAGCGATTTTCAGAAATATCTCGCCGAGCACCAGGTTGATTTCATCAAGTTCAAGACCAACCTGCTCATGGAGGAGGCACAAGGCGACCCAAACAAGAAAAGCCAGCTCATCAACAACATCGTAGAAACCATCGCTGTCATACCTAACGAAATCACCCGCGCCGTCTATGTGCAGGAGACTGCCGCCACCATGCAGATGCAAGAACGTCTGATTGCCTCAGCTGTGGCCAAACAAGTGCAAGCCAATTACGAAGAAACGCTCAAACAACGTGAGCGTATTCAACAGGCACCAATATCCCCCGATGCACCTAAAGAGATACCTGACAGCCATGAAGGGCTCACTCCCCCACCGTCAGATACGCCCATTGAAGGATATACGGCTCCATTGGTACAAAGCAATCGTGACCGTGATCAGCAACGCCTTCAAAATAAAGAGGCGGAACTCGTCCGTCTTGTGCTTCGCTATGGCGAACAGATTATTGGGAACCTGCCAGATGAACAAGGTCAAGACCAACCGATATCCGTCATCGAATACATCGCAGCGTCGCTTATACAAGATGAGTTGACACTTGCCACGCCCATCCACAAGACCATCTTAGACCTTGCCGTCGAGCACGTACACGATGAAGGATTTATGGCAGAGAAATTCTTCCTGAATTACCCGGACCCGGAAATCAACGCACTTACCTTCGACCTGGTTACCGACAAGGAACAACTCAGCCGTATGCACCAAAAGCAATCCACTCAATACACCGAAAAAGAGAACCCCCTTCCCTCCATGACGGAGCACATATTGACGGACTACAAAATAGAAATCGTCAACAAAGAATCCAAACAAATCTTGCGCGAGCTGCAGGACCCCGACCTCATGAAAGACGCCCAACGCTACCTTCAGGTCATGACCCGTTACAAGGAGATCAAGGAGATACAAAAAAAGCTCTCCCAACAACAAGGTGGGAGAGCTATCGTATAGGCTATTTTGCTTAGAGCAAAAATCAGATGATACTGTTCTTTATCGTCTGGACAATCAGTTTCACATCTTCGTCAGTTACCATCGGGCCGCTGGGCAGACACAGGCCACGTTTGAAGAGGCCTTCGCTCACACCGTTCACGTATGCTGGAACATTCCTATAGACGGGTTGCTTGTGCATCGGTTTCCACAACGGACGGCTCTCCACGCCGGCCTTGTCCAATGCCAATCGCATGGCCTCCACGTTCGTGTTCGGCTCGCAGTCGGTGTGTACCGAACCACCGCCATGCACTACGCCTGCGGCTCCGCCAACGGCTCCATGTACGGCCTCGGCGTAGGCCAGTTCTTCACCCTTCACCCTTAATTCTTCATTCAAGGTGATGGTATTGAGCCAGTAGTTCGACTCCATGCCTTCCTCCTCCTTGTGGAACTCGATGCCTTCCACGTCACGGAATGCCTCTTCATACATGGCTGCAATC
>JAIKWU010000023.1 GCA_024684455.1 Bacteroidaceae bacterium | reverse complement strand
GGTAAGGTGCTGCCGGGCGTAGCCGCTATCAAGGGATAAGCGTGCGATTTCTTATTTGGTTTTTACTTGCATTCTGTCTTGTCTGTTGTGAAACATCCACAACGGGCAGGACAGAAAGCAGTTACGAAGACGACACGACGGCGCTGCGCATCGGCGTCTTGCCTACCTTCGAGTGTCTGCCGTTGTATGCGGCAGCCGAGACAGGTGTGTTCGATTCGCTCGGGCTCAGTGTCCGCCTCGTGACGTTCGAGGCTGCGATGGATGCCGACACGGCCTTCTTTCGCGGTCATGTCGATGGAGTCGCTGCCGACCTCGTCAAGGCTGTGCTTTGGAAAAGTCAGGGCGACAGCATTCGTATGGCTCTGTCGGCCGACCTCAACCTCCACCTTGTGACGTCGCGTCCGTCACGCCTCAAGACAGGCGAAAGTCTGAAGGAACGCATCGTCGCCTTCACCCGTAACAGTGCGCTCGACTACACGGCCGACGGCATGTTGGCAGTGTCGAAACTCCAGAGCGAGCAACTGAACAAACCCCAAATCAACAACATCCAGTTGCGCCTTCAGATGTTGCTGAACAATCAGTACGACGGCGCCATTCTGCCAGAGCCCTATGCAACCCTGGCAACGTCGCAGGGCCACAACCTCGTGCTCTCGACACAAAACCTCAAACGATTTAATCCGCTCTTTGCCATCGTCATGCACGACTCGCTCCTGCGCAGCCGTCGCGACGATGTGGTGAAGTTGGTACAAGCCTACGACATTGTGGCCGACCGCATCGAACGCAGTGATTCTGCTGCTGCCATTCAGTGGATTTCTTATCTGCCTCTGACCGAAGCATGGCCCGACAGCGTTGTCCTGATGCCTATGGTGAGCCGTGTGCAGAAACCCTCTGAAGTGGTTGTCGACAGTGTGAAGCAATGGTTGCGCCGTCGCACCCTGTTGAAGCGCGATGTGAAGAGTGCCGACCTTTTGATGAAATAGACATGGAGCAGCAGAACCTCATCGAACTTTTCCGAAAGTTGCAGACTTCGGTCGATGCACTTGGCGACTACGAGATGCAGAGCCAATTGGCACAGATGCACACGACCTACAGTGCGATGCTGCGCTATATGGTGCAGGGCATGGACGACCCCAATGCTTCGCGCATCTACGCCGACCTCGTGACTCAGGTTCATGTGCTGCGCGACCGTGCCGACCGTGCCAATCGTCTGAAGACGCAGGGCAGCGACCGCTATGTCATTTCGCAAAAGATGTTGCGTCCAGAGGTGACGCTTTCCGACATCGTCGGTCATCTTCGCAACCATGACGAGGCGCTTACCCTGCTGCAGGATGAACCCAACGAGCGTGAAAACATTCAACGACACGACGTCGAGCAACATCAGCGCAGCCGCGAAGAGATGTTGCTCATGCTTTTCGGTCGTGTCTGGACCTCCGACGTATGGTCCAAAAGCGAGCAGGAAACGGCCTTCGCGATGCTGAGCGACGATGCCGTATTTACCAATGACAAGTGTGTGCTCATCTCGGCCACGATGCTGGCGCTGATGGAGATGTTCGACGAGCGCAAACTCATGCTCCTCTTCGATGCCTATCTTTTGCCAGAACCCGAACTGAGCCAGCGTGCTCTCGTCGGCATGGTCATCGTCTTGCGACAGTATGACGAACGCATCAAGCAACAGCCCGAGGTTCAGTCGCGCTTTACCTTGCTTTGCGACGACCCGAACTTCGTGCGCGACATCTTCCGTGTGTTCATGCAGTTGCACTACAGCCGTCTCACCGATTCGGTCAGCGAGAAGATGCGCAGCGATATCATCCCTACCATCCTGCAAAGCAAGAACTTCAAGCAGACAGAATACGGCATACAGGAAATCGATGACTTCTTGACACAAAACGGCGAAAATCCCGAGTGGTTCAAGAACCGCAAGGCGGACACTCGTGCTCAGGAGAAGATTCAGGAAATGGGTGAGATGCTCATGGAGGGTGCCGACGTGTATATGAGCACCTTCTCGCAGATGAAGAACAACGTATTCTTCCAGCAGACCGCCCACTGGTTCTATCCCTTCAGCGCTGACCTACCCGCTGTGTCGGACATTTTGCGACGGCTCGGCAGCGAGACCTCTTCGGTGTTCGGTGCCATGTTGCGCTATGCACCTTTCTGCGACAGCGACAAGTTCTCCTTCACCTTTATGCTCAGCATGATAGGTGTGCAGGGGCAGGAAGGACTTTCGAAAAGCCTCACGAGCAGCCTCTCGCACGACGAACTCTCGGAGATGGTTGATAAGAAAACGAAGAAGCGTGTTTCTGACATCAGCCGCCAGTACATCTTCGACCTCTACCGCTTCTTCACCCTTTATCCGTTCCATCTGCAGTTCCGCAATCCGTTCGACAAAGAACTACCGACGTTCACACCCCTTGCGCATAAGGTCTTTGAACTCCTGCTCAGCAATGACGACGAAGTGCTTTCGCTGGCCGAGTTCTTCATGCGCAAAGGAGTTTATCAGGATGCCATTGACCTGTTCGAACACCTTCAGCCACAGAAGGTTGAAGAAGATGTTGCTCTGTGGCAGAAGATTGGTTTTTGCGAGCAGAAACAGGGTCGGTTAGAGGAGGCCTTCGAGTGTTATAAGACGGCCTACGACCTCAATCCCAATTCACTGTGGACCCTCAAACACTTGGCTTCCGTCTCTTTCCAGGGCGAGTGGTATGCCGAGGCTGAAGTGTACTACGAACTGCTGCTAGAAGATGAACCTGACAACCTGCGCTACCTGCGTCGCAAGGCGGGTAGTCTGATGAAGCAGAACGTCTTTGCCGATGCCATACCTCTGCTCTATAAGGCCCTCTATCTTGATGAAGATTCGGTGGAGGACCAGAACAATCTGGCGTGGTGTCAGTTGCAAGAGAGCCAGTTCGACAAGGCGCGCGAACTTTACGGAAAGGTCCTCTCATCTCATGCTGATCAGCCTTCTGCCCATTTTAACATGGCCTGTACCTATCTGGCCGAAGGCAACATTCAGCAGGCCTATCCTTTGTTCCGTGAAGCCTACCTCATGCAGTCGGTCAGCGACGGCGGCGATGCGCAGTTTGTCCGCGATTTCAACGATGCCTTCGACGCTCTGCAGCCTGTCAACAACATGGATAGCGAGCGTGGCCAGGCGCTTCTTGACGCTGTACGTCTGGGAATTTAAGCCCTTTTTATCCCTCTTGAAATACCTCAAAAATTGCACTGCGGTGTAAATAAAAATGCACTGCGGTACGCCTATAGCCGCACTGCAGTGTAATTTTATTTCCACAGTGGTGCGTTTTTTTTCGTTTTTTGGCTTGCAGAGGTCGGCACGAATGTGTAACTTCGCAGGCTGAAAAGTACGATGAATCATGGAAAATGCTCTTCTGCCCATACAACGTCTGCGCACACTGCTCGAAATGGAGCGTGATGCCGAGCGCGAGGAATATCGCGTGCAGTCGGAGCAGATGTCACTCGAACGCAAGGTGCGTCGAGGCATCTGCTGGTGGCCGTTGACGGTGGGACGTTCGTACTACAACTCGCTCAACCTGCTTGTGGTGGAGGTGATGAAAACCACCGACGACGATATCGACCACTCGTTCGAATACGGGAGGCCCGTCATCTTCTTTACCCATTCGTCCTATCCGTCTCAACCGTCCCGTCTCTTCTCGTATCAATGTACGATTTCGTATGTCGAGGATACGCGCATGGTGGTCGTTCTGCCTTCCACTCAGGCACTTATCGACATTCAGAGCGCAGAAAATCTTGGCGTCCAACTCTATTTCGACGAGACCAGTTACCGCACGATGTTCCATGCGTTGGACGACGTGCTGAGTGCCAAGAAGGGTAGGCTGGTGGAGTTGCGCGACATCTTTGCTGGACAGCAAAAGGCAGAGAAGTTCACTTTCCAACCCATGCGCTTTCCGTGGCTCAACCCCACGCAGGAGCAGGCTGTGAACGAGGTGTTGTGGGCAAAGGATGTGGCGGTCGTGCATGGTCCTCCTGGGACAGGAAAGACCACCACGCTCGTCGAAGCCATCTATGAGACGTTGCACCGCGAGACACAAGTGATCGTCTGTGCGCAGAGCAACATGGCCGTCGATTGGATTAGCGAAAAACTCGTTGACCATGGTGTTCCTGTACTCCGCATCGGAAATCCCACGCGTGTGAACGACAAGATGCTCTCGTTTACCTACGAACGTCGTTTCGAGAGCCATCCTGACTACACCGAATTATGGTCCATCCGCAAAGCCATCCGCGACATCCGTGAGAAGAAAAACAAAGGGGAAAGCACACATCAGAAGATTGCACGACTACGCGAACGGGCACAGGAACTGGAGATGCGCATCCACGAGTCGCTCATGAACGAGGCTCGTGTCGTGGCCTGTACGTTGGTCGGTTCGGCCAACAAGATTTTGGTTGGTCAGAAGTTCTCGACGCTCTTTATCGACGAGGCAGCACAGGCGCTCGAACCTGCCTGTTGGATTGCCATCCGTCGGGCTCATCGTGTCGTTTTCGCTGGCGATCATCAGCAGTTGCCAGCCACCGTCAAATGCTACGAGGCTCAGAAACAAGGACTTGGAAAAACGCTGATGGAGCGCATCGTTGAGAATGTGCCTTCAGCCGTCACGTTGCTGCGTGTGCAATACCGTATGCACGAGCAAATCATGCGCTTCTCGTCCGACTGGTTTTATGAGGGAAAGGTCGAAAGCGCGCCTATGGTGAAATATCGCTCCATCCTCGACTGGGATACGCCGATGGTGTGGGTGGACACGGCATGCCAGACCCACCCCCTTCCCCTCCCTTGTAGGGAGGGGTGTGGTCACCCAAAGCAGCAGTTTTCTAATAGTATTTCAGAAAAAGTATCTACTCCCCTCCCTACAAGGGAGGGGCAAGGGGGTGGGTCTTCCCATGGCTACATCAATCAACCTGAGGCCGAGTTGACCGTCTCCGTTTTGGAGCAGTATATTGAGAAAATCGGACGTCAACGCTATGTGGACGAACGCTTCGACGTGGGCATCATCACCCCTTATCGTCTTCAGGCACAGTACCTTCGCTCTTTGTTGAAGAAGAACGAAACGCTGCGCCCCATTCGTAAGACCATCTCGGTCAACACCGTTGATGGCTTTCAGGGACAGGAGCGCGACATCGTCCTCATCTCGCTGGTCCGCTCAAACGAGCACGGGCAGATTGGTTTCTTGAATGATCTCCGAAGAATGAACGTCGCCATGACCCGTGCCCGCATGAAACTCATCATCATCGGCGACTCAGAAACCCTTTCGCACCATCCCTTCTATCATAAGTTGAAAGCCTATGTGGATGGGCTGTGATTTTTTTGTAATCCAATTTGCTTTTTTTGCAAAGGTTGTGTATCTTTGCATCGTAAATAATTAGAAACTAATTCTATGCCAGAAATTTCCCGCTTCTATGGCATCATCATTACGATGTATCTGCCAGACCACAATCCACCTCATTTCCATGTAAGGTACGAAGAATATCGTGCCACCATTGATATTCAAACGGGTGAGGTGACAGGTAGGATGCCGCGTCGTGCCCTACGTCTCATTTTTGAATGGCTGGATTTGCATAAAGATGAACTGATGGCAAACTGGAAGCGTATGGAAAACGGTGAAACATTGGTAACCATTAATCCGCTCGACTGATATGAAACAGGAAAACGAACTGAAATGGGTAACTGAAGCCCGTATTGCAGGTGGCTACAAACTGGAACTGACGTTCAACGATGGGTGCCACCGCATCTTCGACTGCTTGCCTCTGATAGATAAGTATCAGATGTTTGCGCCGCTTCGTGATACGGAGGTGTTTGCCAACTTCGCCCTTGACGGTTGGACGGTGTCATGGCTAAATGGTACGATTGATATTGCTCCCGAACACTTGTATGAGTGTGGAGATGCAGCGTAATTACATATTCCTAAATAAACCAAAAACCATTGCCTATGAAACAATAAGGACAAAGGACATATAGAAAGGAAGCGTTAACTTGCATTCTTGTTTTCTCTCAAAATCGCCAATTAGAAGAAAACGTTCAAGAGTAAAAGTTGATGCTCACGCTTTTCAGCGTGGGCTTTTACTCGTAATTAGAACGTTTGACGTGTTTGGCGATACGTGAGAGAAACTAAGGACGAAGTTGAAAGGTCCACGTTTTTCTTTTGTCTCTTTTCAACAGATTTTTGGACCAAGGTAATTTACTCATCAATTTTAAAAAAATATAAAATGGGAATACATGTTATTCGCGATTCAGAGGGACGCGTTAAAAAATACGTGAATGATAAAGAGTATAAAGAACATCAGAAATGGAAATGGATAAAGTACTTGACAATTGGGGCGATAATACTAATTCTTTGTTTAGTTGGCCAATGTGTAGGAGAGCCTAACAAAAAAACAAGTAATGTAGAACATAGTTCTTCAATCCGTCACGAAAGTAACTCTCCAATCAATGTACCACAAGCAGAACAGCAGAGAATGGCAGCTACTGTCTACAGTGAACCGCTGCCCGAAGATGATGATGTGGTGGTGAATGAAATAGATGACAACTCTAATGAAAGATTAACGGATGATATATGTGTTGAAGTTGAAACCGAGCCCAACGAGGTTGTTGGAGTTGAAATCGAAGATCATTCAAATATATCTTATGACGATATGTATCAATACAGTTCAGATTAGATTTTTTAATGTGTAATTCATAAAGCAACCTCCAATAGAAATTGTCTATTGGAGGTTGCTTAGTTGTTTTTGAAGAAAATGTTTTAATCGGCAAAGAAGGCTCCCCAATCCACCATGTCTTCGCGGACGTAGCCGACCTTGCCGTTGATCTTGATTTTGAACCAGCCGTTCTCCTTGCCGATGCAGTCGTAGAGGCAGTCGGGGTAATCAAATTTGTCTGGGATCTTGGCAACGACAGGGCTGTTGATGTCAGGACGCTGGCGCACATTGATGTTGCCCTTGCGTTCCGTCTTGCGGCACACGATGCCTTTACCTTTCTCAGGTGTCCAGATTTCTACACGATATCCTTCCGCCTTCTTGCATTCAACCTCCCAGTCGAGTGGGTTGGCGATGTAGGCATCGGTGGTTTCGCGTACAAAGTGCCCCATGACTCCGCCGTCCTTATCAACGACGACTTTGCAACTGTTCTCCTGAGCGAACAGCACTGTGCTGCACATGAAAGCCAGCAGCATGAACATTAGTTTCTTCATATAAATTTTATTTTTTTGACTACGAATGGATTGAATTATACAAGATGCGTAAAACAATTCGTAAAATTCGTTTAATTCGTAGTTGTTAAAATGATGCGATGCGTGCGATATACTTTCCGATGATGTCGAACTCGAGGTTCACGCGGGTGCCGACTTCGATTTGATGGAAGTTCGTGTTATCGTAAGTGTAGGGAATGATGTTGACCTCGAACGAGTCGTCCTGCGCGTTGCACACGGTGAGGCTCACGCCGTTGACGGTCACGCTGCCCTTATCGACGGTCATATAGCCACGTCGCGCCATGTCGCGGTCGAAGGCATACTGGAAGCGATAGGTCCACGAACCCTGCTGGTCAATCTTTGCCACGCATGTGGCCGTCATATCGACGTGTCCCTGCACGATGTGGCCGTCCAGACGGCCGTTCATCAGCATCGAGCGTTCGACGTTCACCTTCGTGCCTACCTGCCAGTCGCCCAGGTTGCTTCGGTCCAGCGTCTCCTTCATGGCGGTGACGACATAAGTCTTCTTTTGCGTGTCTATTCTGACGACGGTGAGGCACACGCCGTTATGGGCGACGCTTTGGTCAATCTTCAACTCATCAACAAACGAGCACGTCAGCGTGAAGTGCTTGTTTTCGCGATCTTTCTCGATTGCCACGACGGTGGCAAATTCTTCTACGATTCCTGAGAACATATAGTTAAACGATTATGTGTTTGCAAATATACAGAAAACTTTGTTACGCTCCAAGCACTTGAAAAAATTTATGCAGGGAGTGCCTCCAGCAGTCGCTCCATAAGCCGTGGTTTGGCATACTTGTCCAGTTCTTCTTCCTTTACCCAGATATAGTCGTCGGGCAGTGGCGGACGCTCGTCCGTAACCCAAAGATAGAAGTCGGCAAGCAAAATGCGGTGAGTAAGCACATGGCGCACATTCTCCCTGATTAATATGACCTCTCCCGCTTGCCCCTCGCTGTGAGGGGGGAGAGTCTGGGTATATACCTCCCACAACCCTTGCCAGATATCTCCGGCGGGACGTTTCCTAATGGCCGTATAGCCGTTGCACCTTATATATATGTAGATGAGGCGGCGCGTCTTGACCTCGGTCTTGCGCTGTTTCACAGGAAGTTTCTCGGTGCGGCCTGTATGCAAGGCATCGCACGTTTCCTGCAACGGACACACGATGCAGCGTGGCGACTGAGGCGTGCATTGGATGGCACCAAAGTCCATCATCGCCTGGTTGAAGGCAGAGGCTTGTTTCTCGGGCAAAAGCGACTGGGCAAGGGCAGAAAAAACTTTCTTTCCTTCCGTGCTGTTAATCGGTGTGTCGATGCCAAAATGCCGAGCCAGCACCCGATAGACATTGCCATCGACGACGGCATGGGGTTGGTCGAAGGCTATCGAAGCGATGGCGGCAGCGGTATAGTCGCCCACACCTTTCAGCGTGCGAATGGTGTCAAAATCCTTCGGAAATCCACCCATCGCAACAATCTGCTTTGCGGCCGTGTGCAGGTTGCGGGCACGGCTGTAGTAGCCGAGTCCTTGCCATTCACGCAGCACCTCGTCCTCGGTCGCAGCGGCGAGCAGTTCCACCGTCGGCCACCGTCGCATGAACCGCTGCCAGTAGTCCATGCCTTGTGCGATGCGTGTCTGTTGCAATATCACTTCGCTCAGCCAGATAGCATACGGGTCACGTGTCTCGCGCCACGGCAACGAGCGGCCGTTCTCGGCGAACCAGCGGAGTATAATCGGTGTAAATTGATTCATTTCACTGCGAATTTACGACTTTTTTACTCAAATCTTCATTTTTTGCATACTTTTGTGTCGCAAAACGCATTTTTTCGTGTATTGGTAATAGAAACGCGCATTTTTGAATAATCACTTCGTTACGAACAAGTCCTGACTACATTGTGAGGATGTGGACAGGACTGTGTTTTTGCGGGAATTGTTTGGTTGTGAGTGCAATTGTTCGTACCTTTGCCATCGAATCAAAAGTCTTTCTTTCGAATCTTAATGGTAATGAATATGATAAAAAAGTTTCTATTATTGGTCGCAGTTGCCATGATAACAGCAATGGGTGTACGGGCACAACGCTTACAAGTTTGTGACAGTGAGGGTAACGGTATCCCTTTAGTGTGCGTGCTGACCGAGGACGGCACCTACATCGGCACCACCGACATGAACGGCGTGATGAACGACGTGGAGGGGGCAGCACAGGTGGCCCTGACCCATGTGGCTTACAAGCCACAACTTGTCACCGTCGCTGAACTTCCCCCTTCGGGAGGAATCGAGGGGGGCCGGCGCGTCACGATGGAAGACCTGGACTATGGACTCGACGAGGTGGAGATCAAGCCCAAGACTTACATCTACGTCGAGACCTTCTACCGCGTCTATGTCTATCGCGACGACTCGCTCTGCTACTTCCTGAGCGGCATCATGCCCAACGCTTATAACCCGCAGAAGAAAAAACTGGAGCACGGCAGTTACTATCATGCATACGCAGAATACTGCTCGAAGACAGGGGCTGCCATCACATGGGGCGCAAGGGCACAGAGATTCAAAGCAGGACTGATACCAACAGGAAGATTTGTGAATCAAAAGAAGTACTTAATGGACAAGTATTTTGTGACGACAGACGACAGCAACCCCAACTGTTGGGTGTTCAGCAATCCGGAGGGAAGGTTCGGCCAGTTCGTACGCAGCGGTGGTCTGGCCAAACTGACCCTCGACGGAGGCCGTATTCAGATGTATGCCAACAAAGCCAGGGGCGAGACGAAGAAATTGGAGAGGCGTCAGGAAGTAGGATATGAGTATCAGTACACTCGTGTTTATGCCGATAATGAAGACGGCGAATTCGACCGCACCAACTTCATGATGGAGTCCAACCATTGGGAGTATAACGATAAGAAGAGCCACGTGAAGTTCATCATTGAGACCTATGCCACCGACCACGACTATATGGACAAGGACGAGTGGCAGGCCAAGAAGAAAGAGATAAAGACCAACTATAAGGGATCAATGACCCTCGACCAACTCGTGCCCTACGAACAACAGCACAACATACCCGCTCTGTCCTCCGCCGTGCGTCAGGCTATCGGGAAACTGTATCATATCCTATAGAATAGGTTCGACAAATGAAATATGAAACATAAGAAAGGGCATCCGTCAGGATGCCCTTTTTGTTATTTCTTCACTTTCCCAGTGCGATGCGTGTCTGCTGCTTTGCGCAAAGCGTATGCGAAGTTACCACTTTTTTCACTCAAATCTTAAATTATTTTGTATTTTTGTGTCACAGAAAGCAACTTTCTGCGTACTTACTATAGAAACGCGCCAAAAATGTGCGTTTTCTCAGACGATGAATCAACAACAGTACGAACAAGAGGCACGAAGGCTGCGACCGCGATTGCTACGGTTGGCACAACGCTACTTAGGCGAGTGTGACGAGGCTGAGGACGTGGTGCAAGACGCGCTGCTGCGGCTTTGGCTCATCCACGACACGTTGCTGCCCGATGCTTGGCCGATGGCTGCGGTCGTCGTGCGAAACCTCTCGATAGGTGTGCTTCGCCGAAGGCATCCGCAGGTCGATGTCGAGACGATTGATACGCTCGACCTTGACGATGCGTCAGCCGATGCGGAGCAGACCGAACGTGTGATGGAGATTGTGCGCACGTTGCCCGACTTGCAACAGACGGTGCTGCGGCTGCGTCATGTCGAAGGCATGGACATGGCGCAGATAGCCCTGCTGACAGGTACGACCGAAGTGGCGGTGCGCCAGTCGCTGAGCCGGGCCCGACGCCGTGTGCGAATGGAGTTTGTGCGTCGATATGTGTGGCGTGTGGCAGGTGTGGCTGTGGCCGTGCTCGTGGTTGCAGGTGTGGCACTTTGGTGGAAGGACTACAACCGTTGGCAGCAACTCGAGGCTCAATACGGAGGCAGTTACACCATCGTCAACGGACAGCGCAATTCGAACCTGCGTGAAATTCTGCCCGAGGTTCAGCAGACGTTGGCTCGTGCCGACGACGTGGCGATGCAGCAGACGGTCGGCGAACAGATTGAAGAGGCGGAAAACGAATTGTTAAACAGCATTTCCGATCCTGAGGAGCGGGAACGCATCAGAAGAATGCTTGAATAGGATATGAGACAGATTGTGATGATTCTCCTAACAGCCATGCTCTCCCTGAACGCCATGGCACAAAACGCCGTCGATCGCATGGTCGAGGAATTTTCGTCGGTGGGCCAGGCACGTTTCACTTCGGCCATCGAGCGCAACCCGCAGACGCGCGAGGTCGTGAAGGTGGTGAAGACGTTGCGTGTGGGTTCGCCCAACGACCGAAAACTGCGCAACGGATTCCTGAACGAATCGAAACTCCATGATTCGACGACCTCGGTAAACAACGGCCATAAGTCGGTCATTTTCAGTGAGGAAACGAATGACGCGGCGCGTGTCTATATGCTCAAGTACGACGATGACTACGCCGAAGTGACCATCATCGTGAACCGTAAGAAAGTAAAAAATTAAGGAAACGAAAGAGAAAATGGTACATCTGAATTATTCTCACGCAGAGAGCGCAGAGACACAGAGTTTTTTATATAAATGCAGAGAAGCGCACGCTCATGTGCGCTTCTCTGCGCAGCCGCTGGTTACGAAAACTCCATGACTCTGCGTTCTCTGCGTGAGATAAAAATATCATTGCCAAAATCAAAAGATATCAATTAAAATGAAAACAAGAACAACTATGATGCTATGCATGCTGACCATCTCCTTGGCAGCGCTGGCACAAAGCGAACGGACATTCAACGTCCAGAGTTTCCAACAAATCCAATTCAACACTATCGGACATGTGTATTTTGAACAAGGTCCTACATGCAGCGTGCGTGCAAAGGGGCTGCAAGACGACCTCGACCGCCTCATCGTCAAAGTGAAGGGCAACGTGCTCGTGATTGACGAAAAAAAGAGGAAGAAGCCGATGGCAGGCATCAAGAATAAAGTGGTCTTCTATGTGACAGCCCCCACATTGTCGGCCCTGACGATAGACGGCGTAGCCTCATTCGATACGAAACAAATTGACGTGAAGAGCGATTTTCGCCTTGAGGTAAGGGGCGTGTGTTCTACCCGCATCGAACACTTGAAATGCAACGGCTTCGATGCCGACATCGATGGCGTGGCAAACAACAACCTGAACATCGAAGCACGCTCAGCACACTTTGGCATCGACGGCGTGACGAAGGGGGCCGTTGACGTGAAGGCCGATGTGCTGCGTCTCGACATCGACGGCGCCGATACCATGAAATTTACGTTCGCAGGCAACGAATGTCGTGTGGTGTGCGACGGCGTGTGCAAAGGTTCGCTCCATGTCGATTGCCAGTCGCTTCGTGCCCAGGCCGATGGCGTGTCGAAAATGACCATCAGCGGCACCGCCGACAAGGTCGATTTCGGCTCCGACGGCGTCTCAAAGTTTAATACGAAGGACCTCAATCGCTTCTGAGTGCTGCTCCGAAATGTAGTTTTTTAACCCCGTTCCATTCAACGCTATACTATTCTCCCAATAATATGTTGTTAATGAAGAAAAAGCCCTGCCTACGTCGTGACGATGTGGGCAGGGCTACGTTTTTGTGGATGTGGTTTGTCACCCTTTAACGTGGTTTTCGGTACGCCAATGTTGGCACCATTCTTTGATGCCGCACGCGTCGCATTTGGGTTTGCGTGACTGGCAGACGTAGCGACCGTGGAGCAGCAGCCAGTGGTGGGCACGGGGGATGAGTTCGTCGGGAAAATGTTTGGTCAGTTCTTTTTCGACGGCAAATGGGGTAGTGGCGCGGTCGTTGACAAGTCCGAGACGATGGGCGACTCGGAAGATGTGGGTGTCGACCGCAAAGGCTGCCTTGTTGAAGACGACGGCCTGCACGACATTGGCGGTCTTTCGGCCCACGCCTGGCAGACGTGTGAGGTCGTCGAGGTTGTCGGGCACTTCGCCTCCAAAGTCGCGGATGAGCATCTGAGCCATGCCGACGAGGTGAGCGGCTTTGGAGTTGGGATAAGACACGCTCTTGATGTATTCCAGCACGACTTCGGGCGACGACACAGCCATGACCTCTGCCGTCGGGAATGCCTCGAACAGGGCTGGTGTGACGAGATTCACGCGCTTGTCGGTGCATTGTGCTGACAGGATGACCGCTACGAGCAACTGAAACGGGTTCTCATACTGCAACTCACTCTCGACCTCGGGCATCGTCTGCAGAAAGTAGTCGATGAGGTGCTGGTACTGCTCACGTTTTTTCATGATAGTTGAAAAAGATATGACTTTCAGTAAGAAGTTTATTTGATGTTTCCACGAATCTTCGTGAGGTAGCGCTGCATACGGTCCTCATCCTTTGTGTCGATGATGGCGATGAGTTCCTTCATCTCGGTGCGAATCTGCTCCACCTGGTCCTTCGTGTAGGGGTTGAAGAGGATTTCGCGCAGGAGCGTATCGTCCTCGCTCAGGACACCTTGGGCAATCTTCATGTGACGCTTGAAGGTCGTGCCTGGAGCGTCCTGATGCTTCATCACGGCTGCGAATGCGAAGGTGGAGATGAAGGGGATGGAGAGCGAGTAGGCGACGGTCTGGTCGTGCTCGTCGAACGTGTATTCGAAGATGTTGAGGCCGAGGCGCTGGTAGAGGTCCTTGAAGAAGCAACGGCCCATGTAGTCGCCTTCGTTGATGATGATGGCGTTCTCGTCGGAGAGTTTGCCGAGGTTGGCAAACGTCGGGCCGAACATCGGGTGGGTCGAAACGTAGTGGAAGCCCGATGCTTCGTAAAACTCCTTGAAACCTGTCTTGACCGAAGAGATGTCGCTGAGGATGCAATGCTTGGGCAGATGAGGCATGACTTCGGCAAAGACGTCCAGCGTGTATTTCAGACTTACGCAGTTGATGACGAGGTCGGGGCAGAAGGCGTCGATTTCGTCGAGCGAGGTGAAACGCTGCGTGTTGTAGAGGAACCGCATGCGCTGTGGGTTGATGTCAAAGACGGCGAGTTCGTGGTCGAAACTCAGCAGGTCTGTGAAGAAGGAGCCCATCTTGCCGGCTCCGAGAATGAGTATTTTCATATAAACAAATTGAGAATTGAAAATGATTTTTCACTCAAAGGTAAGATAAGGTCTCAGGGGCTCTAAGTCTTCCTCTGTGAAGATGTTGGCGTCGATGAGTTCCTGCTCGTTTTGGAAGGGACCGTAGAGGCGGACGCGACGCTGGATGAGTTTGGTACGGTCGTAGCCGATATACGGATGCGAGGCAAGTGTCTTGAAGTCGGCCGTGTTCACGTTCAGTTTTCGCAGTTGAGGGTTCTTGATTTCGAACCATTCAAGAGCACCTTCAGGAAAGTCGCGGATCTCGAAAAGTTGTTCGAGCGAATGCAATCCGCCCAATTTTTCTCTGAGTCGCACGATGCTGCGCGAGTAGTACGAACCGATGCCTGGAATGCGCTGGAGTAAGGTGGTGTCTGCGGTATTGACATCGACGAGAGTCAGCGTGCGGAACTTTTCGGGGTAAGAAGACCCACCCCCTTCCCCTCCCAAGGGAGGGAGGTAGTTATTATGCCCTCCCCTTGGGGAGGGATGAGGAGGGGTCTGATATTGACTTCCAATGCGAATGTATGGCAGCAGATAATCAAGGTCGGCAGGTTCCCAGCCATACGTGTCCAGCAAGTCGTCGGGTGTGCGGAACACCTTGCCTGCACGTCGATAGTGGATGAAGTTCTTGACCTTCCAAGCAGGCAGACCGAATGAAACCAGAGAGGCGCTGTCGATGGTGTTGGGGTCGAATACGTGAAGAGCAGACCCTCCAGACCCACCCCCTTCCCCTCCCAAGGGAGGGGCGTAGTTACCACTCCCTCCCCTTGGGGAGGGCTGGGGAAGGGTCTGAAGGGTCTGTGTGGGTCTATTGTTTAGCAACAGCAACACTCCCACGCAGAACACGGCGATGGCTGCCAGGAAGATGATGACACGACGGTCTTGCTTGGGCATGAGTTATTTCTGATTCAGAATTTCCATTTGCTGACGGACACTTTCGCTATGGATGGACTCGAATATCTGCTTGGTGCAACTCGGGTCGATGCCGCAGAGAGAGCCTTGCACCCCGCGCTTTTCGATGATTTCGGCGTAGCGGTGAGTCTGGAGCACCGTCATGTCGTGCTCCTTCTTGTACTGACCGATTTCGCGGCTGATGCGCATACGCTTGGCAAGCAGTTCGATGAGTGCATTGTCAATCTCGTCAATCTGATGGCGCAGTCCTGTGATGTTCTCCGTCGTGACCGTCTCGTCGCGGATGACAAGCAGTTGCAGGATGAAGTCGAGCACCCCTGGCGTAATCTGTTGTGAAGCATCGCTCCAGGCCTTGTCGGGGTCACAGTGTGCCTCGACGATGAGGCCGTCGGCACCGAGGTCCATGGCCTGCTGACACAGCGGGGCAATCAGGTCGCGACGGCCGCCCATGTGGCTGGGGTCGCAGAAGATGGGCAGGGCGGGATAGCGACGGCGCAACTCGATGGGGATTTGCCACATCGGCAGGTTGCGGTATATCTTCTTGTCGTATGACGAAAAGCCTCGGTGGATGACGCCGAGGCGCGTGATGCCTGCGCTGTTGATGCGTTCGAGCGCACCCACCCACAGTTCGAGGTCAGGGTTGACGGGGTTCTTGACCAAGACTGGCACGTCGATGCCTCGGAGCGAGTCTGCCAGTTCCTGCACGGCGAAGGGGTTGGCTGTCGTACGTGCTCCGATCCACAGGATGTCGATGCCGTATTTCATGGCCAGTTCGACGTGCTGCGGCGTAGCCACTTCCGTAGCGATGAGCATACCCGTCTCCTTCTTCACGCGCTGTAGCCATGGCAGTGCTTTCTCGCCATGCCCTTCAAAACCGCCTGGTTTGGTGCGCGGTTTCCAGACACCGGCTCTGAAGATTTTGATGCCATAGTCGGCCAGAGGCTTGGCGGTGCTCATGACCTGTTCTTCGCTCTCCGCGCTGCACGGACCAGCGATGACTATCGGGCGTACGGGCTCGATGCCTGGCAGGTTGAGGGGTTGTAGATTCAGTTCCATGTTGATGTTTGTTTTTTTGTGTGTATTTACTTTGTTTTTGACTGACGCTGAGTGCTTGGAAAAATCACGCCAAGTGCTTGGCGTTGTCACGCTAAGCACTTGGCGTAAAAACGCTAAGCACTTGGCGTGGCCATGAAAGTGGTTTTTCAGCCGAACACCGCCTCGATGCGTCGCAAAGCCTCCTGCATCTTGTCCTCCTTGGCACAGAGCGAGATGCGGATGTAGCGTGCGCCGTTCGTTCCGAAGATGAACCCAGGCGTGATGAACACTCGACATTCGTGGAGCACACGTTCGGTCAATTCTTCGACATCGTGGTACGAGTCGGGTATGCGTCCCCAGAGGAACATGCCCGTCTGCTGCGGGTCGAAGGTGCAGCCGAGGCACTGCATGATTTGCTCAGCGATGCGCCGACGCGGACGATAGACCTCGACGTTGGCCTGACGGTGCCACTCGTCGCTGTTGTCATAAGCGTCGGCGGCAGCGAGTTGGAGGGCACGGAACGTGCCGCTGTCGATGTTGCTCTTAATCTTCAGAATCCAGCCGATGAATGTCGGATTCGTTGCGAGCATTCCCACACGCCATCCTGGCATGTTGTGACTCTTCGACATGGAGTTGAACTCGATGCAGCAGTCCTTGGCGCCAGGCACTTGCAGGATGCTCAACTTTTCACCTTCGTTGAGGATGAAAGAGTAAGGGTTGTCGTTGACAATCACGAGGTTGTGCTCTTGGGCAAAACGGACCAGACGCTCGTAGAGTTCGCGCGAGGCTGGTGCACCCGTCGGCATGTGCGGATAGTTGGTCCACATCAGTTTGGCACCCTGTTCGATGAGGCGTTCCAACTGCAGGAAATCGGGTTGCCAGCCGTTGTCCTCCTTCAGGTCATAGTACACGACTTCGCAGCCGAGGATGCGCGACAGCGAGGTGTAGGTGGGGTAGCCTGGGTTGGGCACGAGGACACGGTCGCCAGGATTGCACAGTGCCAGTGTCGTGTGCAGGATGCCTTCCTTCGACCCGATGAGCGGCTGTATCTCCGTGGCAGGGTCGAGCGTGACTCCGTACCAACGCTGATAGAAACGCGCCATCGCTGTGCGCAGTTCGGGTGTGCCCACCGTCGGCTGATAGCCGTGGGCATTGGGTTGCTGGGCGACCTCACAAAGACGGTCGATGGTCTGCTGTGACGGAGGCATGTCGGGACTGCCGATGGCGAGCGAGACGATGTCGCGCCCTTCGGCATTGAGTTGTGCCACTTCCTTCAGTTTACGGCTGAAGTAGTATTCGCTGACGGCGGTGAGGCGGTTGGCGGGTTGTATCATCATATTACGTTTTCTGGTTTTATCCATTCTTTATACTCTCCCAACACACTCAGTTGGCGGGTGAGGGGGCGGATGGCGTCGATGCTTTGGCGGTAGCGGATGTAGGAGTCGTAGGTCAGATCGACGTAGAACATGTACTCCCACTCGCGGCCGATGATGGGCAGCGACTGTATCTTGGTGAGATTGATGCGGTAGAAGGAGAAAATCGAGAGCACCTGCGAGAGGCTTCCCTCGTTGTGTGGAAGTGAGAAGACGAGGCTGGCCTTGTTCGACGTGTCGGGCGAGCAGAGGTAAGGTGCGCTCAGCGGGTCGGCCACGATGAGGAAGCGCGTGAAGTTGTGCTTGTTGGTCTCGATGCCTTCCTCCATCACCTTCATGCCGTAGAGACTCGCTGAGTGAGCCGAGGCAATGGCGGCGTGGCCATGCAGTTGATGTTCCGCAATGTCGCGGGCGGCACCGGCGGTGTCCTCCGCCTCTACAATCTTCAGCCCATGATGCTGCTGCAGGAAACGGCGGCATTGCATGAGTGCCACGGGGTGGGAATGTACTTCGGTAATGTCGTCCCAGTCGTCGTCGGGCAGGCAGAGCAGGCTGTGCGCAATGCGCAACTTGTGTTCGCCGACCACTTGCATACGACTGTCGCGCAGCAGTTCATAGTTGTGGAGGAGCGAACCAGCGATGGTGTTCTCGATGGCTACGACTCCGATGACGTCGTGCTCGTCCTGCATCTGTTGGAATACCTGCTCGAACGTGTCGCAGCAGACGAGTTCGAGTGTTTCTCCGTCGAAATACTGATGGGCAGCAATGTCGTGGAAACTGCCGGCGATTCCTTGTATGGCTACTTTCTTACTCATGTCAAAAATAAATCCCACTCTGTTGGGAGCGGGATTCTATCGTAGTTCTATATTCCTTTTATTATTATATAGGTACACAACGTCCCGCTTTACTTTTTGGTAAAGTAAAAGTAAAAATAGGCGTATGTACCAAAGTATGTGTTCATGCGGTTGTTTTTGTTTTCGCGCACAAAGTTAGCAACTTTTCAGCGTACCACCAACAAATTGCAACGATTTTTTATTGAAACGATGAAAAAAGTTACAATTTGACGCTCAACTGATAGGGGTTAAGCACATTGTAGGCGTTGCGCATGT
>JAIKWU010000022.1 GCA_024684455.1 Bacteroidaceae bacterium | reverse complement strand
AACGTGTGCAAGAAAAATGCGGTTTTAAGTATATGTTCACGAAATGCAACGTGTCATCACAATTGGTTGGTGAGTTGCGGACGGAACACATTACTTGCCTAACAAAGATGGAATGGTTAACAAGTAAGTAAATTCCAATTTTTCGGACTGAAAAATAATAGTAGAATAGAACATGACTGAAAATAGAGGTAGAAGAAAAAAGCACGCCATTATCTTGATGGAAAATTTAGCCATGCTCGCACTCAATATGATAATAATGTCAAAACTTGGATAATATGGACTACAGGAAAATTGGCGAGACATACTATATCAGGATGGATCGTGACGATGAGGTAATAGCAAATATCCTTAAAATCTGTTGTGAAGAATCCATCACATCTGCTGTTTTCTCTGGTATCGGTGGCTGTAAGAATGCTAAGTTGCAGGTCTTTATCCCAGAGACAGGTGAGTTTGAAACAGAGCAGTTAGAGGGAATGCTGGAACTGGTATCGCTCAATGGCAATGTCGTTACGGGTGATGACGGCCAACTATTCCACCATACTCATGCTTTGTACACGTTCAAGAAGGATGGCCAGCATGGAATAGCAGGAGGTCATCTGAAATCTACGATGGTTCTCTATACGGCTGAGATTGAGTTACGTCCTACTTTTGGAGGTTCTATAGGCAGAAAGTATGATCCTGAGACGGGAACCGGATTTTGGGATTTCAAATGAGGAACCCACATCAACATCGAATCAGTGTTGTTCATTGACCATTGACCATTGTTAATTGTTCATTGTTAATGTTTGTTTGAAACAGGATTCTGAAATAACAAAACAGCCTGCTGATATTCAGCAGGCTGTCTGATGATTGTAGCGGAAGGAGGGGGATTCGAACCCCCGGTACGGTTACCCGTACGGCAGTTTAGCAAACTGCTGGTTTCAGCCACTCACCCATCCTTCCGGACCACATAGCTGAAGTTGCTTTTTTTCAAAAGCGCTGCAAAGGTAAGAATAAAAGTACAAAGTACAAAGAACAAAGTACAAAAATTTTGCAGATAAGGCAAAAAAAGTATAAAGAGGAAGTGAAAAGCGGGCGGTTCAACGGACGGTGAGGTGGAAACAGGCTTGTTTGCTTTCGTATTTTACGTAGCATCGGCCTTGTTGGCGCAGGTCGTAGAGTACTTCAGCCAGTGCGAGTTTGAGATCATCGTCGTAGCGGGTTGTCTGATGAATGTTTTCGAGGGGTTGGAAGCGATGATAGGTGATGTCGATGGTGGTGCCGTAGCAGTGGCAGGAGTTGGTGGTGGCATTCTTGTTGCCATGCTGTAATTGCTGAACGTCTTCTGCTGTACGTAGAACGGATGATACGATGGGGCGGTGAAGGGGTAGTCCTTTCTGTCGAAGGGTGTCGAGATAGTTGATGGCGATGGTATTGAGGAGTTGCTGTGCCTTTGGAACGAGGTAGGGCATGGAATGATGGAGGTCGTCGATGGCATAGAAGGGTGAGTGGCTGATGTCAACCAGTTGATGCCGATGGAGGTATAGGGCGAGTTCGTCTCGTGACTGTGTGGGGGATATTCCGTTGAGAATTGCTGCGGAGAGTTGTGTGGCCTGGGAATCGGGGAAACATTCCTGATAACTCCACACGGGGCTGCCCCGATGGAGGTTGATGGGAATGGATGTTTCCTCGGGCTGTTCAGTGGAGGGGGTATCCACAATTATTTCTTCTTCTGGCAGGTTCTCCTCTTCCTTTGGCAAGATTGCTTCTTGTGTTGCAACAATCTTTTGTTCTGTCTTGTAGGGTGGAACTTCAAAGTGGAAGTATGCGTGGAGCGCGGCCAACATGGCAATGGTGGCTGCAAAGACGAGATAGAAGCGTAGTGGATTGTGCCGGCGTCTTGTTTTTTGTTCCATTGTGACTAAGATGAACGGCCTGCTTGTTGAATGAGCAAATGAATGTGGTCGGAGTATTCGGTATGACTGCTCAGTTGCTCTATGGTAAGATGCATACGCCAACGCCAATAGTGACGGGGATTGGAGGGGATGTTGATGCGTTCTGCCTGAGCATCGGGATTGCGAAGTTGTACGTCAATGGCAAGCCAGTCTTGGAGAGAGAGCAGGCAGAGCATGGAGGGACAGTAGAGGTGCCGTTTGACGATTTCCTCACATAGCCATGCGGGTTGCTGTTGTGGTGCACTGCCGTCGATGTGCAGGGCTTTGTTGTAGAACCGTTGTGCTCGCTCGGGGTCTTCTTCCCACCATTGACGCATGGTCGGCATGTCGTGAGTTGAGATGGTTGCCACGCTGCGATAGGGATTGTCAGCGAGATTACCAAATTCTACACCGTAGGCTTTGGGCATCGTCTGGATTTCGAGACTGAGAATGCGCAACTGCTGCATGACCCATGCCACGCTGTCGGGTACCATGCCGAGGTCTTCGGCACAAACGAGCATACGGGTTGATTGTGTGAGGTGAGGGAGTTTCTTCATCGCCTCGTCGTACCAGAACTGATTGTGGCGGCGGTAATAGTAGTCGTCGTACAAACGGTCGAAAGCACGTCGCTGCTTGTCGTCAAGGTTGCGATAGGCATAGTCATTCCGAGCGGCTATTCGTGGATGATAGAGGTGGGGGTGCTGACGATCAGGAATGAAGAGCACATTGCTGACAAGGCGATACAAGCCGTCACGCATATCGATGTCCTCTTGCGCCGTCTTTACGGCAAAAGCCGCTTGTATCTTTCGCTGTGTATCATACTCTGGGCGAAGGCGATAGAGTGTGTTAGCGCCATCGAAAGCGTTGAACGGTGCCCAATGTACGTGTTGCGTTCCATCTGTAAGCGGTTGTAGATAGAGTGTCTTGACCAGTTCGGCACGATAGCCGAAGAGTTGGTACAGCAGGTCGTCGTTGATGTAAGGACGAGTCATCTGCACGGGGTCGAAGCGGAATCCGTAACTTTCTATCTCACTTTGGCTCATGGGAAGCGACGGGGAGAATTGTCCGAGCAGACCGTGTACCGAATGTTCAGGAATGTCCCAGATGCGGAAGAAGCCAAGAACATGGTCAATGCGATAGGCATCGAAATAGTTTGCCATCTGGCGGAAACGGCGTTCCCACCACAAGCAACCATCTTTCAGCATGGCATCCCAATTGTATGTGGGAAATCCCCAGTTCTGTCCATTTACGGAAAAATCATCTGGAGGAGCACCAGCCTGGGAGTTAAGGTTGAAATATCGTGGCTCGCTCCATGCTTCGACACTGGTGCGGCTGATGCCGATGGGAATGTCTCCTTTGAGGATGATGCCAGCCTTGCGTGCTGTTTCGTGAACTTCTGTGAGTTGAAGATGCAGTAGGTATTGTATATAATAATGTAGGGCAATCTGTGGGTATGCCTTTCCTCGTGGTGATGTCAGACGCTTGATGTCCCTTTCCTGATAAGTACTGTATTTAGGCCATGTCTGGAAATCTGCCGTACCGTATGTGTCGCGCAGATGGCAGAAAGCAGCGTATGGAATGAGCCAGTGCTGGTTGGACTCGAAAAAGTGCTTGAAGCCTTGAGTCTTTAGCATTGTCGTGCCTTCTTGTTCATACACTTTTTGAAGATAATCCGTTTTCAGACACTGGACGGCTTCAAAATCCACTTCTGGCAAGGCGTTGAGAGCTTGTTGCCGCATCATCACCGTTTCCATCATCAGACGGTCTGTGAGGGGAGGCAATGCATTGAGGTCGCAGTAGATGGGGTTGAGGGCATAGATGCTGATGGCATTGTAAGGGTAGGAGTCCTGCCACGAGTGCGACATCGTCGTGTCGTTGATAGGCAGAATCTGAACGGCGTGCATACCAGCACGGGCAGCCCAGAGAACCATCCGTTTGAGGTCGCCGAAGTCGCCGATGCCGTGGCTATGTTCTGAACGTAGGGAAAAGACAGGGATTACCACCCCTGCACATTTCCAGTTGTCGAGATGGAAATGCGCTACACTGTCAGTCTTAATCCAGATTTCACCGTTTGAGAGTGGGAGAGAGGAGATTCGTCGGTTCGGTCCGTCCTCCCATTGGAGAATGTTTCCTTGGTTGTCGAGGATGACGTATTTGTATTCAATGGGGTGGAAAATCTGTTCAACGTCCAGGTTCAGTGCCCATTCTTGCAGTGCAATCAGTGTGAGCGGAACGGGTTGTGACCAGTTGCCCAGTTGTGCGGTGTTGCCGCAAATGCCCAGATGCTGATGGCTGAGCAGGTGGGGCTCGACCAGTCGGAGTTGCAGAGTCTGGTTGAAGGCAGGCAGAGGCTGTGACAAGGGATTGCCGTGACTGGCTACACATTCAGTGAACGCAGACGAATAGAGCGGAAGGTCGTCGGGAATGGCACGCCAGAAGTCGTTGATGCGATATGTTTTCGTGTTCGCATCGCAGTGGACGATGTGTGGTTTCACCTCCCATTCAGTCCAGACCAGCAGTCCGTCGCGATAGAGTGCATAACGGTATTCAATGCAATCATCGGGGCGCAAGTCGAGGGTTGCCTCCCATTTCAGTCCATCATCGGTGGACATGGAAAACTCCTTCCCGTCGATGATGACGCGAAGTTCTTCGCCCCATTGTGTTTGATATTCAATGGAAAAATGAAAACTCATGTCAGTCGCTCTCCAGCAAGTGATTCAGAAAATCGTTCAACTCATCGTCCAGCCCTTTCAGCAATTCGTCGCTCACCATGACAGTGTCGCTATCGACGACGAACAGGTCGTCAACGCTTTCCTGCTGTTCGTCGGCCATGACAAACGAGAACGGCCGGAAGATGTTGAGCGCGTCGAAGGCATGTTGAGAATCCATCTTGCTGAGAGTCTGACGGAACGCTTTGCCGATGATTTTACGGAACTCTGCGTCGTCTTTGTTCTCAAAGCCGTCTATTGCCCCTTTCGCCAGCACCTCGTCATTGTCGTCGCTGATGCACACCTCGCCTGTGTCGCTGTTAGTGGTGACGTGGAAGTCAGTGATGACCTCCTCCTGTGTGCTCTCTTTCACCTTTTGCAGGGCTTCTTTAATGAGCGTGCTGCTCCACTCTTCAAGTTGCATAAGATTCAGAAGTTATGAAGTTAAAGAAGTTAAGATGATACTTTCATTTCATATTTAACTAACTTAATCCGTTCAGTTCGCGGTTGATAGCCTGAAGTTCATCGCGGATGCCTTTCAGCCGGTCAATCACTTCAATCTTCGTGTTCGTCCCCGCCTTGTCGTGCTTCATGGCTTTGCGGGCACCTTCGAGCGTCATGCCCCGTTCTTTGACCAGGTGATACACGTGTCGCACCTCGTCAATGTCTTCTTTGGTGTATTGACGGATGCCACGTCCCGCCTTGGTGGGCTTGATGTTCGGAAACTCTTTCTCCCAGAAGCGCAATAGTGTTTCGCTCACATTGAACATGGCTGCCACCTCGCTGATGGAGTAGAAGAGTTTGAGGTTTTTGTTTTTGTTGAGAGCCATATAAATCTTGTGAAAAGTGAATAATTAGAAGTTGTTGGGAATTTATAACAACGTTGTTATTTCTTCGGAATGTTCTTCAGCACTTCGAGGATAAAGTTGTAGAATTTCTCGACCGACGGGATGAAGCAACGCTCGTCAGGCGTGTGAGGACTGCGTAGGGTAGGACCGAACGAAGCCATGTCCATCTCGGGATAGTTGACGCCGATGATGCCACATTCGAGACCTGCATGAACCACCTCCACCTTTGGTTTTTCGCCGAACATGCGTTCATAGACAGCCGACATCTCGGCCACGAGCGGTGACTTCGTGTTTGGTTGCCAGCCGCTGTAACCGCCTTCAAATTCCACCTTCATGCCAGCCATCGAGAAGCAAGCCAGCAGCGAGTTGCACAGCCACAGTTTCATCGAGTCGTCCGACGAGCGAGCCAGAATGTCAATTTCCACCTCACCGTCAGCCACGTTGATGATGGCCAGGTTGCTCGACGTCTCCACGATGTGAGGAATCGTTGGAATCATGCGCATCACCCCGTTTTGGGCAGCCATGACTGCGTTGATGAGGTTCACCTGAATCTCTTCGGGAATCGCTTCGGCAGGCATGTCACAAGGCTCCATCGTCAATTCGATATTGCCGTTCTCCACAGCCTCAAACTCCGCGTTGAACATCGTGCGGCACTTCTCCACCAGCGCCTTCAGGTCGTCCGCCTTCTGCTTTGGGCAAACCACGACGGCGTAGCCTTCGCGTGGAATGGCATTGCGCATGTTGCCACCGTGCCATTCGCAGAGCCAGCACAACTCCGTGTTGACAGCAGCAAAGAGCAGGCGGGCCATCAGTTTGATGCCATTGGCGCGGCCTTCGTTGATTTCCAGGCCAGAGTGACCGCCACGCAGTCCGCGCATCGTGATGCGATAAGCCTCCATGCCCTCACTGTCGATGTTCAGCGGCTGGTACTCCATCGTGCAGACGACGTCCATGCCGCCCGCACAGCCAATCGTAATTTCGCCCTCGGTCTCCGAGTCAAGGTTGAGCAGATACTTGCCTTGAAGCACGCCTGCCTTCAGTCCGAAAGCACCGAACATGCCCGTCTCTTCGTCCTTCGTGATGAGCACCTCCAGCGGACCATGCTCCAGTGACTTGTCCTCGATGACAGCCATGGCAGCAGCCACGCCCATGCCGTCGTCGGCACCCAGCGTCGTGCCGCGGGCACGCACCCATTCGCCGTCAATCCACGTTTCGATAGGGTCTTTTACAAAGTCGTGCCGACTCTCGTCCACCTTCTGCGGCACCATGTCCATGTGAGCCTGCAGCACCGCCGTGGCACGGTCTTCATACCCCTGTGAAGCCGCCTTGCGCATCACCACGTTGCCCACATCGTCGATAAAAGCCTCCGCACCGTTTTTCTTGGCAAAGTCAACGAGAAAGTTAGCCACCTGTTCCGTATGTCCCGACGGACGCGGAATCTGAGTCAGCGCGTAGAAGTTGCGCCACACCTGTTGAGGATTCAAATCCTTGATTTCCATATTGTTTTGTTGTTTAGATAGTTGATGACATTTGTTAGAGTGCCCAAAGTTACGAATTAGTGGGCACAATGCAAAACAAAACACGAATTTTTTTTGGATTTTGCATTGTCGAACATGACTCACTCCGATGCGCAGTCAAAGATTCTAAAACGAAAAAAAATACCCCTTCCAAGTGCTTGGCGTTTTCCTTCCAAGTGCTTAGCGTGATTACTCCAAGTGCTTGGCGTGATTACTCCAAGTGCTTAGCGTGATGTTTCTAAGCACATCCCATTGCTTTCGAGATGTAGCCCATGTGTGACTGCAGAACGTCTCTGTGTTTTCGGTGCCATGCATGTCGTTCCATGACGAAAAGGAGGGGTAGATTTGGATTTTATCGACTTTTTTTATACTTTTGCAGGTGTTTTCACGTTTTAATAGAGTATGCACGAAACGAAGAACCGTGTTCCGCAGACGGGACACCCCGAAAACGACAGCGAGTATGCGGGTTTGCAGGTGAACGCTGGCGTGGCGCAGCCCTCGTCGGTCAATCCCTATCTGAGCCGGATGCGCAAGCACCGGCAGGTGCTGTTTACGGTCGATGAGTATGTGGAGGGTATTCTGAAGGGCGACGTGACGCGACTGAGTCAGGCGGTCACGCTGGTTGAGAGTACGCTTCCGGAGCATCAGGCGTTGGCGCAGGAGGTGATTGCCAAGTGTCTGCCCTACAGCGGCAACTCTGTGAGGGTGGGTATTAGCGGCGTGCCTGGTGCGGGCAAGAGTACGAGCATCGACGCTTTCGGTGTGCATCTGCTGAACCGTTACGGTGGAAAACTGGCGGTGCTGGCCATCGACCCGAGCAGCGAGAAGACGAAGGGTAGCATCCTTGGCGACAAGACGAGGATGGAGAAACTGGCTGTGCATCCTAAATCATTCATCCGTCCTTCGCCTACGGCTGGCAGTCTGGGCGGCGTGGCCCGTAAGACGCGCGAGACCATCATCCTGTGCGAGGCGGCAGGCTACAACCATGTGTTTGTCGAGACAGTGGGCGTGGGCCAGAGCGAGACGGCGTGCCACTCGATGGTGGATTTCTTCCTGCTCATCCAACTGGCTGGCACGGGCGACGAGTTGCAGGGCATCAAGCGGGGCATCATGGAGATTGCCGACGGCATTGTGATTAACAAGGCGGACGGCGACAATGTGGACCGTGCTCGGTTGGCTGCCTCGCATTTCAGGAATGCCTTGCATCTGTTCCCTGTACCCGACAGCGGACTGGTGCCCGAGGTTTTGTGCTACAGCGGCTTCTACGATTTGGGCATTGACGAGGTGTTGCAGATGATTTTCCGCTATATCGACCATGTCAAGGAGAACGGCTACTTCCAGTTCCGCCGCAATGAACAGGCGAAGTACTGGATGTATGAGAGTATCAATGAACAACTGAGGAACGGCTTCTATTTCAACCCGACGATACGTTCGCTGATCGGTCCGACCGAGAAACAGGTGCTGGGCGGTGAGGTGACGTCGTTCGTGGCGGCCAAGCGGTTGATTGACCGTTATTATGAGGAAATTAAAAACTAAGTTGTCGGAATGAAAAGACTTTGGGCGCTTGCCATATTCACTTTTTTCTTATCTGTTATCTCTACCTTTGCCCAGACGGGCACGACGGCGTATGAGTTTATGAACATCCCTGTGTCGGCTCATTCGGCGGCGGTGGGTGGCAACAACGTGTCGATGGTTGAGGACGATGTGACGCTGATGTTCACAAATCCTGCTCTGCTGTCGAACGTGAGCAGCAAGACGCTTAACTTCAACTTTATGACTTACATGGCGGGTGCCACGAAGATGTCGGCGGCCTTTGCCATGCAGGCAGGTGAGCGCGGCACTTGGGCGGTGGGTGCTCAGGTGCTGAACTATGGCGAGATGAAGGAAACGACGATTGCCTACGAGCAGATTGGTACGTTCCGTGCAACGGACATCGCGCTTCAAGGGGGATATACCTACATGTTGAGCGACGAGTGGACGGGTGGCGTGCAGGGCAAGGTTCTGATGTCGAACTATGGCGAGTTCAAGTCAATGGGTCTGTGCGTCGATTTGGGCCTGAACTACTACGACGAGGATTTGGGCTTCTCGTTCGGTGCAGTGGCACAGAATGTGGGCGGACAGGTGAAGTCGCTGCACGAGGTGAAGGAGAAGATGCCGTTCAATCTGGCTATGGGCATCAGCAAGGAATTTGCGAATGCTCCTGTTCGCCTGTCTCTTTCACTACAGGATTTGACACACTGGAAATCAACTTATTATACGACCTCGGACGGGCGGGAAATTAGTGGTGGAAAACGCTTCTGGAACCACGTCAGTCTGGGTGCCGAAGTGTTCCCTACATCGCAAACCTGGGTGGCGCTCGGCTATAACTTCCGCCGTGGTAATGAAATGAAGGTGGCTGACTCGAGCCACTGGGCTGGCTTTAGCATCGGCGGTGGCATCGGTATTAAGAAATTCAAGGTGGGTGTCGCCTACGCCAAGTATCATATTGCGTCGTCGTCGCTCATCGTCAATGCGTCCTATTCGTTGTAAACAGACAGACATGAAACAGATTCTTTTCTATCTCTTTTTATTTTTCACTTCCTTTGGGGCAGAGAAGGCGTATGCCGAGTCGCCCAACGCTCGTCAGGCTCGTGAAATCTTCGACAAGGTGTGGAACTCGGTGTATGGTCCGCAAGGTGCCACTTTTCACTACAAGGTAAACATCATCGGCATCTACAAGACGGAGGGGACGATTTGGCAGAAAGGAAAGAAAAGCAAATATCAGTCGGGCAACAGCAAGATGTGGAACGATGGTAAGACTTGCTACGTTGTCAAGAAAAAAGAGGTGCTTGTCTTCGATGCCGCTGACGAGAATCGGGACAAACACGCCAGTAGATTCAAGTTTGAGCCAGACAACTACAACTACAGCATTGCCGATGACAAAGAAGGTCTGATGCTCACGCTCAAGCAGAAGTCGTCGCGGGTGAAAGGTGTAAGCGAGGTGCGCATTCTCATCGACCGTCACACGTTTGCACCGATTCGTCTGCGCGTCGGGGTAGGACTGATACGCGCAACGGTTCACATCAGCCAGTTCCGCAGCGGAGGCATTGAAGACACTGTTTTCTCATTCCCGAAGGAACTGTATCAGGGTTACAAATTCGTGGATAAACGTTGACTTCTACCTTGCCGTGTAGAACTCCGTGATGCGGCGGATGGCACGGGAGCAGACGGGGCAGAAGTTGCTGACCTCATTGATTTTCATTCTACATTCCTGGGCTGGACGATAGACACCATGTGTCTGATAGCCGCCACCTTCGAAGACACCGACACGCTGTGTGGCGGCATCGATTTGTTCCCATTCATCGGCTGTGTAGGCTCTTCGGAAGTTCGGTATGTCAGCCTTCGGCGTAGGTATCGGAGTGCCGTCTGGTAGCATGTCGGCCCATTTCGACTGAAAATCGACAAGTGTGGTGAGGTTCGGTTCCCAGGGCTCGGTTTCGCTGTTGTACTGCTGAGCCATGTCGTCGCCGTAGTCATACTCGTCGCCCAGTCCGCCATAGGCATGGCCAAACTCATGCACCAGCACAGGCTTAAAGGTGGGATGGTCGCTCGTCGTGACGGTGATTTGGTTGTAAATGCCACCACCGCCGTAGGTCGATGAATTGACCATCACAATGACGTGCTCGAAAGGCACGTCAGCCAGCAGGTCATAAATGTGGTGTATCTCGCTGGTCATCAGATAGCGGTCTGTATAGAACGTGTCGTAATGGCTGCCGCAAGCGGTCTGACGCCACTCTCCGGATCGCGGGATGCTCGGTCCGCTGTCGAGAGATGGTGAGACAACGGCGACTACGTTAAACTTTTGCTTCATCGAGGCAAAAGGCTCATGGCCGAAGAGGGCTTCAGTGGCACGGCGGCAGTCGTTCAGAAACTTCGGCATCTCACTTTCAGCATATCCGTCGGCAAGAATGGCAATATCGACGCAATCGGTTACGTTGCCGCTTTGCAGCACGTATTCGTGTGGCAACCCAGAGCCTTCGAGCGGACGAATCAGAATGTCGGCAGGGTCGATAGGGTGTGTCAGTGAAGCGGTGATGCGGCGGTGGGTGTCAGTGAGAGTGACGCGGATGTCAACAGGCTGCTTCGGCATCGGTACGAGATAACTGCTCTGAAACGAGCGGCTCACGTGCTTTGCCTCGTCGGTCGATTGCCATTCCTGAAACAGTGTTGAGAAGGTGCTGACATAGAGCACACGTCCTGTCCCCTGTTCGAGCACGGCAATCTGTCCGTTCCCGTTCAGCAGTTTCTCAGCCAAACGGCTGCGACGGCCTGCCCACTGAGCAGTAGAGTAGGCGTTGTGAAAGAAAATGTGCTGCTTCACACTATCGCCTGCGAAGATATAGTCCAGGCGAAGTGTCCGTCCGTCGAAGTAATCGTCGAACGTCACGTCGTCGGCCGTTTGAGCGGACGCCGTCGTGGTTGTGAAAATGGAAAACCATGCCAACAGGATGGCTGTGAGGATGAATGGATGCTTTTTCATGTCAGTTTGTTTTTACTTCACTTGGAAAGGCGATGAAGGGGGGGGATGCTACGGTTGGAGTTTTAACTTGTCTCTCAGGAATCGTCCAGTATAGGAATCGGCGACTTTCGCCACTTCTTCGGGTGTCCCACAGGCGACGACCTGGCCTCCCGCCTCGCCGCCTTCGGGACCGAGGTCAATGAGATGGTCGGCACACTTGATGACTTCCATGTTATGCTCTATTATCAGCACCGTGTGCCCACGGCTGATGAGTGCATCGAACGCAGCCATCAGTCGGCGAATGTCGTGGAAGTGGAGGCCTGTGGTCGGTTCGTCGAAGATAAAGAGTGTGGGTACGGTCCTTTCTTGCGCCAGATAGGAGGCAAGTTTGACACGCTGATTTTCACCACCCGACAGGGTTGACGACGACTGACCCAGTTTCAGGTAGCCGAGACCGACGTCCTGCAGGGGTTTCATGCGCGTAACAATACGTTTCTGCTTGTGCTCGGTAAAGAATTCGACGGCCTGGTTGATGGTCATGTTGAGAATGTCATAGATACTATTTCCTTCGAACTTGACATCGAGGATGTCTTGCTTGAAACGGCGTCCGTGGCACGATTCGCACTCGAGTACGAGGTCATTCATGAACTGCATTTCGATGGTGACAGTGCCTTCGCCCTTGCATTCGTCGCAGCGTCCGCCGTCGGTGTTGAACGAGAAGTAGGCAGGCGTGTAGTTCATCTGCTTCGACAACTGCTGCTCGGCCATGAGGCGGCGGATTTCGTCGTATGCGCCGATGTAGGTGACTGGGTTGCTGCGGGTGGAGGTGCCTATGGGGTTCTGATCGACAAACTCCACTCGTTTCAGTGCATCGACATCGCCTTCCAGGGCTGTAAACTGCCCAGGACGGTCGCTCACCTCGTCGAGATGGCGCTTGAGCGCACGGTAGAGTATGTCACGCACCAGCGTACTCTTGCCGCTACCCGACACTCCCGTCACGACGGTCATGACGTTGAGCGGAAACTTCACGTCGATTCCTTTCAGATTGTTCTCGCGTGCTCCTTTGACAAGGATATAGTTGTTCCAGGGACGACGTGACGTGGGTACGGCAATCTCCTCCCGATGCGTGAGATAATCGAGGGTGTGAGACGGTGACTTTGGTTTCGCTTTGCCGATGTCGGTTCGCTTTCCCTGCCACACAATCTCGCCACCAAGCCGGCCAGCGTCTGGGCCGATGTCGATGATGTAGTCGGCTGCCTCCATGATTTCCTCGTCATGCTCAACGACAACGACGGTATTGCCAAGGTCGCGCAGTTGCTTCAGCACGGAGATGAGCCGCTGGGTGTCGCGGCTGTGCAGCCCGATGCTCGGTTCGTCGAGAATGTAAAGCGAACCGATAAGGCTGCTGCCGAGGCTGGTTGCCAGGTTAATGCGCTGGCTCTCGCCACCTGACAGCGTGTTGCTCAGGCGGTTGAGGGTGAGATAGTTGAGGCCTACGTCGATGAGGAACTGCAGACGGCTGCGGATTTCGGTGAGCAGACGCTGGGCGATGTGTTCGTCTTGAGGGTCGAGCCTGATGTGCTGGAAAAAGTCATGAAGCGTACTGATAGGCATGGTGACGAGTTCCATCATTGTCTTTCCTGCCACGCGCACATAACTTGCCTCTTTTCTAAGACGTGAGCCGTGGCACGCGGGGCAAGTGGTCTTTCCACGATAGCGAGCCAGCATGACGCGATATTGAATCTTGTACTGGTTCTGTTGCAGCATCTCAAAAAATGCATCGATGCAGACTTCTCCTTCGTGCCAAAGCAAGTCTTTCTGCGACTGGCTCAGGTCGTAGTAGGGTGTGAAGATTGGAAAATCGTGGCGTTCGGCACGACGGATAAACTCCTTGCGCCATTCGCCCATCTTCTCGCCCCGCCAGCAAACGACTGCTCCGTCATAGACACTCAGTGACTTGTCGGGGATGACTAGGTCTTCGTCAATACCGATGACTCGCCCGAAGCCTTCGCATTCGGGACACGCGCCTGCTGGTGAATTAAAAGAGAAGAGTTGGTCGCTCGGTTCTTCGAATGTGATGCCGTCGGCCTCAAACTTCATGGAGAAAAACGCCGACTCGCCATCGACAGGCTTGAGCACACATTCGCCATGCCCTTCATACAGGGCTGTGCGTGTCGAATCCATGAGGCGATCGATGGTGCTCGTATCGTTTTTGGCTACGATACGGTCAACGACCAGATAGTCCACGTCGCCGATTTGCTCGAAGCGTGTGAAGCCTTCCTTCTCATAGATTTCTTTCTGCTGCTCCATTGACCTGCCGTCATGCAGGTGGATGGGAGCCAACAGCATCAAGCGTGTGCCTTCGTCGTAACTGAGCATCTTCTGAACGACATCCTCGACACTGTGTTTTTTCACCTCTTGTCCACTCACGGGGGAGAAGGTGTGTCCAATGCGTGCAAAGAGCATACGCAGGTAGTCGTAGATTTCGGTCGAGGTGCCGACCGTCGAACGTGGATTGCGAGCAATCACCTTTTGCTCGATGGCGATGGCAGGTGGTATGCCTTCGATGAAGTCGCAGTCGGGCTTGTTCATGCGTCCGAGAAACTGCCGCGCATAAGTCGAAAGGCTCTCCACATATCGACGTTGTCCCTCGGCATAGAGCGTGTCGAAAGCCAGAGACGACTTGCCGCTGCCACTCACACCCGTAATCACAACCAGTTTGTTGCGTGGAATCTCCACGCTAATGTTCTTCAGGTTGTTAACCCTTGCACCGCGTATTTTGATGCTGTCCTTCATGGAATTTACTTTGCAAACTGCTTCGAAACATAGACCACGTGGCCGTTGTAGGTACACTTGTAGAAGTCACCGCTTTCGCCCGTCTTGGTCAGTTTTGTTCCCTTCGGCAGATAGCAGGGAGTGCCGTCGTCATTCTTTAAGAACTCGTGACTTGTGCTCGGTCCCAGGCGCAGACGCACGTTGGTACCTGTGAGCGTCACGGTCGGCTTGCCATTGCTTGCGGGTGCCGTAGCGACGGTGGTCTGAGGAGTCTGTGTCTGCTGAGGCTTCACCTGTTGTTGCGACTGTTGCGCCGGCTGTGTCTTGGCCGGCTTTCCTTGACTCTGCAGATAGGTGAACTGTTTTGCCACATAGAGTGTCTGTCCGTTGTACGTCACTTCGTAGAAGTCGCCGATTTCTCCCGTGTACTCCAGTTTGGTTCCCTTTTTCAGATACGTAGGTACACCCTTCGCATCCTTCAGCCATCCGCACTGCAGATTGGGCTCAAGGCGTAGACGCACGTTGGTTCCGTTGAGAACGACATAATCCTTTACAGGAGCCTGTGCCCAGGCTGTTGTTGCCATCAAGGCCACAACCGTCAACATACAAATGATTCGTTTCATAGTTTTTAAGGATTTAATGATTATTGGTTATTGTTTATTGTTTTGAATAGGATGCCTTAGGATACACAGCCCACGATTTCCTGCAGGCTGTGACAGCCATGACTGTCGAGCCAGTCGTTGATGCCTTTTGCGATGCGCACACTGGCAGTGGGGTCGATGAAGTTGGCTGTGCCCACCTCGATGGCAGAGGCACCAGCCATGAAGAATTCGATGGCATCGTCGGCATTCATGATTCCTCCCAATCCGATGACAGGGATACGTACGGCTTTGGCGACCTGCCACACACAGCGAACCGCAACAGGGCGGATGGCAGGACCGCTGAGCCCACCTGTCGCTAAGGAGAGGCGTGGACAACGACGTTCAATGTCTATGGCCATACCCAAGAGCGTGTTGATCAGTGAGACGGCGTCGGCACCCGCATCTTCTACAGTCTGGGCAATCTCGGCGATGTTGGTGACATTCGGTGAAAGTTTAACAATCAGCGTCTTATGATACACCTCACGGACAGCACGAACGACCGAGGCTGCACCTTCGCACGTTACACCAAAAGCCATGCCGCCCTGACGTACGTTGGGACAGGAGATGTTGAGTTCGATGGCAGGTATTCTGTCAAGAGCGTCAATGCGTGCCGCACAGGCAGCGTAGTCTTCAATCGTTGAGCCTGAGACATTGACAATGACACGTGTCGGCAATTCTTTGATTTTGGGATAGATATGCTGGCAGAAGTGCTCCACGCCTTTGTTGTGCAGCCCGACGCAATTGAGCATACCGCTGGGAGTCTCAGTCATGCGAGGGTAGTCGTTGCCTTCGCGAGGATGAAGGGTCGTACCTTTGACGATGATGCCCCCAAGGTCGGCCAGGTTGATGAGGTCGGCAAACTCAGTGCCATAGCCGAAGGTTCCTGATGCAGTGAGCACAGGGTTTCGCAGTTGAAGACCTGCAATTTGTGTGCAGATGTTTGCCATATTACCAAGTTAAGTCGTTGATGTTAAATACTGGGCCATCGGTGCATACGCAGACATTGCCCTTTTTTGTCTTTTCTACGCAGCACAGACAGGCTCCGAGCCCACAAGCCATGAGGTTTTCAAGAGACACTTCGCAGGGCAGATTGGACTTGCGGGCATATTGTGCTACAGCCTGCATCATGGGCTTCGGTCCGCAGACACTGATGCGGTCGAACGTGCTGTTTTGCAGAATGCTGTGTTGAGTGACAAAGCCTTGTTCGCCCAAACTGCCATCCTCCGTTGTGACATAAACCTCACCGTATTGCTTAAATCGGTCGAGTTGTAGCACATCTTCGCGTGTGCGTGCGCCTAAAAGAAAAATAGGTGTAGCATGGTGCTCGCACAGGTATTTCCCATATTCGAGCAATGGAGCCACCCCCACGCCTCCACCCACAAGCAGGACACGCTCTCCCTGCTGCTGTACAGGCGAGAAGCCGTTGCCGAGAGGCAGAAGCACGTTGAGCGTATTGCCGGTTTGCAGGTTTGCCAGCGCACGTGTACCGTCGCCCACCATCTGCACCAGCAGCCAAAGTTCATTGTTCACTCTGTCCACAAAGTGAATGGAGAGTGGGCGACGCAGAAATGTTTTATCACTGCCATCCACCTTTACCTCCACAAATTGTCCAGGATGACAGTCGGGTAGGGGAGCCGCAGGGTCGGTGAGGCGCAACAGGATGTTGCGCGGATTGAGATGCTCAACAGCAGTGACGGTGAAGTTGCGAAGGTATTTCATAATGCAGAAGTTTCAGATGTTCCAGGCGGCAGGATTGCACTCCGCCTCAATGCGGTTTTCGATGTTGTCATCCAACTGATAGAAGAAGTCAATGCCAGTGAGACGCTCCACTTCATCCACGCTGACAGCAAACGTACGCATGGGTTTGTTAGTGCCACGATTGGGATAAATGAACCCGATGGTTTTGGGGATACGCCCGTTCATCAGGACGACCTTGAAGAAGCGGTCGGGCACAGCCACCCGATGACCACGGCGACCGATGCGCTGTGGATTCTTCGTGTCGAAGATGGGACCGCAGGCAATGGCAACAGCACCATAGTATTTTGCCCAACGGCGGCATTCCTGTTCGAGGTCGTTCCATGCACCCGTGTTCAGTGTGTGTGACTGCGGGCACATGTTTGTCATCAGGAAACAGTCGTCCATCGCCTGTCGGGAGTGCTTGTTGTCGCCCGACGGACACATGTGACCACGATCGTAGCGCGAGCGGTAGTAGTCCTCTGTCTCTACACGTTGTTGGACGGGGATGGCAGGGTCGCCCATAAATTCATCCTTGCGCTGTATCGAACGGGCTTTGGCACGTTTTTCGGTCAGGTACCATGCCACATAGTTGGGGCAGTTGGTCTCGGCATTGAATGAAACGACGAACCCCTCTTTCTGCAATATGCGTTCAGGCCTGTCTTTCAGTCGCATCGGCATCTCCATCTTCACGACCGTGCGCTTTTTCGGCACGTATTTGTGGCTCTGTCCGAAGGCCCATGACCAGAACAGATTGATGAGTACGACGGCAATCACCAGTGCAATACTCACAATGAGCACGTATTTGGGGCTGCGTTTGCGGTTGTTATCTTCCATCTTCCGACAAATTTTCTGCAAAGATAAAAAAAGTTGTTCTTTTTTTGTGCTTGTATCGCAAAAAAGTATTACCTTTGCACCGCTTTTGCAAGAAAAAGCCGAATCGTTGGAGCAGCGAGCGCAAAGCCAAACTTGTTTGAACTTTGCCGAGACGTGACAACAATATGGATTTTTTAAGAAAAAAGCCGAATTGGCTCAGTTGGTAGAGCAACGCATTCGTAATGCGTGGGTCGGCGGTTCGAGTCCGCCATTCGGCTCTTAACGAGAGAGGGGAATGAACATCAGTTCATTCCCCTCTCTGATTTGGTAGCGCCTACGGGAATCGAACCCGTGTTCCATGCGTGAGAGGCATGTGTCCTAGCCGCTAGACGAAAGCGCCATTTTTCAAAAGTGATGCAAAGGTAAGGCATTTTTTTGAGCCTGCCAAAAAAAACAGCGTTAATTTATTCATTTCTGGCAAAAAACACCTAACTTTGCGTCAAAAGCAACTATTCTAAACTGTGAACCATGAGAAAAATCCTTTATCTCACGCTCTGTGCAGCAGCCCTGTGTGTGGCTTGCAAACAGGGACAGCAGCCTGCCGATGCCGATGCTGCCGACCAGACACTTCAATTTACGACTTCATCGCACGAACGCATTCTCCGCTACGACGTTCCCGACGAAGAGGCGGAGTCGATGACCTACTACAGCATGGCAACACTGCACCTGGTGCTTCCCACTGTCATAGCAGGCGAAGAACCCACCGACCTCCTCTGTGCCGTCATGCAAACGTTTCTGGGCGACTCTGTCAGCACGACGCTGTCCGATGCCGTCGAACGCTATCTTTCGCAGCCGCTCGGAGCCGACAATGATACGTTCGAGAACGTGACCGAGGTCGATTCGGCCGAAGCCGACTATATGCACCTTTCGGACAAGTCGGACTTCATCTATGTGAAAACGCTCACTCCTCACTGGCTCGTGCTCGAGGACAATGCCTACGAATACTATGCTGGTGCCGCACATCCCATGTCAGGGCGCTTCTACCTCAACTATGACCTGCAGAACCGCCGTCTGCTCCGTCTCGACGATGTTGTCACCGACCGTTCTCATCTCGCTGTGCTGCTGTCGCGTCTCTACAGCGAGCAGCACGTAGGCGAGCGTCCCTACGGCTATTCGACGACGACCGACGGAAAGGGCAATTTCGGGATTCCTGTCACAGACAATTTCTACCTCACCCCCGAAGGACTTTCCTTTGTGTATCAGCCCTACGAGATTGCCAGTTATGCTGAAGGCATCCAGACCCTCCGCGTTTCGTTCTACGAACTGATGGATGCCAGTATTCTCACTGAGCCTTTCCAGCGTACAGACTTCTGAGTAAACATAGGTGTATCGAAGTCCATACTTATTCAATCCGCAGATCAAACTCAAAATTTAACTTAAATTTCGCGAAATTTAACTTAAATTTGTGTAAATTTAAGTTATGTTTTTATAAATTCAACTTAAATTTTGAGTTTGATCTGCGGTTTGAATAAGTTTTCTCTACAATACGTATGATTTCTGACTTCGGTACAGGTATGTTTCATCTACGCTAAGATGACGGGCAAGTCGCATGTTGTTGGATTTTTTTCTATGTTTTTTACGATGAGATTTCATGCTTTCAGAAGATTTTACTAATTTTGCAAGGGAAACAAGAGTTTGTTGATACCATTTATTCATCATTAACTAAATAACAATGAAACAAAATCGTCAATTATGTGTGGCTATAACTTTGGTTATCTGTGGGTTATGGTCATTGGTTGCCACGGCACAAACACCGATGTGGCAAGATCCTGGTAAGAACAGCGACAATCGTCGCGTGAGCGTTGCCGATTTCTTTGCCTACGAGAATGATGCTTTGGCTATGGCTGGAAAGAAGGAGCATTCAAGCCGCTTCTTGTCAATGGACGGCACATGGAAGTTCAACTTTGTCCGTAATGCTAACGAGCGTCCCGAAGACTTCTTCGCCCTCGACTACGATGACTCTGACTGGGACACGATGCCTGTGCCTGGGATGTGGGAAATGAACGGTTTTGGCGAAGCCATCTATGTGAACAACCAGTATGCTTGGCGCAACGACTGGGCGACGAACCCGCCCGTAGTGCAGGACCTGAACAACTGGGTGGGCAGTTATCGCCGCTCGTTCCTTGTTCCTGGAAACTGGGAGGGCGAACAAATCATCATGCACATCGGCTCGGCTACAAGCAACGTGATGGTGTGGGTGAACGGCCAGTATGTCGGTTATAGCGAAGATGCCAAGGTCGCTGCCGAGTTTGATGTCACCAAGTACCTCAAGCCAGGACAGTCGAACCTCGTTGCGCTGCAGGTGATGCGCTGGTGCGACGGTTCGTATCTCGAAGACCAGGATTTCTGGCGCCTGTGCGGATTGGCGCGTGAGACTTATCTGTATAGTCGTCCACAGGCTCATGTCGAGGACCTTTTTGTCCATGCCGACCTGCAACCAGGTTATCAGCATGGCACACTGACGCTGGATGTCAGCGTGGAGAATGGTGCTGGCACAACGGTTGACTATCAGTTGTATGACGGGAAGAAAAGCGTGGCCCATTCCTCTTTTCCTGCCGAGCAGAAATCGGCCCGTTTCCATCTCGTCAACGTCGATAAATGGTCAGCAGAAACGCCCCACCTCTATACGCTCGTCATTCGTCTGATGGACACACAGGGTCAGGTGCTCGAAGTGATTCCGCAGAGAGTGGGTTTCCGCAGCGTGGAAATCAAGGGTGGACAGATGCTTGTCAATGGTCAGCCCGTGCTCATCAAGGGTGTGGACCGCCACGAACTTGACCCCGACGGCGGTTATGTAGTCAGTATGGAACGCATGAAACAGGATATTCAGGTGATGAAGCAACTGAACGTCAATGCTGTACGCACCTGCCACTATCCCGACGACCCACGTTGGTATGACCTGTGCGACGAGTACGGTATTTACGTTACGGCCGAGGCTAACATTGAGAGCCACGGCATGGGCTACGGCGAGAAGACGCTGGCCAAGAACGCAGCCTTCCACGATGCCCACCTGGAACGTAACGAGCACAATGTGCGCGTGCTGAAGAACCACCCCAGCATCATCGTCTGGAGCCTGGGCAACGAGGCCGGCTACGGCAAGAACTTCGAGGATGCCTACGACTGGGTGAAGCAGTACGACCCGAGCCGACCCGTGCAGTACGAACAGGCCGGTCAGAACGGCAAGACGGACATCTTCTGCCCGATGTACTACGACTACAATGGTTGTGAACGCTATTCGAAGGGCGACAATCCGCGTCCGCTCATCCAGTGTGAATATGCCCACGCGATGGGTAACTCCATCGGTGGATTCAAGGAATACTGGGACCTCGTCCGCAAGTATCCGAAGTATCAGGGCGGCTACATCTGGGACTTCATCGACCAAGGCCTGCGCTCGAAGAGCAAAGTGACAGGCAGGGAAATCTATGCTTATGGCGGCGACTTCGGTCGTTTCCCTGCTTCGGACAACAACTTCAACTGCAACGGTGTCATCAATCCTGACCGTGTGCCGCATCCCCATGCCTACGAGGTGCAGTACTACTACCAGAACATATGGACGACCCTCAAGGACAAGAAGAGCGGTACGCTGGACATCTACAACGAGAACTTCTTTGCTCCCATTCAGGGCGTGACATTGCGCTATACCATTTCTGCGGAAGGCAACGAAGTGGCACAGGGTACCATCGACGTGGAGCGTCTGAAAATCCGTCCGCAGTGCCATGCCACGGTGAAGATTCCTGCCATCGCCAAGGTTCTGAAGAACAAGATGTACGACGGACGCGAACTGCTCTGCAACATCGATTACGTGCTCAAGGATGACACAGCCCTTCAGAAGGCTGGAGAAATCGTTGCTCACGACCAGTTTGTTCTTACCGACTACAACTGGCAGCAGGCCTACAATGAGAACGAAATGGATTACAGCGACGATGTCAGCGTCGAGGAACACAGTGCCTATATTGTTGCCAGTGCAGGCGGTGTGGACTACACTTTCGACCGTTCTACAGGTTATGTGGCTTACATTGACCTCGATGGCAATCCGTTGCTTGAAGACGGTTATGAAATGACTCCCGACTTCTGGCGTGCTGCTACCGACAATGACCACGGCGCATCGCTGCAACGCAAACTGCGTATGTGGCATCATCCGCGCATTCAGTTGAAGGATTTCACCACAGCGAAGGAAGGTACGAACTTCATCGTCAAGACTGAATATGAAGTGAACCACCGTCGTCTGGCCATTACTTATACAGTACGCAAAGACGGCAGCATGATTGTCAACGAGGCACTCGACTTGGCTGAAGGTGAAGAAGGGGAACGCATCGTGCCGCTGCGCTTCGGTATGCAACTCGTTATGCGCAAACCCTATGACTGCATCACCTATTACGGCCGTGGACCGCAGGAAAACTACATTGACCGCAACAACTTTGCCAATGTCGGCTACTTTGAGCAGAATGTGGAAGACCAATACTGGCCTTACATTCGCCCACAGGAAAGCGGTAACAAGACCGATGTGCGCTGGTGGCGCGTCCAAAACGATGCTTCTACTGGTCTGATGTTCACAGCCTCCAAGCCGATAGAGTGTTCCTCGATTCCGTACCTCACTGACGACCTTGCTACACCAAACGACGAGAAGGCACAACAGCACAGCGGCGACCTCACAGCACGCCCGTTCACCGTTGTTCACATCTCACAGCGTCAGATGGGCATGGGCTGCGTCAACTCATGGGGTGCTTGGCCTCGTAAGGAATACCAGATGCCATACGAGAACTACAAGTTCGAGTTTGTCATCCACCCTTCAAGATGATGTCTTCTTGAACAATGACTATTGAACAATAAAACTCCCCGCCAGCGGTAAAACTGACGGGGAGTTTCTTTATAAATTAAGAATGTTCAATTATCTTTTCTGGAACATGAATCCCGTCTTCATGCCACTGAACGACGACGAAAGAGAGCCGAGGGTGGAGAGGGTAGCGTTCTGCGAGGCCGAAGCGACTCCCTGTGCCAATGTAAGGAGTTTCGTTGACTCGAACGTAAGAGCCATCTGATTGGCAGAAACCGTCACGTAGGCCGATGGGAAAGTGAGAATCTGTCCCTGAATTGTGATGGTGTTGTTCGACGGATTGTAGGAGTATGTACCCTGGTAGGTCTGTCCCTTCAGCGTGTAAGTGCAGGTGTTGTTGCTGTTGAAGGTAAACGAGAAAGCACCTGGCTTGATACCAATTTTCTGGTAATAAGGTTTGATTTTGTTGACGATGGCTGCGCTGGCCACAGTACCACCGGCCTGTGCCAAGAAGTTCTCACTCTCGAACTGAACGGTCGGCTCGGTATAGACCCATGTACCGACAATGCTGTTGGCATTCGTGGTGTTACCAATCAGTTGGCCGATGATGCCACTGATGAGCGAACCCGAATTGATGGCTCCGGATGTACTCGTTCCTGTTCCCAGTCCAGTTCCAGTTCCCATACCAGTTCCAGTTCCCATTGTTCCCAGACCACCGCAACTTGCGAGGCAGAGCATGGCACCAAAGATTGCTGTGCCCAAAAGTTTTTTCTTCATAGTGAAATAATAGTTGATTGTTGATAAATAGAAGTTGAAAGTTGATGCAAAGTTAGACAAAAATCTGTATTTTCAAGTGATTTTTCACAATTATCTTTTAACTTTTCACTTTTTGGCGTACCTTTGCAGTAGAAAATAATCACCAAAATGCTACAATTCATTAGTTTTGGCAGTGGAAGTTGCGGAAATTGCTCTTATCTGACGAACGGTCGTGACGCTGTGCTGATTGATGCGGGTGTCGGAATCCGCCAGTTGAAACGTTACTTTCGGGAGTACAATGTGCGAACATCGTTGCTGCGTGGCATTCTCGTCACCCATGACCATGCCGACCATGTGAAAGCGGCTGGCTATGTAAGTTCGGAGTTCCGGCTGAAGGTGTTTGCCACAGAGAAGGTGCATGAAGGCATGTTGCGCAACTACCACACCACACGAAAAGTGGATGCGGAGTGGCGCGTTAATTTTGAGAAGGATGAGACGTTCCGTCTCGGAAGCCTGAGCATCACCCCTTTTTGCCTGCCACACGACTCGGCTGAGAATGTGGGTTTCTGCATCGAATCAGACGGTGAAGTCTTTACGCTGATGACCGACGTGGGGTGTGTCACCGATGTGGTGAAGCAGCAAATCGGTCGCAGCAACTATCTTGTGCTCGAAGCAGACTATGATGAGGAGATGCTTGAAAAGGGACCTTATCCCATCTATTTGCAGAACCGCATCCGCAGTGGTACGGGGCATCTGAGCAACGCCCAGTGTGCTGAAGCACTGGCAGAGAATTTCCACGAGCACTTGCGCAACGTGTGGCTCTGCCACCTGAGCGAGGAAAACAATCACCCCGAGTTGGCTCGCAAAACCGTTGAGTATAAACTGAGGCAGTACGGCATCATTGCCGGCAAGGACTTTCAACTCGAAGTCCTGCGTCGCGGTGTACCTACTGGGCCGTGGATATTAGGTGCAAAGTCTGAGTCATCACAACTGAACCTGTTTGAAGATGGAAAATAAGTTCAAGGCAGCCCTGTTTGACCTCGATGGCACATTGCTCGACACAGAACCGCAATACACCGAGTTCTGGAGTGCAATGGGACGTCGTTATCGTCCTGACTTGCCTGATTTCAACAGTCTGATTAAAGGTACGACCCTCATACAGATATTCGACCTTTACATCCCAGAGGAATACAGAGAGGAAATCACTGAGCAACTAGATGTTTGGGAGGCACAGATGCACTATGAACTGATGCCAGGTGCTGAGGAGTATATCACTCGTTTGCATAGCAAAGGTGTGAAGACGGCTCTCGTCACCAGTTCGAACGACAAGAAGATGCGACAGGTTCGACGCACACTTCCGCAATTTGACAGCCTTTTCGATGTGGTGCTTACGTCGGAGGATTTTACTCGCTCGAAACCTTTCCCTGACTGCTATCTGAAAGCAGCCGAAGTGCTTGATGTTCAGCCTTGTGACTGCATTGTCTTTGAGGATGCTTTCAGCGGATTGCAGGCTGCACGCTCTGCTGGAATGTATGTCGTCGGACTCGCTACCACCAACTCACGTGAAGCCATCGAAAGCAAGTGCGACCGCATCATCAACTCTTTCTTGGAACTCTAAACTATGAATTATACGAATATCTTAAATTAACACTCAAATATCATGGCAGGCTATTTAGTAGAAGACATGCGGAAAGTGACTACACACCGCTTGATTCAAATGAAGCAGGAAGGCAAGAAAATTGCTATGCTCACCAGTTATGACTACACGACGGCTCAGATTGTCGATGCCGCTGGTATGGACATCATCCTTGTCGGCGACTCTGCCTCGAATGTGATGGCAGGCAATGTCACCACACTCCCCATCACCCTCGACCAGATGATCTATCACGCCAAAGCAGTAGTGCGTGCCACGAAGCGGGCGCTCGTTGTTTGCGATATGCCCTTTGGTACCTATCAGGTCAATCCGACCGAGGGTGTGACCAATGCCATTCGCATCATGAAAGAGAGCCACTGCGATGCGCTCAAACTTGAAGGTGGCGTGGAAATCATCGATACGGTGAAGAAGATTCTGGACGCTGGCATCCCCATTTGTGGACACCTCGGACTGACACCACAGAGCATCAACAAGTTCGGTACGTACACAGTCCGTGCCCGTGAAGAAGAAGAGGCGAAGAAACTCATCAGCGATGCTCATGCACTGGAGGATGCAGGTTGCTTTGCTGTTGTTTTGGAGAAGATTCCCGCTGTGCTGGCCACACAGGTAGCCAACGAACTGAAAATTCCTGTGATTGGCATTGGTGCTGGCGGTGGTGTTGATGGACAGGTCCTCGTCGTCGCCGACATGCTTGGTATGACCAATGGCTTCACACCGAAGTTTCTGCGTCGCTATGCCGACTTGTCAACCATTATGACCGACGCCATTGGTCACTACATTGAGGATGTCAAGAACCGAGACTTCCCCAATGAGAACGAGCAGTATTAAAAGCCCCCTATCCGAAAGCGGAAAATATAAGTAATAGCATCGCCCTGCAACGTTCCATCGTTCAAAACGATAGATTGTTGCAGGGCGATACCTATAGGGATATGTTGCTCTCTTGCCTTGGAGGAGATTCGGGAGGCTGCTTATTCGCCGTAAACACGTGTGGTGTGAACCGTCCAGAGGCCGAAACATACCATCTTGTCAATGTATTCGACGTGAGTGATTTTAGAGATACCACCGTTCTTGGCTGCTTCTGTGATGTTATTTTCCTTACCTTTGCTCGACCAGAGTCCGAGAATGATGGTTGACTTGGCTTCACCCATCTTTGCATTAGCAAGTGAGTTGTCCGAAAGGGAAGCACCACTGTTGATGGTGGCACAACTGCATAGCATAACAGCAGTAAAGGCTGCAGAGGCAGCAAGTGAAAGAATCGTTTTTTTCATAACAGATGGAAATGATTAAAATATAAAGTAAAAAATAAAAGTTTCGCAAGTTGAGTTATAAACAGGATTCATAGGATTAAAAGGATTGAAGCCCCTTGAAGGGGCTGACGTAAGCCAGGGATACTCCTTTGGGGAAATGAATCTCCCGTCGTCGCACACCGCGCTACGATTTCGCGCGGTCCTCATAATCCCCATAATCCTGTTTCTATATAACCGCAAGTGAAGGGATTAGGGTGATTATTAAATCCTTATAATCATGGTTCATTTGAGAAAGTTCAGAAATTCATTCGTTACAAGGGGAATTTATAGCCCAGCGAAATCACAAAGACACTGTTTTTCATTGCTTTTTCGTTGGGGTCGCTGAGTTTGTTCACACGTGTCAGGCCGAGGTTGTATCGAGCATCGAGCACAAGAGCGTTATCAAATTCGTATGAAATACCCATCGGGATGGATACGTCCAGTTTGTTCGTGTCGTACATGATACTTTCATCCACATTCTCCGACAAGATTGTACCACCATAGCGTCCCGTGAACGAACTTTGAATGTGTGCATTGGTCAAATAGCCCAACTGGATGCCAGCCTTGATGGCGAATCCATCAAATAGATAAATGTTGGTGACGATGGGCAGATTGATGTAACCAAGTACAAGTTTTGTGTCTTTGATATCGAGCGCGGCACTCGTAAAGTTCTTCCATCGATTGCCTTGCAACGAGTAGTTTAATCCGGCAGCCACACTCACCTGTTGCGCCACCTGATATTCCACTTCGGCACCCACGATGAAACCAGGCGCGAAGCCCTTCTTGAGTTCATGTACTTCTGGAAAGTCGATGTTGGGCATGTTGGTCAAGGAAGAGGAGATGAATCCCACTTTTGGCATAATGCTGAACTCTCCGACATAATTTTGCGCTTTGGCTGTAACACAGCAGAGCACAATAGCAGCCATCACGAAAATGCTTCTTTTTTTCATATTTTGACTTTTTTAACTTTTAACTTTCTCAGAAGCCGAGGCTAATCACAAAGGCACTGTAGTCGTGGACGTTGCATTCACGAGAACGCATGTAGCGGTAGCCAAGGCCAATATAGACATTGTCATAACGGCGGCGGAAACCAGCATAGTAACTGTTGTTGCGATAGTCACGACGACCTCCGACACTGGAGGTGATGTTCGCCGTAAACTCCCACGTTCTGATTTCATCCTCGCCCTTTGAGTCCTTATAGGTTCTCTTATCCAGGATGACACCCACACCGCCGCCGATGTTCCATGTGTTGCCATATGTCTTCATGCCGTCGTGCTTGTAGAGCATCAGGCTGCTCTCTGTACGGAAGTAGGGATAGATACGTCCGGCGATGCGGTAACCCAGGTCGACCGAAAGGTTGCCTTGCTCCAGCCCCTTGTAACGGGTACCATAACTCACTTCGAGGTCGCCGTAAACGTTGTCCCAAAAGTTTTTTTTCTCGGAATCGCTGCTTTGCGCACTCATGCTCATGGTTGCCATCATGGTCGCAAGTCCTAAAATCAGTTTTTTCATTGAACGTTTAATTCTATGCTTGTTATTAACTGCTTTCAAGATGCGAAGTTACTAAAAAACGATGAATTGCAAGTAAAACGTAATGATTTTTTTACCAGACACAATGATTTTGTCGGAATATCCCAGAAAAACCCCTGCCGTCATGTTAAAAGATAATTATAAAATAACGTTAGTTCGGTTTACGGGCAAAAATATAAATCCGTCGAATCCGTGTTTCAAACAGCGTTAACAATCGATGTTATGCAGGCTGAAGAACGGGACGCAGCGGGAGTTTTTGTACCACCGCAGAGGAACTTTTGTTTCACTGCGGTGGAACTTTTGTATCGGCGCAGTGAAATTTTGGTACCACCGCAGTGAAACAGTTGTACCAATACGGTGAGGATACTTTGGTACAAAAGTATATAGGAAGTCAAGGTTGTGTGGAATGAGGGTAGGACAGGCATTGCAGCGTGGTATTGTTGGGGACAGATGACTTTGAAACGCCGTTTTTAGTGCTGGAATGACTGTAAAATAGGGACAAAATGTTAACTATTCAAAAAAAAATGTCGAAAATCTGTAATTTTTTAGTAACTTTGCAAAAGCGTTGGTATGTGCAGTCTTGTGGCAGGCACGTTTCCGACCTGAACTTCACGTCATGAAAACAAAGAAAGTCCTTTTTATCACACAGGAAATGGTTCCATTTGTGCCTGAGACACCTAAGTCGCACATGGGGCGTTTCCTTCCCCAGCGCATTCAAGAGGCTGGTCACGAAATCCGTACATTTACGCCGAAGTGGGGCATCATCAACGAACGTCGTAATCAACTTCATGAGGTAATCCGTCTGTCGGGCATGAATCTGATTATCGACGATACAGACCATCCACTGATCATCAAGGTGGCTTCGATTCCGCAGGCCCGTATGCAGATTTACTTCATCGATAACGACGACTACTTCATGCGTCGCAAGATGGCGACGGACGATGCGGGCGAGGAGTACGGTGACAACGGTGAACGTGCGATATTCTTTGCCCGTGGTGTGCTGGAGACGGTGAAGAAACTGCTTTGGGTGCCGGATGTTATCCATTGCTATGGATGGATCTCGGCGCTGGCTCCTCTTTACATTAAGAAGGCATACGCCGATGAACCGTCGTTCCGCGACACGAAGGTGGTGTTCTCGGCGTCGTCGGCCGAACTGAAGAAGGACTTCGGCAAGCATACGTCAAAGTGCATCCCATTCAAGAATGCAAAGGCGACCGACCTTGCCGACGTTATCAAGACGAAGTTTGGGTACAATGACCTTCAAAAACTGGCCATCAAGTTTTCGGACGGCGTGGTGCTGGACGATGCAAAGGTCAGCAAGAGCGTCATCAAGTATGCTGAGGACCGAGGCATCCCTGTGCTTCCTTACCAGGGAGACGACTTTGCTCAGGCATACAGTGATTTTTATGAGAACTTGTAGCATGAAGAAGTGTTTTCGTCTTTCCTTATACCTTGTACTCTGCTCTTTGTGCTTTGTACTGTCTGTTTCGTGCGATGATTCGACGGACATGCTGGGTGTTGATTTGATGCCCACATCGGATTTTGTCACGAAGGACTTTAAGACGTATGGCGTGACGACCGAGTCGTATGCAGTGGGTGACCATGTGTTGGCGCGTACGACCAACTCCTACTTTGGCAGATACACCGATCCAGAGACGGAAACGGTGGTCGAGAGCGACTTTCTGGCACAGTTCCACTGTCCCGAAAACTTTGCTTTTCCTGACAAAGTAGTTGACAACAAAATCACCAGCGCGTCGCTGCGCCTGTTTATCAACGGCTATGTGGGTGACTCGCTCGCTTTGTTCAAGATGAGCGTCTATCCGCTGGACAAGATTATGAATGCGGACGACGACTTCTACACCGACATCAACCCCGCCGACTACTACGATGAGTCGCTGGAGCCTATTGCCGTGAAATGGTTCTCCATCTCCGACCGTACGATTTCGGATGCTGACAGGGCCAAGGTGTCGCGTAACATTACGATACAACTGCCTGTTGAAATCGGTCAGGCCATTTACGACGATTATGTCGTGAACAAGGACCACTTTGCTAACACGCAGGCGTGGATGAACAGCGGACTGCCGTGCAGCAAGGGATTCTATTTCAAGTTGGAAAGTGGTGACGGTGCCATGGCGTATATCGGAGTGGCACAGTTCAATCTCGGCTATCGCTACTATGATGATGAATTGGCGAAGGATACACTGGGTGTTTGCCAGTTCGCCTCGACGAGCGAGGTGGTACAGGCAACACGATTCGACAATTCCCGACTGGACAAACTGATGGCCAATACGACGGTCACTTACCTGAAATCGCCTGCGGGCATCTTCACACAAGCAACGTTGCCTATCGATGCAATCAGTAATAATGATACCATCAACTCTGCGCAACTGACTTTCCGCCGATACAACGACTTGGTGAGCAGCAGTTTCAAACTCAGCATTCCCCAGCGCATCCTGCTGGTGCGTCTGGACGACTATCTGAATGGCTTCTTTGAAAATTACCGCGTGGCAGATGGCATTACGTCCTATCTGACATCGTTCAATTCGGCTCGTAACACGTATGAATTCAGCAACATAGCCCGTCTGATTACGACTATCAAACACGAAAAGAAAATGGGTACTGCTACTGCCAATGCCGACAAGGTGCTGCTGATACCTGTAGCAACAACCTACGACAAGAGTGGCAATTTGGTACGCTTGGCACACGACTTTTCGCTTTCGAGTGCGAAACTGGTGGGTGGAACGGCCAATCCCGTCGAACTGAACGTGATTTACAGCCGCTACAACAAGTAGACCTTCTGTGTAAGAATGTTTGCCCCAAGCAAAATGAAATAATTGAGGGTTGAGTGTGAATCTATCGACACTCAACCCTCAATTTCTATCTGTGCTCAACGATTACAGGTAATCGTCTTGAGTGAATCTGAATGTGAGGATGTTTTCCGTCTTCGGTTGTCCGAGTGAATCAGTAACAAGGCGATTGTAGTAATGAACGATGGTCACGCCCATTTCCTTGACGTGGCGCAGGTCGATCGAGTTGTTAATGCCACTGAGCAACTGACGTTCCAACTCTTTTTTCTGCAGTTGCAAGGCGACCACTCCGTCGTTGTCGGTGGTGACATTGTAGTAATACTTGATTTCGTTGCTTCCGTCGTTGTGATAGACGATGCTGTCGAGAATCACGGAGCCGTCGGGAGTAATGCGTTGCGGACAGTTCTTCTCCGTCAACTCACGGGCTTCACGTTCGAGACGTTCAGGCTTTGACTCCTGGCATGAGGTAAAGACAAGCATGAAGAGCAAGGCGCACGAGGTCAGCGCCAACTTCAGTGCCTGAGCCAGTTGGTCGGGGCATGATGTGCGCTTCAGTCCGCAGCGGATTCCTTCAAGTTTTTTCACGACATCTTCTGCTTTCTGCCCGCGAACCAAAGCACTCACCCCCTGTGTGTTGCCGTGGCATCCACCAACGAATTGGACATCGTTGATAACTTTTGTGTCGTCATCGATGTCCAGTACGATGAGTTTTGAACAAGTACCTTGCGGTTCGTATTCGTACTTCATCTTCGTTATTTCATGTTAGTATATACGTTCTGTACGTCGTCGAAGTCCTCTAGTTTCTCTACCATCTTATCAATGGTTTCACGCTGTTCGTCAGTCACCTCTTTCAGGTCGTTGGGAACATAGGTAAACTCGGCACTGGTGATTTCCAAGCCCTTTTCCTCAAGGTAAGCCTGAATCTGTGCAAAACTCTTGGGGTCACCATAGATGGTGATGGTCTGTTCGCCAGTTTCTTCGTCTTCTTCTTCGTCAAACTCATCACTGACGCCAAAGTCGATGAGGTCGAGTACCATTTCATCCATGTCGAGATTGTCCTTCTTCTTGAAGGAGAACTGAGCGTAGTGGTCGAACAGGTATGCCAGCGAACCCATCGTACCCAGCGTGCCGCTGAACTTGTTAAACACTGAGCGAACGTCTGCCACCGTGCGAGTCGGGTTGTCGGTCAGTGTATCTACGAAGATGGCAATACCGTGAGGGCCGTAGCCTTCGTAGGTCATCGACTTCCAGGAGTTCTTGTCCTTGCCTGCTGCATTCTTAATGGCACGCTCGATGTTGTCCTTTGGCATGTTTTCATGCTTGCAGGTCGCAATCAGTGCACGCAAACGCGAGTTGTTTTCAGGGTCAGGCCCCCCTTCAGCCACAGCGATGGCGATTTGTTTGCCCAGACGTGTGAATGTTTTTGCCATGTTGCCCCAGCGCTTCAGCTTACGGGCTTTGCGGAATTCAAATGCTCTTCCCATTATACTTACTTATTTAATGATTTACGATTTACTATTTTACTTACCACGCACCTTTGCATTAAGTTGTTTGCAGAGGTTCTGCTCAATCTTCGACATAATGGCATCGATTTGCTTGTCGTTCAGTGTCTTTTCCGTGTCTTGAAGGATGAAGTTGACGGCATAACTCTTCTTTCCGGTTTCGAGGTTCTTGCCTTCATAGACATCGAACAGTCGAACTTCCTTCAAAATCTTCTTCTCGCTCTGGTAGGCAATACGCTCCACCTCTGCAAATGGTACTTCCTTGTCGAGTAGCAATGCCAAGTCGCGGCTGACGGCGGGGAACTTCGGTACCTCTGTGAAACTAACGCTCTTGTTCTTCACCAGTTTCAGAAGTACATTCCAGTTGATGTCTGCATAGTAAACAGGTGCGTCAATATCGAGTTTGGCTGTCTGTTTCTTGCTGACGATTCCGAATTGTGCAAGCAATTTGCCGCCACGTTGCGAAATGGTCTGTGCCTTTACGAAAAGGTCATTTTTCTCTTCGCCGAATACCAATGCGCCGAAGGGTACACCCAGACGTTGCAGGATGTTCAGCACATAAGCCTTCAGTTCGTAAACCGAAGCGTCTTCGTTAGGATGTGCCCAACTGCCGCTGACTCGCTTACCTGTGAGCCACAGTCCGAGGTGGTAGTCTTCCGAATAGGCAGCGAGAATCTGTTTCGACGTTTCGCCTGAAGGAACGACATCGCTGTTGTCCTGCTTCTTCTCTGCATTGAAGTAGTAGCAGTTGCCGAACTCAAAGAACTTCAGGTCGGCTTCACGACGGTTAATGTTGTGGCTAATGCTTTCGAGGCCACCAAAGAGTAGTGTTTGGCGCAGTACACCGAGGTCCTGACTCAACGGATTCATGAGACGTACCAGATTCTCGGCCTTGCAGACGGCCTCCATATTGTCGTAGTAGGCAGTCTTTGTCAGCGAGTTGTTCAGTATTTCATTGAAGCCGCAGCCGACGAGTTGTTCACCCACCAGATTCTGCAACTTATAACTCTTGTCCAGATCACCCTTTGTGGTGAGCGATGACTTCACCTGCGATGGAATTTCGACGTTGTCGTAGCCGTAGATGCGCAAGATTTCCTCGACGACATCACAAGGCTTCGTCACATCGACACGGAATGCTGGCACACGCAGTTGCATACCTTCGGAGTTCTGTGACAGAATCTCCATGCCGAGGTCGGTGCAGATGCGCTGCATCATTTCCACAGGAATGTCCTTGCCGATGAGGTCATGTGCATATTTGTAACTGAAATCGACGAGGGCTGGCTGGGGGAGACAGGCGTCCTTCACATCCTTAATCTCCATGGCAATTTCACCACCAGCCAATTCCTTGGCCATCAGAGCAGCCAGTTTCACGGCGTAAATCTGTCCTTCTGGGTCGATGCCACGCTCAAAGCGGAACGATGCATCAGTCTGCAATCCGTGACGACGTGCCGACTTGCGAATCCATGTGGGATGGAAGTAGGCCGACTCAAACAGCACGTCCTTCGTTGTTTCGTATGTACCCGAACCTTTTCCGCCAAACACACCAGCGATGCACATAGGCTCTTCTGCATTGCAGATGGCGAGGTCGCGTTCACTCAGTTTGTGCTCCACACCGTCAAGGGTGACAAAGGAAGTGCCTTCGGGCATGGTCTTCACCACCACCTTCTTGCCAAGAATCATGTCGGCATCAAAGCAGTGGAGTGGTTGTCCAAACGCCATCATCACATAGTTCGTGATATCGACGATGTTATTGATGGGACGCAGGCCAATGGTCGTTAGTTTGTCTTTCAGCCACTTGGGCGATTCCTTCACCTCACAGTTCTTTACGGTTACAGCGCAATAACGGGGACATGCCTCTGTATTCTCAACGACGATGTCAATATCGAGGTCATGATTGTCAACCTTAAAGGCATCGACCGATGGGCGGTGCAAAGCAGTTTCGTAACCATTCTGGCGCAAGTAGGCGTAGAAGTCGCGGGCAACGCCCCAGTGCGAGCATGCATCCGAGTGGTTAGGAGTGATATCTACTTCGATCACCCAATCGCTCTCCAGGTTAAAATACTTGGCGGCAGGCATACCGACAGGCGTATCGTCGGGCAGCACCATGATTCCGTCGTGGCTGGTGCCTACGCCGATTTCGTCCTCGGCACATATCATGCCGTTCGACTCCACACCGCGCAGTTTTGATTTTTTGATGACGAATTCATTGTCGCCATCGTAGAGTTTGCAACCCAGTGTAGCAACAATCACTTTCTGTCCTGCTGCCACATTTGGTGCTCCACAGACAATCTGGACGGGTTGTCCGTCACCTTCATCGACGGTGCAGACATGCATGTGGTCACTGTCGGGGTGAGGTTCACACGTGAGTACCTTTCCAACCACCAGACCTTCCAGTCCGCCCTTAATGCTTTGAACTTCCTCCACGGCATCGACCTCAAGGCCGACGCTCGTCAGTGCCGCAGCCACCTGCTGCGGTGTCATGTCGAAATCGACATATTCCTTCAGCCATTTATAACTGACGTTCATCTTGTGTATTTACAGTTTACGGATTTACGATTTTCTAAATTCATGCAAAGTTACGGATTTTCCGATGATTTTAGAAATAAAATGCAGGAAAAAGCGCATTTTACGCGCGCGAACCTTTTATATTATATATTATGTGCCTCCTCCAACAAGTTCCAGACGGCATCTTGTGAGAGGACACCGCGCTTGAGGGTAGAGGGGAGGCGGCCTGCCTCGTCATCGGCATAGTCCTGTTTCCAGAGGTCGCTGACATAGTAGTCGGCGAGGGCTTGCAGGGCAGGTTGGGCAGCGGCAAATTTTTCACGTGCCTTTTGCAAGGCTTGCACGGATGCATTGACCTCGTCGAAGCATTGTTCCATGCGCTGAATGCGCTCGAGTTGTCCTTTCCTCATCCTTTCTCTTTGTGTTCGTGTCCGTGTGGCGAGGCGTGGGCGATGTAGAGGGCTCCAGCCACGAGTACGATGGCAACGGCGAGTTCGAGTAGTTCGACTACCGAGTCGTACTTCAGTGTGAGCGAATGCCTGAACAGCGAGACGATGAGCACCATGAGGATGACCTTGCCCAGAGCCGACTTCAGGTCGTCGATGCTTGATATTTGCAGCCATGTGGGGCGTGAGTCGGTTTTCTGTTCCACAGGGTCAATCTTGTTGATGAACAGTTCGTAGATACCCATGCCGAAGATGATGAGTACCATAGCGAAGAGGTACAAATCGACTGATTCGACGAACTTGGCGAGCAACTCGTCAATTATGTGCTCATCGTTGGATGAGAGGGTGGAGCAGAACTGGTAGATGCCGTCGCATACGATGATGGACGAGCGAACAAAGATGGCGATACCTGCTGCAATGGAGCCGACTACAGCGAGAATGCTGAGGTAGCGCGACCAGTAGAGGACCTTTTCGAAAAACTTGGCTGTCGTGCTCTTGTAGTTGAGGGTTTGCGGGAAGTTAATGGACTTCATGCGCAGGTTCTTGAGCAGAAGTTCGTCGATGCTGTCCATGTTGCCCTTGTACTGGATGCGTGCGCGGAGCCATTTGGCTTCGCTCTCTTCGATTTCGCCTGGGCTGTCCTCGTCCTCGAGCAGATAGGAGGTAATGGCTTCGTTGAAGAGGTTCTTGAAGTTCGGGTGCATCTTGTCTTTGGCCACGGTGTCCTTCACTTCGAACAGGAAGTCGGCTTTGCGGCGATCCATGCCTTCGTCTGAAAACATGGCATTGCGCAACTTGGTGACGTCTTCGGCTGTGATGAGTCCGTTGGCGAAGATGGTCTTGCGCAGTTGCGACAGGTTGGTCGTAGGTTCCATATTTCATAAAATTGTTTCTGCAAAGGTACGACAATAAATTATAAATAAAAAAAATCTCAAATAAAAATAAAAACAATCCCAACGATGTCATATTGAAGTGCTAAAAATATACACAAAGTATCGTGAAATCTGTGGCGTAGTGTGATTTTCGTGACATGGGAGCGTACTTGCGCTTACGCCGCAGTATGCTGGCCACAGTCCTGCGGAATTGAGGCTGCGGCTCAGCGGCAAGCAGTCTCTCCTGACGTTATGAGTGTATTTTTTTATTTCTTAATTTTTTAATTCTTAATATATTGTTGTAACTTTGCAACGCTAAAAGTTTCTGTCAACTATGATTATTATTGGAATCGGAGGCGGTACAGGATCGGGCAAGACCACCGTCGTCCGCAAAATCATTGAAAGCCTGCCCGACAACAGTGTGGCGGTCATCCCACAGGACTCCTACTATAATGACCAGTCGGACCTTCCGCTTGAAGTGCGTAAACAGACTAATTTCGACCATCCTGATGCTTTCGAGTGGCCTTTGCTGGCACACCAGATAGAAGAACTGCGCCAGGGACGTAGCATCGAGCAACCCACCTATTCGTATATCACGTGTACGCGACTGAGCGAAACGGTGCATGTGGAGCCGAAGGATGTCATCATCGTCGAAGGCATCATGGCTCTGTACGACAAGAAATTGCGTGACCTGATGGACCTGAAGATTTTTGTCGATGCTGGTGCCGACGAACGCCTGCTCCGTGTCATCGTGCGTGACATTGCTGAGCGTGGACATCCGCTCGAGATGCTCATCAGCAAATACCGCAATGTACTCAAGCCCATGCACGACGAGTTCATCGAACCGACGAAGCAGTTTGCAGACATCATCATCCCCAATGGTGGCAATAACGAAAAGGCGATTGCGATGATGCAGATGTATATTCGTGCCGCCTTAGGGATGAAAGAATAAAAGTGTGCATATTGTGTGCGGACACAGATGCACATTTGATAAAAGTCTGTTAATTTTATTACCGTAATGTTAAATAATGTTATTTCCGTGTTCGCACACAGCGATTTTTTATGCAATGATTTTGCCATGAATGCAAAATAGCCTAACTTTGCAGCGTTAAAATAGAAAAAGTTGCTCCAATGCACACTTGGTGTTCAGGGAGCGTATTGTTAAACTCAAAAAAAGTAAAAAGATTATGTTGCAAGAAAAAGCAGGAAACATTGCAGGTCTTATCTGGAATGCACTGGCAGAAGCAAATGCAAGCTTGACTTACAAGCAGATTAAGAAGGCCACGAAGTTGGCTGAGAAGGATTTCAACCTGGGTCTCGGTTGGTTGCTCCGTGAGGACAAACTGAACGTTGCTGAGACAGGTGACGAGAAGGATCCCTTCACTTACTCTCTGAAGTAATTTCAAGTACACCGTACTGAATACCCCTGCTGACCACTGGTCGTCAGGGGCTTTTTGTTTTCAGAGCAGAATCTTCCAGTAACTGCTGATGACACAACGATTGGGGAATAGGTCGGAAAAACTGTGCATGTAGTCGGCACTGAAACCGGTGACATAGTTCTTGGTGGTGATCACTTCGAACGAAAGTCCTGTACCAACCTCTGCATTCCATTTGTGGGTAGGGTCGGTGTAACATTCACCGCCGAAGGCACGGAGAGCCAGACGGGTGTTCAGGCCGAGAGTGGTGCTGTAGCGCACACCTCCGTTCAGATGATACTGGCTGAGAGTGAAGGCTGGGGAGGTGGTGAGACTGATGTCCTCGGCCTTAACTTGTGTGGTGGCAAGACGAGCAGTGAGATCTGCCGCCCAATGAGAATCAAAAAAGCAGGTGTATTCGAATCCAGACGTGTAGATGGAGGAGGTGCGCCAGTCGATGCCGTCCAGGTGAAAATGTTTTGAGGTAATTTCGGAGCCGGCAACCAGTGAGAAGGAAGTAGGTCGCTCGAGAAAACGTCCCAGACGAATGATGTCGCCTTTATAGAGCCGTGGAGGATTAATTCCCTTAGTGCCGTAAATTTGATCAGTCAGGAAATAGGCGAGGTTGGTAGCGACGATGCCGATGCCAGCTCCTGTGAAGAGATCGTTGACATAATGAGCGTTATGCCTGAGTCGCAGCCATTCCGTCGCTGTGGCAGCCGTATATCCTCCCAGCGTAATCCAAGGGCTAATGTGTCCGTATTCGCGTTCGAGGATGGTAGCACTGGCAAAAGCAAGCGCCGTATGCCCCGAGGGGAAAGAATGGTTGTCCTGTCCATTGGGACGGGTTTCATTGCTCCAGTATTTCAAGCCTTCGACCGAACCACCTGCTAAGAGGAGTGCCATTGCGTTGGCTGTCAGCATCCGGCGTGTTGTGCTACGACTTTCGACACCCAGTGCTTTGAGAGCCCATGTGGTGGCAAGCGGCAGGCTTGCCACTGCATAGTCCTGTATCTCGAAGTCCTTTTTGGGAAACGTTCCTTCGTGGCGGATGAACGAGCGGTTGGTGCCTGTCTGAATCAGGCCGCGAAGTAGCATGGCACTTTCGTTGTAGTGGAAAGCCATCTCTTCGCGGAGCAGGCGATGTTCATACTTCTGCACTTCTTTGACAACTCTTTGGATTTGCTCCAGGCTGTCCATGGTCTGCTCGATTTGGAGTAGGTACAGGCTGTCAACGGAACTTTGTGCCTTCAGGGAATGAAAGCCCGTGAAAGTGAGTAGGAATATGAACAGGGATGCCTTCATGCTATCTCTCCGCTGCCATAGCACAAGTGATTGTTCTCGTCGTAAATCACGCAGAACTGCCCCTCTGCCACCCCATGAATGCGCTCCTCGGCCTGAACGTGCCATGTGCGGTTGTCGAGTTGCTGAATCGTACCTGTGAGAAATTCGGGGGTATGGCGTATCTTGAAGGTAATAGGGTGGGCTTGTGTGGTGTCTTGCCACGGGCACTCGGTGATGAAGTGAAGCGCGTCCATACTGATGCGGTCCTTATACACCTTGTCGGGGTCGTAGCCGTGGGATACGAAGAGGATGTTTCGCTTGACGTTTTTCTTTACCACAAACCACGGACCGCCGCCGAAGCCAAGTCCTTTGCGCTGACCGATGGTGTAGAACCAGAGCCCCTGATGTCGGCCTATTTTATGCCCTGTCTCCAGTTCACGAACATCACCAGGCAGTTCGCCCAAGTGACGGCGTATGTATTCACGGAAGTCGATATCGCCGAGGAAGCAGATGCCTTGGCTGTCGCGGCGGCTGGCATTGAGCAGACCGGCACGTTCGGCAATGTCGCGTACCTCATGTTTCCACAAATGCCCGATGGGAAAGATGAGTTTGCTCACCTGCAGCGCATCAATCTGACAGAGGAAGTCTGTCTGGTCTTTCACAGGGTCGGGACTCGTAGCGAGCCACGTCTTGCCGTCCAGCAGTTCGGTGGTAGCATAGTGGCCAGTTGCAGTCTTGTCAAACTCATGGCCGACCACCTCTTCGAAGCATCCGAACTTAATGAGTTTGTTGCACATCACGTCGGGGTTCGGAGTAAGGCCTTTCCGCGCTTTTTCCATTGTGTAGCCGACTACCTTGTCCCAATACTCCTTGTGCAGGTCGATGATGTCCAGTTTCAAGCCATAATGACGTGCCAACCAACGGCAAATTTCCACGTCCTCCTCCGAGGTGCAGTTCCATTCCGTGTCCTTGTCAGGACCAATCTTGATATAGAATAAGTGTGGATTCAGACCCTGCTCTTTGAGCAGGTGCACCGAGACCGCACTATCTACACCGCCGCTGACCAACGCTGCTATGTTCATATCACTTCGACAATTCCAACATTTTATTGATAGGAAGTACAGCACGTTTGGCAATCTTGGCATCCACGTGGATTTCAGGCCATTCGTATTTCAGCGTGTTATAGAGTTTGCGAAGTGTGTTTAGGCGCATGAACGAACATTCGTTGCACTGGCAGCCGATGCCTTCGCTCGTCTCAGGCGGAGCAGGCAGAAAAGTCTTGTTGGGACATCTCTGTTTCATCTGGTGCAGGATGCCACTCTCTGTCGCCACGATAAACTTCTGTGCTTCGTTCTCGACAGCATACTTCAGCAGACCAGCCGTCGAGCCGATAACATCTGCCAACTGCTGAATGGGGGCAGGGCACTCTGGGTGTACCAGTATCTTGGCATCGGGATGCACACTTTTCAGTTGCAAGATTCCTTCGAGCGAGAACTGGCCGTGGACGTGACAGCCACCCTTCCAAAGCAGCATCTGTCGTCCCGTCACGCTGTTGATGTAGTTGCCCAGGTTCTTGTCAGGGCCAAAGATGAGTTTTTCGTCCTTCGGAAACGCATCAACCACTTTCTTGGCGTTCGAACTGGTCACAACCACGTCGGTCAGCGCCTTTACCGCCGTCGTCGTATTCACGTAACTCACCACTTTGTAGCCAGGGTGCTCGTCGATGAATTCCTTTAGGTCACCTGCGTCGCACGAGTCAGCCAACGAACAGCCAGCGTTGAGGTCACACACCAGCACCTTCTTCTCGGGGCAGAGCAGTTTGCACGTCTCACCCATGAAGTGTACACCGCACATCACGATGATGTCGGCGTCCGTCTTAGCAGCCTGCTGAGCCAAAGCCAACGAGTCGCCGACGAAGTCTGCCGTGTCCTGAACGTCGCCCTCTGTGTAGTAGTGCGCCAGCACCACGGCATTCTTTTCCTTGCACATGCGGCGAATTTCCTTCGCCAGATCCAGACTTTCGTCAATGGGCTCATCGACATAGCCCTTCGCATTCCATTCTTTTTTCATCTTCCGTGTTGTTCGTGAAAAATTATTTCATACATGAACCAATCCCCTTTGCGGTTGTATTCAACGGACAAAGGTACGATTAAGCGAGCAAAATTCCAAAATAAATTTGCTTTTTCTCTCACTTACTCGTACCTTTGACTGCGTCGAAGGTACTTACGCTCGGAAAAACTCAAATAAATTTGCTTTTTCTCTCACTTACTCGTACCTTTGACTTTGTCCCAATTGCTTGAACGCGAACGCGCAATTGCCCACGCTCAGGAATAAAAATGAAAGTTTTTGAGACTTTCATTTTGTATTCCGCTCGCTTAATCGTACCTTTGCAGTCAGTTTTTGCATAAACAAAGGAGGATGAACTGGATTCTTGATATCACTGATACGGTAAGCGGATGGGTGTGGGGCTGGCCGATGATTGTGCTTCTGCTGGGCACCCATGTGTTTTTGACGGTACGTTTGCGTGTTCCTCAACGCAAGATGTGGACGGCTCTGAAGATATCAGTACGGAGGGACAAGGGCTCGACTGGCGACGTGAGTCAGTTTGCGGCGCTTGCCACTTCACTGGCTGCGACGATTGGCACGGGCAACATCATCGGTGTGGCTACGGCGGTGTCGCTGGGTGGCCCTGGTGCGGTTCTGTGGTGTTGGCTGACAGGTGTGTTCGGTATTGCGACAAAGTACGGCGAGGGTTTGCTGGCAGTGAAATACAGGGTGAAGACGGCCGACGGCAGGATGCTGGGTGGCCCGATGTATGCACTGGAGCGTGGGCTGGGCATGAAATGGTTGGCGGTGTTGTTTTGTGTGTTCACGGCGGCAGCATCGCTGGGCATCGGCAATGCTGTGCAGGCCAATGCCATCAGTGAGAATTTGTGTCTGGTGTCTGCCGACTGGCTTGAGCCGATGACGGCTCGCATGGCGGCTGGCGTGATGACGAGCCTGCTGGTGGGTGCCGTGATTCTGGGTGGCGTGAAGAGCATTGGTCGCATCTGCACGGCGTTTGTTCCGTTCATGGCTTTGTTCTATGTATTGGGATGTATCTATATTCTGTGTGTGAATGGCGAGTACCTGTTGCCAGCCATTCGGATGATTGCTTCGGAGGCTTTTTCGATGAAGGCATCGCTGGGCGGTGCGGCGGGTACGGCAGTGATGATGGGTGCTCGCTATGGTATTGCCCGTGGCTTGTTCTCGAACGAGAGCGGCATGGGCTCGGCTCCGATTGTGGCCGCCGCTGCACAGACACGCAATCCTGTGCGTCAGGCGCTTGTATCTTCGACAGGGACGTTCTGGGACACGGTGGTTATCTGTGCGCTCACAGGTCTGGTGATTGTAACGAGTATCATTGCCCATCCTGACATCAGTATGGCTGACGGTGGACTTTTGACAAAGAAGGCGTTTGGCATGATTCCTTATGTGGGTACTCCCATTCTCACGTTCGGTATTCTGACTTTTGCATTTTCGACGATTCTGGGATGGAGTTACTATGGCGAACGTGCGATGGAGTATTTGGCGGGCAAACGTAGCATCGTGTGGTATCGTTTGGTGTGGATTGTGCTCTGCTTTGTGGGGAGCGTCATGAGCCTCGATCTTGTGTGGAATGTGGCGGACATCATGAATGCCCTGATGGCTGTGCCCAATCTGGTTTCCCTGCTATTGTTGTCGGGTGTAATCGCCGCCGAGACTCGCCACTATCTTTGGAACAAGAATTTGGACGAGGAGATGGACTGATGTAAGTTAAGAGTTAGTCTGAAAGAAATTTTCGCTAACGAAAAATAAAGTTGTCCTTTGTTGTCTCGGTTGTCTTTTATATAATGAATAATAAACATATTGCTACGCAATAATTGAACGAATTTAACGAAAAAGAATTTGTTTCATTCGGTTAATCTGCCCGAAGGGCGATGTTGAAAGTTAAGAGTTAAAAGTTAAAATAATCCGTGTCTTCCGTGTTATTCGTCATCAAGAGTTAAGGAAGTTTTATGGTACAGGACCTTTGCGTCATCATGTTGACGGCAGGTGTGACAAGTCTGCTTTTTAAGTTGCTGAAACAGCCCGTCGTGCTCGGCTACATCGTAGCGGGTATGTTGGTAGGGCCCTATGTGCTGGGCGAAGCATGGGTGACCGATGTGAAGAGTGTCGATACTTGGGGACAGATTGGCGTGCTCTTCCTTCTTTTTGCACTGGGATTGGAGTTTTCCTTCAAGAAGTTGCTACAGGTAGGCAGCACAGCCATCATTGCAGCAGGAACGATTGTCGTGGGCATGATGGCACTGGGCTTCCTGGTGGGACGTCTGTTCGGCTGGACGGAGATGAATGCGCTGTTTCTCGGCGGTATGCTCTGCATGTCATCGACGACGATTGTGTTTAAGGCACTGGACGACATGGGGCTGCGCAACCATCAGTTTGCTCGCATCTGTTTCGGCATTCTCGTCGTCGAAGACCTCTTTGCCGTTGTACTCATGGTCCTGCTCTCGTCCATTGCGACGAGTCGTAGTTTTGAGGGAAAGGCCCTGCTCCTGGAAGTGGGCAAACTCATTGGGTATCTTGTCATTTGGTTCGTTGTGGGCATCGCCGTGCTGCCGACGTTTCTGCGCAAATTTAAGAAACTACTGAACAACGAGACGCTCATCATTTTTGTAGTCGGCCTTTGCCTCGGCATGGTGCTGCTGGCCGTTGGTGCAGGTTTCAGCAGTGCCCTCGGTGCCTTTGTCATGGGCAGCCTCATGGCAGAAACACTGGAGGCCGAACGCATCGAACGTCTCATGGAACCAGTGAAAAATATCTTCGGCAGCATCTTCTTCGTTTCAGTGGGCATGATGATCAATCCCGCTATGCTCATTGATTACTGGCTTCCCATCTTGGGCATTACGCTCGTTGTCATTTTTGGCCAGATTCTCTTTGCCTCGTTCGGGACTCTCCTCTCTGGACAGTCGCTGAAAGTGTCATTGCAGACAGGCTTTTCCCTCGTACAAATCGGTGAGTTCGCCTTCATCATAGCAGCATTGGGGCAGAGCCTCGGCGTTACCGACAGCAGCCTCTATCCCATTGTTGTCGCCGTCAGTGTCATCACAACCTTCCTCACGCCCTTTGTTATGCGAGGTGCCGACCCAACGTTCCGTTTCGTGGATTCCCATCTGAGTCAAGGCACACGTCTTTTTCTCGAAAACTATAGCCGCAACCGCAACACCGTTACGCAGCAGAGCACATTCCAGCGACTTTTCCGAAAGACACTCGTTGCCATTTTCGTCTATGGCATCCTCATCGTTTTCATCTATCTGCTCTTTTTCCGAGTGATCAATCCCTGGCTGGAAGAAGTGCTGCCGAACGTGGTGCCCGACTGGCTCGTGGAAGGTGTGGAACTGACCCTTCTCCTGCTCATCTCCTCCCCCTTCATCTACGCCATAGCCCATGGCGGACGCACCAAAGATGCATACGAACTCTGGCATAGCGGTTCGTTTCAAAAAGCCCAACTCATCGCCCTCTATCTATTGCGCATCGTCGTCAGCGTCAACATCGTAGCATACGCCATTTACCGCATCTTCTCTTTCACATCAGGCGTTGTGGCAGCCGTTGCCATTTTGCTGGTGTTCATCATGATGATGTCACGAAGCGTGAGACGCAATGCACATTCAATGACACAACGTTTCACAGGTAACCTTACAGCACGTGAAAAATCTGCAGAACAGCGCCGTGCCGTCAGCCGTCGCTTCGAAGGCTCGTTGCTCAGTTACGACGTCCACATTTCCGACTTCGAACTCGACCCGAACTCCGCTTTCTGCGGTCGTTCACTCATGCAACTCAACATCCGTGAACGTAGCGGCGTGAGTGTGGTTCGCATCGTCCGTGGCGGCATCAACATCAACATACCTGGCGGACGCACCGTGCTTTATCCCAGCGACAAAATCGTAGTCGCAGGCAGCGACGAGCAGATAGCCCGCTTCAGTCAGATGATTGAAGGCAGTCGCCAAGTGCGAAAGAAAGGAGACGCACAGACCCGTACCCACGTCACGCTCGAACGCTTCGTAGTCACACCCGACAATCAACTCATCGGCACCACCCTCATGCAGTCAGGTATCCGTGAACAGGCACAATGTATCGTCATGGGCATCGAACGTGACAGTCGCCTCATCACCAATCCCGACCCAGCCCTCCAGTTCCAGGAAGGCGATGTCGTGCTTGTCGCTGGTGAAACAGAGCGCATCAAACAGTTCGTTCTCTCCATGACTCCCGTAAGCAGTTAGTCATTAAAAGTCCGTGAGTTAAAAGACGTTAATGGATTAAACTCCAGAACTTCTGTGACGTCATAAGAGTGTGAGTTATTTCTTATTTATTCATTCTTAATCAAAACCATTATGAAGAAATCTATTATCTTCGTGCTTGCACTCGCATTTGCAGTCACAGCATCTGCACAGAACGGCAACGAAGGCCGTCGTGAACGCATGAACAACATCTCGTTGGCAGAAATGTACAACCGCATGGCATCGCGGCTAGCCAACCAGATGAAACTCGACAAAGAAACAGAGCAGAAGTTCACGGTCCTTTATCTCGACTATCAGAACGCACGTCACAACGCAGTCAACCCACAAGGCGGCGACCAGGAAGGTGCCGAGCAGCGTGTCGATTTCCGCAACCTGACAGACGAACAGGCCACAGAACTGATTCAGAAGAACTTCGACCGCCAGGAAAAGCAGTTGGCTGTCGACCGTGAGTACCTGCCCAAATTCCTCGAAATCCTCAAGCCCTCGCAAGTTGCCCAGATCTACCTCCAGCGAGGCGGTGGTCGTCAAGGCGGTCAGCGTGGCAACGCTCCTCGCGGCAATGGTCCCCGTGGCGGCGGCTTCGGTGGTGGCTTCGGTGGCCCAGGCGGAGGCTTCTAACTTCCTAAAACCTCACAAAATAAAGGTGTATGACATTACGTCATACACCTTTTTTATTCTTAAAAAAACAACACTGGCCCCACTGGGCAACATTTTACTTATCAAGTTGTCCTCCGTTGTTCAAGTTGTCTTATTATAAAAAACGTCAAATCTGTGTTCAAACACAACTTGTTGACAATCAGGTGAATCGCAGTGCCAAATCATTGGCAGGCCATTGGTACAGTCGTACCACCGCAGTGAAACAAATGTTTCAACGCAGTGGTACAACTGTTTCACCGCAGTGAAACTCTCGTTCCACCGCAGTGAAATTTTTATGGCGCTATACTTTGTTTATTGCCGCGTTGTGTTGTGGAGTCACTCGCAATAAAAACCAAGACAGATAAGAGTTCCCTGATGAAAAAAATGTAATGTAAGGGAATTGTATAATATATTGCTTGTCAGTTGTTTGTATTCTTCATCTTTGTCTGAAACTCTAAGAGGGTGTTGATGATGTCCTCAGTGTCGTCGGAGAGTGTGAGCAGGAGGTTTTTGTACTTGCCTGTTTCCACCAGATGAGTGAGGAAGGTGTAGGCGGGCATCTCCTCTGTCCAGTACTGGCGACCGAGGAATATCATCGGGCTGGAGAATCCGAAGGAGAGGTAGTGGTTCTGTACGGCTTCCTGGAAGATTTCCTGCATCGTGCCGGCACTGCCTGGGGCGTAGATGAGACCTCCGAAGGCGAGGGTGAGGATGCTGTCCTCGCGGATGCTGTTCTCGAAGAATTTTGCGATATGGGTGGCGAAGGGTGTGGAGGGTTCATGGCCATAGAGCCATGTGGGAATGCCGAGGCTTTCGAACTTGTAGTTGGTGCTTTGCAGCCGTGCCAACGGGTATTTCTGCATGACGCGGAAGGCGGAGGAAAGCCAGCCGTCGTCGTGGAACGAGGGGTAGGGTTGTAGCATTTGCAGGGCATCGTCGGTGTCAGCCTGACTGCGACCTGCCAGCCATGCACCGAGGTGGGTGGCTTCCATGGCTCCTGGTCCTCCTCCGCTGAGCATGAGGAAGCCTTGTTCGGTGAGCCGCTTGCTGATGAGCACGATGGCGCGATACATGGGGTCGGTGCGCAGCAGGGCGTGTCCGCCCATGATGCCGACGCAGCGCAGGGGATTGTGCTGGAGTAGGAAGTCGGTAAGGGCTGCGTGGATGCCGTGATCGTGGAGGGTACGGGCGAGCGACTCGGCTACGTCTGGCAACTGCTTTCCTGTCGAAAGAAAATGCTGATAGACGCGGCTGTCGTGGCAGGTGTGAAACGTTTCTGGCTGGTCGGGGTCGTAGCCTTGGTAGAGGTCGGCTGCGCAATACAGTGTGTGGCGGGTGACATCGTAGGGAACAGCCGTGAGGTGCTGCATGATGTTCTGTGTCTGTACTTGTTCGACGTTCGTAATCATAGGTGTATTGATGTTTTAAGGGTCAAGGTTCAATAGTTTGAATGACAAAGATAGTTAATTTCAGTGAAAAATCGATAAAAGAATGACGAAAAGTACGAGTTTTATTTTGTTTTGCGCTCAACAAGCACTATCTTTGCACGATATTATGTACATACGCGAATCGTAATCTCTAAAACAATACACAATGAAAAAATCTTTTCTGATGGCTGCCCTGCTGATGGCTGGTAGCAGTATGATGGCACAATCGACCGACGACCCTGTCATCATGCGTGTGAACGGCGTGCCTGTGACACGCTCGGAGTTTGAGTACAGTTTTAACAAGAACAATGCCGACGGCGTGCTTGATAAGAAGGGCATCGAGGAGTATGTGCCTCTCTTTGTTGATTTCAAGTTGAAGGTTGAGGAGGCAAAGGCGCAGGGCATCGACACGCTTTCTACAATCCTGACCGAACTGGAGGGCTATAAGGAGCAGATGGTGATGCCGACACTGGTTGATTCTGATTACATCGAACGTGAGGCGCTGAAGACTTATGAGAATACAGCAGAACGTTTTGCGGGTCAGGACCTGCTGACGGCCAGCCACATTCTGGTGCTGATGCGCCAGGATGCCGACGCGGAAGCCCAGGCTACTGCCAAGGCTCGCATCGACAGCATTTATGCTGTGCTTCAGAGCGGCGCCGACTTTGCTGAAGTGGCAAAGACGTGCTCTGACGACAAGGGCTCGGCTGTTCGTGGCGGTGAGTTGGGACAGTTTGGAAAGGGTATGATGATTCCCGACTTTGAGAAGGCTGCCTACGAACTGCAGCCAGGCGAGATGTCGGCTCCTGTGAAGACAACTGTGGGCTGGCATATCATCAAACTGGCTGACCGCCACCCGTTTGAACCATACGAGTTCCATCACGACAAAATTATCAAATTCCTCGAACAGCGTGGCATCCGCGAAGCGAGTGCCAACGCTCTGGTGGATAGCCTGTCTAAGCAGGAGGGTGTTGACCGTCAGGTCATCATCAACCGTTTCTACGATGAGTTGCTTGCCAACGACCAAGAGTCGAAATTTCTGGCTCAGGAGTATTATGACGGCACACTGATGTATGAAGTCAGCAAGACTCAGGTGTGGGATGAGGCTGCAAAGGATGAGGCTGGCATGGAGGCTTTCTTCAAGGCCAACAAGAAGCAGTATGCCTGGGACAGCCCACGTTTCCGTGGTATCATTATCCGTGGCAAGGACGATGGTGTGCTGAAGAAGGCCAAAGCACTCACCAAGGGTGTGCCTGAGCATGACTGGCCGACAACGATAGTGAAGGGCCTGAACACGGATTCCGTGAAGGTGGTGCGCGTGGAGTATGGCATCTATAAGCAAGGTGACAGCAAGGTGATTGACAAGCAGATTTTCAAGGTGAAGGATGCGGAGTTCAAGCCGCTGAAAGACTATCCTGCCACGCTCGCCCTTGGCAAGAAACTGAAGGCTCCTGAGACCTTCAAGGATGTGAAGGGACAGGTAACGACCGACTACCAGAATATGCGCGAGAAGGAATGGGTGGAAGGCCTGCGCAAGAAATTCCCCGTCGTTGTGTATGACGAGGTGGTTAAGACAGTGAACCAACATTAATTTGTGACTTTTATGAGAAAAGGTATCATCGGTATTCTGCTCTTTGCTACGGCATCACTTCATGCTCAGAATAATGTAATCGACGAGGTGGTGTGGGTTGTGGGCGAAGAGGCTATCTTGAAGTCGGAGGTAGAACAGAGTCGCATTGAGATGCAGTCGATGGGGCAGCGCATGGAGGGTGACCCTTACTGTGTGATTCCTGAACAACTCGCCATTCAGAAACTGTTTCTGCATCAGGCTGCCATCGACAGCGTGGAGGTGACGGATGCAACGGTGGGCCAGGATGTGGAGGCTCGCATCAACTTCTATATTCAGCAGATCGGTTCGAGGGAGAAGGTGGAGGAGTATTTCGGCAAGACGTTGCCGCAAATACGAGAGACGCTCTTCGACCTGATTAAAAACGAGAAGATGATTGACGAGGTGAAGTATAATCTGGTCAAGGACATTAAAGTGACGCCTGCCCAGGTGCGACGTTTCTATAAGGAACAGCCCGAAGACAGCATCCCCTTCATCCCAACCATGTATGAGGTGCAGTTGATGACGATTTCGCCTAAAGTGGCTCCCGCCGAGATTGAACGTGTGAAAAACCTGTTGCGCGACATCACCGAACAGGTGAATTCAGGAAAGGCACAGTTCTCGTCGATGGCGTTGCGCTATTCCGAGGATCGTGAATCCGCCTCGCATGGCGGTGAATTAGGGTTCTCGTCGCGCAGTAACTTTGTGCCGGAGTTCTCGGCCGTGGCGTTCAACCTGACAGACCCGAAGACTGTGTCGAAGATTGTAGAAACGGAGTATGGCTTTCATATCATCCAGATGATTGAGAAACGCGGCGACCGCATGAACGTGCGCCATATTTTGATTAAGCCCCGTGTGAGTGACGACGAACTGGTGGCAGCACTCAATCAGATGGATTCGATTCTCGTTGACATCAACAACAAGAAATATACGTTTGAGGAGGCTGTCTATGCCTATTCGAGTGACAAGGAGACCCGCAGCAACTACGGTATTATGGTGAATTCGTCGCGTGAAAGTGACTATGCAGGCACGTCGCGATTTGAACTGAAGGACCTCCCGTCCGAAGTGGCAAAGCAGGTCTCGGGCATGAGTGTGGGTGACACCTCGAAGCCGTTCATCATGGTTAACTCTAAGGGTAAGGAGGTCGTGGCTGTGGTACGACTGAAAAACCGTATCAACGGCCATCGCGCTACGATGCAGGACGACTATCAGCAATTGCAGGACTTGCTTGTGGCAAAGTTGAACGAGGAGAGGGTGGAAGAATGGATTCGTGAGATGCAACAAAAAACTTACATTCGTATCAACGACGATTGGCGCAACTGCGAATTCAAGTATCCTGGTTGGATTAAAGAATGACGAATAGTAATCAGATAGGAACGCATAAAACGGGTGGCATGAGGCTGTGGCTTCTTGTCACGCTGACGTTTATGGTTGGGCTTTCGCTGGCTTTTCCGCCAGACGACCGCCCAAAGCGTAAGGCGACAGATACGCGCATCCATCTGATTCATTCAGACGTCCTCTACAAAACGCCCGAAGACCCTCATGCCGAGATTTTGGTGGGTCATGTGAAACTCAGTCATGAAGGTGTTTTTCTCGACTGTGACAGTGCAAAGTACTATCGTGAGGATAACTCGTTCGACGCTTTCGGCCATGTGGTCATGGTGCAGGGCGATACACTGAAATTGGTTTGTGACTCACTTTATTACGATGGTTATGAACTGATGGCGCGTGCCCGTAGTCATGTTACGTTGTATCATAAGAAGTCGAAACTCGTTACCGAGAATCTGGACTACGACCGAATGTACGGCGTGGGCATGTATTTGGATGGTGGTACGCTTTATGATGCTGACAATGTACTGACGAGTGACTGGGGACAATATACTCCTGCAATCCACGAGGCATTCTTTACCGACAATGTGCAACTTACAAACCCGAAGTTTACGCTGGTTTCGGATACGCTCTTCTACTATACGGACACCGAGGTGGCGCGTATCATGTCGCCCACGAATATAACGAGTGAGGATGGAACGTTTGTCTATGGCGAACGGGGTACGTATAACACCAAACTTGATCAGGCTTTCCTGCTCGACCGTTCGTACATCATTAAGGATATGCGCAAAATTGTGGCAGACAGTCTGCATAGCGACAAGGAGACTGGTGTAGATGAGGCTTTTGGCAATGTTGTCATTACGGATGATGAGAACTATTGCATGCTAAAAGGCAACTATTGCAAATACTACGAGGAAACTGGCAATGCCATGGCGACTGACAGTGCTGTCGCCCTGGAGTATTCGTCGCCAGATACGCTCTATGTACACGGTGACACGCTGAAAATGTTTACCTTTAACCTGAACACTGACTCTGTCTATCGCAACCTCCATGCCTACCATCATGTCCGCATGTTCCGCAACGATGCTCAGGGCGTGTGCGACTCGCTCGTGACGCTTGAACGCGATTCCTGTACTTACATGTATGGCCAGCCAATTCTGTGGAATGAGGATCAGCAGATTTTCGGAGAGGAAATCCGTATTTACAATAATGATAGCACCATCGACTGGATTCATGTCATCAATCAGGCCATGACAATCGAGAAGGTCGATTCTGTCAGTTACAATCAGGTGCAATCGAAGGAGATGTTCTGCTATTTTGTCGATGGTGAGATTGAGCATAACGAAGCACATGGTAATGTGTATGTGGCTTACTTCATCGAAGAAGACGACGGCAGCCGCATTGGCATGAACTATACTGAGACGAGCGAAATGCACATGTTTATGGAGAACAAAAAAGTGCAGAAGATTTGGATGCCCGCAGCAACAGGTACCACGTATCCCGATTTGCAGATACCTGCGGAACGTCGCTATCTCGGCAATTTTGCATGGTTTGATTACATTCGTCCGCTCAACAAGGATGACATCTTTGTCTGGCGTAATAAGGACGAAAAGAATATCCTCAAGAAGACAGAAACCAGAAATGTGCCGCTTCAGTCCTTGAAAGACCTTGAACAGAAAAAGCAGCGGTAGCATGATACATTGATCTATAGATAATCAGTACGATATGGGATTATTTACCACTCGGAAGCCTCGCGGCTTTCATCATAACTATATCTATTATGACCCGCGTAAGGAACGTTTGCAGAAGATTGAAGAGAATGCCAAGCGTGAGTTGGGACTTTTGCCTCCAAAGGAGTTCTCGCCCGAGGACATCAAGGGGCGGTTTGTAGATGCAACCACTCACCTGAAGCGTCGTAAGGAGAAGGAAAAGAACGGTGGCAAACCGCTGAAAAGTGGAATCCTCATCATGATAATCATTGCGCTGATTCTGGTCATGAAGTATCTATACACAGGAGAAATCTTTTAATAGGTAGTGATTTGAACGACATCATTCATCTTCTCCCCGACACCGTAGCCAATCAGATTGCAGCCGGCGAAGTGGTTCAGCGCCCTTCCTCCATCATCAAGGAAATGGTGGAGAATTCTATTGATGCGGATGCCACGGATATTCAGGTGCTGATTACCGACGGTGGAAAGACGTGTGTGCAGATAATCGACGACGGCAAAGGCATGTCTGAAACGGATGCCCGTCTTTCCTTCGAGCGTCACGCCACGTCAAAGATTGAGAAGGCAGAAGACCTGTTCCAATTGCATACGATGGGATTCCGCGGTGAAGCGCTTGCCTCGATTGCTGCCGTGGCTCAGATTGAGTTGAAGACACGTCGGAAAGAAGACGAATTGGGCACGCATATTCGCATCTGTGGGTCAAAGATAGAACTGCAAGAGCCTGTGATGTGTCCTGTGGGTGCCAATTTCTCTGTATATAATTTATTTTATAATGTACCCGCGCGTAGAAAATTCCTAAAAACCAATCAGACGGAACTGACGAATATCGTCAACGAATTTGAACGTATGGTTCTCGTTTATCCACAGATTTCCTTCTCGCTGCACAGTAATGGTGCTGAACTCTATAAGTTGCCGAAGACCTCACTCCGTCAACGCATTGTTGATGTCTTCGGTAAGAAGATGAATGCGGACCTTCTGCCGATTGAAGCGGAAACGTCGTTGGTCAACATTTCGGGCTTTGTCGGCAAGCCAGAGGCCGCCAAGAAGAAGGGGGCTCGCCAATTCTTCTTTGTTAACGGGCGATACATGCGCCATCCCTATTTTCACAGTGCTGTGATGCATGCCTACGAAAACTTGATACCAGCAGGCGAGCACATTTCTTACTTTATCTATTTATCGGTGGATGCTTCGAGTATTGACGTTAATGTTCATCCTACGAAGACAGAGATTAAGTTTGACAATGAGCAATCTATTTGGCAGGTGCTCATGGCTGTCGTTAAAGAGGCGTTGGGAAAGTTTAGCAATGTACCAACGATAGAGTTCGATGTGGAAGACCGCCCCTATATTCCCGTGATGGGAACAACACAGGTAACAGGAAAAGTACCTGTGGCTGCTTCTGTTACCTATAATCCGTTTAAGACGGACACACGTCGCTCTCAACAGCAGTCTGATTGGTCTGCCTTATATAAGGGTGTTGAAAACTTTCAATTGGATGGACAAAATCAGCATAAAGGAAAGATGAGCCTTGTTGATAGCAATGAGGAATATATCGTCAATAGTCTGATAGGACAGGGCCGTCAGCAGGATGAACTGTGGGCGACGGGACAGACAGATGGCGACGGGACATCTCCTTCGGATTTTGCTGATATTGCCTTATTGCCTCATTTTCAGTATAAGGGTCGTTTTATTGTGACGCCGTTTTCTACGGGACTACTTGTAGTTGACCAACACAGGGCTCACGTCCGCATTCTTTACGAAGAGCACCTCGAGCGTATTCAGAAGCAACTTCATGTGTCGCAAGGACTACTTTTCCCCGAACTCGTAACGTTCACAGCCAATGAGAACATTGCAATTGAGGCAATTCTTCCACAACTGGAGTGTATCGGTTTTGAATTGACCAGTTTAGGCGGTGGAACTTATTCTTTGCAAGGCGTTCCGTCAGGAATTGAAGGATTGGCTCCCTCAGCGTTGCTTCACGACCTTGTATATGCTGCCATTGAGAGTGGACTGAGTGTGAAGGAACGGGTTGACAGTGCTCTTGCACTGGCTATGGCTCAATCCTCTGCCATTGTTTATGGACAGGCTCTGTCTGATGAGGAAATCTCACAACTGTTGACCCGTCTTTTTGATATCCCATCCCCTATGAGGACACCAGACGGAAAAATGGTCTTCAATGTCATCAATCATAAGATAATAGAAAAAATGTTTTGACCTTCTTCATGCACTTGTTTACAAATGTAATCAAAATAAATAGCCTATTTTGCCATTAAATAACCTAAGAAAAGTGCTAAAAAAGCAAAAAAAGCCTTAAAAAGTTAATTTTTTTGAAAATTTTTGTAAAAAAGTTATGCTATATTGTGAGAAAATACTAATTTTGCATCGATTTCTATAGGCATGTAGTGTGCCGAAAGCCTTTTGAAGGCGTGAAATCACCGAGAGAAAGAAGTAAAAGTTGTAAATTTTTTTATTGTTTAATTAATTTAAGTATTATGAAAAAGTTAATGATTGCGCTGGCTTTTGCTGGCTTTGGTACTGTAGCAGTTAACGCACAGACAACAATCGAAGCACCTTCAAAGTACACCGTTGCCACTAACGGTTTCTGGGACAATTGGTTCGTACAGGTAGGTGTTGACATGGCAGTCCAGAATCCTTATGGAACAAAGTTCTTTAAGAACGACTGGCACGACGGACGTTCCTATGGTATTGACGTAGCCGTTGGTAAGTGGTTTACTCCTGGACTTGGACTTCGCCTGAAGGCAAACTGGGAGAACGGTCTTCTCAAGCGTAAGCACCTGGGCTTCTATCCCATCGAGGAGCGTAATGCTGCTGGTCAACTTGGCCCTTACATGAATGGTATTGGCCTTGTGGCTAACACTTATCAGGCAGGTGGTTATGGCATGATCACTGGTGACGTACTCTTCAACCTGAGCAACCTGTTCTGCGGTTACAGCGACACTCGCGTATGGAACCTCATCATTTTCCCACGTGCAGGTGTTATGCGCCACTTTGACGCTCGCAACAGTTATTCTCCTGTTCTTGGTGCAGGTATCGAGAGTACTTGGAAGATTTCAAAGCGTATCGGCGTTTACCTCGACCTTGCATATCAGGTAACTCCTAACGAAGGCGTTAACAACAACGTTTATGCAAATGTATCAGGTGGTAAGTACCAGTACAAGACTTATGGTTGGGCACAGGCTGACCTCGGTCTGACTTTCAACCTGGGTCGAGTTGGCTTCGACAAGGCTGTTACCCTCGAGGCTTACAACGCTCTGGCTGCTGCCAGCGAAGAGGCTCTTGCTCGCCTGCGTGCAGACCTCGACCGCGAACGCGCTCTCAACGCTGACCTCCGCGCTCAACTTGCTAAGTGGGCTAACCACAAGTGCCAGGGTGGCGGTGAAGGTCCCTTCAACGTTATCGCTAATGCTGCTACATCTGTATTCTTCGACATCAACAGTTCTAAGTTGAACTCTAAGAAGGATCTCATCAACCTCGAATCTGTTGCTGCTACCGCTAAGGCTCAGAATGCTAAGGTTCAGGTTGTCGGTTCTGCAGATAGCAAGACTGGTTCTGCTGCTTACAACCAGAAACTGTCAGAGGCTCGTGCAAACGCTGTTGCTGACGAACTCGTTCGCCTCGGTGTAAACCGCGACAAGATTGAAGTGAAGGCTGTCGGTGGTATCAACGAAGTTACTCCGTTCAACCTCAACCGTCGCGCTGTCGTTACTCTGAAGTAATTTGAAACTTTTGAATAACTCTACAAATGAGCGTGCCACTTCGGTGGCACGCTTTTTTGTGTTAAGAAGGATGTAAGATGATTGTTAAGAGCGTTGCAGGGATATTTGATTGGAAAATACAGTTCTTTTCTGCATTTTTTTAATATATAATTTTTAATTGTTAATTATTCTTCGTACCTTTGCACCGCTTTTCAGCAAACGGGGTATAGCGCAGTTGGTAGCGTTCCTGGTTTGGGACCAGGCGGTCGCGTGTTCGAGTCACGCTGCCCCGACACAACAAAGGGTGAAACAAGCATGTTGCTTCTGCAGCATGAGGGCGCTTAGCTCAGTTGGTTCAGAGCGTCTGCCTTACAAGCAGAGGGTCGGGGGTTCGAATCCCTCAGCGCCCACTACCTGAGAGGATAGAACGAGGTGTTCTATCCTCTTTTTCTTTTTACAACAGATATTGTTATGGCAAAGAAGGACAACGACTGGAAGTCAAGACTCGGTATGGTATATTCTACGAATCCCGATTACGTGTATGAGGAAGAGTCGACCGAAACAGAAACACTACCGAAACAACAACAGAAATTGCGTGTCAGAATCGAGAAGAATCATCGTGGCGGCAAGGTCGTCACTATCGTGTCTGGTTTTGTCGGCTCTGATGACCATCTGAGGGAATTAGGTCGCTTTCTCAAGACAAAATGCGGTGTGGGAGGTAGCCAGAAAGATGGCGAACTGCTCGTACAGGGCGATTTCAAAGAAAAGGTTGTCCAGTTACTGAAATCCTACGGCTATACGCAGACCAAGTAATTCACCTTCATTTCTAACATTTTCTACATTATTATTCTCAAATGCACAGATGGCTTAACCTGCATCTGTGCTTGAATGATTCACGTTCTCCTGTGGATAATTAACTCTACCGAAGTTTATAATTGGCTATACCGCAGTTAAAACTCAAAATTAAACTTAAATTTGTGAAAATATAACTTAAATTTCGCCAAATTTAACTTGAATTTATATAAATATAACTTAAATTTTGAGTTTAAACTGTGGTGTGTATAAGTATTGTCTGGAGATGCGATAAGTACTGTCTGGAGATGCAATAAGTGTTGTCTGGAGAAGCGATATTGATTGTGTGTAGATTTGTAGTGATTGCATAGTGTATGTTGGATGCAGACTGTATCGGGAGCAATCTGTGATGTTTTTTATCTTTAGTCGTTGGATGGTTTTCGGGTTTCACCTTGGCGGTAACATTTTTTATTTTCCACGTTAAAACTTCTTGAATCGAGGTTCAGTCTCATTTTTTTTTCGTAACTTTGCAAACAATATGTACTTATATGTTCGCGCATGCGTGCGCGTGTTACTTTTATTATTATTTCAAGAAACGAAGAAAGGGTATAGATATGAGCAAGATTATTGCCTTGGCCAATCAAAAGGGCGGCGTGGGAAAGACGACGACGACCATCAACCTGGCTGCGTCGTTGGCAACGATGGAGCAGAAGGTGCTTGTCGTGGACGCTGACCCACAGGCGAATGCATCGTCGGGCTTTGGCGTTGATATTCAGAAGGTTGACACATCGATTTATGATTGCCTGATTAGTTCGGTGGCGAGTGCTTCCAATCCGTCATTTACGCCTGTTGACCCTCATGAGGCTATCTACACGTCGGACATTGACGGGCTTGATATTATTCCGAGTCATATTAATCTGGTCGGCGCCGAGGTGGAGATGATTAATCTGCCGCAGCGTGAAAAGGTGCTGCAGAAGGTGTTGAATCCGCTTCGCAGTGAGTATGACTTTATTTTGATTGACTGCTCTCCTTCGTTGGGCCTGATTACGACCAATGCGCTGACGGCAGCCGATTCGGTTATCATTCCTGTTCAGTGTGAATACTTTGCGCTGGAGGGCATCAGCAAGTTGCTTCAGACGATTAAAATTATCAAGTCGAAACTGAATGCAAAACTTGAGATTGAAGGATTCCTGCTGACGATGTTTGACTCGCGTCTTCGTTTGGCGAATCAGATTTATGACGATGTGAAGCGTCATTTTCAGGAATTGGTGTTCAAAACGGTGATTATGCGTAATGTGAAATTGAGCGAGGCTCCGAGTCATGGCCTGCCGTGTTTGCTGTACGACCCGACATCGACGGGTGCACGCAATTATCTTGCACTGGCAAAAGAGGTCATTGAGAAGAATCGTAAATAATGTAGGAATAACATGGCAGTTAAGAAGAAATATGGTCAATTCGGACGTGGTTTGGATGCACTGATTTCGACCGAGGATGTCAGTCCTGCTGGTGCGTCAACCATCAATGAGATTGCGCTTAATCTGATTGATGCAAATCCGAATCAGCCACGTCGTGAATTTGATGAAGATGCGCTGAATGAATTGTCCGACTCAATAGCGAAAATTGGTATTATTCAGCCCATTACACTTCGGAAGATGGAGGATGGACGCTACCAGATTATTGCCGGTGAGCGTCGATGGCGTGCCTCACAGAAAGCGGGTCTGCTGACGATTCCGGCTTATATCCGAACGGCTGACGACGAGAATGTGATGGAGATGGCTTTGGTCGAGAATATACAGCGTCAGGACCTGAATGCCATCGAGATTGCGTTGGCTTATCAGCACCTGATTGACCAGTATGGCCTGACTCAGGAAAAACTGTCGGAGCGGGTGGGGAAGAACCGCGCGACCATTGCAAACTTTCTGCGTCTGCTGAAACTTCCTGCCCCTGTTCAGGTGGCTCTGCAGAACCATCAGATAGACACAGGTCATGCGCGTGCGTTGCTGGCACTTGAGGATCCGAAACAACAGGTGAAGTTCTTCAAGGAAGTGCAGCAGAAGGGCTATTCTGTGCGCAAGGTAGAGGAACTCATCAAGGAACAGAAAATGGGTCTGACCGGAACTAAGGCGGCTCGCAAATCGCCTATGCTTTCCGATGAAATGGAAGGTCTGCGCCAGCAGTTGTCAGAACGGCTTGGCACGAAAGTGAAGATGAACTTTTCGGCGAAAGGTACCGGACGTGTGACGTTTGACTTCGCTGACGTGGAACAACTGAAGCATATATTAACCCTGTTTTCATAAAATCAGCATGGAGAGGAGGTGGCAGAACGCGGTGCGGTGTTCAGTGCTGGCAATCGGGCTGATGGCCTTTGTCGGTATGGATGCGCAGGACACGTTGTCTGTGAATCTTCCTCGTGTTCAGAGACACCGTGAGCAGGTGGTTCGTCTGACAGACGCCGACACGTTGCAGGTTTTGCCAACCGACACACTGCGTGACGCAGTGGTGATTGTTCCAGAGGAGGACTTGGATGCTACGACTGATTCGTTGCAGAACGAGGCACGTATCATCCTTTCTTCACAAGACACGCTGCTTAGCGTCAATACTGCATTGCTGGAGCCTCAGCGCTGGGTGCCCGACCCTAAAAAAGCGATGTGGCTGGCCATCGTCTTTCCTGGAGCCGGTCAGATATACAACCGCAAGTACTGGAAATTGCCGTTGTTCTATGGAGGCTTCCTTGGCTGTGTGTATGCCATTAGTTGGAACAACACCATGTACCGTGACTATTCGCAGGCTTTCATCGACATCATGGACGACGACCCGAACACGCGTAGTTACGTAAACTTCCTGCCACGGAATTATGATGCCGAAGCCAACCGCTCGCGTCTTCAAGAACTGTTCCGTAAGAAAAAGGACTATTATCGGCGTTATCGCGACTTGAGCATCTTCGCCACTATCGGTGTCTATCTGCTGTCCATTCTTGATGCATATATCGATGCAGAACTCTCCAGTTTCGACATCAGTCGCGACCTGAGCATGAAGGTGCGTCCCTCGGTCATCAACAACGACCACTCGACGGCTTTGCGTGGCAAAAGTCTGCTGAACAGTTCATACGGCATTCAGTGCTCTATTAGTTTTTAATGTAAAAAATACTCTAATCCTAACGAATATGAAGAAACAAGCAATACTCCTAACAGCGGCATTGGCCGTATCTCTTTCTGTCACAGCACAAGAACCGAACGGTGTTCTCGTTGTAGAGGAAGACAGCGGACGCACCGAAGTGATAGCCCTGCCAGAAGGCATGAACGTGACAGACAGTGAACTCATGGACGATTACAACAATCGTACAAACCTAACCGAAGCGGCTGACCAAGTGCCGCCGGCACCCCAACAGGACATTCTCTCGTCCGAAGACCTGCTCATTATCGACCGTCTGTCACGCATTCCTACAACCATCTACATGCCGCTCAACGACATCACGCGCACATTCATCAATACCTACAGCAACCGTATGCGTCACAGTGTGGCAATCATGTTGGGAGCGTCCAATTTCTATATGCCCATCTTTGAGGAGGCATTGGAACGCTACGAACTGCCACTTGAACTGCGCTACCTCCCCGTCATCGAATCAGCACTACGTCCATCAGCCACATCTCATGCAGGTGCTGCGGGCTTGTGGCAGTTTATGCCAGCCACGGGAAAACGCTATGGCTTGGAAATCAACACGCTTGTCGATGAACGCCGCGACCCGATCAAGTCCAGTGAAGCCGCAGCCCATTTCCTGAGCGACCTTTACAACATGTTTGGTGACTGGAGCCTTGCCATTGCTGCCTACAATTGCGGAGAGTATAATGTGCAGAAAGCCCTTCTGCGCAGCGGTAATCGCGACGGAGACTTCTGGTCCATCTACAACTATCTTCCGCATGAAACACGTGGATACGTTCCTGCATTCATTGCAGCCAACTACATCATGACTTACTATTGTGAGCATGGCATCACGCCGATGCAGGCTACACTCCCTGCTGAGTCAGATACGGTGGTCGTGGCTCAGGACGTCAGTTTTGCAAAAATTACAAGTCTGTGCAATGTGACGATGGACGAACTTCGTGTGTTGAATCCTCAGTATCGACGCGACATCGTACCGCGCGACTATGTGCTGCGTTTGCCCGCACAGGCCATCGAAGCCTTTGTTCTCAACGAAGACAGTCTCTATGGATTCCGTCGTGGCGGCCGCCCGGCGATAGAGCCTGGCAGTGTGAGCATCGGACTGACCACGACCGAGGAGAGCGCTTCAGAGCCTCAGACTTCCTACTACGACCGTCCAACCTATACATCTTCCAAAAAGAACAGCCGCAGTACGCGAAGTTCACGCAAAAACTCGCGACGCCGCAACCAGACACGCAGCGTGTCGGTCAAGAGTGGCGACTCGCTCTCTGCGATTGCCAGACGTAATGGAACGACAGTGTCGAATCTGCGACGGCTCAACAACATTAAGGGCAGTACGATTCATCCTGGACAGAAGATCCGTGTGAAATAAACAATGACGCTTATGGCTGATGATGATTCTAATAAGAAAGCGACTCCATTAGGAAACAATCCCCGCACCGATAGCGATATGGAAGAGAAGATGGTCGATGATGCGTTCAACCATCTGATTGAGTCGTACCTTGCCACTAAGCATAGGAAGAAAGTCGAAATCATCACCAAAGCCTTTAACTTTGCCCGTCATGCTCATCGTGGCGTACGTCGTCTGTCTGGCGAGCCGTACATCATGCACCCATTGGCTGTGGCGCAGATTGTCTGTGAGGAAATCGGGCTGGGCAGTACGTCCATCTGCTGTGCCCTGTTGCACGATGTTGTCGAAGATACTGACTACACAGTGGAGGACATCGAGAACATGTTCGGTCCGAAGATAGCGCAGATTGTTGATGGGCTGACCAAGATTGCAGGGGGAATCTTCGGTGAGAACGCTTCGGCACAGGCAGAGAACTTCAAGAAACTGTTGCTCACCATGAGCGAGGACATTCGCGTCATCCTCATCAAGATTGCCGACCGCCTGCACAACATGCGTACCCTCGGTTCGCAGGCCAAGAACAAACAGTACAAGATTGCTGGTGAGACCCTGTACATCTATGCACCGCTTGCCAATCGTCTGGGACTCAATACCATCAAGTCTGAATTGGAAAACCTCAGTTTCCGTTACGAACATCCTGTAGAATACCAGGAAATCGTCGATAAACTTGCCAAGACGGAAGCCGAGCGTAACACCGTTTTCGAAGAGTTCACGGCGCCCATTCGTAAGCGGCTTGATGCGATGGGAATTCACTACTACATCAAAGCGCGTGTCAAGACACCTTACAGCATCTGGCATAAGATGCAGCAGAAGCATGTACCCTTTGAAGAGGTCTATGACATTCTTGCAGTCCGCGTGATTTTCGACCCATCCAGTCCTGAGGCCGAGGTGGACGAATGCTTCGATATCGACGTTGCTATGCGTAAGATTTATCGGGCGCATCCCGACCGTTTCCGCGATTGGGTGAACAATCCTAAGACCAATGGTTATCAGGCTTTGCACGACACGCTCATGTCGCAGAAAGGTGCCTGGATTGAAGTACAGGTGCGCAGCCGTCGCATGGACGACATTGCCGAGAAAGGTTTTGCTGCCCATTGGAAATATAAGGAGGGAGAGCATACCGAAGCCGAGAAAGAAAGCGAACTCGACAAGTGGCTTACCACGATTAAGGAGATTCTAGACGACCCTCAGCCCGATGCGATGGACTTCCTCGACACCATCAAGTTGAATCTCTTCGCCTCCGAGATATTTGTCTTTACGCCTAAGGGCGACCTCCGTACCATGCCTGCCGGAGCCACCGTGCTCGACTTTGCCTTTACGATTCACACTTTTGTCGGCAGCCACTGCATCGGTGCCAAGGTGAACCATCACCTCGTCTCCATGAGCCACCCCCTGCAGAGCGGCGACCAGGTCGAGATTCTGACCTCTAAGACCCAGCACGTCTCACGTGCCTGGCTGGGCATGGCCACTACAGCCAAGGCAAAGACTAAAATCCTCTCCATCCTGCGCCGTGAAGAACGTGAGATACGTCGCAAGGGTGAGGAACTGCTTGACCAATTCTTCGAGAGCAACCAGTTGACGCGCAACGCTGCTGCCATCGAGAAGTTGTGCAAGTTGCACGACCAGTCGAAGGCCGAGGAACTGTTCTTTGCCATTGGCAATGGCACGATTCAGTTAGGTCAGCACGACGTTGACGTCCTGCTCGGCAAGAAGTCTGCTTCATGGCTACGCTTCTTTACGTTTGGCCGCAAGAACAAGAACGCCACGGATGTGCCTTCGGTCAAGTCAAAGCCCGACGAGCCCATTGACCGTAAAAAGGCCATTATCCTTGACGAAGATACCATCCAGCATCGTTACACCCTCTCCGAATGCTGTAAGCCGATTCCTGGCGACCCTGTCATGGGGTACATCGACGACGGCAACCGTGTGGTCGTCCACAAGTTGCAGTGTCCCATCGCCATGCGTCTGAAGGCCAATCACGGCAACCGTGTGCTGGCTGCCAAGTGGAACATGCAGCAGCGCACGCTTCTCTTTCCCGTCAACATCAATTTGCAAGGCATCGACCGTTTGGGCTTGCTCAATGAGATGACGCAAATCATCTCACAGAAACATAGCATCAACATGCACAAGTTGGTCGTTGAGTGTACTGACGGCATTTTCCAGTGCGACATCCAGTTGTTTGTCCACGACACACATGAGGCCGACGACCTGATAAAGGGGCTGGCCACCCTGAAGGACATCAAGAGCGTGGTGAGGATGTAAGCCACGAATTGTCTTTTCGTTCAATTCGTTTAATGATCGCACAGCGATATGTTGGAAACACATCGCCCTGCAACGACAACGTTGCAGGGCGATTCTTTTTGTAATGGTTCACTCCCTATGGGGGAGGGGGCTATTACAACTTAACCTTCAGGCTCTTGATGATTTCCTGGATAGCAGGAGTGTCCTCAAGTTTCCAGCCACCGATTTCGAAGTCGATGCAGCCACCCTCAGCCGTGAGAGGAGCAGAGAGCACGCTGTGGTCTCCGAATTCGTAGTCGTAGTAGGTGTAGAGGTAGGTGTAGTCACCCAGTTTCTGGTTGGGCTGGCTCTTCGAGCCTTCGAATACATCCTGTTCTGTTTTGATCTTGTCTTCAGCCTTGAATACCGATCCGTCCCAGATGGTCATTCTTACGCCCCAGCCGAAGTTAGAGCCTTCTTCCGGTGTTTCAACGGGCTCGATGGTGCAACTTGAACTGCTATGCTTCGTTACCTGCCATCCTTCGGGAACGTCGATGCTGAAACTTTCCTCTTCCAGCGTCGTGGGACCTTTGACATACTCTGGTTCCGGTTCTGGTTCGGGTTCTGCTTCAACTTCTGTTTCTACAGCCGTGCTGTCTGTCTCTGCGGGCTGCTGTGAGCCACCGCCAGTGCATGACGTAAATGCCAATGCAACTGCTGCTCCGAAGAGCATGAATGTTTTCTTCATAACACTACGTAAAATTAAATGGTTAATAAATAAAGAAAAAAACTTTTACTTTCTCGGGCAAAGTTACAACTTTGTGTGTGAAATACCAAAAGAACTAATCGTTTTTTCACATTTCTGCTAATTTTTCTTAACTGCGGTTCATTTATTCTCGTTCCACACGGCAAATTGAGGCGCATTCCAGTGCATACTTCACTGAACTGTGGATGAAACTCAAAATTTAACTTAAATTTGTATAAACATAACTTAAATTTCCGTAAATTTAACTTAAATTTGTGGAAATATAACTTAAATTTTGAGTTTCAACTGCTGTGTGCTGAAGTATGGTGTCCGATTGAGGGAAATTTGAATTGTAGCGTAGTCAACTATGTGCTATGCATTGTTACCGACAGAGGTGTATATGGGGTTTGGGCGGACGGTCTTGGTCCGTAATCAGCAGATTTTGAGCAAAATGTTTCGTAGGGTGGAAAAATATGCGTATCTTTGCAAACGGTTAAGGTAAAAAATTGTTTCATACTGACATATATTTAAGATGCCAAAAAAGCTTTTAGCCCCCAATTATGTGTTTGAATCCTCTTGGGAGGTTTGCAACAAAGTGGGTGGAATTTATACCGTGTTGTCAACGAGGGCGAAGACTTTACAGGATAAGTTAAAGGACAAAGTTATCTTTATCGGTCCGGACTTTTGGTCGAACACGCCGAATCCGTTGTTCAAGGAAAACAAGACGCTGCTGGCGAAGTGGCGTCACCATGCCTTGAAGGAAGACGGGCTCAAGTTGCGCATCGGCCGTTGGATGATTCCAGGTCAGCCGATAGCAGTTCTGGTTGATTTTGAACCGTTCTTTGCGCAGAAGAATGACATCTACGCCTGGGCATGGGATCACTATCAAGTGGATTCGCTCCACGGTTATGGTGACTATGATGAGGCGTCGATGTTCTCTTGGGCAGCCGGCAAGGTGGTTGAGAGTTATGTGCGCTACTTCGGCCTGGCAGGGGACAACGTGGTCTATCAGGCCCACGAGTGGATGACGTGTCTGGGTGCACTTTATGTGCAGCAGGCATGTCCGTCGGTGGCTACTATTTTCACGACCCATGCCACCAGCATCGGCCGTTCGATTGCGGGCAACCAGAAGCCGCTCTATGACTGTCTGGCGGGCTACAACGGCGACCAGATGGCGGAAGAACTGAACATGCAGTCGAAGCATTCGGTGGAGAAGCAGGCTGCGCACGCTGTTGACTGCTTCACGACGGTGAGTGACATCACAGACCGCGAGTGCCGCCAGTTGCTGGAACAGCCTGCCGACGTTGTGCTGATGAATGGTTTTGAGAACGATTTCGTACCGAAAACCGGCAAGCCTTTCGACACGGCCCGCAAGAAGGCCCGCAAGAAACTGCTCAAGGTGGCAAACACGCTGATGGGGACGTCGCTCGACGACGAGACGGTCATTGTCAGCATTGGCGGCCGCTACGAATATAAGAACAAGGGTATCGACCTGTTTGTCGATTCTATGAACCGCCTGCGTCACGACGTACGTCTGGATCGCGAGGTGCTGGCCTTCGTGCTGGTGCCTGCATGGGTCAAGGAGGCCCGTACCGACCTGCAGCGGCGGCTGAAAGAGGGTGGTGAGGCGCGTCTGCCCCTCGGCGACCCCCGCATCACGCATAATTTGCACAATCAGGAGCAGGACATGGTGTTGGGCCAGATGAACTGGCTCGGCATGTACAACCATCCAGAGGACAAGGTGAAGTTGATCTTCGTGCCTTGCTACCTCGATGGCAAGGATGGTATCTTCAACATGGAGTACTACGACCTGCTTATCGGCATGGACCTCTGCATCTACCCGTCGTACTACGAGCCGTGGGGATATACGCCGCTGGAGAGCGTGGCCTTTCATGTGCCCTGCATCACGACCGACCTCACGGGCTTCGGCCTTTGGGTCAACTCGCTGCACGTCGGCAAGCAATCCATTGCCGACGGTGTGCGCACCGTGCATCGCTCCGACCAGAACTTCGACCGTGCTGCCTCCGACATCCGCGACGCCGTGCTGGAGTTCTGCCGCATGGATGCCTCACAGGTGGAACAGGCTCACAAAAACGCTGCTGCCCTGGCAGAGAAAGCACTTTGGAAACATTTTATCAAATACTATTATCAGGCCTACGATGTTGCTCTTCGTAAGGCAAAAGCAAGGAAATTATGAGAATCATCAAAGCAAGTAATGCAAACACACCGAACTGGCGTGAAATCAGTGTAAAGACCAACATCCCCGAGGCATTGAAGCCTCTGGACGAAATTGCACACAACCTGTGGTGGTCGTGGACCAACGAGGCAGGGCATCTGTTCCGCGACCTCGACTCTGACCTTTGGAAGAAGGTCCACCAGAATCCAGTGCTCTTCCTTCAGCGCATGAACTATGATAAGATGGAAGAACTGGCAAAGGACGCAGCCATCGTAAAGCGTGTGAATAAACTCTACAGCGATTTCCGTGCCTACATGGACGTGAAGCCCGACTTGAAGCGTCCGAGCGTAGCCTATCTCTGCATGGAGTACGGCTTGAGCCATGTGCTGAAAATCTACAGCGGCGGTCTTGGTATTCTGGCAGGCGACTACCTCAAAGAAGCATCCGACTCGAACGTTGACCTCTGCGCTGTCGGCTTCCTGTACCGCTTCGGCTATTTCACACAGACCCTGTCGATGGACGGTCAGCAAGTGGCCAAGTACGAGGCACAGAACTTCGGCGAACTGCCTATTGAACGCGAACTCGATGCCAACGGACAACCCGTGGTGGTCGATGTTCCTTACATCAACTACACCGTTCATGCCTACGTATGGCGCGTGAACGTAGGACGTATCAAACTCTACCTGCTCGATACCGACAACGAGATGAACTCCGAGTTCGACCGCAGCATCACCCACTCGCTCTACGGAGGTGACTGGGAGAACCGCCTGAAGCAGGAAATCCTGCTCGGTATCGGTGGCATCCAGTTGCTGAAGAAACTGGGCATCAAGAAGGATATCTATCACTGCAACGAAGGCCACGCAGCCCTCTGCAATGTACAACGCCTCGTTGACTATGTGAAAGAAGGCATGACCTTCAACGAAGCCCTCGAAGTGGTGCGCACCTCGTCGCTCTACACCGTTCACACTCCCGTGCCGGCAGGTCATGACTACTTCGACGAAGGTCTCTTTGGCAAGTACATGGGAGGCTATGCTTCCATGCTCGGCATCTCTTGGGACGACTTCATCGGTATGGGCCGTGTCAATCCCGAAGACCATAACGAACGATTCTGCATGTCAACGTTTGCCTGCAATACCTCCTCGTGGGTCAATGGCGTAAGTTGGCTCCACGGAAAGGTGTCGAAGGATATGTTCAGCAGCATCTGGAAAGGATATTTCCCCGAAGAACTCAGCAACGTCGGCTACGTCACCAATGGTGTCCACTTCCCGACATGGTGCGCTTCGGAGTGGAAAACACTCTATGGCAAGCATTTCGACAAGTCATACATCAACGACCAGTCGAACGCCACGTTGTGGGAAGCCATCTACAACGTGCCCGACGCTGAAATCTGGAAGACGCGTGTGGCACTCAAGCAGAAACTCGTTGACTACATCAAGCGTGCCTTCCGCGAAGACTGGCTGAAGAACCAGGGAGACCCCTCGCGCATCGTCAGCATTCTGGAGAAGATCAATCCGAACGCTCTTATCATTGGCTTTGCACGCCGCTTCGCCACCTATAAGCGCGCTCACCTGCTCTTCAGCGACCTCGACCGTCTGTCAAAGATTGTCAACAACCCCAACTACCCCGTGCAGTTCCTCTTTGCAGGTAAGGCACACCCGCACGATGGTGCCGGTCAGGGTCTGATTAAGAAAATCTACGAAATCAGCCGCCGTCCTGAGTTCCTCGGCAAGATTATCTTCCTTGAGAACTACGACATGCAACTCGCCCGTCGCCTTGTGACTGGTGTTGACATCTGGATGAACACGCCTACACGTCCGCTCGAAGCATCGGGTACCAGTGGTGAGAAGGCGCTGATGAACGGTGTTGTCAACCTCTCAGTGCTCGACGGCTGGTGGCTCGAAGGCTACCGTGAAGGTGCCGGTTGGGCACTCACCGAGAAGCGTACCTATCAGAATCAGGAGCAGCAAGACCAACTCGACGCTGCAACCATCTACTCGCTGCTTGAGAACGAGATTCTGCCTCTCTACTATGCCCGCAATTCAAAGGGTTACAGCGAAGGCTGGATTCGTACCGTCAAGAACAGCATCGCACAGGTGGCTCCTCACTACACGATGAAGCGCCAACTCGACGACTATTACACGAAGTACTATACTCCGCTGGCAGAGCGTGCCAAACTTCTCTTTGCCGATAACTTCCACAAGGCAAAGGAAATAGCCCTTTGGAAGGAGCAGGTGGCTGAACGTTGGGACAACATCAATGTGGTCAGCAGTCAGAAAGAACCAGGTGTTGACAGCACGACGCTCGAGAGCGGACGCAAGTACAAGGCACAGTTCGTCATTGACGAACAGGGACTTGACGACGTTGTCGGCTTTGAACTGGTCATCCTGCACGACGACGAAGAAGGCAAGACACACGTAACGGGTACTTATCCGTTTGAAGTCAAGAAGCGTGAGGGCAACCTCTTCACCTTCGAGGGCTTTGTGACCATTCCTAACGCAGGTGCTTTCAAGGTTGCATACCGCATGTTCCCCAAGAACGCAGACCTGCCACATCGCCAGGACTTCTGCTACGTCAAGTGGTTTAATTAACCAATAGACATTGACCATTGACCATTGACCGCTGACCATTTTCTGATAGAGAAGGTGCTCATTCCCAGAGGAGTGAGCACCTTCACTTGTAGTATCTGTTTATGGAAGAATCTTTCGGAAACGCTTGCCGTCTGACATGATGTAAGGCTGTCTTCGTTGCCTTGTTTCACTCACAGAAATGCGCCGTCCTGTGAGGTCATAATAGGTGAGTGTAGCAGTGTCATCCATCATGAAGGGTTCAATGCCGTCGGGTAGCGTTTTATACACCTGAATGTTGCGGTCGGGGTCGTCGTAGATGGTGACGAGCGAGTCGGTGAAGAGGTCGATATCTGCAAGCAGACGCAGATGGTAGGTGCCGATGGGAGGAGTGCTGAACACCGTCGAACGGAAGGGGTAGGCTGCTTCCTGTCCCTCTGTGAGTGAGACGCCGACACGGGCGATGATGACATTCTGGTCGGGCGCTCCGTCGGTGTAGAGAGCCACGTAAAGACGTCCGCTGTATTCACTGCCCTCGTTGCGCAGGGTGATGGAGTAGCGCGGACGTGTCCAGTGCAGTAAGATGTCGGGGAAACTGTCAATGGCTGTCACTTTCAGGTCAAAAAGTGCATCCGTGGGCTCCGTAACCATGGCATCGCCTCTATAGACGGAACAGCGCAGGAAATTGGGGATGCCGACCATGGTGCGTGCCTCTTTCCATGTTCCGTCGCCATCCTCAAAGACGGGAACGATGCGGTAGGTTCCGTCGGCGATATGGGCAGGAATGTCGATGCGAATCGTATCGGTGTAAGTCGTGTCGTCCACTTCCTCCAGCAGGAACTCGCGGTCATAGGTGTAGAGCAGATTGACCATTGAGCATTGACCATTGAGCATTGACCATTGACCATTGAGCATTGCAATACCTACACGTCCTTCATGCTTGTTCCAGCCGAGGTTCCCGAGATGGTGAACCACCATCCTATCGTCGCCAAGCCATTCCAGGTGTGAAAAGCCAAACTCATAGTGCTGCGGCGATTCTTGCCCAGATATGCGTGGCCGTACACCTGTCGTGATGCTTTGTAAGAGGTTGAACCCCGTCTCGGCGATGTCCTTGTAGTTCATCCATTCAGGCATGTCGGGCGTAAGGAAGTTAAAGTAGTAGAAGCCGTTGCCATAGCCACCTCCGTTGCCAAAACTGATGTGAAAAAGACCTTCGCGATCATAACCGTCGCAGATGAAACTATGAGCGTTGTTCGGGCGCCATCCACTGACAATGAGCGGTCGTCCTTCGCTCAATTCTGTGAACAATAGGCTGTCCCATTCCACCTGCGGATAGAAACTGCGAAAACGCATCTGCAAGCCAGGGTCGTAGTCGAAATAGGTAGCCAGAGCCTCCGCCTGATAGATGGACCTCGCCCCGCTGGTCTCCACGCCATACCGCATGTTGACGGCAATGCCGCAGTCGCTCATCAGCAACGCCACGGCCCGACCCTCACGTTCCGTGTAATTGCCTGGCTGATAGTCGTCTATCATGTAGTCCCAGTCGTAGTGATGACTGGCAAAGTCGGCCGTCAACACCTGCTTACAGCCCGTCGAATCGGTGTAGGTGTGCGAACCTTTTCCGACGAGAGGCCATCGGTGGTAGCGCATGGCCTGAGCCAATGCCGTAGCGACACAACCCGTGCAACACGTGTCACCCTCGATGATGGGGCAGAGGTCCCAATAGGGAGGGGCGTATTGGTGCCAAAGGTCCGTACATAGCGGCGGCACCTCCTCTTTCACGTTGGCGGGTTTATAGACGGGACCATAGGTAGTCTCCATCTTTGCCGCCTTGCGTTCCATCTGCTCCAGCATCAGGCGGAACGTCGGATTCTGCTGTGCCTGCTCGAAGGTACATTCGTTCGAGTAGCCAATCAGTCGTGACTGTTCTCCCTTCTCCAGCATAAGCACGAACCCATGCCGGTTCGTGTGGGCAAGTACATGCTTGGTTGCACGAATCGTTCGTTGCGCATTTGCACCGATGCCTAACAACAGACAGCAAAATATAGATAGTATCAGTCGCATAGCCTTCTGCAAAATAGGATTGGTCAATGGTCAATGGTCAACGGTCAATGGTCAATGCTCAATGGTCAATGGTCAATGGTCAATGCTCAATGATCAACGGTCAATGGTCAATCTGCTCGAATCCTCTTTTCGCTGCGAAGTTATGAAAAATATTTGGAAAACTCATCCATTGTAGGCAAAAAAATAGTGTCAAAGTCTGCCAAAAACTGTACCACCGTGAGCCGACAGGAGGACTGCGGACTGTCCTGACACGCACCACAGTGCGCACAACTTCGTCCACAGTACAAAAACAAAGAGAAGTCACCTGTGGCTACGCTGAAGGTTCTTTCGTTTGTGAATAAGAATAAAAAATGATTTTTATTTTGTTTTTCGCTCGCTTAATCGTACCTTTGCAGAAATAATTCACGGGCACGTGCATAGTAAGGAATATGTAGGTGTTGTTTTGACGTGTAAACACTTGATATGAAGCATATACGCAACTTTTGTATCATCGCACATATTGACCACGGGAAGTCAACGCTGGCCGACCGTCTGCTGGAGCGTACCCATACGATTCAGGTGACGGAGGGTCAGATGCTTGACGACATGGACTTGGAGAAGGAACGGGGTATCACCATCAAGAGCCATGCGATTCAGATGGAGTTTGAGATGGGCGGCGAGACCTACATCCTCAACCTCATCGACACTCCAGGGCACGTCGATTTCTCGTATGAGGTGTCGCGCTCGATAGCCGCGTGTGAGGGTGCGCTATTGGTGGTGGATGCGACGCAGGGCGTGCAGGCTCAGACAATCAGCAATCTTTACATGGCCATCGACCATAACTTGGAGATTATTCCTGTCATCAACAAGATAGACATGCCCAATGCCATGCCCGAGGAGGTGGCTGACGAAATCATCGACCTCATCGGCTGTGACATGGATGACATCATTCTGGCAAGTGGCAAGACGGGCGAAGGTGTGGATGACATCTTGCGTGCTGTTGTGGAACGCATCCCTGCCCCGAAGGGTGACCCCGAGGCTCCGTTGCAGGCGCTGATTTTCGACTCGGTCTTCAACAGTTACCGAGGCATCATTGCCTATTTCAAGATTGTGAACGGTGTGATGCGACCTGGACAGAAGGTGCAGTTCATCAACACGAAGAAAGAATATCAGGCGGAAGAAATCGGTGTGCTGAAGATGGACCTCGTGCCGCGCAAGGAACTGCGCACGGGCGATGTAGGCTACATTGTCAGCGGCATCAAGAATGCCGTGGAGGTGAAGGTGGGTGACACCATCACTACCGTGCAGAATCCTGCCCGCGAAGCCATCGAGGGTTTCCAGGAGGTGAAGCCGATGGTGTTTGCCGGTGTCTATCCCATTGAGGCAGAGGATTATGAGAACCTGCGTGCTTCGTTGGAGAAGTTACAACTGAACGATGCCTCGCTGTCGTTCCAGCACGAGAGCAGCGCAGCGCTGGGCTTTGGCTTCCGTTGCGGTTTCCTCGGACTGCTACACATGGAAATCGTGCAGGAACGTCTGGACCGCGAGTTTGACATGGACGTCATCACCACGGTGCCGAATGTGTCGTACATGGTGTACGATAAGCATGGGGTGGGGCAGGAGGTGCACAACCCCAGCGGTATGCCCGACCCGACGTACATCGAGCATGTGGAAGAACCCTACATCCGTGCGACCATCATCACAAACGCCAACTACATCGGCCCTATCATGACGCTCTGTCTGTCGAAACGCGGCGAACTCGTCAAGCAGGAATTCATCACGGGTAACCGTGTGGAGATTCAGTTCCTCATGCCGCTCGGCGAAATCGTCATCGACTTCTACGACAAACTCAAGAGCATCAGCCGCGGCTATGCATCGTTCGACTATGCGCCGGCAGGTTTCCGTCCTTCCAAACTCGTCAAACTGGACATTCTGCTCAATGGCGAAAGTGTCGATGCCCTCTCTACGCTGACCCACGTTGACAACAGCGTCTCGCTGGGTCGCCGTATGTGTGAGCGTCTGAAGGAACTTCTGCCACGCCAGCAGTTCGACATCGCCATTCAGGCAGCCATCGGCGGCAAAATCATTGCTCGTGAGACGGTGAAGCAGGTGCGCAAGGACGTGACGGCGAAGTGTTACGGAGGTGACGTAAGCCGTAAGCGTAAACTGCTCGAGAAGCAGAAGCGCGGTAAGAAACGCATGAAGCAAATCGGCAACGTGCAAGTGCCGCAAAAGGCCTTCCTTGCCGTGCTGAAACTTGACGGCGACTAAATTGACCATTGACCGTTGACCATTGACCGTTGACCATTGACCGTTGACCATTGACCGTTGACCATTGACCATTGACCATTGACCATTGACCATTTAGTGGAAATAACTCAACTCAATATTCCATACTAAACACTTCATCATTATGAAAAAACATTTTCTTATAGGTGCTTTGCTGCTCACAGCAACAAGTGCCATGGCCGACCCGATTGACCTGCAGAAAGCAACGGTAATCGCCTCGGATTATTTGACGGAAAACACGGCTGAGCCGATGCTCGTGAAGCGTGCCGAGCGCGACATGACAAAGGCTCGTCATCTGCCTGCCAAGACAGCACAGGCTGCTCCGTACTACATCTTCTCACGTGGTGCCGGTCAGGGGTTTGTCATCGTCAGCGGTGACGACTGCCTGCCCGATGTACTTGGCTACACCGAGGAAGGCGACTTCATCGAAGACCAGATGCCTCCCCAGTTGCTGAGTTGGCTGGATTCATGGGCCAAAAGAATTGAGGAAACTCAGGCTCTTGGCGAAAACGTCAGCCGTAAGAGTGAAGCACGCAAGGCCAACTACACGACAGGTGGCATCCGCAAGGATGCTGCCGACCGTCAGGATGTTCCGGTGCTGATGACCAGCAGGTGGCATCAGAATTGGCCCTACAATAGTTGGTGCCCATTCATCAAGGGCAGTGACGGAAAACTCACCAACAATCGTGCCGTGACAGGTTGTGTGGCTACGGCTGGCGCCCAGGTGCTCTACTATTTCCGTCGTGACCTGCCCGAACTGTTGGGTGCCACAACGCCTACCTATGAATGGGGTGACGCTCCTGTGACTCAGAGCATTGCTAAGAATACACCCATGAAGTGGGGCCTCATGCTTGACAGTTATCCAGGCGATCTTCCTGATGAGTATTATGATGCCATTGGTGCGTTCCACCTGGCTGTCGGCTCTTACACCTGGATGTCGTATGGCGCATCGTCGGGTGCCTATATCGAAAACCTTTGCCCCACTTTCAACGACTGCTTCAATGTGGCCAGTAAGAACATCTGGGCGGGCCATTCAACGTTGAAGGATTTAGCCTACAACGATTTGATTCAGAAACGCCCCGTAGTCTATGCCGGTTATAATTCCGATAACGAAGGTCATGCTATCGTCATCGATGGATATCGTGCCAGAGACGACAAGTATCACTTTAACTTCGGTTGGGGTGGTAATGGCCCTGAAGCAGGTGGTAATGGCTGGTACATCATGGAAGATGAAGGTGTAAACAACTTTGGTATCAACCCTTCGATTACTTATGACATTCATCCAAAGAAACTGAACATCGCTGCAAAGATTGAGACACCGCAGGGCTTCTATGCCAACCACGACAATAAAATTCGTGTGACGCTGAAGAATAAGAGCACCTTCCCACTTGAAGGCGTTTATCTTTTCTATGGCACCAATTATGAAGTTCCAGCAAATTTGCAAAAGGCAAATTCAAGCGAAGTCGTGACCGTACCGAACGACGGCAGTGAGGTGGAGGTTATTCTGAAGGCCAAGCCAGCCAAGGCAGCGAAGCACTATCTCTTTGTTACTGACGAGAAGTTGAATATCCTGGTACAAGAGCAATTAACGGCTGAGTCAGCAGGCAACGACCTTCTGTTCAAAGACCTTGTCGTGCTGGGTTGTAATGAGACGGTTCGCCACAACGGTCGTGACTACGTCGTTGTCAACGGCGACCATGCCTCTTTTGTGGCAACGGTGCTGAACCGCAGTGAAATGTCGTATCAGGAGGCACCGCGTATTCAGATCTTCGGAACAGAGGACGATGGTGAGACCTTCACCGCCCTCGGCAACAAGCCTGCTGCAAATGTGAACATTGAGGGTGGTGCAACGGGAGACTTTTGGTTCTCCGTTGCTTCCACATCATCCCTTCCGCTCGAGGATGGCAAGTTCTATGCGGCTGCACTGGCCAATCCGCTTACGTTGCGTTCTGAAACGACACTTACTTACGAAGAAGGCCAGAAGATGGTGTATTTCACGATGCGTGCCTCTGAAGGACTGAAGGCGGCTTTGGATGAAACCGATGACAGAATCCTGCGCTTTTCAGGAGCGTGGAATGCCTACGAATTTGAGTCGATTGTGAAGAAGCGTGCCAACGCTAATGCACTCATCTATGACTTGTCTGACGTGACCAGCATTGGTCGCGTCCCTGTGCTTGCTGACAAAGAGTATAACTTGATACTTGTCGGACCTGATGTTGATGTGACGGGTGTCAATGTCATCAGCATCGATGGAGAGACAGCCCGAGCCGACCATCTCTCCCTGGCTGTGGGGCACGACTTCATGATGGATAAGCCCATACAGGCCAACTCTGTAAGTCTGACCTTTAATAATATGCCGAATGTTTGGCAACTGGTTACCGTTCCGTGCAACATGCCGCTGCCCGATGGTGTCTTTGCAAAGCGCATCGACGCTTACACTTCTACTGGTATTACCAACAAGACGACCAATGTGACAGAGTTGGAGGCCGGTCAGACTTATCTGCTCATGACTTCGTCGGAACGTCGTCATGACCTGATTGCGCAGAATGTCACAGTTTGTAATGCTCCTGCCACTAATGTGTGTGATGCGCTCATAGGAACGTTTGTCAACACCGAGATTAACGATCTTCAAATCGAAGAATCGACAGGTAAGTATTTTTATCTTGACAAAGACTACTTCCGTCCTGCTACAGCAGCATTCACCACACCGGCTTTCGGTGGCTATTTCTATTCTACATTGAATACTCGTGCATTCCGCAGCGCCAGCAACATCTCAATGGATAATGCCTACCTTTCGGTGGGACAGACTATTGCTCAGGCCTATGCTGTCTATGATAAATACGCCGATTATGTGACCGACGAGGCTGCCAAGGCACTGACAGACAAAATTGCCTCTTGCGAAGCCATCTTTACGACGCGTGAATTAGATGACGCAGCAACTCAAGATATGGTCAAAGAACTCCGTGCCATGATGGAAGAGTTCCCACGCCTATTGGATGGTGAATCGCTGACATCGGAATTCGATGTTACCTTCCTCATTGTCAATCCTTCGTTTGAACGTGGCACCACTGCTTCTTCAAAGATTGGTTCCACTTATGGATGGATTAAGAGCGATGGTGTCGGTGTCAAGACCAACGATGAACTCAACTACCGTGCCATAGGTAATGACGGCTCCTACTTTGTGTATAGTGCCAAAGGTACGCCTGCCCATGGCCCCGCCATCAGCCAGACCATCGAGAACGTGCCTGCAGGTGTCTATGCCCTTACAGCCATGTTGGGCACAGAACCTGATTCTACAGTCACTCTCTTTGCCAACGACATAGAACAAGAGGTTGAAGCCAGCCTGTCTGGTCAATTCTATCTGCGTGAAGGACGCATTGATAAGATTATCATTCATGAGGGTGAGAGCCTTACCATTGGTGTACGTGATTGTCCCACTTGGTACAAGGCCGACGACTTCCATCTCTACTTCGTTCGCAATTTGACACCCGATGAAGAACCCACGGGTATCAGTGAAGTGGAGAAAACAAAGTACAAAGTGGACAGTACGATTTATGACCTGACAGGCCGCCGTGTCGGTACTCATTCACAGTTGCAGAAGGGCTTCTACATTGTGGGTGGTAAAAAGGTGCTCATTCAGTGAACACGTCCGACAACACATTGTCCTCGACACTGCTTCAGCGGGCTGTCGATGAATTTGCAAAACTTCCAGGCATCGGACGCAAGACAGCCTTGCGTCTGGTGCTTCATTTGTTAAAACTCGACACCGAGGCCGTTGACAATTTTGCCCAGAGTCTGACGGTGCTGCGTCATGACGTTCACTATTGCAAGGTTTGTCACAACATCAGCGACGATGATGTGTGTTCCATCTGTTCCAATCCGATGCGTGACGCTACGCAGGTCTGCGTGGTAGAGAACTTTCAGGATGTCATGGCCATCGAAGCCACCACACAGTATCACGGTCTTTACCACGTACTTGGTGGGGTGATTTCACCGATGGACGGCATCACGCCCTCCGACCTTGAAATCGAAAGTCTTGTCGAGCGAGTTCGTCGGGGAGATGTAGCCGAGGTGATACTTGCCCTCAGCAGTACGATGGAAGGCGACACCACCAACTTCTACATCTATCGTCGTTTGCAGGACTTTGCCGATGTCAAGTTGACCACGCTGGCTCGGGGAATCTCCATCAACGACGAACTGCAATACACCGATGAGGTGACGCTGGGACGTTCCATTGTCAATCGCATTCCGTTCAGTCTATGAAACGCTTTCATGTATGCTTTGCCATTGCCCAGTGTTGCTGCGTGCTTATGCTGGTTCTCATAGGGACAGGAGTTGTCCCTAAGGGCATCTTTGCCACTCCTGAGACAGAGCAGACGGAATACTTGCTCAACATCATCTGCATCATTCAGACCCTCGTTGCTGTACCCCTTGTGGTTCATCGCCTGCAGAAACATGCGACGTTACGCCTCCTTGTGATTCTGGGTGTGATTCTGTATGCATTGCTTTGTTATCAGTTCACGCTCAGTACGACTGGCCTGCTCTGTGCAGCCATTGCCTATCTAACCCTTTGGTATGTCTATGCTACAACTCTCCGTCGTCATCGTCAACTATAACGTCAAGTACTACGTCCATCAGTGTCTCTGTTCGGTAGAGAAGGCTGCACAGGGCATTGACCACGAAATCTTCCTTGTCGATAACCATTCGACCGATGGCTCCGACACATATCTGCCGCCGCTCCATCCCCGCGTCCGTTTTATCTGGAATCAGGAAAACGTGGGATTTGCCAGAGCCAACAACCAGGCACTCCTTCAGGCAAGTGGCCGCTACGTCCTCCTCCTCAACCCCGACACCCTCATCACAGAGCACACCCTCACCGACCTCATCGCTCTGATGGACGCACGTCCCGATGCTGGAGCCATCGGTGTGAAGATGCTCGACCCCGACGGACGCTTTGCTCCCGAGTCGCGCCGAGGCATACCCACTCCCTTCACTGCCTTCTGCAAGATGACGGGGCTCTGCCGCCTCTTGCCCAAGAGTCGCACCTTCGGCCGCTACTATATGCAATACCTCGACGCCAGTCATGTCAATGAAATCGAAGTCATCAGCGGAGCCTGCTTCTTCACACGTCGAAGTACACTTAACCAGAGCGGATACCTCGACGAAGACTTCTTCATGTACGGAGAAGACATCGACCTCTCCTACCGCATCCTACAGACAGGACTCAAAAACCTTTACCTGCCTACCCCCATTCTCCACTACAAAGGCGAGAGCACTCACGAAAGCACCTACCACTACGTTCGTATTTTCTACCAGGCCATGCTCATCTTCTTTCGCAAGCATTTCAGCCACTACAGTATTCTTGTCTCCCTGCCCGTCAAGTTCGCCATCTTCGCCAAGGGCGTTGAAGCCTACCTGCGTCTGGCCCTGAAGCGTCACCGTCGTGAAGACCCAGACTACATGACCCACTATTTCCAACGGTCCACCTTCGCCCTCCACGCCGATGAAGACCGCGATGCGCTCCAGCATTTCCTCACCCCTTACGGCATCCTTCTTAGCGACACGCCTTCGCCTGACTTCCTCGTCTTCAATGCCGAGACCACTGACTATGCCGACATGCTCCGTTGCATTGACCGTTCCTCCGACCTTCGTCACCGGCCCATCCTTGTCACTTGGTATCCCTCACAGCACATCCTCGTCACGCCCATGATGGTATTCACCCCCTCTGAGACATGACGACGAAGTCCTACTAATCGTTCGCTGCATCCTTTGGATACAGCCGACCGAACTATACAAGAAACCGTGGCGCAGTGTAAACAATTCACACTACGCCACGGCTGCTATTCATACTGTGTTGCGGAATCGGTGACTTTTTAGGCAGCCTGACTATACTTACGCGGATAGCGTAGAAGGATGGAGAGCAAGACGGCCAGGACGAGTGCCATGGGATAATAGAGGTGGGGAAGAATGCTGAGTGGACTGACTTGTGCAAGTCCTGCTGCGATGAGCATCTGTGCACCGTAGGGAAGGAGTGCCTGAGTGAAGCAAGACGCAGTGTCGAGAAGGCTAGCTGCCTTTCGTGGGTCGATGCCGAAACGTTGGGATATGTCGGCTGCGATGGGGCCAGCGGTCATGATGGCGACGGTGTTGTTGGCTGTGCAGATGTTGACGAGGCTAACGAGTGCTGCTATGACAAACTCGGCTGCCTGACGGCTGTTGATGTGGCGGGTGAGGGTAGTGGTGATGATGCGGATGCCTCCGTTGTGGCGGACGACGGAGAGAAGTCCGGCGGCAAGCAGGGTCATGATGATGAGTTCGGACATGGATTCCATGCCGTCGGCCATGGCCTGAAACCAGCCGAAAAGGTCGTACTCGCCAAGCGTGATGCCAATGATGCCACAGAGGAGGATGCCGACGAGCAGGACGATGAGTACGTTGATGCCGCAGACCGCGAGGATAACAACGGAGAGGTAGGGGAGCACTTTCCAGAAACTGACTGGGGGCTGCCCTGTGGGCGGTGTGATTTCCCTGCCGAGTACATAGTAGAGGAAAAGGATGAGCAGTGCAGCGGGCAGGACGATGCGTGAGTTGACACGAAACTTGTCACTCATCTTGCAGCCTTGTGTCTGTGTAGCAACGATGGTGGTGTCGCTGATGAAGGAGAGATTGTCGCCGAAGTAGGCTCCGCCTACCACGATGGCGACGACGAAGGGAAGGCTGAGGTGGGCTTCATCGGCTATGCCGACGGCTACGGGAGTCAGTGCGGCAATCGTACCGACGCTGGTGCCGACAGCGAGTGAGATGAAGCAGGCGGCCAGGAAGATGCCTGGAAGCAGGAACGAGGAGGGCAGGCTGTCGAGGGCAAGTGAGACGGTGGCATCGATGGCACCCATTGACTTGGCTAACGTGGCGAAGGCTCCTGCCAGGAGGAATATCCAGAGCATGAGCATCATGCTCTTCTCCCTCACGCCTTCGGCATAGATTTCGAGCCGCTCAGCGAGCGTTCCCTTTGTGATGCTTACGGCATAGACACTGGAAACGAGGAATGCCACGGTGATGGGTACCTTGTAGAAGTCTTGCGCCACAAGACTGGTGACGAGGTAGAGGCAGATGAAGACGAGGATGGGAGAGAGGGATTTCAAAGTTGAGAGTTAAAGAGTTAAAGGTTGAGAGTTTAAGAGTTTAAGAGTTAAAATCCTCATAATCTCCATAATCCTGTTTTTTTATAACCGCAGATTTTCAAAGTGAAAGTTAAGTAGTCGCATGACTATAGTGTGACACCGTTTTTGAAGATAGCGATTTCCTGATAGTGCTTGCGTTCGTTCCAGGTTGGTTCGCCACTGGCGACTGCGATGACTTTTGCGGCGAAGGCTTGGAAAGTGTCTTTCCATGTGGTTCCCTCGAGCAGCACACCTGCATTGAAGTCAATCCACGTGGGCTTGCGCCGTGCCAGGTTGCTGTTGGTCGAGATTTTCATGGTGGGGACGAAGGTGCCGAAGGGTGTGCCGCGGCCTGTGGTGAAAAGGACGATGTGGCAGCCACAGGCTGCCAGAGCCGTTGAGGCAACAAGGTCGTTGCCTGGTGCAGAGAGCAGATTGAGGCCTTTCTCTTGCAAGCGTTCGCCGTAGGGGAGTACACCTCGTACCAGACTCTTTCCGCATTTCTGCGTGCAACCGAGTGCTTTCTCTTCGAGCGTGGAAATGCCGCCAGCCTTGTTGCCAGGTGATGGGTTTTCGCCGACGGGTTCGCCATGACTGAGGAAGTATTGTTTGAAGTCGTTGATGAGACGGACGGTCTGATTGAACAGTTCGCGGCTGGCACACCGATTCATCAGAATCGTCTCGGCTCCGAACATCTCGGGCACTTCGGTGAGTACGGTAGTTCCCTCTTGGCTCACGATGTAGTCGGAGAACAGGCCGAGCAGCGGATTGGCGGTAATGCCTGAGAATCCGTCGCTGCCGCCGCATTTCAGTCCGACGCGCAGTTCGCTTAGTGGAATCGAGGTGCGCACATCCTTTGACATGACATCGTGGATTTCCCGAAGCAGTCGCATTCCTTCTTCAATTTCATCGCCTTCAATCCGTTGGGTCACCATGAGGCGGATACGTTCATGGTCATAGTCGCCCAGCATCTGTTCGAACGCTTCGGGTTGATTATTTTCACAGCCCAGGCTGACGATGAGTACGCCTCCTGCATTGGGATGGAGGACAAGGTCGCGCAATATCATGCGGGTTTGTTCGTGGTCGTCGCCGAGTTGCGAACACCCGTAGTTGTGTGGAAAAGCGACGACAGAGGCATGAGTCTCCTGCTTGAACTGCTCTGCCAGTTGTTGGCAAATGCCGTTGACACAGCCCACGGTAGGAACAATCCACAGTTCGTTGCGGATGCCTACATCGCCGTTTTGGCGCCGATAGCCCTGGAACGTTGAAGGAAGGCGGTCGGACGTTGGGTGTTGAGTCAGCGTGGGTGTTTCCACAGGGTGATATTCATAGTCCAGCAGACCGTTAAGGTTGGTCTTCAGGTTGTGTTCGTTCACCCATTCGCCCTGTTGTTTATCCTCTAACAGACGGCCAATGGGGTAGCCATACTTGATGATGTTGTCGCCAGCCTTCAGGTTGTGAAGCAGGATTTTATGTCCTGCAGGAATGGCTTCTTTCAGGGAAAACGTACTCTCCTCCGTCTGAATCTCCATGCCGGCAGGCAGGTCTTCAATGGCTACAGCCACATTGTCGGCCGTGTTGATTTGGAGGTATTTTGTCATAGTAGTAATGAAGTTGTGAAGTTAGGAGCCAGGTGTGTCCAGGCATCACACAGAGCCTGCATGGAGGGGAAAAGCAAGTCGGCGCCTGCATCGAGGAGCACCTGGTCGGGCAGTGGTCCTGTGTTGACGGCGATGGTGAAGACACCTGCCGCTACTGCAGCCTCGATGCCCAGAGGAGCATTTTCTACGACGATGGCACGATGCTTGGAGAGCCCTGCCGCGTTGCCAAACATCTTGTGCAGTCCCATCAGATAAGGCTCTGGGTCAGGCTTTCCGTGCTTCACATCGAAGGCCGTTACCATGAGGCTCGGGCTGAAGATGCCAGGAAAGTTCTTTGCGAGCCGTTCCAGCAGCGTCTTCTGACCACTGCCCGTGACTACCATCGGCGTGATGCCGTCGGCCTTCACCTGTTGCAGTAGTTCGTAGGCACCCCGCATCGGTTCTGCTGTCGGCATAGCATTGAACATCTGACTTTTGTAGGCATAGATGTCGTTGATTTCCTGTTGTGTCGCCTCGTGTCCACGTTCTCTCAGGCTGACGATGTTGATGGTGCCGGCTCCAGTGCGTCCTTCGTGCAAGTATGCCTCTTCGACGGGAAGCGTCAGCCCGAAGTGAGCCATCGTCTCATGCCAACTTTTGGCATGGTTCTTCATTGAGTCGAACAGAACGCCGTCCATGTCGAACATCGCCAACTGAACGTCCATCCGTTCCTCTTCATGTATTCGCAGCCAGCGCCCGACCGCACGTTTCCACTCTGTTTCCACTCTGCTGTTCTCGTTCATGCTGCAAAGTTACGATTTTTTATAAAAAATCCAGTCGTCTCACTGTATGAAAGGATGGTAAAGAAGCCGTTTATTCGATTTCGAGTTGAAACTCCTGTTGGAGTTTTCCCAAGGCTTCGTTTTCTTTGCACATCTTGTTGAATTGCTGATGCTGGGTGAGGTGTCTGGGACGTTCTTCCTGTGTCCTGACGGTGACGTTAATGTGTAGGGAGGGTTGTATAAAGGTGGTTTGCAACTGTTGTTGCAGTTGGGGTGTGTGACGCTGTATGAGTTCTGCCACCATGGGGTTGTCGGCCGTAATGAGGAGGGTGTTGTCGTCGGGCTGCAACTGGGGTATGTGCTGTTCCAGGCGGTTGAGCATGGCGGCATCGTCTGCAAACATGTTGTGTGCCATTTCGCGCCATGTGATGGTAAGGTTCTCCTGAGTGAGTGGCGCCGATGTCCCTTCTTTTTCAGCATGGGTGCTGGCAGGCGATGGTTGCTGGGGTTGCTGTTTTTTTTGTGTGGTGGGGGTTGTGGTTTTGTGTATTGAAAAACTTTGTCCCGATGTCGTTGGTTTGGTTTCAACGGGCTGTGGTTTGGCTTTGGGCGCAGGTGTGGCTGCGGGTGTAGATACAGGTTGTGAATGCTCTGTCTTGGCTGACGGAGCGGTCTGTGCTGCGTTTGCTGCAGGGTGGAAGACAGGCTTCAGTTGCTTGTCTCCAGAGTGTGTGAGAGAATTTTCCGTAGGGCCAAGCCCAGAGGGCAGGGCATCGGCATCGCCTGTTGCCAACTGTGCAATCTCGATGAGTGTGAGTTCGACGAGCAGTCGCTTGTTCTGGCTCATGCGGTAGTTGAGGTCGCAGTCGGTACACTTGCGGATGGCAGCGTAGAGGAACCGTGGCTGGCAACGCTGTGCCTGCTCGGCGTAGCGCTGACGGACTTCGTCGCTTGTCTCAAGCAGTTTGACGGTGGCTGCATCGCGACTGACGAGGAGGTTGCGCAGGTGGTTGTTGAGTCCGCCGACGAAGTGGCTGCCTTCGAATCCCTTGCTGAGGATTTCGTCGAAGGTGAGCATGATGTCGGGGATGTTGTTGCCGAGGAAGTAATCGACCAACTTGAAGTAGTAGTCGTAGTCGAGCACGTTGAGGTCGGCGATGGTCTGCTGATAGGTGATGTTGCCTTGGCAGAACGATGCCACCTGGTCGAAGATGCTGAGTGCGTCGCGCATACCTCCGTCGGCTTTCTGGGCGATGACGTTGAGGGCGGTGGGTTCGTAGGTGATGCCTTCCTGGCGTGCCACGTTTTCGAGGTGTCCGACGATGTTCTGTACGGTCATGCGGTTGAAGTCGTAGATTTGGCAGCGCGACAGGATGGTGGGCAGCAGTTTGTGCTTCTCGGTGGTGGCGAGGATGAAGATGGCATGTGCGGGCGGCTCTTCGAGTGTCTTCAGGAAAGCGTTGAAGGCGGCTGTGGAGAGCATGTGAACCTCATCGACGATAAATACCTTATAGCGACCGACTTGCGGCGGTATATTCACTTGTTCAATCAACTGGCGAATGTCCTCGACGCTGTTGTTCGAGGCGGCATCGAGTTCGTGGATGTTGTACGAGCGCTGCTCGTTGAAGGCTCGGCAGGATTCGCACTCTTCGCAGGCGTCGCCGTTGGGCTTCGGGTTGAGGCAGTTGATGGTTTTTGCAAAGATGCGGGCACAGGTGGTCTTGCCTACGCCGCGCGGTCCGCAGAACAGGTAGGCGTGTGCCAGGCGTCCCGACTGGATGGAGTTCTTCAGCGTCGTGGTCAGGGATGACTGGCCGACCACGCTGTCGAACGTTACGGGACGGTATTTTCGTGCTGAAACGATGTAGTTGCTCATGTGATTTTAGATTTCTTCAACGCTGACAATGCCGTGGGTGACGGCGTAGATAGTCAGGGCTGAGACGGAATGGATGTGTAGTTTGTCGCAGATGTTCTTGCGGTGCGTGATGACGGTCGGCAGGGAGATATGCAGGCGGTCGGCGATTTCCTTGTTGATGAATCCGCGCACCACGAGGGCCAGCACTTCGGCTTCGCGTTTGCTGATGTCGATGGTCGGGCCGACGACGTCCTTCTCCTGCATGTTGCCATGGTGGAAGCCGTGTCCGTCGGCATTGGCATGACCATGTTGGTGGAGTCGTAGGATGGACTTGATGAGTCCGTGCTCCATCTGGGCCGTGTTGAGCGTGTGGAAATGCTCAAACTGCTTGCCCGTGATGGGTTGCGAGGTGAGCACGATGGTCTGGTGCGGATGCTTGACGAAGAAGTCGGCATGGGCCAGTAGCATCTGTGACGAGACGAAGTAATGGAAGAAGGGTGTTGTCTGCTGTTCGGCGCAGAGTTCGTCCATCGACGCAAACACACTCACGTCGACCATGGGGATGATGTCGCAAAGGATGGACTTCAGCCCCATGGCTTCGAGTGTGTTCTGTGAGAGGATGGCGATGCGCGGGATCATGGCTTTATTGCTGTGTCATCGCAGCCATGATTTTGGCTTCGAGTTCTTCGGCCAGTTCGGGGTTGTCGTCGATGAGGTTCTTGGTGGCGTCGCGTCCCTGTGCCAGACGGTTTTCTTCGTAGGAGAACCAACTGCCGCTCTTCTTGATGATGCCGAACTGGACGCCCAGATCGACGATTTCGCCGCTGTGTGAGATGCCTTCACCGAACATGATGTCGAACTCGGCTTTGCGGAACGGGGGTGCCACCTTGTTTTTGATGACCTTGACGCGCACTTGGTTGCCTATCATCTGTTCGCCGTCTTTCAGCGTTGTCACCTTACGGATGTCAAGGCGTACGGAGGCATAGAACTTCAGTGCGTTGCCGCCTGTCGTTGTCTCGGGGTTGCCGAACATCACGCCGATTTTCTCGCGCAACTGGTTGATGAAGATGCAGGTGGTGTTGGTCTTGCTGATGCTCGACGTCAGTTTGCGCAGTGCCTGGCTCATCAGACGTGCCTGCAGTCCGACTTTGTTGTCGCCCATGTCGCCTTCAATTTCGGCTTTCGGTGTCAGTGCTGCCACCGAGTCGATGACGATGATATCGACTGCCGACGAGCGGATGAGTTGGTCGGCTATCTCCAGTGCCTGTTCCCCGTTGTCGGGTTGAGAAATCCACAGGTTGTTGACATCGACGCCGAGTTTCTGTGCATAGAATCGGTCGAAGGCGTGTTCCGCGTCGATGAAGGCAGCCGTGCCGCCTTGCTTCTGGGCCTCTGCTATGGCGTGGATGGCGAGTGTCGTCTTGCCCGACGATTCTGGACCGTAGATTTCGATGATGCGTCCTTTGGGATAGCCCCCTACGCCGAGTGCGGCGTTCAGGCCGATAGAGCCTGTGGGGATGACATCGACGTCTTCGATATGGTCGTCGCCCAGTTTCATGATGGAGCCTTGTCCGAAGGCTTTTTCAATCTTGTCCATGGCAGCCTGCAAGGCTTTCATCTTGTCGCTGTTTGCGGGCTGTGTCTCATTTGTTTTTGCCATAAGTATGATGGTTTAATGGTTTGTTGAGGGTTGATAAAATGTCTGTTCATGGTTCATTATAGTTCCAGGTCGCCGTCGAACACCTCGTGCCAGGGCAGCCCCTGCGAGTTGAGTTGCTCCATGAAGGGGTCTGGGTCGAAGTCCTCGACGTTCCACACGCCTGGTCGCTTCCACAGGCCTTTGAGAAACATCATCGCGCCAATCATGGCGGGCACGCCTGTCGTGTAACTGACGCCCTGCATGCCTGTCTCCTTGTAGGCAGCCTCGTGCGAGCAGTTGTTATAGACGTAGTACGTGTGTTCCCGTCCGTCTTTCAAGCCGCGGATGCGGCAGCCGATGCTCGTCTCGCCGTCGTAGTTTTCGCCGAGGTCCTGCGGGTTGGGCAGCACGGCCTTGAGGAACTGCAGGGGCACAATCTTCACGCGTGCCGTCTTGCCGCTGCCGTCGGCCAGTGGAGCCTCGTATTCAATTTCGTCGATGCGGCTCATGCCGAGGTTCTGGATGCAGTCGAGGTAGGTGAGATACTGCTGTCCGAACGTCATCCAGAAGCGTGCGCGACGGATGGTGGGATAGTTCTTGACGAGCGACTCCAGTTCTTCGTGGTGCAGCAGATACGACTCGCGCGGGCCGATGTTGGGGTAGGTGAGCGGCTTGTGGATTTCCAGCGGCTCAGTCTCAGTCCATTTGCCGTTTTCGTAGTAGAGGCCTTTCTGCGTGATTTCGCGGATGTTGATTTCGGGGTTGAAGTTCGTGGCGAAAGCCTTGTGGTGGTTGCCGGCGTTGCAATCGACGATGTCGAGGTACTGGATTTCGTCGAAGTGATGCTTGGCTGCATAGGCCGTGTAGATGCCGCTGACGCCGGGGTCGAAGCCGCAGCCCAGGATGGCCGTCAGCCCAGCCTCACGGAAACGGTCCATGAATGCCCACTGCCAGGAGTACTCGAAGTGTGCCTCGTCGCGCGGCTCGTAGTTCGCCGTGTCAAGGTAGTTGACACCTGCCTGCAGGCAGGCCTCCATGATGGTGAGGTCCTGATAGGGCAGGGCGAGGTTCATCACGATGTCGGGACGGAACTCGTTGAAGAGTTCCACCAGTTCATCGACGTTGTCAGCATCCACCTTTGCCGTGCTGAACTTCGGCATGGACTTGCCAGCGTATGCCTGTTCGAGGGCTTCGGCCAGTCTGACGCATTTCTCACGTCGGCGGCTGGCAATCATCACCTCTGTGAAGACATCGGGGTTTTGTGCCACCTTGTGTGCAGCAACGGTGGCAACACCTCCAGCACCGATAATGATAACTTTACCCATGGTGTTTTTGTTTTAGTAATTATTTCGTGGTTTTGCGTCACAAATTTAGCCGAAATTTGCGACATACGCAAATGATTGCCCTGCTTTTTCAGATTATTTAGGAGAATTGACAATCTGTGTCAATACTGATGTGTTAAAAAGTGTTTAGAACTTTTTGCTGTTTTGATGCTTCGTAGTTGCCCTGTGTCCGGGTGAGGCTTCCAGCCTGCGTTTCCTTTACTTTTTGTAACTTGAGGTCTTCGTTCTCGCGAGGCAGACGCACATCCACGTCACCGTTTTCGTAAACCGTCACTCGCGCTGGACCATTGTATTTTACTGGCGTTTCCATTTTTGTTTTTTTGTCTTTTTGCTTTTTTGCTTTTTACGACTTTTGCATGCATAATTCAAAAAGATGTAAGTTAAATTATTCTATTATATATTATAATAATATTATAATATAATAATAGGGGAATTTTTTTACAAGAAAAAGCAAAAAAGCAAAAAAGCAAAAAAGCAATTTTATTACGGTAAAACTTTCTTAAAGATAACATTGCATCGGTCGGCACGTTTGTAGTCCTCGCCCATGTATTCACGCCTGTAGATATAATGATTGCATGTAGGGACGGCCCGCGGGACGTCCATGTGGACAGGGAACAGGCAATCGGGACGCCCCACGGGTCGTCCCTACCAATGGAAGGGCGTTCAGATTAGAAATGCAGCGCAGTTCGTCTTTGTGCCGACTGTGGACGGTGCTGGCATGGGCTGTGGACGGAATGTCGGTGGACTGTGGAGGAAATATCACGCTCCCTAAGATTGCTTGTAGGGGCATTGCTGTCAATGCCCACCATACACAGGAAAGGGCTTATACGAGATAAGCCCCTACAGACAATCTGAACCCACGACGAGACACACGCAACCCATCACACTCAATTGTTACCTACGATTTTTCCAACGTGTCTGTAAAGTTCGTAACTTTGCAATGCTAATCTGGGAAAAGCAATCGTTCTTTGATTTGTTGTACCAAGAAAAAGATAAAAAAAACATCACACCTGCAACATTGACAGGTATGATGCTTTGTGACTCCGCTGGGACTCAAACCCAGGACCTTCAGAACCGGAATCTGACGCTCTATTCAACTAAGCTACGGAGCCAGGGATATTAACAATTAACAATTATTATTCGTGAAATTCGTAGTGGAGATTTAACTGAAGATGACCGTCTTGTTCTTGTAGGCGAGGACCTTGCGGTCGATGTGCTTGCTGACGGCACGCGAGAGGACAATCTTCTCGAGGTCCTTTCCCTTCATGACGAGGTCGGCAGGGGTGTCCTTGTGGGTGATGCGGACGACGTCCTGCTCGATGATGGGGCCTGCGTCGAGTTCGGTGGTCACGTAGTGGCTGGTGGCACCGATGATCTTCACGCCGCGCTCCCATGCCTGGTGGTAGGGCTTGGCGCCGACGAAGGCGGGGAGGAAGGAGTGGTGGATGTTGATGATGTGGTTGGGGTAGGCCTCAATCATCTGCTCCGAAATCACTTGCATGTAGCGGGCAAGGACGATGAACGTGATGCCGTTGTCGCGCAGCAGTTGCATCTCCTTCTGCTCCTGCTCGGCTTTATTCTCCTTCGTGACGGGGAACACGTGGTAGGGGATGCCGAACTGGCGTGCCACGGGTTCGAGGTCGGGATGGTTGGAGATGATGAGGGGTATCTCGCAGTCCCATTCGCCTGCCGAGTAGCGGGCGAGCATGTCGAACAGGCAGTGGCTCATCTTCGAGACGAAGATGGCCATGCGCGGCTTGACGTCGGAGAAGTAGAGACGCAGCGACATGTCGTACTTCTGGGCATAGAGCGTGGAGAAGTAGTCCTGAATCTTGTCGCGCGGAATGGCGAAGTTCTCGAGTTCCCACTCCACCCGTGCAAAGAACACGTGCTCGATGTGGTCCACATACTGGTCGAGATAGACGATGTTGCCGCCGTTGACCGTGATGAAGTTCGTGATTTCGGCCAGGATGCCTGGACGGTCGGGACAGTGGAGCAGGAGTTTTGCCGTGACGCTCATATTGATTGCGGTTATGCGGTGTCGCTGTTTTAGCGTTCAACCGAGTTTTTACGAAATGCGACTGCAAAGTTACTGCTTTTTCACTGAATTTGCTTACTTTTTTGCTTGTTTTTTGTACATGCGGCAGAAAAAACGTAACTTTGCAGCCATGAAACAAGCAATAAGACAACTTTTTCCCAGAACAATCGTGTGCGTATGTACGTTGTTCTGGATGAACATCGCCTTTGCACAGACGATGGAAGGATTTTCCGTACAGGAAATCAGTGACTCGGTGTTTGCACGGATGCAGGGCCGTTCGTTTCCCGCCCACTGCACGGTGCCCAGGAGCGACCTGCGATACTTGCAACTCCTGCATGTGGATGCGAAAGGACAGACGCATCAGGGCGAAATGGTCTGTAACAAGGAGATTGCGCAGGACGTGCTGGAGATTTTCGAGGAATTGTACCGACAGCAGTACCCCATTGAACGGATGCGCCTGATTGATGACTACGACGCAGACGACGAGCGTTCGATGCGCGACAACAATACGAGTTCTTTCTGCTATCGCGTTGTCGAAGGCAGCACGAAACTGTCGAAACATGCGCAGGGGCTGGCGGTCGATGTGAATACGCTGTACAATCCGTGTGTGCGAACCAAGAAAGATGGTACGGTGCTGGTGCAGCCTTCGACTGCAAAGGCCTATACACATCGTTCTCGTAAGTTTGCTTATAAGATTGAACGGGGAGACTTGCTCTACCGTCTCTTCACAGAGCGTGGTTTCCAGTGGGGCGGCAACTGGAATTCGCTGAAGGACTATCAGCACTTTGAGAAATAACACGCACCGTTCTATTGATGGCGACAGACCTATTCGGACAAGGCAGCAAACAGGTGGTTGAGTGCCTCGTCAGCATCTCCATTTGACTCATTCAACAATGTCACAAACTTGGAGCCGATGATAGCACCGGCAGCGTTATCCTGTGCGGCTTCGAGTGTTTGTCGGTTGCTGATGCCAAAACCAATCATACGCGGATTGCGCAACTGCATGGCTTGAATACGACGGAAATACTCCTGCTTGGCTTCGTCGAAGGAGTGCTGGGCTCCCGTGATGGCCGCACTCGACACCATATAGATAAAGCCGTCGGTATTGTCGTCAATGAAACGGACGCGCTCTTCACTGGTCTCAGGAGTGATGAGCATGATGACGCGCAGGTCGTAGTGGTCGGCAATGGGTTTTACGACCTCCTGATAGTCCTTGAAGGGCAGGTCGGGGATAATCATTCCCGAGATACCACTTTCGACGCATGACTGGCAAAAGCGTTCAATGCCGTAGTGGAGAATGGGATTGAGGTAGCCCATGAGGATGAGAGGTATTTCCACTTGATTCCTGATGGCTTTCAACTGCGAGAAGAGTCGGGAGAGCGTCATGCCGTTCTTCAGTGCCTGGGTGGCGGCACTCTGGATGACTGGCCCGTCGGCCAGCGGGTCGCTGAAGGGGATGCCCACCTCGATGAAGTCGATGCCTCGACGCTGCATGGTGAGAATCACGTTGGCCGTGCCCTCGAGCGTGGGGCAGCCTGCACAGAAGTAGAGCGAAAGGAACTTCTTGTCATTAGGTCTTTCTGCAAAGAGTTTGTTTATCTTGTTCATAGTCGTATCTGCTGAATAAATTCTTTGAGTTGATTTACGTCTTTGAGGCCAGGGGCAGTCTCAAAGCGAGAGTTGAGGTCGATGCCCATGCAGCGAGAGTGACGGAAAGCCTTGACACGCTCGGCATCCTCGGGACCGATACCCCCGCTGAGAAGAAAGGGTGTACGCCCTTTGTAGGCATCAAGCATGCTCCAGTCGAACTTCTCACCATTGCCGCCAATGCTTTTCCCCTTTGTGTCGAAGAGGAAGAAGTCAACTGAACCTTCATAGGCTTTCGTCTGAATCAGGTCGTCGGATGTGGCGATGTTAAAAACTTTGATTGTCGTCCATTGGCTCAGTTGATGTGCAAATGCAGGTGTCTCGTGGCCATGGAGTTGGATGATGTCGAGTTGATAGTCAAGCGAGTGCTGTATGACGGCCTCGATGCTGGCATCGACGAACACCCCTACACGCTTACACTTTGTAGGCAGATAGTGGGGGGGAGAGCAGACGTAACGGCTGGACTCGGGCCAGAAGATGAAGCCCATCATGTCAATGCCCAGGGCCTCGATGTGACGGATGTTTTCCGCCTCGCGCATTCCGCAAACTTTGATGTTCATAGTTGTTCGTGACGAGGTTACAACTTACATGCAGCGATGAACTCGCCCAGGGCCTCGCCAGGACGGGATGCCTTCATGAAACTTTCGCCGATGAGGAAACCTCGGAATCCTACTTGACGGAGAGACTTGACGGTGTCGGGATGGCTTATACCGCTTTCGCTCACCTTGACCGCATCGGCAGGAAGTAGTTCGGCCATGCGGAACGAGTTGCTGATGTCGGTGACAAACGAACCCAAATTGCGGTTGTTGATACCACACAGGTCGGGCTCCAGTTCGGCATAGGCAAGTTCAGCCTCGGAGTGCATTTCCAGCAGAACCTCCATGCCCAGTTCGTGAGCGGTGCTCATGAGCAATCGACATGCTGTCGGGGTGAGGCAGGCTGCAATCAGCAACACAGCACTGGCACCGCACAGTCGGGCTTGGAACAGTTGGTACTCGTCGATGATGAAGTTCTTGTAGAGAATGGGAATGTCAACCCCACTACGGCGGGCTGTGGCGATAAACTCATCGGTGCCGCCAAAATAATTCTCATCGGTGAGAATGCTGATGGCTGCCGCTCCGTTGCTCTGATAGGCAAAGGGAATGACATCTGCACGCCCTTCTTCCTTAATCCATCCCTTGGAGGGCGACTTGCGCTTAAACTCGGCTATGATACCCGACGATGACGATGAGAGAGCAGCCTTCATGGAGGGAACATTCACATCGGGCAGACGTTCCACGCGACGTTGCATCTCACGTTCGCTACAAACAGCCTTGAACCGCTCGACTTCTTGTCTTTTATAGGCGATGATTTCCTGTAAGATATCCTTCATGAGTTCAGTTCAACAAATTTTCTGAAGGTGTTGAGCGCACTACCGCTGTCGATGCTCTCTCGTGCGATTTCAATGCATTCCTCAATACTCTTCTGTCCTTTTTCAAGCACCTGAATGCCAAAGGCAGCATTGGCCAACACAATGTTCTTCTGAGCAGGCAGGGCACGGTTCTCCAACACAGAGTCAAAAATTTGAGCAGCCTCTTCCTCCGTCGCACCGCCCACAAGTTCCTCTGGCTTGGCAATGGCGAAGCCGAGGTCGCTGGGTTTGAATATGCGCTCATAGGAGTTGGTCGTCACCTTGAAGTCGCCTGTCAGCGAGATTTCATCGTAACCGTCGATGCTGTTGACGATGCCGTAGTCGATGCCAATCTTCTGGTAAACCTGATGATAGAGGCGCATCTGGTCAAGGTTGGCAACACCGAGCAGTTGACACTGCGGCTGCGAGGGATTGACGATGGGGCCCAACAGATTGAATATGGTAGGGAACTGAAGTGCTTTTCGGATAGGACCGACGAATTTCATGGCTTTGGCGAAAAGTTGGGCATGGAGATATACAATGCCCACTTCGTTGAGGCATCGGTTCAACTTGTCGATGTCGTCCGTAAACTTGATACCGTGGTGCTGAATGACGTTGGATGCACCCGACACCGATGTAGCAGCATAGTTACCGTGCTTAGCCACCTTGTAGCCTGCTCCGGCAATGACGAAGCAACTTGTCGTTGAGATGTTGAAAGTGTTCTTGCGGTCGCCGCCTGTGCCAACGACATCGATGTAACGGTCGGCATTGAGAATGGCAGGAACACCTGTCTCCAGAATGCCGTCGCGGAAGCCGAGGAGTTCATCGACCGTTACCCCTCGCATCTGCAGGGCGGTCAATAGGGCGGTAATCTGTTCGTTGGGGTACTCACTCTGGGTAATTCCAATCAAAATTTTCTTCATCTCTTCACGAGAAAGTTCCTCGTGGTTCAGCAATTTTGCTAAAATTTCTTTCATAATGTTTGTGTTTTATTGTTGATGTTATGCGTGACTATATACGGAGCCAATTCTGAATCATTTTCTTGCCGTCAGGTGTCAGTACACTCTCAGGGTGGAATTGGATGCCGCGAATGTTCAAGGTCTTGTGGCGCAGTGCCATGATTTGCCCCTCATCACTTTCGGCTGTGATTTCAAAACAATCAGGCAAACCCTCCTTCGACACCACCCACGAATGGTAACGGCCTATCGTGCAATCGCGATTGATACCCCTGAAGATAGGGTCGTCGGCGATGATATGACAAGGTGTCGCCACACCGTGGAACACCTCGCTGAGGTTCTCGAGTTTTGCTCCAAACGCTTCGCCAATGGCTTGATGACCCAGGCAAACGCCCAAAATCGGTGTGCGGTCAGCATACGTGCGGATGACATCGGGCAGAAGACCTGCCTCGGAGGGGATGCCTGGTCCTGGTGAGAGGATAATCCTGTTGAAATCCTCGAGATCTTCGAGGCGGAACTGGTCATTGCGCATTACCGTCACCTCTTCACCCAGTTCCTTTACCAAATGACTCAAGTTATAAGTGAATGAGTCGTAATTGTCAATAATAACTATCTTCATAATCTTACATTTTTTCTGCCATGAGAATAGCGCGACGAAGGGCACTAAGTTTATTGTTTACCTCCTGCAGTTCGTAGTCTTCATTACTCTTGGCCACGATGCCGCCGCCTGCTTGAAACCATAGTTCACCATTACGCGATACGAAAGTGCGGATGGTGATGGCCTGATTGAGCGAGCCGTCGAACCCGATATATCCAATGCAACCACCGTAGGCACCACGGTTGTGGGGTTCGTATTTGCTGATGAGTTGCATGGCACGAACTTTTGGAGCACCTGACAGCGTGCCAGCGGGAAAGGTGTCGATAAATGTCTGGATGGGGTCTGCATCATGGTTGAGTTCTCCGCTGACTCTCGACACCAGGTGTATCACGTGAGAATAGTATTGCAAGTCTTTGTAGAAGTCAACCTTCACATCATGGCAGTTACGGCTAAGGTCGTTGCGTGCCAAATCTACCAGCATCACGTGTTCGGCATTTTCCTTCGGGTCATTGCGCAGAAACTCGGCACCTTTACGGTCGGCTTCGGCATCGCCTGTACGCTTAGTGGTACCGGCAATCGGGTCGATATAGGCACGCCGTCCCTCAATACGGCAGTGAGTCTCTGGTGAAGAACCGAAAATACGAAAGCCGCCGAAATCAAAATAGAACAGATAGGGAGACGGATTGATGCTGCGCAGAGCACGGTACAGTTTGAAGTCGTCGCCCTCATATCTCTGGATAAATCGTCGAGAAAGCACAATCTGGAATACGTCGCCTCGCAAACAGTGCTGAATGCCACGTCGGATGTTGGCCTTATGCTCTTCGTCGGTAAGTGTTGAGCGCACTTCACCGACAGGTCGGAAATCATACGCTTTCACATTGGCCTTGTTCATGGCAAGCAACATCTTTTCAATCTCTTGCTCCCCGCCGAGCGAAACAATCTTAAGCGTATTGTTGAAGTGGTCGAACACAATCACCACCTTATATAATATATAGAGCAGGTCCGGAGCGTCGTTCTTCTCCAGAGTCTCATCCTTCACATCGATGTCCTCGAAATATCGCACCGCATTGAAACTGGTATATCCAAACAGCCCGCAGAGATGAGCATTATCGCCAGTCACCCTGATGCGGTCGGTCAGTTCGTGGATGGCCCTGTCAGAACGGTAGTCTCTGTTCACCTCATGTGTCGTCACACTGCCATCTGGGAATGTGATGTTTGCCATGCTGTGGCCGATAGCCACACTGGCCATAGGGTGGACGCCGATGAACGAGCGAGAGTTGTTGGCGTCGTGATAGTCCGAACTCTCCATCAGCACACTCATGGGATAGAGGTCTCTGACTCGCATATACACCCCTACAGGAGTATGGAGGTCCGCCAGGATGGTCTTCGATGTAGTTTGATAATTAAAAGTTTCCATATTCTTTTGCCATTTGTTTGTTCTTCAAATACGTTTCCACATCCTTGTCTCCACGACCGCTGACAGTGAGCACCACCACGTCGTCCTGCTTGAAGCGTAGTTTGGACAGTGCTGCGATGGCATGAGCACTCTCGATGGCAGGAATGATGCCCTCCATGCGAGTCAGTTCGTAGCCGCCATAGATAGCCTCGTCGTCGTTGATGCTCAGCACTTGGGTGCGTCCCTGCTTTGCCATGTTGCAGTGCATGGGTCCTACACCAGGATAGTCAAGTCCTGCAGAAATCGTGAAAGCCTCCTGAATCTGGCCATCCTCGTTCTGCATCACCAGCATCTTGGCACCATGCAGAATGCCAGTCGTCCCTTTGTGAATGGTAGCAGCAGTAAAGTCCGTCTCCCAACCATGTCCGCCTGCCTCGGCCAGCACAATCTTCACACGTTCGTCGTCCATGTAGTGATAGATGGTTCCTGCAGCGTTGCTTCCTCCCCCGATGCAGGCCACGAGATAGTCGGGATAGTTGCGTCCTACCTTTTCTTCGAGTTGCCAATTGATTTCTTCCGAGATGACACTCTGCATACGTGCCACGAGGTCGGGGTAGGGATGTGGTCCCATCGTTGACCCTACGATGTAGAATGTGTCGGAAGGGTGGCAACACCAGTCGCGGATAGCCTCAGAGCAGGCATCGCTCAGAGTCATGTTGCCTGTACGGACAGGATGCACCTCTGCTCCCAGCATCTTCATGCGTTCCACGTTCGTATGTTGTCGCTCCACATCGGTTGCCCCCATGAACACCTCACACTTCATGTTCATCAGTGCACACACCGTGGCTGTGGCCACACCGTGCTGTCCGGCACCCGTCTCGGCGATGATACGCGTCTTGCCCATGCGTTTGGCCAGCAGAATCTGCCCGATGGTATTGTTAATCTTGTGGGCACCCGTGTGGTTCAAGTCTTCACGCTTCAGGTAAAGTCGGCAGCCATACTTCCGACTCATTCTCTCGGCATAGTAGAGCGGCGACGGACGACCCACATAGTCCCTCAGCATGGCGTGATACTCTTGCTTGAACTCCGCACTTTCGATGATAGGACGGTATGCCTCCTGGAGGTCGTGGACACATTTGTAGAGAATCTCCGGCACATACGCCCCGCCAAACTCTCCGTAAAAACCACTTTCATCAACTTGATACTTTCCCATAAGTCGTGTTTAATTTTGTGTTTATGTCGATTCTGTAAAAGTAGAGGCCTGTCGCAAGAACGACAGGCCTCTCAGTATTCTCGTACAAACATATAGGTACGCGGCTATCTTCTCACGATCTTTTGAATCTTGAGCCAAGCCACCACCAATAGTTTGCTGTTCTTTTCATTTTGTGCTTGTTTTATATCAAATCGACGGCAAAGGTAGTTGTTATCTTTCAATCTGCCAAATTTTTCCATGTTTTTTTGATTTTTAACAACGGATTTCATGGATTTTACGGATTATTTCAACTTTTAACTCTTAACTTTCAACATAGCCTTTTGGGAAGATTAACCGAATTAAACAAATTCTTTTTCGTTAAGTTCGTTCAATTATTGCGTAGCAATATGTTTATTATTAATTGTTCATTGAAGCACCCCGCCGTGAAGATTTATGAAGATTGACGGTTATGCCTCTCCTGCTCGTTAGAACGGCAGGCCGACGGCGAAGTGGAAGGCAAAGTCGCGCCGCAGGCTCGGATGAGTGATGGGATAGTGTTCACGCCCGTCGTACGCAGGATTGATAGCCTTCATACCCGCATCGAAACGGAGGGTGAAGAAGTCGAGGGCAAGCCGTAGTCCGATTCCGTAACTCACGGCAATCTGCCTGTAGAAAGTGTCGAAACGGAACTCCCCCTCAGGCTGGTCGTCATATTTGCGTATCGTCCAGATGTTACCAGCATCGACGAAGAGTGCACCGTTGATCTTCCAGAAAAGATGGCTGCGGAACTCAACGTTCAGGTCCAGTTTGATGTCACCGCTTTGGTTGAGGAAGTTGATTTGGCGGTCGGCACCCTTATAGGCCCCAGGCCCCAGGCTGCGCACCGACCAACCGCGCACAGAGTTGGCACCGCCGGCAAAGTAGCGTTTCTCAAACGGCAGTTGCCTGCTGTTGCCGTAGGGGTAGGCAATGCCGAGGGCAGCGTGAAGCGCCACGGAGTTGTTGCGGTCGATGCGGATGCTCTTGGCAAAGTCGATGTCACCACGCACATATTGGGCAAACGCAATGCCGCAGAATGTATATTGGTTTTGAGAATTTTTCTTGCCGTTGATGGCACTGGTGGCAGCCCGTAGGACATTGCCCGACGTCTCGATGTTGGCACGGAACGTGTAGGCATTCTTGCCGTATGTGGTCGTGGTGGCAGTGCCTAAAGAATTGAAAGTATAAGTGTAGCCAAGTTTTGTAATCAGCAGATTTTCATAGTTGTAACGAAGGATGGTGTTTTGCTGTCCGACCACGTCGAGGTATTGGCTTTTGAACTGTGCCGAAATCCACGGCATGTAGATGTAGTTCACTTCGAGCAGGTCGAAACGATGCTGCACCTTCTGCGTGTAACTCTGCCAGCGGTAACGCCATGCTGCCGTGAGCACACGGCGGCGGAACTCGGGGCGGTTCTGCATGTTATACTGTAGGGCAATCTCGGACGTGGCATAATGCGTCGCGCCAAATTCGCGGCTGACGAAGGGGAGCAGGAAGCCAGGAAAGCCCAGTCGTACCTCGCCGCCCAGTTCCGTGTAGTTGTGCCCTTCGTAGCCTTCCAGCCCTGTGATGCCTTCGTAGGCACCTCGCAGTTTGAGCGTCAGCATCTCGCTGCCGTGAAACAGGTTTTTGTGCTGATAGGTAGCCGAGGCTGCAGCACCGAGGTCGCCAGCCGAGTTTGTACCTTCGAGGTCGAAACTGATGGAGCGTGGGCGGGCATGGTTGAGGACGATTTCGCAGTCGAGCGTGTCGGATTCAGGCCGCTGTGTGAAGCGAATGTTGGAATACGAGACTGCCTGCAGGCGCATGAAGTTGTTGTATGTCATGCGCTGGTAGCGTTCGCTGTACAGCGAACCTGTGCGCAGCATCGTGTTCGACGTCAGCAGGTTGGGGCGGAAATACAGACGTTCGCCGTAGCGGATGGTCGTGCCGCGATGCTCAATGCTGTGGCAGTCGGCCGAGTCGGCTGGTGCATCGACACTGTAGGTGATGTGGCCGATGCGAAACTGAGGATGGTTCTGAGCCTCCGAACGCCCGTTCTCCAAATGCTGGCGCACGTGCATGGTGAGAGCCACGTCGCTGCTGCCAGCCAGCGTGTCGGCATCGAAGCCGATGTAATCCTTGTTGAACTTGAAGAAGCCAATGCCGCGAAGCAGGTTGGTCAGGCGTGTACGTTCGGCATTCAGCAGGTTGATGTCGAGCGGCATCCCCCTGTGGAGCAGCGACTGCGCCGTGTCCTGTCCGCAGATAATCTGCCTCAGTCTCGGGTCGTCGACCCGACGGCGCACGTCTGTCACTTGATACCGTTCGTGCGGTTTGACCTGATAAGTCAGTGACAATTTCCGTCCCTCCGTCTTTTGTGCCACGCCGACGTCGGCGTGAATGTAGCCTGCGTTGGCAAGCACCTGACGCATGTCCTGCACCGTACGCAGGGTCTGCACCGAATCGTACAACTCGGGTTTCTGTCCGATTTTGCGCAGGGTGCGGGCTCCCCAGCCGTTGCTGTGAGGATTCGACAGACAGTAGATGCGCATGGGAATCTTTGCGCCGAACCATTTGGAATTGGGCATTTGGCGCACGTAGCCCTCGAGCATCATGTCTTTCGTCGCATGAGGGTCGGTCGAGGTGACGTGGACGTCCTTCAAGTACAATTCGTCATCGCTGATAAATTTGCCGACGCTGCACGACCCTGCGCACAGCAATACTGCCGACAGCAGCATTGCCTGCGATAACAAACGGTGTCTTGCCTTGTTTCCCATACTCAACTGCAAAGGTACGATTAAGCTCGTGAATAAAAAAGAAAAAAACGCTTTTCTTTTTGTATTCCGCTCACTTAATCGTACCTTTGTAGCAAAATGTATCGTGTCATGCTGAGTAAGAACAGAATGAAATGGCTGAGGTGCCTGCAGATGAAGAAGTATCGGCAGGCGGAGGGAGTGTTTGTAGCCGAGGGACCGAGGCTGGTGGGCGAACTGCTGGCTGGCGGCTTCGAGTGCGTGTATGTGGCTGTAAGCAATGAACAATTAACAATGAACAATGCCCCTAAGATGTGCGACCACGTGACGGAGGATGAGTTGCGTCGTGTGAGTACGCTGGAAACGCCGCAAGGTGTGCTGGCTGTGTTTCGTCAGCCGCATCACAGGGCCGATGTGGCAAAGGCGATGAGTGAGGGCCTGTGTCTGGCGCTCGACGAGGTGCAGAATCCGGGCAACCTGGGTTCGATTCTGCGGATTGCCGACTGGTTTGGCATCAGCGATGTGTTTTGCTCTTTGGGCTGTGCGGATTTGTATAACCCGAAGACGGTTCAGGCGTCGATGGGTGCCCTCGCTCACGTGCGCGTACATTATATAGATTTGGCCGACGCGCTGCGTGAGGCGAGAAACGTGACGGCAGAGTTGAATGTCTATGGGACGTTTCTGAATGGTGAGAATGTGTATGAGAAACGTCTCGGCAAGCGAGGGGTGATTGTGATGGGAAACGAGGGCCGTGGCATCAGTTCCGAGGTGGAGAAGGTCGTGACCGATCGGCTGACGATACCGAGTTACGGTACATTCGGCCATACCGATTCGCTGAATGTGGCGATGGCTACAGCAGTCGTTTGTGCTGAGTTCCGTCGGCAAGCGTCTGGAGCAGCCAGAGGCGGTCTGCCTCAATGACAACGGTGCCGCTGTACCATTCGGTGTGTGACATTTCGCCTTGGAGCGGATAAACGGAGACAACACGTGTGCCGATCAGTTCGACCACGTGTTGTCTGTGTTTGCCCCCGTCTGGCAGTATGATTTGTGTGGCGGCTATGCGGCGTGTCTTCATCTATCTTTTACGTCGTGAAGGCCCGAAGGAGTTAGGGGTGCGATGTTCGGGGGCTGTGCGTATTTCAATCTTCTGAATGTTGTCTTGCGACTGCTTGCGCAGTTGTTCGGGCGACAGTCGCGGTCCGCGCAAAGAACGGTCCTTGACCGTGGAGGATGGCTGGGGCTGAGGAGCGGCAAGTGTGTCGGCAGCGAGTGTATCGTTCTCTGCCAATGGAGTATGCATCCGAATGAGCGAGAGATTGCGGATGAGACAGAAGTTGCGGATGGCGTCGGGGCTCTGGTACTGGAAGTAGCAGGTTACCTGACGGGGCTGCTCCGAATGGGGCACTTCGACATCGATGCTGAAGTTGCCTGTGCTTTCCATCGGTTGAGAGTCACCATGCGTCTTGTCTTTGGTGGTCTGTACCGACAGGGCAACAACGAGTTGTGCGTTGCGGTTGTAGAGTTCTTCGTTCATCATGATGATGTCTCCCTTGAGGAGGAAGCGGTCACCACGGGCGAAGAGGGAGTCGTCTTTGACAGTGAACTTTTCAAGATTGAGGAGGGGGTGGTTGCGCAGCACGATGATGCGCGGCCCGTTCCAGAGGTTGGTGGTGTCGCCTCCTTCGGTGAAAAGGGCAGCCATCTCGTTGTCGCCTACCGAGATTTGTAGTTTCTGGCTTTCAAAGGTGAACCTGTCCTTCAGGTTGTCATAGATGTCTTTGAGGTCGCTGGCATGTGCATTGTACCATACGAGCGACGAGTCGAATTCGGCCTGTGTAATGCCATGCTTGCGGAATAAGGCATCGAGATAGGGCTGGTTGGTGCCTCCGTCTTGGTCGGGCATCCAGTCGGCCATCGCCTGAGTGAGGTGATAGTCGTAGAGCACTTCTTCCATCTCACCCTTCGACAGCACTCCTTCTGGCCGCTGCTCACAGGAGACAAGAAGAAGGGCAAAGTACAAAGTACAAAGTACAAAGTACGAGGGACGATATGTTAAGTACCATTTATGGTTTACGGTAGCGGAAGGCATAACTGATGAGTAGGATGATGATGCTGCAACTGATGGAGGCATCGGCAAAGTTGAAGATGGGGGAGAAGAAGATGCAGTGCTCGCCGGCACGTGGCAGGAAACCGATGCTGTCGAGCCATGTCCACGTCTGGGGCATGTCCCATTCGACCAGTGGAAAGTAGAACATATCGACGACGCGACCGAGCATCACGCTGCTGTAGCCCATGCCCCAAGGAACGAACTGCGCCACTTGTGGCGGGGCTGGGTTGTTGAAGATGAGGCCGTAGAAGAGACAGTCGATGATGTTGCCAGCAGCACCGGCAATGATGAGGGCAAGGCAGACAATGAGAAATGTCGGTGCCTTCTGACGAATCTGTTTCCATGTATAATAGCCGATGGCACTGACCACGACGATGCGGAAGGCTGTGAGGAAATACTTTCCACCCAGTTCCCAACCGAACGCCATGCCGTTGTTCTCGATGAAGTGCAACTGAAACCAGTCGGCGACATGGATGCTCTCGCCGAGATACATGTGTGTCTTCACCCAGATTTTGATGCACTGGTCGATGATGAGCACCAAAAGGATAATGGCTGTCGCCAGCAGCGATTTATGCTTTCTGGACATGAATCAATCCTTTGAAGTCGTCGAATTCTATTTCCGTACCTTCTGTGAGGGGGGTCAGGCGTATCTCAGTAGCAAGCACCTGACGGCTGATGTTGTCGCCGAAGCCGTCAATAATGTTGCGGATGGCAGGCTGGTCGGAAAGGGTGACACAGATGCGGTCCGTGATGTCGAAGCCTTGCGACTTGCGCAGGTTCTGAATCTGCTTGATGAGACGGCGTGCATCGCCTTCGGTCTTCAGCTCGGGCGTGACAGTGATGTCGAGGGCCACGGTGACAGTACCTTCGTTGGCCACACTCCAGCCTGGGATGTCCTGAGACATGATGTCAACGTCTTCCAACTCAATCAGTGCTTCCTGTCCGTCGGCAAGCAGTGTCACCTGTCCTTCGTTTTCGAGCGTGGCAATTTGTGCCTGTGTCATGTGTGCCACGGCATCACTTACTGCCTTCATCAGTTTTCCAAACTTCTTGCCCATGACACGGAAGTTGCACTTCACATTTTTCACGAGCAGGGCACCGTCCATGAGTTGCAACTCTTTGACGTTCACTTCCTTCATGATGATATCCTTCATGCGCTCAATGCGGTTGCTGAAGACTGCGTCTGTGTCGGGGATGGCAATGGCATGGAGTGCCTGAATCACAGGAATCTTCACCTTCTTGCGGATGGACAGACCCATCGAGGTGACTTTCATTGCAGCCTCCATTGCTGTTTCCAGTTCGCTGTCGATATAGGCTTCGTTGAAGGTTGGGAATTTCGCAAGATGTACGCTCAGGCTCTTGTCCTTCTCTGTTACGGCGTTGAGGTCGCGGAAGAGTTGGTCGGCATAGAACGGTGCAATCGGCGCAATCAGTCGGCTTAGTGTCTCCAGACAGGTGTAGAGTGTCTGGTAGGCAGAGAGTTTGTCAGCAGTCATCTCTCCAGCCCAGAAGCGTGCCTTGTTCAGACGGATGTACCAGTTGGAGAGGTTGTCGATGACAAACGACTGGATGAGGCGCCCTGCAGGAGTGGGGTCGTAGTCGTCGAGATAGGTTTGCACATTCTTCACCAGTGTGTTCAGTTCGCTGAGCAGCCAGCGGTCGAAGTCGGGACGCTCAGTGTAGTCAATGTCAGCTTCTTTGTACTCGAAGCCATCCACATTGGCATACATGGTGAAGAAGGCATAGGCCTGCTGCAGTTTGATAAAGAATTGGCTGGTCACCTCCTTCACGCCTTCGGGGTCGAACGAGAGATTGTCCCACGGCGAAGAATTCGTAATCATGTACCAGCGCACAGCGTCTGCTCCATAGGTGCCGATACACTCGAAGGGGTTGATGACGTTGCCGAGGCGCTTCGACATCTTGATACCGTTCTTGTCGAGCACCAGTCCGTTTGAGATGACGTTCTTGAACGCAACGCTGTCGAATGCCATCGTGGCAATGGCATGGAGTGTGAAGAACCAGCCACGTGTCTGGTCCACACCCTCGGCGATGAAGTCGGCGGGGAAGGCTGTGCCCTTGTCGATGAGGTCACGGTTCTCAAAAGGATAGTGAATCTGGGCGTAAGGCATGGCGCCTGAATCGAACCAGACGTCGATGAGGTCAAGTTCGCGAGTCAGCACATTGCCGTTCTCCGACACCAGTTTGATGTCATCGACGTAAGGACGGTGCAGGTCGATGCGGTCGTAGTTTTCCTGCGACATGTCGCCTGGGACAAAGCCTTTCTCCTTCAGCGGATTCAATGCCATCACACCAGCCTTCACGGCCTTTTCAATCTCGTTGTAGAGTTCTTCGACGCTGCCGATGCATAGTTCTTCATGTGTGTCCTTGTTGCGCCAGATGGGCAGGGGAGTGCCCCAGTAGCGTGAACGTGAGAGGTTCCAGTCGTTCAGGTTTTCCAGCCACTTGCCGAAACGTCCTGTACCCGTTGACTCGGGCTTCCACTGAATGGTCTGGTTCAGTTCGAACATGCGGTCTTTCTTCGCTGTCGAACGAATGAACCACGAGTCGAGGGGATAGTAGAGCACAGGCTTGTCCGTTCGCCAGCAGTGTGGATAGTTGTGCACGTGCTTCTCAATCTTGAACGCCGTGCCTTCCTCCTTCATTTCCAGACAAAGCACCACGTTCAGGTCCATGTCTTTGTTGGCAGCCTTCTCGTCATACTTGCCGTCTTGGTTGTACTTCGGGTCGTAGGCATTTTTGACGAAGTCGCCGCTGTGCTTCCAGTAACTGTCGTTGACGCACAGGTTGACAAAGTTCTCGTCCATGTCTTCACGAAGGAAATACTTACCCGTGAAATCAACCATCGGACGTGTGTCGCCAGCCTTGTCGATAACGAAGAGCGCAGGCACACCTGCATCCTTAGCCACCTTGGCGTCGTCGGCACCGAAAGTCGGAGCGATGTGTACGATGCCCGTACCGTCTTCCGTCGTCACATAGTCGCCAGGGATGACACGGAAGGCATCCTGCTCCTTGACAACCACCTCGTTGTTCTCGAAGTTGCAGGGCTTCACCCAGGGGAATAGTTGCTCGTAGTGCAGACCGATGAGGTCCGTGCCCTTGCCACGCCACAGAATTTCAGGCACTTCGCCTTCCTCAAACTGGAAATAAGCACCGAGTCTGGCTTCAGCCAAGACATACACAGCCACTTCGCCGCTGTACGGATTCCTGCCCTTCAGCGCCACATAGTCAATCTTAGGGCCTACACACAGTGCCGTGTTCGAAGGCAGCGTCCAGGGAGTAGTCGTCCAAGCCAAGATGTAAACAGGCAGAGACCCTCCCTCTTGCCCCACCCAAGGGAGGGGAGTGGTTACCTTAAATTGAGCCGTCACGGTCGTGTCCTTTACATCGCGGTAGCAGCCAGGCTGGTTCAGTTCGTGGCTCGACAGACCTGTACCTGCTGCAGGCGAATACGGCTGGATGGTGTAGCCCTTGTAGAGCAGTCCCTTCTGGTATAACTGCTTGAGCAGATACCAGAGCGTCTCGATATACTTGTTGTCATACGTGATGTACGGATGTTCGAGGTCCACCCAATAACCCATCTTGTCGGTCAGTTCTGTCCACTCGTTCGTGTACATCATCACGTTCTTGCGACAGGCATCGTTGTAGTCATCTACCGAAATCTTCTTGCCGATGTCCTCTTTCGTGATGCCCAGGCTCTTCTCCACGCTCAGTTCGACAGGAAGCCCGTGAGTGTCCCAGCCAGCCTTGCGCTTCACCTGGAAACCCTGCATCGTCTTGTAGCGCAGGAAGGTGTCCTTGATGGTACGCCCCATCACGTGGTGAATGCCAGGGTGACCGTTAGCCGATGGAGGCCCCTCGTAGAAAATATAGGGTGGAAAGCCTTCACGTTCCGTTATACTTTTGTGGAACACATCCTCCTTGTTCCACTTTTTCAGCACTTCTTGATTCACTGCGCTCAAATCCAACTTCGGGCGCTCAATAAATTTCTTCATTATACTAATTTAATATGTTCAATGTTTTGTTCTTTTCCGCAATAGCGGCACTTTACCACGCCCTGTTCCTTGTCGGTCACGTAGAACACCGTCTTCATCGGCTCATTGTTCGTGATGCATACAGGGTTGGCACACCTCACGATGCCGACAAACTCGTCGGGCAGTGAGGCGATGCGCTTCTCCACCACCTCGTAGTCCCTGATGATGCACAGCCGTATGTTCGGGCAGACAGCCGCCAGACGACTGATTTCTGCATCCGAAAAGAAACGGTTGGCAATTTTAATGATGCCCTTACTACCCATTCTGCCGCTGTCCAAATTGTTACCAATGGTCACCTGGTCGTTGCACCTATCCAGTTGCAGCAGCGAGGCAATCGTAAACACCTTGTCCGTGGGAATGTGGTCGATGACAGTACCATTCTCGATAGCCGCCACCTGCAGTGATTTCTTCGTCGTATCCATCATTCTATTCCTAATGCTTGACAAATCAGAGCCTCTCTCGCGTACAATCCGTTCTGCGCCTGTTGGAAATAGTAAGCGTGAGGCGAGTCATCCACATCCTGCTCAATCTCGTTCACACGAGGTAGCGGGTGCAGGATGCGCATGTTCTCACGGCACCTGCCCAGCATATCAGCCCTGAGGATGTAAGTATCCTTCACACGCTCGTATTCCATCAGGTCGGTGAAGCGTTCGCGCTGCACGCGAGTCATGTAGAGAATGTCCGCATCGGCGATGCTCTCCTCCGTAAACACCCTCTCCTCCACATATCGGATGCCCTCCTTCCGGCAGTACAGTTTATACTCCTCAGGCATCTCCAGTTCTTTTGGAGCAACGAAATGGAACGTCGGGTTATATCTGCGCATTGACATCAGCAGCGAATGCACCGTGCGGCCATACTTCAGGTCACCCACCATGAAGATGTTCAGGTCGTCCAGCCGTCCCTGTGTCTTCCAGATGGAGTAGAGGTCCAGCATCGTTTGCGAAGGGTGCAAGTTCGAGCCGTCACCCGCATTGATGATGGGCACGTCCGTCACTTCGCTCGCATACAGCGCAGCCCCCTCCAGCCGGTGCCGCATGATAATCACGTCGGCATAGTTCGACACCATCTTGATCGTGTCCTTCAGCGTCTCACCCTTCGAACTGCTCGTCACCTTCGGGTCTGTAAACCCGATGACGCGGGCACCCAATCGGTTGGCAGCCGTCTCAAAACTTAGGCGCGTACGCGTTGAAGGCTCGAAAAACAGCGTAGCCACCACACGCCCCTCCAGCAGATGCGGATGGTTCGGCTCACGTTCAAACTCCGCCGTCCGTTCCAGCAGCCGCTCAATCTGTTCGCGGCTATAGTCGGCAATCGACACAATGCTTCTGTTCATCATCTCTCTCTGCATTTTATTCTGCAAAGGTACGATTAAGCGAGCAAAAAACCAAACTTGTTTGAGTATTTTCGAGCGTGTGTACCTTCACGCGAAGCGAAAAGGTACGATTAAGTGTGCGGAATACCAAATTTATTCGAAAAAATCCAGAGTGTGAGTGCTTTTGTCGCAGTCGGATTATGGGGAATGTCCGCATGAGGGCTGTCTGCTACGCAGAAGGGGCACGGTAACCGATGCCCCTCCCTTTCGTCTGTGGTATGTTGGTTTTTTTCAACGCTTGGCGGCTGGGATGCGCAGCACGCTGAAGGAGTAGGCGGGCTGGTCGTAGGTGAAGTCGGCGGCGACGTCGAGCGTGCTCTCGACGGGTGTGTTGTCGCGGTCGGCTGGCTGCCCGCTGATGACGCTGACGCAGGCTTTTTTCTGGTAACCGTCGAGCGTGCCGAGGTGGATGTGGTGGGCGGTGGCGACGGGGGTGCAGTTGACGAGTTTGAGGATGAGGTCGCCTGTCTTTTCATCACGGACAACGGATGTCTTCACTCGCAGGCTGGCGGCGGGGTTGTGTGCCTTCACTTCTGTTCCGTTGTCGTCGCGGACGGTCTCGACGATTTGGTCGGCTCGGACGTACTGTGTGCCGCTGTTGGTGGCGCAGAGTCGCTGCACGTGGTAGTTGACGGTGGGGAAGACGTCGGTGTTGTTGAAATAGATGAGGTCGGGGTTCCACTGTGTGTGTCCGTGCTTGGCGAGGAGTGGTGCATAGGAGGCCATCGTGACGACGTCGGCGTTGCGTTCGAGGTTGGTGACGTGGATGGCTTCGGCGAGGGCGTTTTCGAGAGTGTTGCCGCGCGAGGCCCATTCACCGAGATAGACCTTGGTGCCGTTGCGGTCGTAGCGGTCGTAGAAGTTCTGGTTGTGGAGGAACCATCCTGGGGAGTTGTAGTAGTGTTCATCGACGATGGGAATTTGTTCCTGACGGGCGATGTCCCAGCCTCGTTCGTAATCGGAGCCTTCGTAGAAGGGTCCGACGGTGCCGACGATGATGATTTCGGGATGTGCTTCACGGATGCGGTGGTACAGGTAGGTGTAGCGTTCAGTGAACACGTCGCTGATGAGGTCTTCGTTGCCGATGCCCAGATACTTGAGGTTGAAGGGCTTGGGGTGTCCTGCCTGGGCTCTCTTCTTGGCCCATGGGGAGGTCTTGGGGTCGCCGTTGGCCCATTCGATGAGGTTGATGAGTTCTTGTGCATAGTCGTCCATCTGGTCCCAAGGCAGTCCGCCTTGCTGACCGGCTCCGCCGCGTGAGGAGTTCTGGCAGGGTACGGCTGCGGGTAGGACGGGCAGGGGTTCTGCGCCGATGTCTTCGCAGAACTGGAAGTATTCGAAGAAGCCGAGTCCTTTTGTCTGGTGATAGTTCCAAATGTTGCTTTGTGGCTTTCGTTCCCAAAGTGGTCCGACTGTCTCGTGCCAGCGGTACATGTTGTCGAGTCCGTTGCCGTGGCTCACGCATCCGCCTGGAAATCGTATGAAGCGGGGATGGAGATCGGCGAGTGTCTGGGCGAGGTCGGGACGCAGGCCGTTCTTATGGCCCTTGAAGGTGTTCTGGGGGAAGAGGCTGACGAAGTCGAGTGCGAGACGTCCTGGGGTTTGTGGCTCAATGGAGAGTGTGGCGTGGGTGGCATCAGCCGAGGGTTTGAGGACGGCTTTGTGCTGTCTCCACTCGTTGCTGGAAGCGGTGAATGTGGCCTGTGCCAGGACTTTCTCGCCATCAAGCAGGCGGATGTTGAGTTTTTGGTTTTTCGAATCGAGTGTTTTCAGAAAGAGGGAAAGGTCGTACTTCTCGCCTTTCTTCACGACAATGCCGTCGAAGCCGCCCGTGCGGAGGGCTGCTCCTGAGTGGGTGGTGGTGAGCACGGCGTAGTGGCTGTTGTTGGCATGGATGGGATGGTCGGTGTGGATGCTCCAAGTGGTTCCGTCGCCTCCCAGTTCCCAGAAACTTTGTGCGTTCCATTCACCTCGGTCGAGGTTCGAGTACTCGAAGTCGCGGTTCTGAATGAGTTCGGCATAGAGTCCGCCGTCGGCACTGTAGTTGATGTCTTCGAAGAAGATGCCGATGAGGTGGGGCGAGATGTTTTTGGTCTGGTCGAAATGGACATTGAGGGTGGCATCGATTCTTTTAACATTGCCAAACCGGCGTGCGTCGTCGCGTGCCGATTCACCGTACAGACGGTTGCGCTGGGCTGCGTCGCCTGCCTTGGTAATGAGTGTTTCAATCAGATGGTAGGGGGCACGTGTGATGACACCTGTCTGAGTTGTTCCGTCGATTGTCGCCGTGATGGTTCGGTCGGCATCTTTATAGGCTTGCTCTGTGACGGGCTCGGCAGCACTCCAATGCTGAAAATCAGTACTTGTGGTGCGATAGTAGTGCCCTTCATGGGTGGTGTAAAGGACGACGAACTGCCCGTTCTGCTTGAGGAGGACGGGACGTGCCACGTTTTCTTGATTGCTCATGTAGGGATAGTCCTGTGGCTTCCAGAGCCATAGGTCACGGGAGCGTGTAGTGCCGAATTGGTTTACATGCTGGTTGAGCGAAAATACTGTAAAATACTCGCTGCCGTCGAACAGGGTGTAGGGGTCGTACATGCGTTTTTCGGCTCCCCATGTGCCGTAGTCGCTCTTAAAGAATGAGTGGTTCTCACCCATGGGCACCCAGTAGTGTCCGTCGCTACTGTATGCAAGTTTGAGGCCGTCGGTGGCAGGACCGTTGTGGTAAGCAAAAAGATAAAGGGTGTCGGGATGGTTGGGGGTTGCAGCATGAATGGTGGTGCTGGTAAGCATGAACAGAACACCACAAGCAAGAAGATGTAGTTTCATAGTTGCATTGGTTTTTATTCAACAACGAGTATAGACTTAGGAGATATGCTTGACGGATTGGCAACGTAGGGGCCGCCTTGTGCATTGCCTGTGGAGACAGACACTCGGGTTACATTGAAGACGATGCGATAGGAGCCTGCTACTGTGGGTGCCTTGAAGGTGAACGTGGGATTTTTCAGGTTCTCTCCGATGAGTTCGCCTTCTTTCAGTTTCTGAATGGCGCCCCCCGTACCGATGGCATTGATGACATAAGCCATCTTGATCACATCGCGCCCAGTGTATTGATAGGTGATGTTGCCTGTGATTTCTTCCTCCGAAGCCACTTTATACTTGCTGAGCGTAAACGTTTCGAATACGGGTGGTTCAGCACCTGTGGCAAAGTCGTCGTTGTCGCAGGCTGTGAGCACAAGCAGGGCTGTCATGGCGAAAATTGAGAATAACTTTTTCATGATGATATACCATTTATAATTATAATTTTATACATGTCATATTGCGTCCTGTCTGCATTCCCTCTCTACGGGCAGAGAAATAGTGTGTGTCACGGAATGTGCAGACGTCGGAAACGTAGATGTTCATTTGGGGAATGTCGCAACAGAGGAGTTGCTGACGGTTGCAGAGCGGAAGGTCAATGTGCCATTTATCAAACCGATGGGTGATGCTCTCCATGTCAAAACCAGCATTGCTGAATAGGTCATACACCTCGTCTCCTACCTCAAAACTTTCCAAAGAGATGCCTGGTCCGATGACAGAACGACAGTCTTCTCCCTGTGTACCGAAGGCATTCTGCATCTGAGTAAAAGTCGTTTGAACGATGCGCCCTACCGTGCCTTTCCATCCCGCATGAATGACAGCCGCAGCATGGTGGCGTGAATCATAAATAATAATAGGAATACAGTCGGCTGTGGAGATACAGAGCAACACATCTGTCAGGTTGGAGATGACGGCGTCGATGCCTTCCAAACACGCTATCCGTTGTTCGTCCGAGCGTTGAAAGAATATTTCATCGATGAGCAGACAGCGTGTGTCATGTACCTGATGGGGAATGACGATGCGATTGAGAGGAAGTCCGCTAAGTTCTGATAAGGGTAGGGGATTTGTGCGCCGTGCATCCACCTGGTGTGTCGTTGTGAAGGCGCGAACGTGTGCTCCCAGTTCGTACTCAAGCGTTTTCATCGTCCTCCTCGATGTAGTCAAAGTCCTCATAGTCCTCTACGTCATCGACGTCCTCCACCTCGTCTGCCCATTCGAAGTCATCGTCCTCCCCCTCGTCCTCCATTTCGGCTCTCAGGTGAGAGAAATCCTTGTCATGGTGGACAATGGTTTCTGTCTGCTGAATTGCTGCAATCTTGTTGCTTTCGCTGTTCATCACCTGCCAAAGCACGTCTTTCAGTTCTTGCAAACCGAAACCGCTGACAGCCGAAATCCATACAATCGGCAGGCCTTCGGGTAAAGTATCTTTCAACATTTCTATCAGTTCGTCGTCCAGCAGGTCGCACTTTGTGATAGCCAGCACACGCCCTTTGTCCAGCAGTTCTGGGTTGAAGGTGGTGAGTTCGTTGAGTAGGATTTCGTACTCACGCTTGATGTCGTCCGTATCGCCAGGAACCATGAACAGCAACAGAGAGTTGCGCTCGATGTGTCGTAAAAAGCGCAATCCCAGTCCTTTGCCCTCGCTGGCACCCTCGATGATGCCTGGAATGTCGGCAATGACGAAGGATCGGCCGTCGCGATAGGGCACAATGCCCAGCGAGGGCTCGAGCGTCGTGAAGGGATAGTTGCCAATTTTAGGCTTGGCAGACGACAGTGCCGACACCAGTGTCGATTTTCCTGCATTGGGAAATCCTACGAGACCGACGTCAGCCAGCAGTTTCAGTTCGAGGATGACGGTCATTTCCTGCATCGGTTCGCCTGGTTGGGCATAGCGTGGCGCCTGATTGGTGGCCGTGGCAAAGTTGACGTTGCCCAGTCCGCCACGTCCGCCACGAAGGAGGATGACCTCCTGCCCGTGTTCGGTGACATCGCAGATGTACTGTCCCGTTTCTGCATTATACACGACCGTACCGCAGGGTACTTCGATGTAGGCATCGGCACCCTGACGTCCTGTGCGCTTTTCTTTGCCGCCGTTTCCGCCGTGTTCGGCATGGATGTGACGGTCGTAGCGCAAGTGGAGCAATGTCCAGTAGTTGCGATTGCCGCGAAGAATGACGTGTCCGCCTCGCCCACCGTTGCCGCCGTCGGGACCACCCTTAGGCTGATACTTGGCACGGTGCATGTGTGGCGAACCCTTTCCGCCTTTGCCTGAGCGGCAATAGATTTTAACGTAGTCTATGAAATTGCTTTCTGGCATCAGTTCTCTGCTTCAATGCCTGCGAAGATTTCCTCGAGCATAAGGTCCTTCGAGCCTTTCCAAGTGAAGGTGTGGCGTATGCCTTCCTTCTCGAACCACTGCGCTAGAGGCTCCGTTTTCTGGTGATAGACCTCGAAACGCTTCTTGATGGTTTCTTCGTTGTCGTCGGCACGTCCTTCAATCTCGGCACGGCGCAGCAGGCGAGTCATCAGCGTCCCTTCATCAACCACGAGTTCAATCATCATCCCCATTTCGTGACCACGCTCGGCCAGCATCTGCTTCAGTGCCTCGGCTTGAGCGATGGTGCGAGGGAATCCGTCGAAGATGACGCCGCGTCCAGGTTCGTTCGAGTCATAAACCTTGGCGAGGATGTCAATCATCAGTTCGTCGGGGATGAGTTGTCCCTGGTCGATGTAGCCTTTAGCCACGTTACCCAGTTCTGTACCGTTCTTGATCTCATTGCGGAGCACATCGCCTGTCGAGATGTGTCCCATGTTGTAGCGGCGCTTGATTTCGTCGCTGTAGGTGCCTTTGCCAGAGCCTGGAGCACCGAAAATGATGATATTCTTCATGTTAATAAATAAAATGTCAAATGCTATAAGTCAAAATGCTCTCAGTCTTCCACAACCGTGTAGATGTCTTTGTAATTACGCCCCATGCCATTGTAGTCGAGGCCGTAGCCGACGATAAAGGCATTGGGAATCTCCATGGCACAGTAATCGACCTTGAGCGGTGCCGTGAGGCACTCTGGCTTCTGCAGGAACGAGCATATTTTCACACTCTTGGCACCTTTGTTGAAGAACTGGGGCAGCAGGTTGTACATGGTGTTGCCAGTATCGACGATGTCCTCGACGATGATGACGTCGCGAGCCTGCAGGTTCGCATTGACGCCAATCAGTTCGCGCAGCACGCCTGTGCTCTGCATACCTTCGTAACTGGAGAACTTGGCAAAAAGAATCTCTGGCTGGAACGTCAGTTCACGAACCAAGTCGGCCGCAAACATGAACGCACCGTTGAGGATGCATACCATGACGGGATTTTTGCCGGCATAGTCCTCGTTCAGACGAGCAGCCACCTCCTTTACTTTCTCTTGAATCAATTCGTTAGAGTACGACAACTCGAAGTTGCGGTCCAAAATTTTAATCATACACGTCGTTAGTTTTTTAGGTTCTATGCTGCAAAGATACGATTAAGTGAGAGAAAAACCAAATTTTGGAGCGGCGAGTGCAAAAAAAAATTGTTTTTATCTGCTGAGTCGCGACAAATTTTGGTTTTTCTCTCACTTAATCCCAATTTTTAATTTTTAATTTTTAATTTTTAATTTATTGTCGTACCTTTGCAGAAAAATAGGGATAACTCATTCCAATGGCAGTATGAAAATACTCACTTCGCTACAGATGCGGCAACTCGATGCCTACACGATGGAGAACGAACGGATTTCGTCGCAGGGGCTGATGGAGCGTGCATCGCAGGGGCTGACGGCTGAGATTGAAAATCGCTGGCCACAGGATACACCTGTGATGGTGTTTGCAGGTCCTGGCAACAATGGTGGCGATGCGCTCTGTGTGGCCCGTCTGCTTGCCGAGAAGGATTATACGGTCGGTGTCTGGCTGTTCAATACGGAATCGGGTCTGTCGCCCGATTGTCAGTTGTGTCGTGACCGCCTGAAGACGATGGCCGAAAGTAGGCCTACGACTTTGACTTTGCAGGAAATCAAGACTTCGTTCCAGCCTCCTGAGTTGAAGGAAGAAATGCTGGTCATCGACGGCCTGTTTGGCACAGGGCTTTCCCGTCCGCTCAGTGGCGGTTTTGCTGCCGTGGTGCAGTATATCAATGCTTCACCTGCCACGGTGCTGGCCATCGATGTCCCGTCCGGCTTGATGACGGAGGACAACAGCGGTAACAACTTGGACAATGTGATTCATGCCGATTATACATTTACGTTTCAGCATCCCAAGTTGGCTTTTTTCTTCCCTGAACATGAGACGTGTGTGGGCGACTGGCAGGTGGTTAACATCGGTTTGGCCGACCCTGACAGCGCAGACGACTCCACGGTGTTCGCTACTCCCTACGAGATGACGGAGGAAGCGGATGTGCGACGGATGCTGAAACCGCGTTCCGTGTTTGCCCATAAGGGGATGCTGGGACATGCTGCGTTAGTGGCGGGAAAGCTGGGCATGGCTGGTGCGGCGGTGTTGGCAGCGAGAGCCTGCCTGCGCAGTGGAGTGGGAAAGTTGACCGTACATACTCCCGAGGCGAACCGCCCGATTCTGCAAGTGGCAGTACCTGAAGCCATACTGAATGCCGAGCATTTTTCCAGCCTTGCTTACGATGCATTGGCGATGGGACCTGGTATAGGAACGGACGAGGATGCAAACCACGCGATGATTGACTTGCTCCAGCACTATATGCCTTTGCCGCTTGTGCTTGACGCTGACGCGTTGAATCTGTTGGCGGATCATCCACAATGGTTGCCGCAATTGCCCGAGAATGCAATCCTGACGCCGCATCGCGGTGAACTGGAACGTCTGACAGGACCATATGAGAACAGTTATGACCTCTTGCAGAAAACGCTCCTTTTTGCCCATCAGAACAGGGTTGTAGTAGTGATGAAAGGTGCATTCACGGTAGTAGTCACTCCCGATGGCAAGGCTCACTTCAATACGACAGGCAATGCGGGTATGGCAACAGCAGGTACCGGTGATGTACTCACTGGCATCATTGTTTCGCTGCTCGCACAAGGCTATACACCTGATGAGGCAGCGCGTTTCGGTGTTTATGTACATGGCTTGGCAGGCGACTATGCCGCCGACCGTCAAGGCCAAATCTCACTCATCGCTTCCGACATCATCGACTCACTTCCTCAAGCATTCAAACAACTAACAGACTAATTCATCTTAATAAATATGAAGAAAATTTCTTTGGTATTATCGAGCCTGTGCTTTTTCATGTGTATGTCAGCACAGACAATTGGTTTTAATCCTGGCGTGACAGCCAATGGGGTAACCTATGCTTTGCCTCGGACGGTGTTGCATGCTGATGTGTCTGCGATTAAGACACAGTTTACGCCAGGCGAATTTGCCCGCTACGCAGAACGCTATCTGCATCTGGAACATGTAGGCCAGGAGGCTGTGACGAGTTATGCCGTGCAGCAGATTTCCTTAAGTCTGGAAGGTGTGCCTGACACACTGAAAGCCTATACCATTAAACTGAAGGACAAAAGTGTGGCTCCGATGGTGACGCTCACACCGAGTGGCATCATTGTCAGTGTGAACAGTGCCCAGCCCAAGGACGTTGCCGATATAGATAACAAAGTCTATCGCAGTGCGGAGGGTACACATCACCAACTCGATTCACGTGCCTATTTCACAGAGGAAATCCTGTCTGCCACTTCGACCGCCAAGATGGCGGAGTTGACGGCTGCCGAGATTTATGAAATCCGTGAGACACGAAATGCCCTGATGCGTGGCCAACTGGAAGCCATGCCGAAAGACGGTGCTGCGATGAAACTGGTGCTCGACCGTCTGAACAAACAGGAGGAATCCCTCATGCAACTCTTTATAGGATGGACTGATACGATTTATTTATCAGAGAGTTATCGTTTAGAACCTCGCGATTATGAAGACGTGCCGAAGACGGTACTTTTCCGATTTTCAAGCAAGTTGGGGTTTGTAGATGCTGATGACCTTTCGGGTGAACCTTATTATATCACAGTGAAAGACCAGCACAGCGTTGTGCTGCCTTCGGCAAAAGAGGCTGCCAAACGCAAAATCGAGGGCATTGTCTATAACCTGCCGAGTCAGGCACAGGTGGAAATCTTGCTAGGTAATACTGTTCTGCTTACACAAACATTCCCTATTTCACAGTACGGCACCATCGACCAACTTGCTCCAGCCCTTTTCGGAAAGGACTCTACTGTCCGTGTTACTTTCCACCCTGCGACTGGCGGTTTGCTGCATCTTGAACAATAATTATTTCTATTCATCATACCAACACAAAAAGACAATGAAACAAGACGACATTGTGTTTGCTCTGATTGAGAAGGAGCACCAGAGACAAGTGAAGGGCATGGAACTCATCGCCAGTGAGAACTACGTGAGCGAGGAGGTCATGGAAGCCCAAGGTTCGTGCCTGACAAACAAATATGCCGAAGGCTATCCAGGAAAACGCTACTATGGCGGTTGCGAGGTGGTCGATGAGGTGGAAACCTTAGCCATCGAACGGGTGAAGAAACTCTTTGGTGCTGAATATGCCAATGTACAGCCACATAGTGGTGCGCAGGCCAATGCTGCCGTATTGCTCACGGTGCTGAAACCAGGTGACACCTTCATGGGGTTGAATCTCGACCACGGCGGCCATCTGTCGCATGGAAGCCACGTGAACACAAGCGGCATCCTCTACAAGCCTGTGGGTTATAACTTGAACCCCGACTCCTGCCGTGTGGATTATGACGAGATGGAACGCCTGGCACACGAGTACCGTCCGAAACTGATCATCGGTGGTGGTTCAGCCTACAGCCGCGAGTGGGATTACAAGCGGATGCGCAAGATTGCCGACGAGGTAGGTGCGCTGCTGATGATTGACATGGCACACCCTGCTGGACTCATTGCTGCAGGATTGTTGGATAATCCTCTGAAATATGCCCATATCGTCACCTCGACAACCCATAAGACCCTGCGTGGACCCCGTGGAGGCATCATCCTGCTCGGCAAGGACTTTGACAATCCGTGGGGGTTAACTACACCGAAGGGCGAAGTGAAGAAGATGTCGACCCTCATCAACTCGGCCGTGTTCCCAGGCCAGCAGGGAGGTCCGCTGGAGCATGTCATCGCAGCCAAAGCCGTGGCCTTCGGCGAGGCATTGCGTCCCGAATTCGTCACCTATCAGAAACAGGTGAAGAAAAACGCCGCTGTGCTGGCCAAGGCATTGATGGAACGTGGATTCTACATCTGTTCAGGCGGCACGGACAATCACTCGATGCTCGTTGACCTGCGTCCGAAATATCCCGACCTCACAGGCAAGGTGGCTGAACGTGCCCTCGTCGCTGCCGACATCACGGCCAACAAAAACATGGTGCCATTCGACACACGCTCTGCCTTCCAGACGAGTGGTATCCGCCTCGGCACACCAGCCATGACTACACGCGGTGCAACCGAAGACCTTATGCTTCTCGTCGCCGAACTCATCGAGACGGTGCTCAATGCTCCCGAGGACAACCGCGTCATCGCCAGCGTCCGTGAGAAGGTAAACAGCACAATGAAGGACTATCCCATTTTTGCATGGTAGAAATCAAATGAGGCTCCTCGGAAAGAACATACAGGAATTGCAGGCAGTGGTCGCCGAATTGGGTATGCCACGTTATGCAGCCAAGCAGATGGCGCAATGGATGTACCAGAAGCATGTTGCGTCGGTAGATGACATGACGAATCTGTCGAAAGCCGCACGTAAGGCACTGAAGGCACATGGATACGAAGTCGGCGCTGTCGAACCCCTGCAGAAGATGCTAAGTGCGGATGGAACAGAGAAATACCTCTTTCCGACAGAAGACGGACAAGCTGTAGAAACCGTGTTCATCCCCGATGAAGAACGTCATACGCTCTGCGTCAGCACCCAAGTGGGATGCAAGATGAATTGCCTATTCTGCCAGACCGGCAAACAAGGCTTTCATGGCAATCTCGGCGTTAGCGACATCCTCGCCCAGGTGCTATGGGCAGAACGCGAACGAGGGCTGACCAACATCGTCGTGATGGGGCAGGGCGAACCCTTCGACAACTTCGACCCCCTGCTTCGAGCCCTCGACATCATTACCTCCAGCGATGGTTTTGGATGGAGTCCACGACGCATCACAGTCTCGACCGTGGGGCTTCGTAAAAACCTTCACCGTTTTCTCCAAGAGAGTCAATGCCACCTTGCCATCAGTCTCCATTCGCCCATCCACGAACAAAGGCTTCAACTCATGCCAGCAGAACGACAATTCCCCATCGAAGAAATCGTGGAGATGTTGCGCACCTACGAAGGCTTCCGCCATCAGCGACGCCTCTCGTTCGAGTACATCGTCCTGCACGGCATGAACGACACACCCGCCCATGCAAAGGCACTGGTGAGGCTGTTGCGAGGTTTGGAATGCCGAGTGAACCTGATTCGCTGGCACGCCATCCCCAATGTAAATCTTCCCCCCACCGACGAGGCATCCATGCTCCAATTACGCGACTACCTCACACAGCATGGCATCTATACCACCATCCGAGCCACACGCGGCGAGGACATCATGGCAGCGTGCGGAATGCTGACAACAACTATACAATGAACAATTTGAAAGGAAGTTATTGTTGGAATTTATTGGGAACTCATAGAATATTTATAGGGTAGTTATAGGGACAATACTTTGAGCATCTCAATCATTTGTCCCCATAAATTCCCAATAACTACCTATCAAGTTGAAAATCCAACATGCGAAACAATTAACAATGAAAAACTCTACGGTTATAAGAAACCGGATTATTGGGATTTTGAGGATTTTAACTTAATAAGTGGACTTCATTTTAATCTTAATCCTGTTTATAAATTAATTTGCGAAACCTATTATCTTAACATCTGAATGAGAGAAATGAAGAAACTGATATGTGTGTTTGCCGCATTGCTCATGTTGAGCGTGTCGTGTGACATGGGTCCCCAGCGTCCTCAGCGAAAGCATAAGCGTCCGCTGTTAGTGCCGTCGTCGTCGGGTAATCCCTACGAAGTGATGGTAGTGGCCGATGATTCGCTGTGGGAAGGCTACAGCGGACGAGCACTCAAGGCCGTGCTCAACCGCTCCATACCCATGCTACCGCAGCAGGAACCCGTGTTCCACGTCAGCCATGTGACCCAGCGCCACTATGACCGCATCACCAACCTCTTCCGCAACATTATCGTGCTCAAGACCGACCCCTATCGAGTTGACCCCAAGATACAGATAGAGCGCAACGTGCATTCCTATCCGCAACTCATCATGACCATTACGGGCGAAAGCGACCGTTCCCTCTCGCCCTACATTACCGAGCAGTCCAACTTCCTCGTCCGCTACTTCACAGCCGAGGAAATCAACCGCGAAGCCACGCGGCTCGAGGACGAGTACAACCTGAAGTTCAACGAGAAAGTTAAGGAAATGTTCGGCTGCGAATTCCACATCCCAGCCGACATCCGAAAGATGAAAGTGGGCAAGGACTTCATCTGGGCGAGCGACGACGGACTTAGTTCCATACAGAACATCTGCATCTACTCCTACCCCTACTTCACTGAGCAGGTGTTCAGCGGCCGCAAAGTCTATATGGCACTGCGCGACTCCTTCATGCGCGCCAATATCCCAGGCGAGCATCCAGGCAGCGTCATGGCCACCAACCACGAGTTCTGTGACGTCGTCAACATGGACATACAAGGGCATTACGTGCAGGAAGCACGGGGATTGTGGGAAATGACCGGCGAGGCGATGGGAGGTCCCTTTGTGTCACATTCACAAGTCGATACCGTCAACCACCGAGTCATCGTCGTCGAAGGCTTCGTCTATGCGCCCGACAAGATGAAACGCACCATGCTCCGACGCCTTGAAGCCGCCCTATATACCCTGCGGCTGCCTTGATGGGCACGATTTCGTTTCGATTTGTGTCCTCGATCACTTTTTAGTTCTTTTTTTTGTCACTTCGAGAATTATTCGTAATTTTGCAAAATCTAAGCGATTTTCCGATTTGATCATTTTTCAATAGAATATGCAGAAAATAAAAGTGGGCATCACGCAGGGCGACATCAACGGCGTGGGATATGAGGTGATTTTCAAGTCGTTTGAACAGGAGGAGATGCTGACCCTCTGTACTCCTGTCGTCTATGGTTCGCCGAAGGTGGCTATCTATCACCGCAATGCGTGTGGCATCCCGACTAACTTCAACATTGTGCCGACGGCTTCGGAAGCCCGTGACGGTCAACTGAATATGGTGAACTGTTTCGGTGAGAAGGAGATTAAGATTGAGTTCGGCAAAGCTTCGGAAGAGGCTGGCAACGCTGCCTTCGTCGCGCTCGAACGTGCTGTGCAGGAATTGGGTGAAGGCAAAATCGACGTGCTGGTCACGGCACCCATCCATAAAAACTCGATTCAGCGTGAGGGTTTCCAGTTCCCTGGCCACACGGAATATATTGAGCAACGGCTGGGTAACGGTCGGAAGGCGCTGATGATTCTTGCCAACGAGCGTTTGCGTGTTGCTCTCGTGACGACGCATCTGCCTGTCTGCTGCATTGCCGAACATATCACGAAGGAGGCTGTCATGGAAAAACTGGTCATCCTGGACAAGGCGCTCCGTCGCGACTTTTCGATTGACAATCCGCGCATTGCCGTTCTGGCACTCAACCCCCACTGCGGCGACGGCGGTCTGCTGGGTACGGAGGAGAGGGACGTCATTAACCCTGCTATCGTCGAGTGTTTCAAGAGGGGTATCCGTTGCTTTGGTCCCTATGCGGCTGATGGTTTTTTCGGTACGGGCAACTACCAGCATTTCGATGCCGTTCTCGCCATGTACCACGACCAGGGCTTGGCTCCGTTTAAGGCTCTGGCGATGGAGGACGGCGTGAACTTTACGGCGGGTCTGCCCGTCGTCCGCACGTCGCCCGACCACGGCACGGCCTACGATATTGCTGGCAAGAATGTGGCCGACCCTGCCTCGATGCGTCAGGCCATCTATGCTGCCATCGACATCTTCCGCAACCGCCAGCGTTATGACCAGGCTTACGAGAATCCGCTCCGTAAGCAATACTATGAGAAGCGCGACGACAGTGACAAACTGAAACTCGACCAGACGGAGGAGTAATCGAGAATGAAGTGAGCAACAGGTTTCGGAACATATTCTTCATCGTGGGTGTGGTGGCTGTGGTCATCATGCTTCTGACGATGGATGTGAGTTTCGTGGAGTTGTGGCAGCAGATGTGTCATGCCGGCTATTGGCTGGTGGTCATCATCGTGATGTGGCTGGGGCTTTACTGCATGAATGCTCTGACATGGCGGACGATTATAAGGGGGAGCGGCGAGTGCAACGTGCCCTTTCTGCATATCCTCAAAGTCACCATTTCGGGTTTTGCGCTCAACTATGCCACTCCTGTCGGCCTTCTCGGCGGTGAGCCTTATAAAATCCTCGAGATGAAACCTTACATCGGGGTACAGCGCGCCTCGTCGTCGGTGCTACTGTTCGCCATGATGCATATCTTCTCGCACTTCTGGTATTGGCTTACCGCCGTGGTACTCTACCTCTTGTTCTTGCCTGTCAATGCCCTGACGGGTACGCTTCTCCTGCTTGTCACCCTGTTCTGTGCGGCTGCCATCTATTTGTTTGTGAAGGGCTATAAGAACGGCATGGTGGTCAAACTGATTGGCTGGGTGTCGCACATTCCTGGATGTAGAGGGTGGGGACGACGCTTTGCCGAAACCCATGCTGATGACCTCCGCAAGATTGACAGTCAGATTGCTGCCTTACAATCACAGAACCGCCGTGCCTTTTTCACATCGTTCTTTCTTGAATACTTTGGACGCATCTTCCAATCGTTTGAGATTTTCTTCATGCTCCTTCTCTTTGCCGATGCTCCAGCCAATGCGATGACTTTTATCCATTCTCTCATCATCCTCGCATTCACATCGCTCTTTGCCAACATGCTTTTCTTCCTGCCGCTACAACTGGGTGGACGCGAAGGTGGCTTTGCCATGTCGGTCGGCAGCATCTATACGGGACAGGTAGCGATGGGGGTGAGCCTGCTGGTGCGCATCCGTGAAATCTTCTGGACGATTGTGGGGCTGCTGCTTATCAAAGTTCCCTCATTCTGCCGAAAGCCCTCTGGGGACGTTACAACTTTTGCCATCCTCGCTGCCGGTGAGGGTAGCCGTATGGCTGATGAGGGCATCGAAGTGCCTAAACCGCTGGTGACCATCAACGGAGAAGCCTTGATCGACCGCCTTGTACGCATTTTCCTACAATGTGGTGCAAAGGACATTGTGGTCATCACCAACGACCGCACTCCACTCGTTCAACAGCATTTGCAAGGTCTCGCCGACAGGGGGCTTCCGGTACGTTTTGTGGTCAAGACGACGCCGAGCAGTATGCACAGCCTATATGAACTTCGGCACGTGCTGGGCAGGGGACGTTTTTGTCTTACCACCGTCGATACGGTTTTTCAGGAAGATGAGTTCCGTGCCTTCATCGAGCAAGTGCGCCATACAACGTGCGACGGCATGATGGCGGTAACTGACTTTGTCGATGATGAATGCCCCCTGTGGATTTCTATCGATGAACATCAGAACATTACAGGTTTTCACGATACACAAAACGGATGCCGCTACGTCTCAGGCGGCATCTATTGCCTGAACGATAAAGCCTTTGCTACGCTCAACCGTTGCATTGCCGAAGGACAATCGCGAATGCGCAATTTCCAGCGTGCATTGATAGCCGACGGTTTTTGTCTGAAGGCATGGCTTTTTAAGAAAATCCTTGATGTTGACCATGCCAGCGACATCCCGAAAGCAGAGACTTTTCTCCATCCGTCCACCCCATGCCTCTCATAGCCATCAGCCGTGACCCTCGCTATTCCAAAAGCGAAGCAGACAGGGCCATCCTCCTTGCCGTTGTCCATTGCCTTGAACAGCAGGGCCAGGATGTGGTCGTGATGTCAGAGCGGGAATTTCAGAAGAGCAGGGCTGAAGGGGAGTGCATCTTCGGTATGTACCGTGACGAAGAGACGCTCAAGGTCCTCGACAAGATACAGAAGCGCGGCGTGCGTGTCATTCCCACTCCCGAAGCCATTCGCCATGCACGTCGCGAGTGTCACATCCCTCTCTTGATGAAGGCAGGCATCCCTATGCCTCCCATTGGCAATATCGGCTTTCCCTGTTGGCTGAAAAAGGCTCACGGATGGACGGAAACCACCTCCGATGTCATCTTCTGTAAACAACAAATCCCAGCAGATATTGACCTACATGACTACATAATACAAAAGCACATAGACGGCAATTTTGTGAAGTTTTACGGTGTTGCAGGCACAGACTTTTTCTACCCCTCTGACAATGACCTGCTGCGCGACATTGCTGCACGTGGTGCAGCATCCCTCAGCCTTCCCGTCTATGGCGGCGATGCCATCGTCACTCCAGACCATCGCATTTATGTCATCGACTTCAACGACTGGCCCTCGTTCACACCTTGCCGTGAAGAGGCCGCCAAAGCCATCGCACAAATAATCGTGAGATGAACATCAAAGATACCTATAAATCCAACGATACCGAAGAGTGGTTCGACATCCTCTTCAATCGTCCGCTCGGCTACCTCTGGGCACGCCTTTTCAATCATTTTGGTGTTCATCCCAACACCGTCACAGTCCTTTCTATCTTTCTCGGAGTGGCTGGTGGTTTGCTCTTTATGAATGATGCCGATACTACGCAGGGCTTTCTGCTCAATCTCCTTGGTGTTGCTCTCTTTGTCTGGGCCGACATCTTCGACAGTACCGACGGACAACTGGCACGCATGAGCGGAAAGAAGACAGCGTTCGGACGCATCCTTGACGGTGCCAGCGGCGACTTCTGGTTCTGCGCCGTCTATGTCTCCATTGCCGTGCGACTATTTTCCCAAAACATTCCAGGCACACAAGAGCAGTGGGGGGTACTTGCCTGGGTGCTCGTCGGAGTGGCAGGTCTCGTTTGCCATGCTGTACAATGCCGCCAGTCTGACTACTACCGTACCATCCATCTGCATTTCCTCAACGGCACACCTCTCGACCGATCCGACGAGCAGAAGCGACTTTATGAACAACTGACGTGGCGACATGACTTCGTCCGCAAATTCTTTCAGTGGTTCTATAAGCGATACACCGCCGCACAGGAACGTACGACTCCCCATTTTCAGGCTCTCTGGAAGAAACTCCATGAGATATACGGCAATGACTATCCATCGCGGTTTCGTGCAGAGTTTTGCCGTCGAAGCCTTCCTTTGATGAAATATGCCAATTTCATCACCTTCAACATCCGCGCCTTCGCTCTCTACACAGCCGTCCTCACCGACCTCCCTTGGCTCTATCCGCTCTTTGAATTAACCGTTCTCACCGCCGTTTATATTTACCTTCATCATCGCCATGAACAACTATCGAAATCTATGCTTTGACTACGGCGGCACGCTTGACACAGGCGGCATCCACTGGGCAGACTTTCTTTGGCACGTCTATCAGCAGCACCACGTTCCTGTCACCCATGATGCCTACTACGATGCCTACGTCCATACGGAACGCTATTTAGGTCAGCACGACGTTATCCTTCCCGAACATACCTTCCGAGAAACCCTCCGTATCAAACTCCAACTTCAGTTTGAACATCTGGGTCTGAGCGAAGATGTCGAGTCTCTACTACGTGATAGTTATTCGCTTGTTGAGCAGACGATGGAGCAAACTCGCCCTGTTTTACAGTCGCTGTCTCAAAGGCATACACTCATCCTTGTCAGCAACTTCTACGGCAACCTTTACTCCGTGCTTCGTGAGTTTCAACTCGATACCTGCTTTCACGATGTCGTCGAGTCTGCTGTGGTAGGTATCCGTAAACCCGACGCTGCCATCTATGAATTGGCTCTCTGTCGCAACCATCTTCGTCCCGAAGATACTCTCGTCATCGGCGACAGCCTGAAAAACGATATCCTACCTGCTCATTCACTCGGTATCTCCACCGCCTGGCTTGCACCTCATGCCGATACCATCCCTGCCGAAGTAACTTACCACATTATCCACCTCGACCAGTTGCTCGTCCTCTTGAAAACAACTTGAACAACTGAGGACAACTTTTTTCTTGGAATTTGAACAAGGTTTTCTTAGATTTTACGAAAAATTATTTGTTTAATTCGTTCAATTTGCCCGTAGGGCGATGTGAAATGCAAATAATCTGTGTCATCCGTCAAATCCGTGTTCCGTTCGGCAATAAAAATAAATAATGTTAATTTATTTTGTATTGCGCTCGACTTGCACTATCTTTGCAAGATAATACGTAAAATAGCATCATGAAGAATAATGATATAAAGCCTGCTGAGGGTCACTTAGGCGTGATGATAGTTGGCTGCGGTGCTGTGGCTACTACGCTGATGACGGGTGTGATGATGGTTCGCAAGGGATTAGCAAAGCCCATCGGCTCGATGACTCAGATGGACTGCATCCGTGTGGGGCGCGGCGCAGCAAAACAGTATTTGCACTATGGCGAGATCGTACCTCTGGCGAGCCTCGACGACATTGTTTTTGGTACGTGGGATGTTTATCCTCAGAACGCCTATCAGGCTGCGATGTATGCCGAGGTGCTGAAGGAAAAAGATATTGAACCTGTGCGCGACGAATTGGAACGAATTGTACCGATGCCTGCAGCCTTTGACAAGAATTATGCCAAGCGTATTGATGGTACGAATGTCAAATGTTCAATGCTCAATGGTCAATGTTCAATCCCAACTCGTTGGGAGATGGTGGAGACGCTTCGCGACGACATCCGCCGTTTCAAACAGGAAAAGCAGTGCCAGCGCATTGTCGTACTTTGGGCGGCTTCGACCGAGATATATGTTCCTGTCGATGAGAAAGTACATTACCATCTCAGTGACCTTGAAGCGGCGATGAAGGCTGACAACCGCGAAAAGGTGGCTCCGTCGATGTGCTATGCCTACGCTGCCCTGGCAGAGGGCTGTCCCTTCGTCATGGGTGCTCCGAACACAACAGTAGATATTCCTGCGATATGGGAACTGGCGGAGCGTATGCGTGTACCGATTGCGGGCAAGGACTTTAAGACGGGGCAGACGTTGGTGAAGTCGGGCTTTGCACCGATGATTGCGTCGCGCTGTCTGGGGCTCAGCGGATGGTTCTCCACGAACATTCTCGGCAATCGCGATGGCCTTGTGCTCGACGAGCCTGAGAACTTCCGCACAAAGGAAGTATCGAAACTTTCGACGTTGGAAACGATTCTGCGCCCTGACGTTCACCCCGACCTCTATGGTCATGGTAACGACGAGGACACGCAGTATTACCACAAGGTGCGCATCAATTACTATCCGCCCCGTGGCGACCAGAAAGAGGGATGGGACAATATCGACATCTTCGGCTGGATGGGCTATCCAATGCAGGTGAAGATTAACTTTCTCTGCCGTGACAGCATTCTTGCCGCACCGTTGTGTCTCGACCTCTGTCTGTTAAGCGACTTGGCGGCTCGTGCCGGACGTTATGGCATTCAGCGTTTTCTCTCCTTCTTTCTCAAATCACCGATGCATGACTACACTCGTGGCGAACAGCCTGTGAACCACCTCTACCAACAATACACGATGCTGAAGAATGCCATTCGCGAAATGGGTGGCTACGAGCCTGACGAGGAGATAGATTAGTCCTCCTATCCCAAAAATACAGAAAGAAATGATGAGAAATTTTGATAATTTATTTTGGTGTAAACATATTTTGCCGAAGGCGAAAGAAATTTATCCTAATTTGTCGCAATTTCTTTCAGTTTTTATTTTCTTATTTTTCTGTGTTGTTGGGGATTTATTTGCCCAAATTACAGGCGTTGTTCTGGATGCCAAAACGCGCAAACCCGTAGATTATGCCAATGTGTATTACGATGGCAAGGGTGTAGGCAACTTGGCGGATGAGAAGGGCCGCTTCGTCGTCAGTCAGCATGACGGATGGAACGACCTTACGGTTTCGTCGATGGGCTATGTGACTCAGAAAGTACATCTGCAGCCAGGCAGGACCAAGGGGCTGATGGTGCTGTTGGTACCCCAGCCGCGAGAATTGGCGATGGTGACCGTGGAATCCAAACGGACGAAGTATAGCCGCAAGAACAATCCTGCCGTTGAACTGATGAGGAAGGTCATCGAACATAAGAAATCGAACGACCTGCACAGCCGCGATTTTGTCACCTTCTCGAAGTATGAGAAAATGACCTTCTCCATCAATGAAGTGACAGAGAAGGTGTTCGACATGGATTCCGCCAAACAATGGTCGTTTCTCAAAGAACACGTGGAGTATTGTGAGAAGACGGGCAAACTCATCCTTCCGCTGACGGTGGACGAGACGCTTTCCGAGACTTACTACCGACGTGACCCCAAGACGGAGAAAACCCTGGTGAAAGCCAAGAATTCACGTGGCGTCAACGAACTCATCAATACGGGTGAGATTCTGAACACGGTGCTGAAAGACTGTTTTACCGACGTGAACATCTACGACGAAGAGTGCAAACTGATTCGCCTTCGCTTTAAGAGTCCCATTGCCAACAGCGCCATCGGCTTCTATCGTTTCTATCTTCAAGACACCTTGTGCATCGAAGGCGACAGTGTGATTGATGTGGGTTTCATTCCCAACAACCAGCAGGACGTAGGCTTCTCGGGACATGTCTATGTGATGAAAGACTCGTCGTATCAGGTGCGTCGCGTCGAACTGTCCATACCCAAGCGCAGTGATGTCAACTGGGTGGAGTCGATGTCCATCAGTCAGGATTACGAAGAAGTGGAGGGAGGCGAGCGCGTTGCCGTCAGCAATGACATGCTCATCGAATTGCGCGTCAACTCCTGGCTGGGTAAGATGCAGGTACAGTACAGCACTCGTAAATTCGACTATGCCTTTTCGGAAATCCCCAACAGCGTCTTCAAGTATGTAAAGGGAACGACCTTTATCGAGCCCGATGCCGGTATGCACACCGATGCAGCCTACTGGCAGCAGTACCGAAAGGTGGAACTGACGGAGACGGAGGAAAAGATGGAGTCCTTCCTCGACCGCATTACCAAAATCCGTGGCTTCAAGTACCTTATGGTGGGTGTGAAGGCACTGCTGGAGAACTTTGTGGAAACTTCTGACTCGCTTCAGAACAACAAGTTCGACTTCGGCCCCATCAACACCATTATCAGCCACAACGATTACGACAAGTTCCGTTTCCGTATCTCCGGCCTTACGACCGCCAACCTCAATCCCCATCTCTTCTGGAACGGATATCTTGCCTATGGTACCAAGACCCACAACATCTATGGACGCACGGAACTGACATATAGTTTCAACAAGAAATCCTACCTCATGCGTGAGTTCCCTAAGAACAATCTCAGCATTGCCTACTGGAACGACATTATTTCACCCTTTGACAAGTTCATCCCGACGGATAAGGATAACATGTTCACCAACTTGCGCACGTCGAAGGTTGACCAGTTCACGCATACCAAGGAGGTGCGCCTGACCTACGACCGCGAATGGTACAGTGGCGTCAAGTTGGCTGCGTCCTTTGCTTATAGCAGCAATCGTGCTGTCGATGCTCTCTTCTATCAACGGCTGGGCACCGACCCAGTCGTTACTGCCACGGGTGATATGCAGCAACTCGCTTACGCCCCCTCGCTGCATGAGGGCAGTTTGCGCACTCGTGAGATGAAGGTGTCGATTGAGTTTGAGCCAGGTGCTTCATACATCAACACCAAGCAGCGCCGCATCAAGGTCAACAAGGACGCACCCGTCTTGACATTCAGTCATACGTTGGGTTATGCCAACCTGCCTTCAGGAGCCATCGGAACAGGCTATTACAATGTGACTGAGGCAAGTCTCTTCAAGCGTCTCTACGTACCTGGTGGTTGGGGATTCATCGACACCGACCTGAAGGCTGGTATCCAGTGGAACAAAGTTCCGTTCCCGCTGCTCATCCATCCTGCTGCCAACCAGTCGTACATCATCATGGACAACACCTTCATGCTCATTTCGCCGCTCGAATTCCTCAACGACCGTTATGCGCAAGCCATGATTAAGTGGAACCTCAGCGGTAAAATCTTCAATCGCATCCCGCTCATCAAACACCTGCAATGGCGCGAAACGCTGGGTGTGAATGTGCTGTGGGGTACGCTCAGCAGCAAGAATAACCCTGCTACGAGTGGTTATACCGACCCCCGTCTGTTCTATTTCCCTGGTCACTTCGTTCAAGCAGCCGATGGCACCATCCGTTACGAGAACAACACCGTCGTCATGGATGCCAACACTCCCTACATCGAACTGCGTTTCGGTATTGGCAACATCTTCAAACTTTTCTATGTTGAATATGTTCGCCGCATGACCTATCTTCACAATCCTGACAGCCATCGACAAGGTTTCCGAGTTTCCATGAAGATGATGTTCTAAGGCCACGACAGTACCACTTATTTCTCCACGTCAATCTGCGGAAATCTTGGCATCAATCGCTCATCATCATTGATAAAGATTGACGTGTCAAAATACACCTGTTACTTCCGTTCCGTCATGGATTTTCTCCCTGTACGGACGACCCGTGGGGCGTCCCGATTGGTGATTTCCTTTCCATCATGGACGCCCCACGGGGCGTCCCTACAAAAGAGGGGTATCCGAGTTGAAGTAGTAGTCCATACGGCTGTCAAACAGCGTTTTGACCTCTGCCATCGACTGCCTGATACGCTCCTTCTGACGCTCTATCGCCTCTATCTTCTCTGCGAAGAGGGTTTGGAGGGGGAGAGGGGGTAACAACATATTAATAGGTTCTAAATCTTTTACTGAAAGCCCTGGTTGTGCAACACCATGTGCATATTGTCCCAAATCCAACTGAATAAGAGAATAGAATAGCCACATGGCATTCATTTCACATAAAGGAGAAACAACTACAGCATGTTCTGTAGCATAAAACTTCCCTTTTGCAAAATTAACATTGCCACATAACGCACCTTGCCTGCCTATAATAGGATATTCACCTTCATGAGAATATCGGTTTATGAAACCTCGAATTCCATTTCCACCAAAACAAGGATAGATATTTTCATTAGATAATTCATCTGCTTTAATTGCTTTACCTGCTTTTAATTCACACACCTCTCCCAACTTCTTCACCTCCCATCCTTTTTCATTTTCGACAGGGTCTCCGAACATGTCATAGAAGATGGATTGTGCAAGTTCATCGTACGCTTTCAGTTGCTCCTCATGCTTCGCGATCAAACCACTCAACATATCCAACTCCGACACGATCGACTGCTGAACGGAAAGAGGGGGGATGGGGAGGGTAATTTCTTTTAGCAGTTTGTAGTGTCGGGAGTAGCCAAGACTTGGGACGTTATACCATCGAAGGTAATAAAACAGATACTTCGCTTTCAAGAAGTCTTTTGGAATAAGAATCTTAACGCCATCTGCACCCACCACAAAGTCGAAATCTACATATTTCAAGACACGAGTGTGGTCACCAAAGATTACGATAGGGGTGTCTATATGATAGAGCAGTGAAGCATCATCACAGTAACCTGAAATCATTTTATCTTCTTGTGAGATAATCGGGTACTGGCTGCCTGAATTATAATCTGAAGTCTGCACTTGCTTAGCCATTGCAGCCTTCAAAAGACATTCTTCAAAACTCTTATATGTCCATTCTTCTTTCATGCTTCGTAGATATTTAGGTAATTATCAGGGGTGATGATGTCAGAACTCTTTGATGGGATTGGATTCTCAGAAAGCCTGTGGGATGGATATGTTGGCTTTCTGCAGATTCCGCTTCATCTCGAAGGCTGTCATAGTGCCGTCACTTTTGTCGGCAAAGATACGCAAAAAAAAGTATAATCCCATAAATCGGGGCGATTTATGGGATTATAATCCTCCAAGTTATAGGGAATTTCGGGATTAGAGGTGATAAATCCTTTTAATCCTTACAATCCTTGTTTAAGAAAACTATCGTCCTGCGTACATCTCTTCGTAGTACTTCTGATAGTCACCGCTGGTGACGTCGGCAATCCAGTCCTGATGGTCGAGGTTCCAACGGATGGTCTTGACGATGCCTTTGGCAAAGGGGGTCTCTGGTAGCCAACCCAGTTCGTCGTGAATCTTCGTGGGGTCGATGGCGTAGCGCTGGTCGTGGCCGAGGCGGTCCTTGACAAAGGTGATGAGGTCGTCGTTGATCCAGTCGATGCCCTCGCGGTCGGTCTTGAGCACTTTACGGTATTCGGGCTCCTGTTCCATGATGTCGTGGATGGTCTTGATGGTCAGACGCACGATGTCGATGTTTGTCATCTCGTTGTGACCACCGACGTTATAGACTTCGCCTTCGCGACCCTTGCGGACGACGAGGTCGATGGCCTTGCAGTGGTCCTCGACATAGAGCCAGTCGCGCACGTTCATGCCGTCGCCATAGACAGGCAACTTCTTGCCGCTGAGGATGTTGTTGATGATGAGCGGAATGAGTTTCTCTGGGAAGTGATAGGGACCGTAGTTGTTGGAGCAGCGGGTGATGGTAACGGGCATCTTGTAGGTGTCGTGATAGGCCATCACAATCATGTCGGCACTCGTCTTCGAGGCGCTGTACGGTGAGTGGGGGCAGAGTGGGGTCTGCTCGGTGAAGAAACCCTCGGCACTCAGCGAGCCATACACCTCGTCGGTCGATACCTGATGATAGCGGACGCCGTCGCGCCAAGTGGGGTAGCCTTGTTCATCACGACCGGTAACCCAAGCGCGGCGGGCAGCGTCGAGCAGGTTCTGTGTGCCGAGGATGTTGGTCTGCAGGAACAGTTGCGGGTTTTCAATGGAACGGTCCACATGGCTCTCTGCAGCGAAGTTCACGACCACGTCGAATTTATACTCCTTAAACAGCGTCTCCACCAGATCCTTGTCGCCGATGTCTCCACGGACAAAGAAGCAGCGTTCGTTGTCGATATCCTCGGCAATGGTCTTCAGATTGCCGGCATAGGTCAGGGCGTCGAGCACTACGATGCGCACGTCGTCGTGCGCCTTCAGCATGTATTTCACAAAGTTGGCACCGATGAATCCGGCGGCACCAGTCACAAGATACGTTTTCATGTTTTTTAGTATTGAGAGTGCAAAGTTAATCAATTATATTGAGATTCTGAAACAATGGCTCAAAAATCTTTCCAAGTGCTTGGAGAATTAACGCCAAGTGCTTAGCGTTGTCACGCCAAGTGCTTGGACGTGTCATGACGGTGTGGAAAAAAAGGGACGATATAGATGTTGGCACAACTCTCTTCACGCTATTTCACCATTGTAGGGACGACCCGAGGGGCGTCCATGAAAGCATTTACACGTCAATCTCATAAAATGATTGATAAAAGTATCGCAAGTTGAGTAATAAACAGGATTCATAGGATTAAAAGGAACAACTGAAACACACAGATAAAACAATGAACAATTAATAATAAACATATTGCTACGCAATAATTGAACGAATTTAACGAAAAAGAATTTGTTTCATTCGTTCAATCTGCCCGAAGGGCGATGTTGGAGGTTTCACGCAATTGCTCGTTCGCGTTCAAGCAATTGGGCAGAGATTTCTCATTATCAATTTATTAAATATCACGCAGAGACGCAGAGTGCGCAGAGAAGTACCCAATTAAATATCAACCTGCGCAGAGGAGCGCACGCTGACGTGCGCGAGAACGCAGAGGATAGTTAGTGCCACACACAATGAAAGATTTAGATTGTTTGCTCTGCGGCCTCGCACCATAGGTGCGTCTCTGCGGAGCGCAAAATCGTAAGAATAGATGAAAAACAACTCTGCGCTCTCTGCGCCTCTGCGTGGTGTTCAAATGATTGGTGGTACGATTGCGGATAATCTCATAAAATGATTATTTCTAAAGATTGATGACATGATTAACGAAGATTGACGTGTAAAACAACTGATATATATGTTTTTCTTACGCCAACTCACATTTACTTAGGATTGCTCTCGCTGCTCTGCCAGTTCGATTACCTCCAAGTCTTTGATTTCCTTGCCGTCGATGGTGAAACGGACAAGGGTACGTACTTTGTGAAACCCGCTGATGCCAGCGGCTCCAGGATTGATGTGGAGACATTGGAGCGTCTTGTCGTAGAGGACCTTGAGGATGTGCGAGTGGCCAGAGATGAAGAGTTGGGGCGGACGTGCGTAGAGGCTGGCACGGATGCTGGGGTCGTAGTGTCCAGGATAGCCGCCGATGTGCTTCATCAGCACCTCGACCTCTTCACAGCGGAATCGGTATTTCTCGCTGAACAGATGGCGCAGGTCGCCCCCGTCGATGTTGCCATAGACGGCTCGCAACGGGGCTATCTGTTGCAGTTGCTCTGCCAGTTGGAGGGTGCCTATGTCGCCGGCGTGCCAGATTTCGTCGCACTCGGAGAAATACTTCACATAGCGTTCGTCCCAATAGCCGTGGGTGTCGGAAAGAAGTCCAATACGTTTCATGGAAATGATGTTGATTTGTTGCAAAGTTAGTGATTTTTTGCAGGTTGCGTAAAACTTTTAACTTATTACTTTCACGTTTTGGCCGAAAAGTAGTAAATTTGCAGGAAAATTGTTGCTTCATGGACGACGAACGGCATATTAAGGACGATTTCGAAGGCAAGTCTGGCAGTCAGATGCTTGCCGAGGTGGGTCGTCTGATTCTGCTTCTGCTGCTGACCTTGCTGAAGTGGCTGGGCAGGCTGTTGCTGCGCGGCCTGAAGTTGTTGCTCAAATACATCTGTAAGGGGCTGCTGTGGCTGATTGATGCTACGGGCTATGCCATCGAACGTCTGCAGGCCTTCTGGAACGACAACAATACGCAGGAGAAACTGCGGAAGATTAAGGCTGCGCTCGTGACTGCCGGTGAGCAGTTGTGGGCATGGACGGTTGCGGGCAGCAAGGCCACGTGGCGTGGGATGGTGTGGCTGGCGAACAAGACCGTTCAGGGCATCATTCACTTAGGACCGACGCTGAAAGCCGTCGGACGTGGTTTGAAGAAGGCTGCCTGTGCGGTGGGAAGATGGTTCCGTCGCCTGTGGCGTGGCCTGTGCAAGTGGCATATCAACCGTCAGCGTGCCTATCGCCGTTTCCGTCAGAACAAAGGCTTCAGGGGACTGCTGATTGACCTGGGCAACTGGCTGAAAGGACAGATCCGCGACTATATCGAAGAGGAGCCGCTGCAACGCCGTCTGCCCGTCGAAACGATAGAGGAGGACGTCGTCGATGACGACGAGGCCGACGACCCGTTCCGTGGGTTGGACAATGTGGAGAACCCGTCGAAGGTGCAGACTTTCGGACGTCGTATTTACAATGCCATGAAGCGCATTGTGGAAGACGACTGAGGTGCCCTCTTTATATATAAATAATGTATATACGAAGCGTATGAAAAGAATGATCATAGCATTGCTGCTACTTGTGGCGGGACTCTCAGCCCAGGCGGTGATGAAAGAGAAGGACCTGGCACGTACACTGGGTGTGCTGAAACTGGAGTTGAAGCGCAACTATACGGAGCAAAAGGAGTTTATGGCTCGCTACGAGGTGATGAGCAAAAGCCAGCATGAACAACTCGTTGACTACATGAAGCGCAGCGAGCAGATCGGGCTGATTCTCTATTCGCAGCGCACTGACTTTACGTTCGACATGGCATACGCCTGTCAGCAGGCAACCGACCTGTATAAGGAACTCCACAAGACCAACATGCCGTATGAACAGATCAAAGAACGGCTGATGGCCGAAGTGGCACGCTACGACAGCCTCATCATCGCGCTTTCATCGCTGCCGCCCGCACTCCACGACAGCCTGACGACCGATCGTCTGGAGCGCCTGGCCGACGAGGTGGGCGACAGCGTGACGGTGGAGGAAAAGGAGGAACCTTATGAACTGACTGCCGGCGAACAGAAAGACCGTCAGGAGTGTCTGACCTATGCCAAGGCATTGCGCAACAATCTCATGCGCTTCATCAATACTCTTTCGAAGGACAACAAGTATTATCAGGAAGTGTCGAATCAGGTGGAGCGTCTGAATAACTACGCACGACAGCGGTATGCCGACCTGCAGAACAGTATCTATAAGAACGCTGGTACCAACTACATCAAGATGCTCACACGGCTGCCCCTCTATCTGATGATGATCAAGCGTGACTTCAACGACAAATACCTTCCGCTGAGCAACAAAGAAAACTATTCGGAATGGCGTGGCCCCATCGTGCTGGGTGTCAGTGTGTTCATGCTCTTCTACATCCTCATTGCCACGCTGCTCAGTTATGGGGTGATGAAATGGCTGCCCTGGCTCATTCGCAAAATTGCGCCCAAGTATGCTCAGAAGATTGAAACCAGGGTGGCGCGTCGCATCATCAGCGAAGAGGAATACAAGGAGAAGAAGCCGCTGATTACGCTTGCTTTGGGTGTGGCACTCTTTGCCCTTGCCATCATGATTGTGCAGCAGTTCATGTACCGCAACCTGTTCATCATGGCAGCCGACCTGATGATTAACATCGCATGGTTGATGGAGGCAATTCTGGTGTCGCTGCTCATCCGTCTGAAAGGCGAACAGGTGAAGGATGGTTTGCGTCTCTATCTGCCGTTCATCACCATGGCATTCATCGTCATCATCTTCCGCATCGTACTCATACCCAACTCGTTGGTCAACCTCATTTATCCGCCTCTGTTGCTCATCTTTGTCTTTTGGCAGATTTCCAGACAAGGTAAATACCGTGCACGTCTGCCACTGAGCGACTCTCTCTATGCAACGATATCACTGGCTGCGATGATTGTCGGCTGTATTTGTTCGTGGGTGGGCTACACACTGCTGGCTGTGCAGATTATGATTTGGTGGACTTATCAGTTGGCAGCCATACAGACGATTACCTGTCTCTACGACCTGACATCGATGTACGAAGAGCGTGTGCTCACACAGAAGTTGCTGTGTATCAGCGAAAACCGCGTTGCCGTGCAAGAAGAAGATTTACCGAAACGGATACGCAAAGGCTATTTCTTCACCCATACCTGGCTCTTCGACCTGGTGCGCATGACCCTTATCCCTGTGGTGGCGGTGATTTCGGTGCTTGTCTGCATCTACATGGCCGCCAAGATATTTGAGATGACTACCATTGTGGAGAAGATTTTCTTCTACAACTTTATCGACCAGGCTGGCGTGATTCAATTGTCACTGTTCAAGGTCTGCCTTGTCTTAGCCCTCTTCTTTGTGTTCCGTTATCTGAACTATGCGATACGTTCGTATTATCATCACTGGTATCTGAAAGCCAAGAAGGATGCAGACAACTTCAACGAGACGCTGGCTCGCAATGTCATTGCCATCATTGTATGGGGCCTATACTTCTGGCTCTCCTTAGTGATTCTGCAAGTGCCCAAGAGTGGTATCTCCATCGTTACAGCAGGATTGGCAACAGGTATGGGGTTTGCCATGAAAGACTTGCTGGAAAACTTCTTCTACGGCATTTCCCTGATGACAGGACGTGTGAGGGTAGGGGACTATATCGAGTGTGACGGCGTGCTGGGAAAGGTTGAGAGTATTACTTATCAAAGCACGCAGATAGCCACGCTTGACGGCAGTGTGATTGCGTTCCTCAACTCATCGCTCTTCACGAAGAACTTCAAGAACCTTACGCGTAGCAGTGCCTATGCGATGGCAAAAATGCCTGTGGGTGTGGCTTACGGCACAGACATAGAAAGGGTTCGTCGCATGTTGATTGAGGCGATGGAAGGAATGCGTAAAAAGACCGACGACGGTCGTGACCTGATTGACCCCAACAAGCCCGTTGGTGTTTCTTTGTCGGAATTTGGCGACAGCAGCGTCAATCTCACCGTCTATGCGTGGGTGCTCGTTGACCAGCGCATACCATTCATGTCGAAGACTCGTGAACTCATTTACAACACGCTCCAACAGAACAGGGTTGAGATTCCATTCCCGCAGCGCGACGTTCACATCCGTAATGTGGCTTCCGCTGAAGTTGTTGACAAATAATGACGGTTGAAAACGCATTTTAGACCTGCTTTTGAGAAAAAAGATGTTAAAAACGCAAAAAAAATAACTTTTCTGAATGCAATGTTAAAAAAATGTATTACTTTTGCGTCTGCATAGTGTAGTAATCACTCAAAAAACTTATACTGTCTATGGAAATTAAGAAATCAAAGAAAGCCGACCTTGAACGGTCGAAGACTACCGGTCTGCTGATCGGTTACATCTTCGCGCTGGCTATTATCTTTGCATGCTTCGAGTGGACCACTCACGAGTATGCGGAGACTGAGCCCGTGGTCTATGCTGCGTATGCGACGATGGAGGAAGAGGTGGTGCCCATCACCCAGCCTATTTTCACCGCAGCCCCGCCACCACCAGCCGACACGCCTCCTGTAGCCGAAATTCTGGAGATTGTGAAGGACGACGTAGAGATTGAGGAAGAGACCATCGAATCGACTGAAGACACACACGAGGCACAGTCGGGTCCTTCAGCACCCGTTGCCGGTCCTGTTGCCACAGGTCCTGCCGTTGTCGTTGAAGAAGTGGACGAAGACCAGATTTATCAGGCTGTTGAGGTGATGCCACAATTCCCAGGTGGTGACGCCGCGCTGATGAAGTGGATGCACGACACGATGAAGTATCCGTCGTATGCACAGGACAACAACATTCAGGGCACGGTGCTCGTTGGTTTCGTTGTCAACAAAGACGGTTCGGTCGTAGAGCCGAAGATTCTGAAGTCGGTGGATGCTTCGCTCGACAAGGAAGCCCTGCGTATGCTCAGTGTCATGCCGAAGTGGAGCCCAGGCAAACAGCGTGGCAAACCAGTTCGTGTGCGCTATCAGGTGCCGATTCGTTTCCGTCTTGGCTAATACGTACTGGCGACACAACCAGAGACACTGAATGACAAACAAAGAGTCGCACAATGGATGACGTTGTGCGGCTCTTTTTATTGAAATCATAAGTTATGCTGACACAAGATCAATTATTGGAGAAGATCAACGCTGCCATTGATGCGCTGCGATACAATGCCAAGCCCGATGCACTCTATGAGCCGATTCGCTATGCACTTTCCTTGGGAGGCAAACGAATCCGGCCCGTCCTCATGCTGATGGCCTATCAACTCTACCGCTTCGATGTCGATACCATCATGCCACAGGCTTTGGCGCTGGAAACCTATCACAACTTCACACTCCTGCACGATGACGTGATGGACCGTGCAGAGGTGCGCCGTGGCAAACCCTGTGTACATCAGGTGTGGGGTGACAACGCTGCCATCCTGTCGGGCGATGCCATGCTCATCCTGGCCTACCGCCTGATGACAGAGCAGCGGACAGCCGACGACGAGGACGTGTGGGTCAATCCCTCCGCCCTGACTGATGCCCTGAAAACCTTTACAGAGGCCACGCTTGGTGTGTGCGAAGGCCAGCAATACGACATCGACTTTGAACGTCGCAACGATGTGACCGTCGATGAGTACATGGAGATGATACGTCTGAAGACTTCGCTGTTGCTGGGATGTGCCCTGAAAATCGGTGCCCAGTTGGCTGGAGCCAGTGCCACCGATGCTCAGTCGCTCTATGACTTTGGCGAGAAAGTCGGTCTGGCGTTTCAGTTGCAAGACGACCTTCTGGATGTCTATGGCGACCCCGTCATCTTCGGCAAGAAAATCGGCGGCGACATTCTCTGCAACAAGAAAACCTTTATGCTGTTGAGCACCCAGCAGCGTGCCGATGCAGCGCAGCGCCAGCAACTCGATATGTGGCTGAATGCAGAAACCTTTGATGCCGATGAGAAGATTGCCTCTGTCCGTGCTATCTACGATGCTGTCGGCATTCGTCGTGTCTGCGAGCAGAAAATAGAAGAACTGTTTGCTGAGGCACTTCGCTGTCTCGATGCCGTCAGTGTGGGCGAGGCTCGGACACAAGCCTTACGCGATTTCTCCCATCACTTGATGGGACGTCAGTCTTAAGGTGAAGAAAGGCACGTTCAAACGTTAGGCGTAGTAACGCAATGTGCTTAGTGTGAAAATTCCAAGCACAGGGGAAGTATGTTCAGACTACCTGCCCCATTTCCTGTAATTTACACCTATATTATATATATGATTGACACGCATACACATCTGGATGGAGATGAATTTGCCGACGACTTTGAGCAGGTGCTCGGACGTGCGCAGGCGGCAGGTGTCGAAAAAATGTTCTTGCCCAATGTGAACGAAGCGACATGGCCGCGCATCTGTCGTCTGTGCCAAGAACATCCGAAGGTGCTCTACCCTATGATTGGTCTGCATCCCGAAGACGTGAACCCCACTGTTCGCAACGTGGCACAGGTGCTCGACGACATGGAGACACAACTCCAGTCGGGCGTCCCCGTCATCGGTATCGGAGAGGTGGGACTTGACTTCTACTGGGATGAAACCTACAGACGGGAGCAGATTGAATGCTTTGAGCGTCAAGTAGGGTGGGCTGCCCGCTACGACCTGCCCCTGATGATACATGCCCGCAATGCCCATCGCGAACTGGTTGACATCATTGCTCGCCATGCCGGAAAAGGGCTTCGTGGCGTGTTCCATTGCTTCACGGGCACAGCGGAAGAGGCACGCGACCTGTTGGCGTTCGATGGCTTTCTGCTGGGTATCGGTGGCGTATTGACCTTTAAGAAGTCCAAGTTGCCAGAGGTGCTGACAACGGCAGTTCCACTGTCACGCATCGTCCTCGAAACCGACAGCCCCTATATGGCCCCCGTGCCTCATCGCGGCCAGCGAAACGAGAGCGCATATGTGGTCGAAGTGGCAAAAAAACTGGCCGACATCTATGGTGTAACGTTGCAGGAAGTGAATCGTGCAACCACTGACAATGTACTATCTGTCTTTCACCTCGATTGACACGTTGCTTTTGTACTCTGAACCGCCCGTTTTGCCCCCAAAACGATTTTTTTTTGACGATTTTTACAACTTTACAGCATTCAAGCGTGTCCCATCCACAAAAAATTAGTATTTTTGTTGCTGATTTTGTTGCTATGTCATAAAAAAATCGTAACTTGCACCCGATTTTGAAGAATTACGGTGTGCGCATGTTGAAGGAGAGATGCTCGAGTGGCTGAAGAGGCACGCCTGGAAAGCGTGTAACCGTCCAAAGCGGTTCCCGGGTTCGAATCCCGGTCTCTCCGCAAAGGGAAACGCAATGCCAGCCCCCATTTTGAAAGAGAAGACAACAACATTATAACATAATTATTCAATCACTTAATTAAAAACAAAAAATGAAAAAAGTATTTGCAATCATTGCGATGATGGGTTTCATGTCGTTCGGTATGACCCAGTCAGTTTTTGCTCAGGACGAACAGGCTGCTGACACAGCCGCTGTCGAGCAGGTCGATTCTGCCGCTGTTGATACTGCAGCCGCTGCACCGGTAGAAGAAGTTGAGGCTCCAGAACCACAAGTCGAAGAAGTCGGCATGTACAAGAACCTCAAGACAAAGTTCATTGAAGGTAGTGCAGGCTTCATGGCTCTCGTAGCCATCGCCCTGGTAATCGGTCTCGCATTCTGCATCGAACGTATCATCTACCTCTCGCTGGCCGATGTGAACGTGAAGAAGATGGTTGAAGGTGTTGAAGACAAAGTGCTCAACAAGAACGACGTGGAAGGTGCAAAGGCTATTGCACGCGACACACGCGGTCCTATCGCCTCCATCTTCTATCAGGGTCTGCTCCGCCTCGACGAAGGCATCGACTCTGTCGAGAAGTCAGCCGTTGCCTACGGTGCCGTTCAGGCTTCGAATCTTGAGAAAGGTTGCTCTTGGATTACCCTGTTCATCGGTATGGCACCGTCACTCGGATTCTTGGGAACTGTGATCGGTATGGTACAGGCCTTCGACGATATCCAGGCTGCAGGTGATATCTCTCCGACAGTCGTTGCCGGCGGTATGAAGGTGGCCCTGTTGACAACCATCTTCGGTATCGTGGTTGCCCTGATTCTCCAGGTATTCTACAACTACATCCTTGCCAAGATTGAGAGCATGACCGCTCAGATGGAAGACTCGACCATCTCGCTGCTCGACATCGTAACGAAGTACTATGCTAAGAAGTAATTCCTTAGTAACTTCATTATCAATAGTTTGTAAGAATATCGTTTAACCTTTAATTTGGAGATAAATCACATGAATATCGAGAAAATATCCGGATGGGTGCTGAAAGGACTGATGTGTCTCATCATCCTCATCTTCGCGCTCTTCATGCTCATCGGCTTCGACACGCCGTATGAAGAGAATCCGAAGATGAATGCTCCCCTCCTCACAGATGCTGTCATCGTGCTGAGTCTCGCACTGATTATTGGCGCCATCGTCGTAACCGTATGGAGTGCCATCAAGCAGTTCAAGACTGGCAATACGACGTCGAAAGACGAAGGCATCGCCGGCAAGACTGGTCTTCTGGCAACCCTCGCCTTTGTCGCTTCCATCGTTATCGGTCTGATTGTCGGCATTGCCAACTCTGGCGAGCACATGCTCATCAACGGTAAGGACTGGAACAATCCTGGCGAAATCATCCTCACAGACACGTCGATGATTTCCATTGCCATCCTCACCGTTCTCTCCGTTGCGGCTGTAGTCTATAGCATGGTAGTCAAAAAGAAGTAATCACAAAGAAAACATTTGAGTGACTATGGGAAAGAAAAGAAAAATGCCAGGACTGAACACCAGTTCGACGGCTGACATCTCGTTCATGTTGCTCATCTTCTTCCTTGTGACAACATCGATGGACACCGACCAGGGTCTGGGACGTACGCTCCCTAAGCCCCCTGAAGATGACCAGTTGAACAACGAAATCAAAGTCAAGGAACGCAACATTCTCAACATCCGTATCAACAAGGACAACTACTTGATGATCGGTGACGACTATGTGACCGTTGCTGACGTGAAGGAGAGAGCAAAAGAGTTCATTGCCAATAAGGAGAACCGCAGCGACCTGCCCGAACTCAAGCCTAAGAAAATCAATCTGCTCGGTACACGCATGATTACTGAGAATCACGTCATATCCGTACAGACCGACCGTGGCACGAGTTATGGTGTCTATTTCCAGGTACAGGACGCCCTCGTATCAGCCTACAATGAACTCCGTGACGAACTGGCAAAAGAAGAGTTTGGCGTGAAGTATGAAAACTGCACGGCAGACGAACAGAAAGCCATTCGTGAAGTGTATCCTCAGAAGATTTCTGAGGCCGAACCTAAAAAATACGGACAAGCATTATGAGCAGATTTAACAAAAACGGTGGCAGAGAAATGCCAGAGATGAACACCTCATCTCTCCCCGACTTGATTTTCACCATTCTGTTCTTCTTCATGATGGTAACGACCATGCGTGAGGTGACGTTGATGGTGAAGTTCGACAAGCCGACGGGTACGCAACTGGAGAAACTGGCTCGTAAGTCCTGTACCTCGTTCAT